>DATGGP010000008.1:0-6778 GCA_035308425.1 Casimicrobiaceae bacterium | reverse complement strand
TGTCGCGAAGCATTCGGCGCCCGGCGAAGCCGAGCCGAAATTCTGCGCGATCGACAACCCGAGCTGCGAAGCGTGCCAATGAAGACGATCAGTTGCCGAGGGACTGCGGCAGCATGAGCTCCGACGCGTGGCACTAGGCGCTGCCGTGACCGCCGCGCTCGCGATCTCGATGGCTCCCGATGCGGAACCATCGGATGCGCTGCGCGAGCGCGTGCAGGTGCTCGAATCGCGCCCGGGCGTGCGCGAAATGCTCCTCGTCACCGAGAGCGCCGTGCGCACCGAGGATCGCCGCCACGCGGTGATCGTGCTCGGTGGCGGGGGCGGTGGTTTCGCCATCACCGTGCACGACGGCGTGCCTCGCGTCGAAGGTGCGCTTGCGCTCTCGCAACGCCAACGACTGGCGAATGCGATCGACGGCGCCGTCGTCGCGCTTTCGCCGCCGTCCGACCGGCCGGTGATGGATCGCGCATGGCGATTGTCCGACGACCACGTCGCCGACATGCAGCATGCGGTGCGATGGACGAAACGGCAGTGGCCGCAGGCGCATACGTGGGTGCTCGGCCTCAACAACGGCGCGCTGTCGGCGGCTGTCGCGACCGCGACCATCGACGATCTCGCAGGCGCCGTGCTGCTCTCGTGCGTCGACGAGGCGCTCGACCAGCCGCAGAAGTCAGAACGGATGCGCGTGCTCGCCGTGCGACATCGCGCGGAAAGCGTCGTCGCGCATCGATCGCTCGCGCAGGCAGGGAACCGCAAAACGCTCGTGACGTTGCACGACGAGCGACAAGTGCATCGTGACCCTGCGTACAGCGACGATGCGCAACACGTAGCACGATTCAACGGCAAGGAAAAGCAGGTGGTGGACGTCGTCGCCGGTTGGATTCTGACCGGGGCGGCGCCCGACGAGATTCGGTGACCGATGAAGCGACGGAAAGCGATGCCAAAAAGAGCACGCCTCGGCGACATCGGGACGACGGACCCGCGCGAACCCGGACAGGACGCGAAGTTGGCGTGGACGCGCCAGGGACCCGCAAGACCGAAAGGGCCGGTAACGGCCCGCTGTTGCTTTCCTGGGGGCGCGCGGTCGATGCATGCGCCGCGCGCCGATCTTTCCCAGGACGGGGTTCCCGGTGTGACGCGACCGTTCGCCGTTCCCGCCTCGCGGCGCGAACGCGCGAGCGATCGTGCGAACCATCTACTTCGCGAAAGGAGGTTCCTGTTGGCCCGGTACGAGTACGCACCCCGACACGTCGTGGACGCACGCTGGCTCGGTGACTACAAGGTCTGGCTCGAGTTCAATGACGGGCGCAAGGGCATCGTCGATCTCGCGGACGAGCTGCATGGCGAAGAGCTCGAGGCGCTGCGCGATCGCGATCGCTTTTCGCAGTTCTATCTGGACTATGGCCTCGCGTCGATCGCCTGGCTCGAGGGCCAGGATTTCACCCCGGAGTTCCTCTACGACAAATTGACGCCGATGCATTGAAAAAGCTCCCCCGACCACGTGCGTCGGGGGATCTTCTTCGAAACGAACGAAAACGCACCGACACGAATAACGAGCATCCCGGAGAGCCTGATATGTTGAGCTTCGACGACGATTTCACCGCACCGCCCGCAACCAAATCGCCCGGGATACCTCGCGCGATCGCGGGATCGACGCCCGCGCCGCATCCGCCGCGCGCGACGCCAAAGCCCGCGCGTGATGCGGACGTCGAACGCGACGACGCCGGCTTCCGCCGCGTGCGCGTCGAGGACAAGCGCGTGCTGAACGGCCAGGCCGACGTCAATCAGCTCGTGCCGTTCAAGTACAAGTGGGCGTGGGACAAGTATCTCGCAGGCTGCGCCAATCACTGGATGCCGCAGGAAATCAACATGCAGCGGGACATCGAGCTTTGGAAGAATCCCGCGGGCCTCACCGACGACGAGCGGCTCATCGTCAAGCGCAATCTCGGCTTTTTCGTCACCGCCGACAGCCTCGCCGCTAACAACATCGTCCTCGGGACGTATCGCCACATCACCGCCCCCGAATGCCGCCAATACCTGCTGCGCCAGGCGTTCGAGGAAGCGATCCACACGCATGCGTACCAGTACATCGTCGAAAGCCTCGGCCTCGACGAAGCGGAAATCTTCAACGCGTACCACGAGGTGAAGTCGATCCGCGAGAAGGACGAGTTCCTGATCCCGTTCATCGAGACGCTCACCAATCCGCAGTTCAAGACGGGAACGCCGGAGACCGATCGGCAGCTTTTGAAGAGCCTGATCGTGTTCTCCTGCATCATGGAGGGGTTGTTCTTCTACGTCGGCTTCGTGCAGATCCTCGCGATGGGACGGCAGAACAAGATGACCGGCGCCTCCGAGCAGTATCAGTACATCCTGCGCGACGAGTCGATGCATTGCAACTTCGGCATCGATCTCGTCAACACGCTCAAGATGGAGAACCCGCATCTGTGGACGCCGCAGTTCCGCGACGAGGTGCGCGCGCTCATCAAGAAAGGCGTCGACCTCGAGTACGCCTACGCCGAGGACACGATGCCGCGCGGCGTGCTGGGACTCAATGCGCCGATGTTCAAGGAGTACCTGCGCTTCATCGCGAACCGGCGCTGCCAGCAGATCGGCGTCGACGCGCTCTTCGACAAGGCCGACAATCCGTTCCCGTGGATGGCCGAAATGATCGATCTCAAGAAGGAGAAGAACTTCTTCGAGACGCGCGTCACGGAGTACCAGACGGGCGGGGCGCTGAGCTGGGATTGAGCTCGCGCTGATCGGCGTCGCGCGAGGCGCGCGGTGCGTTGGTCGCGAGATCGTCGACGCCTTCGACCGCGGATCGGCGCTCGCGCAGCCGGCGCTCGATCAGGCGACCGAATGTGAACACGTTGCCGAGCAGGCCCGCGACCGTTGACAGTTGATTCACGGTACGTATCGCCTCGAGCGCGAACTGTTGGATCACGACGTGCTCGCTGATTTCCTCACCTTCGCGAATGCGCGAAAGCCGATGCAGCACGTAAAGCCCGAGCGCCGCGGAGATCAGGAACAGGAACTGGTAGCGCGTGAAGCCGATGACCGTCGCCTCACCCTCTGCACCGGACCAGGCCCAATGCACGACGACGGAGAAAGCCCCTGCCTCGAACACGTGTGCAAGCGCGCCGCCGATCAGCGGAGCGATGCCGCCGGTGACCGACGCGACGAGACTCGTCGCCGCGAGGTAAGCCGTGCCCTGCCCCTGCGGCGCGAGCTTGAGGCTCATGTTGCCCGTCGCGAGGCCGATGCCGCCCGCTGCGGCGCCCATCGCGATGTGAACGACGTAGAGCAGCGGCAGCGCGATGTCGCGCGCACGCGGGATGGCCGCGAACGCGAGGCCCAGCATGCACGCGAAATAAAGCGGCAGCGCGACCCTCAGCACCGCCTTGTTCGACAGCCGATCCGATAGCCGGCCCCAGATGTAGAGCACGACCGCATTCGCGACCTGGCTCGTGACCCAGAGTGTGGTCACCGTGCCGAGGGAAAAGTGCATCTGCTGAATCAGGTACACCGCGAGAAACGGCGCGGCCAGGTTCGTCGCCGCATTCCATGCGAGGATGTAGCGAAGGACGCGCCGAAAGTTCGCATCGCGAAACGGTGCGGCGATCTTGCTGATCACCGACGCGGGCGGTCCCGCCTGCGCCATAATCGGCTCGGGCACGCGCGTCAGGAACCACGTGCTGACGAAACCCGCCAGCCCCGCCGCGGCGAACGTGACCGAATAGGCCTGCAGCTTCTCACCGTATGGCCAGAGATCGACGACAAGGCCGGCCGCGAGCGTGCCGATACACGCGCACGCCGTTCCCCAGAACAGACGTTTCGCGAAGAACGCGCCAAGACCGCTGCTCGGCAGCAACTGATGCAGCCACGAGTTGAGCGCGCATCCGGCGAGCGAGCCGAGGATCGTGATCGTCAGTTGCGCGACGAGGAGCAGCGTGAGCCGCCCTTCGACCATGCCGATCAGCGGAAGGAGCGCGAGCAGCAGAATGAGCACGCGCGACACGGTGACCGACAGCACCGTGATCTTGCGGCGCTGACGGAAGCGCTCGATCAGCGCAATCGCCGGAAGCTGCGCCGCCTGTCCGATGAACGGGATCGCAGCGAGCATGCCGATGACGAACGGCCCCGCGCCGAGCGCCAGCGCAAAAGCGACGAGGATGACGCCGCCGTACAGCGATCCGGTGATGCTCGCCCATGCGGCGTCGCGAACGAGCGCGCGCTGGCCACGCTGCAGGTCGGACCATGTGACGGTCGGGTCGGGGCGGAGCTTCATGCGATTGACGTGAGAGCCCGATGCTCCGCGATGGTTCGCGTGCAATGTGCGTTCGCGTCATGCGGGCGTGGTATGCGAGCGCCGACGGGTGTGCGGCAATTTACTCGAATTCGCGGCGGTTCGACTATGCGTCGTCGGGGAGCCTTGGGCTTCGCATGAGGAGCCGATCGAGCGGGCTCACTACACCGCGGCCGCCTCGGTTCAGCACATGCGTGTAAATCATCGTCGTACTGACGTCGGCATGGCCGAGGAGCTCCTGGACGGTGCGGATGTCGTGACCCGCTTCGAGCAGATGCGTCGCGAACGAATGGCGCAGCGTGTGCGGCGTGGCGACCTTCGCGATGCCCGATGTACGAAGCGCTTCGCGCATCGCCCGCTGGAACGACTGATCGCTCATGTGGTGACGACGTATTTCTCCGGTTCGCGGATCCACCGATCGTCGATCGGCAGGAAACACGTATTGCCAGCACCATTCGCGCGCGGCGCGTGGATACTTGCGTGCGAGTGCGGTCGGCAGCCACACGGCCCCATAGCCATCGCGCAGATCGACGCCATGCAGGTGCTCGATCTCGTGCAAATGCCGGCGAAGCGGACCGAGCAAACGATCGGGCACGACGGTGACGCGATCCTTCGCACCCTTGCCGTCGCGCACGAGAATCTCGCGGCGCGCAAGGTCGAGATCCTTCACGCGCAGCCGAGCACCTTCGAGGATCCGCATGCCGCTGCCGTAGAGCAGCTCTCCGAAAAGCCGGTGGGTGCCGCGAAGCGCGGCGAGGACTTTGGCTACTTCATCGCGTGTTAGTACGACGGGCAGTCGTGTGGCGGCCTTTGCTCGTGCGATACCAGCGAGTAGCGGCAACTCGCGGGCGAGGACTTCGCGATAGAGGAAGAGGAGCGCGCTTTGCGCCTGGTTCTGTGTCGACGAAGCGACGTTCAGTTCGGTCGCGAGATGGGTGAGGAAACCGACAACGTCCTCGTGGTCGAGATCCGACGGATGGCGGTTGCCGTTATGGCGAATGAAGCGTCGAATCCAGTCCACGTACGCCTGTTCGGTGCGCAGACTGTAGTGCTTGTAGCGGATGCGCTTGCGGACGAGGTCCAGAAGACGCGGGGCGGGCGGCGTCGCTTCCGGGAGAGAGAAATAGGACGTACTATCCGGCGGCACGGCCTTGATTTTGAAGGTGCGTGCCGGCGTCGCGAATCGGTCTTATGGATGATTGACGGGTTTCTTGCGTCAGTTTCGACGGCTTCGGGGACGGTTCGCGATTTAGGACGGGATATGAGCGGGGATATTTTAGGCGGCGAATCGAGCAGCGATTGTTATAGGTGGTCGACTTAACGTTAGGCCTCAACTTTCGTCCGATGCAGGCGCTCGAGCTCAAGATCCCTCCCCCAATCGTGGCGCTGCTCTTCGCAGGTGCGATGTGGGCCATTGCATTGATGGCCGAACGCATTGAAATGACTGCACTCGTTCGCGTTGGCGCGACCCTCGCATTCGCAATTGCCGGGGTTGGTATTGCTATCTCTGGTGTTATCGGCTTTCGCCGAGCGCACACGACCGTCAATCCGACAAAGCCGGAAGCTGCCTCGTCACTGGTAACTTCCGGGGTCTATCGTTTCACGCGCAATCCAATGTATCTCGGTCTGTGTCTCCTGCTAGTTGCCTGGGCGCTGTTCCTATCTTCTCACTTGGCGTTCTTGGGACCTCTCTTGTTCATTCTCTACATGAACCGGTTCCAGATCGCACCCGAGGAAACGGCGCTTTCTGCGATTTTTGGAGAAGAGTTCGCTAACTACAAAGCGAAGGTACGCAGATGGATTTGAGGCCTAACCTTACGGTCAACCGGACGCGCCGGCACATGTTTTCCACTTGGCGAGCTCAGCGCGGCGCGCCGGTTACCTTCAACGTTAGGCGGCTCACCCTGCAAGACGTAATGGCAACCTCCTTCCATATCGCGGGCGACTTCGTGCGCAATCGCGTTGCGCCGATCATCGAACGCGGAAAGTTTCGGGGTACTGGAACTATCGATGTTGCAGACGGCATTGCTCGAATTCGTGGCAAGCGCGTGCCATCCGCATTGACGCGGTGGGCCATTGGCATCGGATGGTACGTCGTGCTTGTCGCCGTTACCGCCATAGCCATGAATCTCGTTTCCCCCGATAATGCCGCTCCATCTCAAAGCGGCCTCAGCATCGTTTTTGTCGCAATCGCGTATGTTGCGGCGAATTTCTGGCACTCCATTCGCGCCGACGTTGACATTCCGCTCGTGAGCATCGCGGCTTTTGCCGTCGACCAATCAAAGCATCTCATCGGATTGTCCGTTCCGACTCTTCCTGATTTGAGTCCAATTGTCATGCGCGTAGAGCAGCCGGAAAAGGTATTTGAGTCCCTTAGTGCCCTGAACGTCGGCTGCCCTAGACCAGTCAGTCCAAGCGAGAATGAGCCTTCTTCGTCCAACGCCGCCTAACCTTCCGGTCAACCGGACGCGC
>DATGGP010000007.1:0-2820 GCA_035308425.1 Casimicrobiaceae bacterium | reverse complement strand
CCGGAGCCAAGAATCAGCTCAAGATCATCCTCGAGGGCCTCGGGGCGCGCGCCGTACGTTTTCACAAGGAGCACAAGCTCGGCGTATACAAGAAAGCGAAGCTGGGGAACACGTTCAAGTGGAAGCTTCGTGACCTTGGCTACAGCGCCGAGTTTTGTGAGCAGGCAACGAAGGAGATCGTGACACGGCTTGCGGTGAACTAGCCTCATGATCGAACTCCCGTGAAGCTCCTGAAGGAGCTGCTCGCAGGAGCACGTGGCCACGAAAACAGGCGGCCTCGCATCGATAACGCCAACGCCTCGAGTTCGGCAAAGTCCGTCGGCGTCCTTCTCGACGTTCGCGAAGTTCTGGCACAGGCAGATTCGCTCAATGCCCAGGGCTTTCACGCCAAGGCCCTCGATCGCATAGATCGAGCGCTCGGGGATCGTCCCGATGATACGGACCTTCTCATCGCGCGGGGAACAACGCTATACGAGTGGGGACGCGCGCGAGAGGCTGTCGAGGCGCTCCAGCGCGCTGCGGAGCTCGGCGCAACCGATGCGAACCTTTCCTACAAGCTCGGCTGGGCATCGTTTGTCGTAGGGAGGGTGCAAGAAGCGGTTACGTGGATGCAAAAAGCCTTTCAAGCCAAACCAGTCCCCAAGACCCGCTTTGGTCTTGCCATTGCACTCGAAACCGCTGGACGCAAGGACGAGGCTGGTCGCCACTTCAAAGACGCTCTCGATGAGGACGATCGCGACTACGAGTGCGCCGCCCAGTACGGTCTGCTTCTCATGTCACTGCCGGACCTTCCGGCAGCGGAACGCTTGTTTTGGCGGGCAATCGAGATTCGCCCGGAGAACGCCATCGGCTGGACGAACCTCGGTGTCGCGCTCTCACGCCAGCGGCGTTCGCGCGAGGCACTCTCGGCGTTCGAGCGCGCGGACCGCATCGAAATCGCCACGGGCCAAAGCGCCGACAATTTCATCAACCTGGCCGTAGAGCTCGCCGACAACGGCCGAATCGACGAAGCCATCGCACTCTACGAGCGTCATCTTCCGGCAAACCCGTTGCCAGCCGGTCACTTTGCCTATGCGGGTGTGTTGATTCGCTCCGGACGCATGCGCGATGGCTGGTGCCACTACGAATACCGATGGTTGCAGGAGCCGTTCCGATCTGCTCGCGAGCGGCATCAAAAGCCGGTATGGGGTGGTCAAAATCTCGAAGGGCACACGATCCTGCTGCAGGCGGAGCAGGGTTCCGGGGATACGATTCAATTCGTTCGTTACGCAGCGATGCTGAAGGCATTGGGGGCGACGGTGCTGCTGCGTGTTCCCGAAGGGCTCGCTCGTCTCGGGCGCCGCTTACGAGGCATCGATCGAGTTATACCTTTGGGCGAGCCGTTGCCACCGTTCGACTACTACGTCCATCTATTGAGCCTTCCACGGGTGTTCGGCACCGACGTGGCGACCATTCCCGCGGCAACACCGTACATCGAGTCGGATCCGAAGCTCACGGCGCGATGGGCCGAGCGGCTGCGCGGAACCAGCGGTTGGAAGGTTGGGCTGGTCTGGGCCGGAAACCCGAATCACCCGCGTGACAGTGATCGCTCGATCCCACCCGAGATGCTTGCGCTTTTGACCAGGCAAGCCGGCGTGCAGTTCGTATCGCTGCAAAAAGGCGATGCGGGTGCACAGGCGGCGGACTCGGCATTTGGCGAAACGCTCGCCGACTTTACGGACGAGCTTTCGGACTTCGACGACACCGCCGCGCTCATCGATGCCCTCGATTTCGTAATCGGTGTCGACACCGCCGTTCTGCACCTCGCGGGCGCCTTGGGGAAGGAGACGTGGGCATTGCTGCCAACGCCGCCCGACTTCCGCTGGATGGGCGTCGGAGATACGAGCCCGTGGTATCCCACGATGCGTCTCTTTCGGCAGCACCGGCAGGGCGACTGGAACGACGTCATTCGACGTGTTGCCACGGCGCTGCAAGACGCGATTTCGCAGAAACGCGATAACGCCGCTGTCTTTCGCAGCGAACCTTCATTTGCCCCTGTGGCAGTCAACCGCGAGCTCGATGTTCCCGCCGCCGCATGCGGTGGCGTAAGACCCGACATGTTCCTGGTCGCGGAGACGCGTCACGGACTCCTTCAGTATCGACCGCACGACGATCCTGTCGGCAAATCACTGCACTGGTATGGCGAGTATCTCGAAGCTGCAGTCAACCTACTCGCACGCCTCGTCCGACCCGATATGGCGGTAGTTGAAGCCAACGCCGGTATCGGCGCGCACGCGGTGTTCCTCGCATCCCTTCTGGGACCGAAGGGGCACTTGATGCTCTACGAAGACGATGCACTTCTGCGCAACGTGCTTCGAAGGAATCTCGATACCGCGGGCGCGGAAAACGTGACCGTCATGCAGCGGAGCATCGGAAATGAGACGCTCGACGAATTGCGGCTCGCCAGGCTCGGTCTCGTGAAGGTAAACGCCGCAAGCGCGAACGTTGACGTGCTGACCGGCGCGGAGGCGGTGCTCTGGAAACTCCGGCCCACTTTGTTTCTCGAGATGGCCGACAGAGCAAGCGGTGAGACGATGATCGAGCGACTGGAAGGATATGGCTATGCATGCCGGAACATGACCCTGGGCTTGCATAATCCCGCGAATTTCTACCGGCGAGATACCGACATCTTCGAGGGGAAGTGCGCTTATGCGGTGCTCGCGTTCCCCGAAGAGCGGGCCGGAAATACCTAGAAAAGCCTATCGTGACAAAGACGAGCGCACTTTCGCCATGAAAACGATCAAGACAGCGGACGACCTGGCGATCAACGGCGCGGCGCCG
>DATGGP010000006.1:0-147941 GCA_035308425.1 Casimicrobiaceae bacterium | reverse complement strand
GAGGCCATCCGCATGCGGCTGCAGGCGATCATCGGCGCCAACCTGACGATGATCAAGCCCGGCTCGGCCGAGGCGGCACGCATCAAGCAGGTGCTCATGGAGCAAGGCGCGTGGTCGCAGTACCTCGAGGTCGGCATCGGTCCGGATGCCGAGATCTTCACCAAGAGCCAGCCGATGGCCGCGGTCGGGCGCGGCGCGCTCATCGGATTGCATCCGAAGTCGACCTGGAACAACCCCGAGCCGGAGATCGTGCTCGCGGTCAACTCGCGTGCCGAGATTCGCGGAGCGACGCTCGGCAACGACGTCAACCTGCGCGACTTCGAGGGGCGAAGCGCGCTTCTGCTCGGGCGGGCGAAGGACAACAACGCGTCTTGCGCGATCGGACCATTCATCCGCCTCTTCGATCGCACGTTCACGATCGACACGATCCGTCGCGCCGAGCTCGCACTGAAGGTCGAAGGCAACGACGGCTTCGTCCTCGACGGCGCGAGCTCGTTATCGGAGATGAGCCGCGATCCGCTCGACCTCGTGCGCCAGGCGATCGGCGCCGATCATCAGTATCCGGATGGAATGATGCTGTTCCTCGGGACGATGTTCGCGCCGACGCAGGACCGCCATGCGCCGGGGCAGGGCTTCACGCACGAAGTTGGCGACATCGTGTCGATCTCGACGGCGTCGCTCGGGCGCCTGGTCAATCGTGTCAATTACGCGGACGCGATCGCGCCGTGGACGTTCGGCGCGGGAGCGTTGATGAGGAATCTGGCCGAGCGCGGAGCGCTCGGCTGATCCCTCACGCCGCCATTCGCCGCCCCTTGAATGCGACGACGCGCTGCCGCTGCTCCCCCAAGCCTTCGATGCCGAGCGTCACGACATCGCCTGGCTCGAGCCACTTCGGCGGCTTCATTCCCAACGCGACGCCGGGCGGTGTGCCGGTGGTGATGATGTCCCCCGGCAGAAGCGTCATGTAGCGCGACGTGTCGGCGACGAGTTGCGCGACGCCGAAGATCATCGTGCGCGTGTTCCCCGTCTGCCTGCGCTGGCCATTGACGTCGAGCCACATGTCGAGATTCTGCGGGTCCTTGATCTCGTCGCTCGTGACGAGCCAGGGTCCGACCGGCCCGAACGTGTCGCAGCCCTTGCCTTTGCTCCATTGCGACGCGCCGCGCTTCAACTGAAAGTCGCGCTCCGACACGTCATTGACGATGCAGTAGCCGGCGACGTAGCGAAGCGCGTCTTTCTCGGCGACATAACGACCCGTGCGGCCGATGACGACGCCGAGCTCGACTTCGTAGTCGAGTTGCGTCGAATCGGCGGGCTGCATGATGTTGTCGTTCGGGCCGACGATGCACGTCGGCGCCTTGAAAAAGACGACCGGCGCATCGGGAATCGGCGCGCCGGTTTCCTTCGCATGATCGGTGTAGTTGAGGCCGATCGCGACGAACTTCGATGGCGTCGCCATGCATGCGCCAAGACGCGGCTTTCCCTTGACTGCCGGCAACCGGCGTGTGTCGAGCTTGCGCAGCCCGGAAAGCGTCATCGGCGAAAGCGCATCGCCGTCGATGTCGTCGACCTTGCGCGACAAGTCGCGCAGCACGCCCTCGGCGTCGATCAATCCGGGCTTCTCGCGACCCGCGGGACCATAGCGTACGAGCTTCATCCTGGATCTCCTCCTTGTCGTTCAAATCGTGGGGATGTTCAAATCGTCATTCCGCCATCGCAGGAGTAGACATTGCCGGTGACGAACGCGGCCTCGTCCGATGCGAGGAACACGATGAGCGGCGCGATCTCTTCCGGTTTCGCGAGCCTCCCCATCGGCTGGCGAGCGATGAACATCTTCCGGGCTTCGACCGGATCCGACTGCGCGCTGATGCGTTCCGCGAGCGATGGCGTATCGACGGTTCCCGGCGCCACCGCATTGCAGCGGATGCCACGCTGCACGTAATCGGCGGCGATCGATTTCGTGAGACCTACGACGGCAGCCTTCGACGCGCCGTACGCGAAGCGGTTGGGCAATCCCTTGATCGAGCCTGCGACCGAAGCCATGTTGATGATGCTCGCCGTCACGCCGCGCGATTCGTATTCCGTCAGCATCGCGGGGAGTGCAGCACGGATCGCAACGTACATCGAACGCACGTTGAGATCGAACGTTCGCGCCCAGTCACGCGGCGCGCAATCGAGGATCGTGCCGTTGTGCACGTAGCCCGCGCAGTTGAACATGATCGAAAGCGGCGGCAGTTGCGAAAGCATCGCTTCGACCGCCGCATCGTCGGTGACGTCGAGCACGCGCGTCTCGACGTTTTCGACGCGACGCATGCTCGACAGCAGGGTCGCATCGATGTCGGTCGCGACCACGGTCGCACCTTCGCGCGCCATCGCGAGCGCGCTCGCATGACCGATGCCCTGGCCGGCGGCCGTGACGAAGGCGGTCTTGCCTGCGAGTCTTCCGTTCATGTACGACACGCGCGCGAAACGGCGAATTCTACGCCAGCGCGCGTTTTCGATCCTTGCGCGTCAGGCGTACGCGGCGGCCGATCCCTGCATGAACGTGTCGACGAAGAAGCCGAATGCGATGCGCCATGCCGCCTCGGCCGCGGGCGCGTGATAGCTCTCACGATCGAACGTCGCGAACGCATGCGGCGCGTCGGGGAGCACCGCGAGCGTGTAGCGCTTGTTCGCATCCGAGAGCGCCTTCGCGATGCGCGCGTGCTCGTCGCTTGCGATCGACACATCGCGCGCGCCGTAGATCAGAAGCTGCGGAGCACCGAGCTCCGGCACGCGATCGATCAGTGGCTTGCGCTTGCCCCGCGCGACCGCGGGCGCGATGCCACCGCCGTAGAAGGACACCGACGCGGCGAGGCGCTCGCCGTGCACCGCATTCGCAAGGAACGCGAGCCTGCCGCCCATGCAAAAGCCGATCACCGCGAGCCGGGCGTCACGCGCGCCTTGCGACGTCAGCATGTCGA
Organism: Casimicrobiaceae bacterium; assembly: GCA_035308425.1. Classification (GTDB taxonomy): domain Bacteria; phylum Pseudomonadota; class Gammaproteobacteria; order Burkholderiales; family Casimicrobiaceae; genus VBCG01. The sequence continues at coordinate 144,978 of DATGGP010000006.1, read as the reverse complement.
GCGCGGCAGCGACTTCGCGCATCGCGACGTCGTCGTCGACCTCGCCTATGCGGGCGATCGCACCTTCGCGGTCGGCATAGTCGAACACGTCGCCGTGATAGATGTCCGGCGCGAGCGCCATGTAGCCGGCACGCGCGAAGCGCTCGCACACGCCCTTGACGAATGCGTTCAGGCCGAACGCTTCCATCAGCACGACGACTCCGATGCCGGGAATGCCGCGCGGCTTCGCGAGATAGCCCGAGACGCCGGGTGCGAGGGCCAGGAACTCGGTGTGCATGTCAGGTGACATTGGTCAGCGTCAGTTGCCAGTTGTCAGTTGTCAGTCGCGTCTCGCGTTCAGTGGCGCGGCGCGCGCCGCGTTACCGTTCGGCGCGATGCATTCCTGGTAGCCCGGCTTTGCAACGCGAAGGATGCGACGGTCGACGCGGGTGCGCAAGCGGGTGTGGGTGATCGCCACCCATTCGGCGTGCGACTGTTGCGCCGCCGGCGCCGGCTCCGATTGCTCGGCGAGCTGGGCGGCGGAAGCCCGTCGACGTTCCCCTGGCGATTCAGCGGCCCACTGGTCATGCCACTTGACCACCCGACCGTCGGCGCGTAGCCTTCGATCGTGCGAGCGCCGCCGTCGCCGCGGTGCGTTCGCCCTCGAATGCAGCACGTCGTTTTCGTCGCATCGTGCTTACCCGATCCTCGCTGACCATTCGCTTGCATCCGGCGGACGATGTCGTCATCGCGCGGGCGCAATTGGTGGGCGGCACCACACTGATCGATGAGAACGTAACCGTTGCCGGCCTCGTGCCGCCGGGCCACAAGGTCGCCACGCGCGCGGTCGCGGCCGGTTCGCCCGTACGCCGCTACAACCAGGTGATCGGCTTCGCGAGCCGCGATATCCGTCCGGGTGAGCACGTGCACCTGCACAACCTGGCCATGGGTTCGTTCGAGCGCGACTACGCGTTCGGCGCCGATGCGAAGCCGACTGCTTACGTCGAGCAACCCGCGACTTTCATGGGCATCGTCCGGCGCGAGGGACCGAACGCCGGCAAGGTCGCGACGCGCAACTACATCGGCATCCTGTCGACCGTGAACTGCTCGGCGACGGTCGCGCGCGGTGTCGCCGCCCATTTCACGCGCGAACGTCTCGCCCGCTTTCCGAAGGTCGACGGCGTCGTCGCGCTGACGCACGGCTCGGGCTGCGGCATGGATACGCAGGGCGAGGGCATGGAGATCCTCCGTCGCACGCTCGCAGGCTATGCCCAGCATGCCAATTTCGCTGGCGTGCTGATCGTCGGTCTCGGCTGCGAGGCAAACCAGATCGGAGCGCTGCTCGGCTCGGCAAATCTCGACGAGGGGCCTCTGCTTCGCACGTTCTCGATCCAGGATACGGGCGGCACGGCGAAAACGATCGCGCACGGCATTTCGCTGGTCGAGGCGATGCTTCCGCACGCCAACGATGTCGTGCGCGAGCCGGTTGCCGCATCGCACCTGATGATTGGCCTGCAATGCGGCGGTTCCGACGGCTACTCGGGCATCACCGCCAATCCCTCGCTTGGCGCGGCTGTGGATCTGCTCGTTCGCCACCGCGGCAGCGCGATCCTGTCAGAAACGCCGGAAATCTATGGCGCCGAGCACCTGCTGACGCGGCGCGCGGTGTCGCGTGAGGTGGGCGAAAAGCTCATTGCGCGCCTCGCGTGGTGGGAGGACTACACGAAGCGCGAGCGCGGCGAGATGAATAACAATCCCTCGCCGGGCAACAAGGCGGGCGGGCTTACGACGATCCTCGAAAAATCGCTCGGCGCCGTGGCGAAGGGCGGCACGACGAATCTGGTCGACGTGTATCGCTATGCCGAAGCGGTGACGGCGCACGGCTTCGTGTTCATGGATACGCCCGGCTACGATCCGGTGTCGGCCACCGGGCAGGTCGCGGGCGGTGCGAACATGATCGTGTTCACGACCGGCCGCGGCTCGGCGTACGGATGCGCGCCTGCGCCTTCGCTCAAGCTTTCGACGAACACCGGACTGTGGCAGCGCCAGGAAGAGGACATGGACCTCAACTGCGGCGAGATCGTCGACGGCAATGCGACGGTCGCAAAGATCGGCGAGCGGCTCTTTCGCATGATGCTCGAGACGGCGTCCGGCGCGAGAACGAAAAGCGAACTGCACGGCTACGGGCAGAACGAGTTCGTCCCGTGGTACGTGGGCGCGGTGATGTAGCGATGTCGCTGTCTTCCGGTTGACTGTTTGCAAGGCCGCTCGTAGGCTGCACGGCCGCGGCGGGCGTCGCCGCACCGCCTTTCGCAGATCAGGGAGGAACGAATGAAGTTCGTCTGGAAATGCGCGAGCGCGCTCGTCGCGCTCGGAATGCTTTGCGCGGCCGCGCCGGCCAGCGCGCAGGAAAAGCTCGTCGTCTGGTGGGTCAAGGGCTTCTACAAATCCGAGGACGATGCGCTCTACGCGATGATCAGGAAATACGAGCTCCAAAGCGGTGTCAAGGTCGAGCTTTCGCAGTACGCGGTGCAGGACATGATCCCGAAGACGGTATCGGCGCTCGACGCCGGCAACGTGCCGGACGTCGCATATGTCGACGTCTACGACTTCCAGACCACCGGCAAGTGGGCCTACGACGGCAAGCTCGAGGATCTCTCCGACATCCTCGCGCCCATGAAGGACAGGTTCCTTCCGAACACGCTCGAGACGACGTACCTTCTGAACTCGAAGACCGGCAAGCGCGCGTACTACGCGTTTCCGCTCAAGCAGCAGACGATGCACATCGAGTACTGGAAGGACATGCTCGAGGAAGCGGGCTTCAAGGAGTCCGATATTCCGCAGACGTGGAAGGAGTACTGGAGCTTCTGGTGCGACAAGGCGCAGCCGGCGTACCGGAAGAAGACCGGCAAGCGCATCTACGGCACCGGCTTTCCGATGGGCGTCGATTCGAGCGACTCGTATTACTCGTTTCTGACGTTCATGGACGGCTACAACGTCAAGCTCGTCGACGACAACGGGAAGGTCACGGTGTCCGATCCCAGGGTGCGCGCCGGAATGATCAACGCACTTCGCGACTACACGACGCCGTACCTCAAGGGTTGCACGCCGCCGTCGTCGACGAGCTGGAAGGATCCGGACAACAACGTCGCGTTCCACAACAAGACGACGATCATGACGCACAACGCGACGATCTCGATCGCAGCGAAGTGGTTCGACGACATGAACAACGCGCAGCTCTCGGCGGCCGAGCGCGAACAGGCGAAGAAGAACTATTACGACAACATTCGCACCGCCGGCTTTCCGAAGAAGCCGGACGGCACCACGTTCACCTATCGCGCGGCCGTCAAGACGGGCCTCGTGTTTGCCGACGCGAAGGACAAGAAGCGCGCGAAGGAGTTCGTCGCGTTCCTGTTGCAGGACGAGAACCTCACGCCGTACGTCGAGGGCGCGCTCGGACGCTGGTATCCGGTGACGAAGTCCGGTGCGTCGCGCCTCTCGTTCTGGCTCGCCGATCCGCATCGATCGTCGGTGCAGCGGCAATTCGTCGCGGGCACGGTGCCGTTCGAATTCACGAAGAACTACAAGTTCACGATCCTCAACAACGAGAACGTGTGGGCGAAGGCCATGAATCGCGTCGTCAGCGAGAAGTGGCCGGTCGACAAGGCGGTCGACGAGATGCTGGCGCGGATCAGGGAAGTCGCGGGGTAAAGCTTCGGATGGACACGGGGCGGCGTGGCCCCTCCGTCCTTGCCCATGTCCACCCTTGCATTACCCGAAGTCCAGCCGATCGAGCCGATAAGGCCCAGGCGGCGTATTTCGCCGTGGCAGGCGTGGGGTATCGCGCTCCTCGCGCCGTACGCGATCGTATTCCTCGTGTTCGTCGTCTATCCGGTCACCTACGGGTTCTGGCTTGCGCGCGAACCGCAAAGCTATGCGCGATTGTTCAACGATCCGGTCTTCGCCGGAACGGTCGTCAATACCCTGCTGTTCCTGATCGTCGGCATCAATCTGAAGATGCTGGTTGCGCTGTTCCTGTCCGGCTTCTTCGTGAATTCGCGCCCGTGGATCAAGTGGCTGTCGATCCTGTTCATCCTGCCGTGGGCCGTTCCGTCGATTCCGACGATCCTGTCGGTGCGCTTCATGCTCAATCCCGAGTGGGGCGTGGTCAACCAGTTGATATTCAAGCTGACCGCGGAGGATGGACCGAACTGGCTCAACGATCGCTGGCTCGCGCTTTCGATGGCGATCGCCGTGCACATCTGGAAGAGCCTGCCGTTCTGGACGATGATCCTCATCGCCGGACGGCTCGCGATTCCCGGTGAGCTGTACGAAGCGTCGAGCGTCGACGGCGCATCGGCCTGGCAGAAGTTTCGCTTCGTCACATGGCCGTCGCTTGCGAAGCTCTATCTGACGTCGACGATCCTGTCGATGATCTGGACGCTCGGCGACTTCAACAGCGTTTATCTCTTGACCGGCGGCGGGCCGGCCGATTTGACGCATGTGCTCGCCACACTCGGCATTCGCTACCTGCGCCTCGACCAGGTCGATCTCGCGATGGCAACGATCGTCGTCGCGATGCCGTTCGTGCTGCCGCTCGTCTATTTCATGATGAAGCGATTGTCGAAATGAAGCGGTTCGTCACCGAGGCGAAGCTGTTGCTGATCGGGATCCCGGTCGCGATCTGGACGCTTCTGCCGATCTATCACCTGTTCCTGTTCTCGATCTCGAGCAAGGACGAGGCGTTCGCCGGCAAGCTCTGGCCGGATCATCCGACGTTGCGCAATTTCGGCATCGTCTTCCGGGAGCAGCATTACTTTCTCAATCATTTCTGGCGGCAGTTCGGCAACTCGCTCGTGATCGCGGTCGCCGTCGGCGCGATCACGCTCGGCATCGCGGCAACCGCCGCGTTCTCGATCAGCCGCCTAAAGGCGCGCGGCGGACGCGCGGTGCTCAATTGCGCGCTCTTCACATATTTCATCCCCGCCGCGTTCCTCGCAGTGCCGATGTACAAGGCGATGAGCGCGTACGCGTTGCTGAATACTCGCTGGGCTTTGATCCTCGCGATGGTGACGATCGCATCGCCGTACGCGATCTGGGTGCTGAAGCAGGCGTCGGACAAGCTCCCATTCGAGCTCGACGAGGCGGCGCGCATCGACGGCGCGTCGCCGCTGCAACTGTTTCGGCTGGTGTTCCTGCCGCTGATGGCGCCGTCGCTCGTCGCGGTCGGCACTTACGCGCTGCTGCTCGCCTGGAACGAGTACCTCTACGCGTTCCTGCTGCTGTCGCGGGACGAGGACATCACGCTGCCGGTCGCGCTCGGCCATTTCCTGTCGGCCGACGACTCGCCGTGGGAACTCCTGATGACGACCGGCTTGATTTACGCGCTGCCGCCGGCCGCGATCTATTATGCTTTCAAGCGTTACATGGTCGCGGGGCTGACGAGCGGGGCGGTGAAGTCGTGATGGAGTAAGAGATGGCGTCGGTTTCTTTCAACAAGGTCGAAAAGGCGTTCGGCAGCACGAAGGTCATCCACGGCTTGTCGTTCGACATCCGCGACGGCGAGTTCATGGTGCTCGTCGGTCCGTCCGGCTGCGGCAAGTCGACGCTCTTGCGGATGCTCGCCGGGCTCGAGGAGATCACGGCCGGAACGATCGCGATCGACGGGCGCACGGTGAACGACGTCGACTCCAAGGATCGCGACATCGCGATGGTGTTCCAAAGCTACGCGCTTTATCCACACATGAGCGTACGCGACAACATGGGTTTCAGCCTGCGCCTTCGCCGCGCCGACAAGCGCGAGATCGAGACGCGCGTCGCGCGGGCTGCGCAGATACTGAACCTCGAGCCGTACCTCGACCGCTATCCGCGTGAGCTCTCCGGCGGTCAGCGGCAGCGCGTCGCGATGGGTCGCGCGATCGTACGCGACCCGAAGGTGTTCCTCTTCGACGAGCCGCTGTCGAATCTCGATGCCAAGCTTCGCGTGCAGATGCGCTCCGAGATCAAGGCGCTGCATCAGCGATTGCGCACGACGACCGTTTACGTGACGCACGACCAGATCGAGGCGATGACGATGGCCGATCGCATCGTCGTAATGCACGACGGCGTGATCGAGCAGATCGGCACGCCGCTCGAGCTCTACGATCGCCCCGAAAACCTCTTCGTCGCGCAGTTCATCGGCTCGCCGGCGATGAACGTGGTGCGCGGCACGTTGCGACGCGCCAATGGAAACGCGCACGTCATAACGCCCGACGGCATTCGCTGGCCCCTTGGCGCATCGAGCGCCGCGGATGGCCAGCCGGTGACCTACGGCGTGCGACCCGATCATCTCGAGCTCGTTGCAGGCAGCGAGAACGGCGTGCCCGGCGAAATCGTCGTCGTCGAGCCCACCGGTTCCGAAACGGAGCTCGTCGTGAAGGTCGGCGACGCGCAACTCACCGCCGAAGCGCGCGGTCGCGCCAGCGTCAAGCCGGGCGACAGGGTGATGTTTGCCATCGATCCGGCCAACGTGCATCTGTTCGATCAGGCGTCCGGCGCGCGCCTTCCGTCGTAGACTGTCCGCGCTCGACGCATCGGTTGGGCGCGCGATGCGGCATGGGCGATCGTTCTCGCGTCCCTCCGTACGATTCGATGTCATCCCTGCCATGCGCGACGACTCTCCACAGCTTTTTCTCGATCACCTTCTCGGCTTCCAGAAGACCGCGGCGCTGAAGGCCGCCGTTGCGCTCGACCTCTTCAGCGTGATCGCCATGGGAGATAGCACCTCGGCTGCGATCGCGCGCCGCGTCGGCGCGGCCGAGCGCGGCATCCGGATCCTGTGCGATTTCCTCACCGTCAACGGCCATCTCGAGAAGAATGGCGACCGCTACCGATTGACACCATCGTCGGCGATGTTCCTCGATCGCGCTTCACCCGCGTGCATCGTGAGCGTTGTCGATTTCCTCGCGGCGCCGGTTCATCTCCGGCGCTTCCTCGACGACCCGGTGGCTTACGTGCGAAACGGTGGGTCGCTCGGCGCGGAAAGCACGGCGCCGAACGACGCTGCCTGGGTGACGTTCGCGAAATCGATGGCCCCGTTCATCGCGCCGGTGGCGCAAGACGTGGCTTCCGCCATCGTCCGCGACGGAAAGGTCCCGCGCACGATTCTCGATATCGCGGCCGGACACGGCTTGTTCGGCATTGCGCTCGCGCAGAAGGCGGCCGGTGCGAAAGTGATCGCGCTCGATGCCGCGGCTGTGCTCGCGGTGGCGCGCGAGAACGCGGGCAAGGCCGGGCTCGGTGCCCGCTTTTCGACGATCGAGGGCGACGCGTTCAAGGTCGATTGGGGCCGCGACTACGACGTCGTTCTGCTCCCCAATTTCCTGCATCACTTCGACGTGCCGACGAACGAGTCGCTCCTGCGCCGCGCACGAGGCGCGCTCGCGCCGGGCGGTCGCGTTGTCGTTGTCGAGATGGTGCCGAACGACGATCGCGTGACGCCGCCATTCCCCGCGGCATTCGCGTTCATGATGCTCGGCGGAACGCCGCGCGGCGATGCGTATACGTTGCGCGAGCTATCGTCGGTGGCGCGCGCGGCGGGTTTCGCGAACGTGTCGGCCGAGCCGCTGCCGCCGTCGCCGCAGACGATGATCGTCTGCTCGTAACAAGTTGCGTGAAAGCAATTTCCGTATAGGGGTCATCGAAACGCTCATCGTTTGATGTACAATCATGATGAGCTAGCATTGGGAGATCGCGGTGCGGACAACGGTGAACCTTGATGACGATTTGATTGCGACGGCAAGAAAGATTACCGGTGTCACCGAACGCGGAGCATTGATTCGTGCCGGTCTTCGTGCGCTGATCGAACGCGAGAGCGCTCGGCGGCTCGCGCGTCTCGGTGGGAGTCAGCCGCAATTGAAGGTTCCCCGGCGCCGTCGCCTTCCGTCTGTGTGATCCTCGTCGATACCTCGGTATGGATCGACCATTTTCGACGCGGTGATCCAAGTCTCGTTGCCGCACTGGAAGACGATCAGGTATTGATGCATCCGTTTGTTCTGGGTGAAATCGCCTGCGGCAACCTGAGTCATCGAAGCGAGTTGCTTGCGCTGCTGGGAGAACTTCCCGAGGCGCCGATCGCGACGGTCGGCGAGGTGCTTGATTTCATCGAGCGCCGAAAGCTGATGAACCGGGGAATCGGCTATGTCGATGTTCATTTGCTTGCGTCGGTGACCCTGGCGCAAGCGGCCGCGCTTTGGACGCGAGACAAGTCGTTGGCGCACATAGCCGCAGGATTGAGGTGCGCGTTTTCCGAGTCTCGAGGCTTCGTTGACACGAACGGACGGCGCATAACCAGGGCCGCGACTCGCAGGCAGGGAGAATCATGAGCGACGAATCGGCAAGATCCACCCGCAAGCTCCGCTCCAGCGAATGGTTCGGCCGCCACGACCGCGACGGCCTCGTCCATCGCTCGTGGATGAAGAACCAGGGCATTCCGCACGACCAGTTCGACGGGCGCCCTGTGATCGGCATCTGCAACACATGGTCCGAGGCGACACCGTGCAACGCGCACTTTCGCGATCTCGCCGACCACGTGCGGCGCGGCGTGCTCGACGCGGGTGGCTTCCCGATCGAGTTCCCCGTCATGAGCCTCGGGGAGACGTTGATGCGTCCCACGACGATGCTCTTTCGCAACCAATGCGCGATGGACGTCGAGGAATCCATCCGCGCCAATCCGTTCGACGGCATCGTGCTCCTGATGGGCTGCGACAAGACCACGCCGGCATTACTCATGGGCGCCGCGTCGTGCGATCTGCCGACGATCGGCGTGTCGGGCGGGCCGATGCTCAACGGCAAGTTTCGCGGCGAAGACATCGGCTCGGGCACGCACGTCTGGAAATTCACGGCGATGCTCAAGACCGGCGAGATGACGGAAGCCGATATGATCGAAGCCGAGTCCTGCATGTCGCGCTCGGCCGGTCATTGCATGACGATGGGCACCGCATCGACGATGGCCTCGATAGTCGAGGCGCTCGGCATGGGCCTTCCGACCAACGCGGCGATCCCGGCGGTCGATTCGCGGCGCAAGGTGCTCGCACGCATGGCGGGTCGACGCATCGTGAAGATGGTCGACGAAGATCTGCGGATGTCGAAAATCCTCAGACGCGAGGCATTCGAGAACGCGATCATGGTGAACGGCGCGATCGGCGGATCGACGAATGCGGTCGTGCATCTGCTCGCCATCGCGGGGCGCGTTGGCGTTACGCTCACGCTCGACGACTGGGATCGACTCGGACGCGAAATGCCGTGCCTCGTGAACCTCATGCCATCGGGCCAGTACCTCATGGAGGACTTCTACTACGCGGGCGGCCTTCCCGTGGTCATTCGCGAGATCGGCGATCGGCTGCACAGGGATGCGACAACGGTCAACGGCAACACGATCTGGGAGAACTGCAAGGATGCGGTCAACTACAACGCGAAAGTGATCACGCCGGTCGCGACGCCTTTCAAGCGACAAGGCGCCATCGCGGTGCTGCGCGGCAATCTCGCCCCCGACGGCGCCGTGCTGAAGCCATCCGCGGCCACACCGGCGCTGATGAAGCATCGCGGCCGCGCCGTCGTGTTCGAGGACATCGACGATCTCAATCGACGCATCGACGACGACGCGCTCGACGTGACGGCCGACGACGTGCTCGTGCTCAAGAACTGCGGTCCGAAGGGCTATCCCGGCTTCCCCGAAGTGGGCAACTTCGCGCTGCCGGCGAAGATCCTGAAGCGCGGCATCACCGACATGGTGCGGATCTCCGATGCGCGGATGTCGGGCACTGCATATGGAACGGTCGTGCTTCACACGGCACCGGAAGCCGCCGCCGGCGGTCCGCTCGCGCTCGTACGCAATGGCGATTTCATCGAGCTCGACGTGGACGCGCGGCGCTTGCATCTCGACGTGCCTGACGACGAACTCGCGCAACGCCGCGCGCAATGGAAAGCCCCGCCGCCCCATGCGCATCGCGGCTGGGTAAGGCTCTACTGCGATACGGTGCAGCAGGCCGACCGTGGCGTCGATCTCGACTTTCTCGTCGGCGGCTCGGGCGCCGCCGTCGGCCGCGAGAGTCACTGAACCTGGCGATGACAGCCCACGCGACGTCATCGCTGCGCGCTTTCGACGGCGGCTGCCACTGTGGCGCCATCGCATTCACGTTCGAAACCGCGAAGCCTCCCGACGATTGGCGCGTACGCGCATGTCAATGCAGCTTCTGCCGCCGGCACGGCGCGCGAACCACGTCCGATCCGGACGGGCGCATCCGCTTTCGCGTTCGCGATGCATCGAAGGTTTCGCGATACCGCTTTGCGATGCGCACGGTCGACTTTCTGGTCTGTGCGACCTGCGGCGTTTACGTCGCCGCGGTGCTCGACACGCCGCACGGCCGCTTTGGGACCCTCAACGTCAACACGATCGAGCCCGCGATCGACGTGCAGGACGCCGTGCCGATGACTTACGATGACGCATCCGAAGCGGATCGAACGCGCCGGCGGCAATCGCAATGGACGCCGGTCATCAACGCAACCTCTTGAAAAAGGAGACCGAAATGCGCCACAGCACCGTTACGCTCGCAGTCGCCATCGTCGTCTCGTTCGTCGCCGGCGCGCTCGCGCCGCACCTCGCGCGCCATGCAGTGCGCGAGGCGCGTGCCGAAACGGCGCCACCGCTCGCGCCGGCGGTGTTCGATCTGATGGCACTTCGCCACGACGATCTTCCGAAGACATCCAATCCGGAAATGAATACGAAGATGCTCGTCCTGACCGACGAAGCGACGATCCAGATCCAATCCGGCAACGTGGCCAAGCACATCCACCCGCAAACCAACGAGATCCAGTACATCATCGAGGGCAGCGGCGCGATGTGGCTCGGCAACGAGCGCAAGGAGTTCAAGCCCGGGACGCTGATCGTGATTCCGAAGGGCACGGCACACGCCGGAACGATCGTGGCGCAAGGACCGGTCAAGGCGATCGCGATCAAGATTCCGCCGCAGCCGAAGGACGACACGGTGTTCGTCAAGTAATACCTGCGGCGCGTGGCGCATGCGAACGCTGAGTCACCTCTTCGCGAACAACAAGGCGTGGTCCGAGCGCATTCGCGCGCGGGATCCCGACTTCTTTCCGCGCCTGTCGCGCCAGCAGCGTCCCGACCATCTGTGGATCGGATGCGCCGACAGCCGGGTTCCGGCGAACGAGATCGTTGGCCTGCCGCCGGGCGAGGTGTTCGTTCATCGCAATGTCGCGAACCTCGTCGTCCACACCGATCTCAACTGCTTGTCGGTGATGCAGTTCGCGATCGACGTCCTCAAGGTTTCGCACGTGATCGTCTGCGGCCACTATCGCTGCGGTGGCGTGCACGCCGCTTTTGCGCGCGAGCGCGTCGGGCTCTGCGACAATTGGCTGCGCCACGTCCAGGACGTTCATCAGAAGCACGAGCGGCGCCTCGCGGCCATCGCCGATCGTTCGTCCGCCGTCGATCGGCTGTGCGAGCTTAATGTGATCGAGCAGGTGCGAAATGTCTGCCAGACGACGATCGTTCGCGATGCGTGGGATCGCGGCCAGCCGCTGTCGATCCACGGCTGGATCTACGGCCTCCACGACGGCCTGCTCCGTGACCTCGACTGCACGGTGAACGCGTTCTCCGAGACCGAGCCGATGCATGCGAGAGCCATCTCGACGCTTTCTTGAACGCTTTGCGAGGATCGATCGACATGCCTGCCTATCTCGTCGCCGATATCGAAGTCACCGACCCCGAAGGCTATGCCGAATACCGGCGAACCGTCGGCGAATCGATCGCCGCCTTCGGCGGACGCTTTCTCGCGCGCGGCGGCAGGACCGTGACGCTGGAAGGCAACTGGTCGCCGTCGCGTCTGGTGATCGTCGAGTTTCCGTCGATGGAACGCCTTCAGGCCTGGTACGACTCGCCCGATTACGCGCCCGCGCTCGCGCTTCGCAAACGCGCTTCGGTCGGAAGCCTGGTGATGACCGAAGGCATTTGAAAGTCTTACACGCAGCGCCGCCATGCACCAATGCATCGCGCATGCGCAGCAAGTTGCGAATCATGTGCGAGTCGCGCGGTCCAAGTCGCAGCATGAATGCACGACTGGCTGGACGGCCGCTGCGAATCGCTCAGGTCGCACCCCTCTACGAAAGCGTTCCTCCGAAGTACTACGGCGGAACGGAACGCATCGTTTCCTATCTGACCGAGGCTCTCGTCGCACTTGGCCACGACGTCACGCTCTTCGCGAGCGGCGATTCGGAGACGTCGGCGACGCTCGTGCCGGTCTGTCCGCAGGCGCTTCGGCTCGATCCGAACTGCATCGACCAACTTGCGCACCACATCATCCTGCTCGAGCAGGTGATGCAGCAGTCGGACGAATTCGACGTCATTCACTTCCACATCGACTACATGCACTTTCCGCTGTCGCGACGACAGTCATATCGGCACGTCACGACGCTGCATGGTCGCCTCGACATTCCCGACCTCGCGCCGCTGTACCGCGCCTTTCGGGAAATGCCGGTCGTGTCGATCTCCGATTCGCAACGCGAGCCGCTGCCTTGGGCCAACTGGCAGGCCACCGTGTATCACGGGCTCCCGGTCGATCTGTACCGGTTCCGGCCGGAGAGCGGTGACTATCTCGCGTGTCTCGGGCGCATCTCTCCGGAAAAGGGCGTCGATCGTGCGATCGAGATCGCGCGCCAGGTGGGCATCCCGCTGCGCATCGCGGCGAAAGTCGACAAGGCCGACCGCGATTACTTCGAGAGCGTCGTCGAGCCGATGCTGCACGACCCCTTGGTCGAGTTCCTGGGCGAGATAGGCGACGACCGCAAGGGCGACTTTCTCGGCAACGCGCGCGCGCTTCTGTTTCCGATCGACTGGCCCGAGCCGTTCGGCCTCGTGATGATCGAGGCGATGGCGTGCGGCACGCCGGTGATCGCGTACAGCAGCGGCTCGGTGCCCGAGGTGATGGAAGAGGGCCGCACCGGCTTCATCGTCCGCGAGGTCGACGACGCCGTGGAGGCGGTGCGCCGCGTGCCGCAACTGAGCCGCGCGCGCTGCCGCGAAATCTTCGAGCAGCGCTTCACCGCCGACAGGATGGCGCGCGACTACGTCGAGGTGTACGAGCAACTGATCGCGCGATCGGCGAAGCGCGTAGCCTAGTACGCCGATACACGAGTTTGCGTACATGCCGAGACGCGCATCCGCGCGCCGAGTGCGCGAAGCGAACCGCAGCCATAGCCCATCCTATGGCGAGGATGAGCGACAAAGCATTCGGCGATGCGGGGCGCGTCGAGCATAGCGAAACTTGGGTGTCGGCGTACCAGGAGGGCGAAGCAACGAAACGGAGACGCTGACCATGGAGGATGTCGTCCGCCTTCAGGATGGGTTCTACATCCTGTCCACGTCGAGTCGGGTCGACGATCGTACGTGCGTGCTCAAGCAGGGCGACACGTTCGCGATCTTCGATCGGTTCGGCGACATCGAGGAGATCGGCACCGGAGCACTCGGTCTCTATCATCGCGACACGCGTTTTCTGTCGAAGCTCGCGCTGCGCCTCGCAGGCGAGCGACCGCTGCTTTTGAGCTCGACGATCAAGGAGGACAATGCGGTCCTCGCCGTCGACCTGATGAACCCGGACATTCCGCACGCGGCGGAGGTCGTCATCCCCCGCGGCAGCGTGCACGTGTTCCGCTCGAAGGTGATGTGGGGACCGGCATGCCATGAGCGGCTGCGCGTTTCCAACTACGGCCTTACTGCGGTCGTGATCGAGCTCACGATCGATTTCGCTGCCGACTACTGCGACATCTTCGAGGTGCGCGGCGCGCATCGCGAGCGGCGCGGGAAGAAGCTCGACACCGAACTCATCGCGGACGCGGCGCTTCTGGCTTACGAAGGACTCGATGGGTGCGTGCGCGGCACGCAGTTCGTGTTCGACCCGAAGCCGACCGAGCTCACGCCATCGCAGGCGCGCTACGAGCTGCGCCTCGGCCCGCGCGGCGAAGCGACGTGCCACGTCGAGGTGACGTGCGAGGAAGGACTACCCTCCGACGCCGCGACGCGCCGCAAGCATCTGTCGCGCACGGCGCGCTCGGCGTCCTGTTACGAGAACGCAGCCCTCGCATCCGCCGATGCGCTCGGACATGCGCGCGCGGAGACTCCGGCGATCGTGACGTCGAACACCGCGTTCAACGAGTGGTTGACGCGGGGCGCGTCGGATCTCTACATGATGGAGACGAAGACGCCGCACGGCCGCTATCCGTTCGCAGGGGTGCCGTGGTTCAGCACCGAATTCGGTCGCGACGGGATCATCGTCGGTCTCGAATATCTGTGGTTCAAGCCCGACGTCGCGCGCGGCGTGCTTCGGTTTCTCGCGGCGACGCAGGCCGACCGCGTGAGCGAGGAGCAGGATGCGCAGCCAGGGAAGATCCTTCATGAGATGCGCGGCGGCGAGATGGCAAAGCTGGGCGAAGTGCCGTTCGGTCGCTATTACGGCTCGGTCGACGCGACGCCGCTCTTCCTGATGCTCGCCGGCGCGTATTACGAGCGCAGCGCCGACCTGCCATTGATACGCGAAATCTGGCCGAACATCGAGCGTGCGATCGAATGGATCGATCGCTATGGCGACAGCAACGGCGACGGGTTCGTCGACTACGCGCGCCAATCGAAGCACGGTCTCGTGCAGCAGGGCTGGAAGGACTCGTACGATTCGGTGTTCCACCGCGACGCTGCCCTCGCCGAGCCTCCGATCGCGCTTTGCGAAGTGCAGGGATACGTCTATGCGGGCAAGACCGCCGCGTCGACGCTCGCACGCGCGCTCGACATGCCCGAACGCGCCGACAAGCTCGCCGGCGAAGCGGACGCGCTTCGCGAGCGCTTCGAGCGGGCGTTCTGGTGCGACGACATCGGCACCTATGCGCTCGCGCTCGATGGAAGCGGCAGGCCGTGCCGCGTGGTTGCGTCGAACGCCGGCCATTGCCTGTTCACCGGAATCGCAAGCGACGAGCGGGCGCGCAATGTCGCGCAGACGCTACTCGATCGCACGTCGTTCTCGGGTTGGGGCATTCGAACGGTGGCGAACACCGAAGCGCGCTATAACCCGATGTCGTATCACAATGGTTCGGTCTGGCCGCACGATAACGCGATCGTCGCCGCCGGATTCGCGCGCTACGGATTGCGCCGCGAGGCGGTTCGCGTCATGTCGGGACTCTTCGACGCGACGCGCTGGTTCGATCTGCATCGCCCGCCCGAGCTCTTTTGCGGCTTTCCGCGGCGGGACGGCGAGAGCCCGACGCTTTATCCGGTGTCATGCTCGCCGCAGACGTGGGCATCGGGCGCGGTGTTCCTTTTGCTCACCGCGTGTCTCGGACTCGCGATCGACGGCCCGCGCAAGATAGCGTCGTTTCAGAGTCCGATGCTGCCGCAGGCGGTTTCCGACCTGCAGATCTCCGGGCTCACGATCGGCGATGCGAAGATCGATCTCGCGTTCGCACGTCACGGCGACGACGTCGGTGTCAACGTGCTGCGCCGCGAGGGGAGTTGCTCGGTCGTCGTGCACAAGTGACGGCACGCGCCCCGTCAGCGGCCGGCGCGCAACGCCGTATGCCGCGGCCGCCGGCCGAAGTCGTTCAGGAACTCCGCGAGTTTCGGCCCGATGCGTCGCAATTCGTCGCGGTGCGCGCCGGCGAGCCGCTCGAACACGCGCGCACCCTTGCGCGTGAGCCGCACGTTGACCTTGCGCCGGTCTTCCGGTGCGATGCTTCGCGTAACGAGGCCCTCGGACTCGAGCCTGTCGACGAGCCCGACCGCGCTGTTGTGCTTGATGAAAAGGAGGCTTGCGAGCTCGTTGATCGTCACGTCGTTGCGTCCGGCGCGCCCCTTGATGGCGAGGAGCGCCTGGTATTGCTGCGCCGCGAGCCCCATGCGTGCAGCGGCTAGCTCGCTGAACGACAGGAAATGCCGAAGCTCGTAGCGAAAGGCGGCGAGCGCCTCGTATTCCGACGAATCGAGCCTCGCCCGCGTCGGGCGCGCTCGTGAGGTGCGGCCCGTTCCGTGGCCGCCGTTCGACCTAGGTAGCATTCACGCGTTGTCAACGAACGTCATCGGGTGTCGAGCCCGGGGATGGGTTGACAACATATCGTACTCCGATACACTCCCGCCCCAAGCATCGGCTCGCTTTCGCGGGGTTCGCTTCGTCCGGGTTCGAGGGCCCGCCGGCGCGTCGATCGACGCCTGCGCGGTACCCGTCTCCCTCGATCGTTGAAGGATCGCCGGAACGGCCGAGCCGCCATCCTGCGGCCGTCGTACAATCCGGGAAAATCGGGCCGGCGATGGCGCAAGCGTGCGCTTGCGGTTGCAGTAGTAATATCGCGCGCGACGCGGAAAACGTCGGCGACATCGCGTCGCGATATCAACAAACCGGCAGTTCATCTGGAGGAGAATGTAATGCGAGATCGTAAATCGAATTCCAGCGGCTTCAGCCGTCGCGACTTCGTGCGCGCGGGCCTCGGCGTTGCGGGCGGACTCGCGCTTCCGGCCGGTTTCGCACCGCGCGCGTTCGCGGCGGATCAGCCGGCGATCGGCACGTGGCCGGCCGGATCGCAGGGCGATTCGGTGTACATCGGCATCACGGTTCCGCGAACCGGCACGTATGCGGTGCAGGGCGAGGACGAGCTCAAGGGTTACGAGCTCGCGGTCGACCACATCAATACCGGCCACCCGCTGATCAAGGCGATGTCGCCGAAAACCACGAAGGGTGTGCTTGGCAAGCAGGTCAAATACGTCGTCGCAGACTCGGAAGCCAAGCCGAACACCGCCGTGCAGGCGCAGCAGCGCTTCATCAGCGACAACAAGGTGATCCTGATGACGGGATCGACGTCGAGCGCGGTTGCTGTCGCGCTGAACAAGCTCGCGCAGCGCGAGAAGGTGCTCTACGTCGCCGGGATCTCGGGCTCGAACGACACGACCGGCAAGGACTGCGTCCGCTACGGATTCCGCCAGGACTTCTACGGCGAGACGGCCGCGAACGCGATCGGCCCGGTGCTCGTCAAGGTGTACGGCAAGAACCGCAAGGCCGCGTTCATGACGCCCGACTACACGTACGGCCATACGGTCACGAAATCGGTGAACGATTACCTGACGAAGAACGGCGGCTGGACGATGGTAACGAACCAGGTGTCGCCGCTCGGCGCGCCCGACTACAGCTCCTACCTGACGAACATCGCGAATTCCGGCGCCGAGTTCCTGATCAACGTGAACTGGGGCCACGACGCCGTGCTGTCGACGCAGCAGGCGAAACAGTTCGGCATCCTGCCGAAGATGAAGCTCGTCATTCCCTACCAGATCCCGTTCCTCGCACCAGAGGTGGGCGCCGACATCACCGAAGGCGTTTACGCGGCGACCGACTTCTGGTGGACGCTCGAGGACAAGTTCCCGCTCGCGAAGATGTTCGTCGACGCGTTCCAGAAGAAATACAACTATCGTCCCGAATGGGGCGCCGAGAACTCTTACATGGAGTTCGCGCTCTGGGCGGATGCCGTCGAGCATGCCGGCACGTTCTATCCGCCGGACGTGATCAAGTCGTACGAAGCGGGGCGCAAGATCAATTCGATCGTCGGCGAGGTCTACTGGCGCGCCGCCGACCATCAGCTCGTGCGGCCGGTGATCATCGTCAAAGGCAAGAAGCCGTCCGAGATGCGCAACAAGGAGGACTTCTGGGAGGTGACGGAAGTCTTGCCCGGAGAACCGCTGATGCAGGCGCCGACCGCTTTCGGTTGCAATCTCGGCGACTACACCTGACGACGGGCGACCCTCCCGCGGGCGGCGCGCGCCGTTCGCGGGAACGCTGCGCGAACGCGCGGCGCGGTCGATGCCGAAAGCGAAAGTAAAGGCATGCCGTGGTCACCTGGTCCAATTTCTTCTCGCAGCTCTTCAACGGCCTCGCGCTCGGCGCGCTGCTGGCGCTGATCAGCTCCGGTCTCACGATCATCTACGGCACGCTCGGCGTGCTGAACCTCGCGCACGGCGCGATGTTCATGCTCGGCGGTTACGCCGGCTACATGGCGTTCCAGTGGAGCGGGTCGTTCGTCGTCGCGGTCATCGTCGGCACGCTGTTCCTCGGGATCGTGGGCGTGCTGATGGAGCGCATCGTCATCCGCCACTTCTATGCGAGGCCGCACGAGGACCAGATCCTCGTCACGTTCGGGCTCGGCATCGTCTTCGTCGAGTTGATCCGCTTCTTCTTCTCGAGCCTCACCAAGACCGTGCCGGCGCCGGGGCTCCTGTCGGGCATCACGTCGCTCGGCTTCATGTTCTACCCGACGTACCGGCTCGCCGTCGTCGGCATCGTCGCCGTCGCATTATTCGTGATGTTCATCGTGCTCTACCGTACCCGGCTCGGCATGATCGTTCGCGCGGGCATCGAGGATTCGACGATGGTCGACTCGCTCGGCGTCAACGTCGATCGCGTATTCATGATCGTGTTCGGGCTCGGCGCGATGGCCGCGGGATTCGCCGGCATCATCAACGCACCGATCGTTTCGCTCACGCCCGATGTCGGCGAAGCGATCCTCGTGCAGACATTCGTCGTTGTCGTCATCGGCGGCGTCGGATCGTTTCCGGGCGCCGTAATCGGCGGTCTCGTCGCCGGCGAAATCATCAGCCTCACGTCGATGGTCGATCCGGGCTACGCGTACGTGATGCTTTTCGCCGCGATGACGCTCGTGCTGATGGTGCGGCCGCAGGGCCTGCTCGGGTTGCGGGGGCGGGAGTGAGAAGCACCGAACGGGCAGGTGCCGACCGGCACCGCGGCACAAGCCGCGCCACCGAAGACTCGGTCGCGTCTGACAGCCCTCAACTGTCAACCAACTGACCCCGATGCGCGCGCGCGGCGTTCTCACCGTGGAGGTATTGACCGCGATCGGCCTCGTCATCGCGCCGTTCGTGCTGCCCCATCTCGGCTTCGCGCCGAACACCGTCAATCGCATCCTCGTATGGGGCTTATTCGGGCTCGGCTTCGACATCCTGTTCGGCTACACGGGCCTGCTCTCGTTCGGGCAGTCGGCCTTCTACGGCACCGGCGGGATGGTCGCCGCGTATCTTCTGACGCGCGCCGGCTTTCCCAACGTCGTTGCGGCGCTTTTCATCGGCATGATCGCGGCGGCGGTCGTCGGCGGCGTCGTGGGCCTCGTCGCATTGCGGCGCACCGGCATCTATTTCGCGATGATCACCGTCGCGATCGCCGAGGTCTTCTACTTCGTCGAATTCAATCCGCTCGCCGCATGGACGGGCGGCGAAAACGGATTGCCGGGCGTGCCGACGCCGACGTTCCACCTGGGCTTCGCGACGATCCATTTCACGACCGGATGGTCGCTCTATCCATTCCTCGCGCTCTGCTACTTCATCGGGATCGTCATCGCGCTTCGGATCGTGCGCTCGCCGGTCGGGGTGATCCTCCGCGCGATCCGCGAGAATCCGCTACGTGCCGCCGCGGTCGGCCACAACATCCACGCCTACAAGCTCACGGCGTTCGTCGTCGCCGCCGCCTATGCGGGATTCGCAGGCGGCCTGCTCGGCATGATGCAAGGCTTCATGCCGCCCGAAGCCTTCACGTTCGACACGTCGGGACAGCTTGTCATGCAGACAGCGATCGGCGGCCGTGGCACGCTGTTCGGTCCGCTCCTCGGCGCGACCGTGTGGCTGTACCTGCAGGACTTCCTGCAGTCGGTGTTCCAGCTCGGCGCGGCGTGGAAGCTCGTGCTCGGTCTCGTGTTCGTTCTGCTGGTCTGCTTCCTGAGACACGGCATCATCGGCGGCATCAAGGATCTCAAGCATCTTCTGTCGCGCAAGCGCGAAGCCGAGGAACCGGAACAGGCCTACATGCCGAGTCTCGCCGAGGAGGGCAAGAACGGCGGCGCCCCGTTGCCTGCACCGCAGCCGCTGCGCCGTGCGTCGCCCCAATACACCGGCCCGATTCTGCAGGCGACCGGCCTGACGAAGCATTACGGCGGCGTGATCGCCAACGCCGACATCGACTTCTCGGTGAACCGCGGCGAGCTTCGTGGAATCATCGGCCCGAACGGCGCCGGCAAGACGACGTTCTTCAAAATGCTGACGTGCGAGGTGGCGCCGACGTCGGGGCGCATCGTCTTCGAAGGCCGCGACATCGCCGGCATGAGCGTCACCGACGTGTGTCAGCTCGGCCTCACGAAAAGCTATCAGGTGAACCAGCTCTTCAATCGGCTGACCGTCGAGGAGAACGTCACGATCGCCGCGCTGGCCGCGATTCGCGGCAAGTTCCGCCTCGACATGCTGAAGAGTCTGCGAAAGATTCCGGGGCTGAGCGAACATGTCGAGCGCAAGCTCGCGCTCGTGAACCTGACCGTGCGCCGTCGCACGCCGGTCGCACAGCTCGCGTACGGCGAGAAGCGCAGGCTGGAAGTCGGGCTCGCGCTCGCGTCGTCGCCGGCGCTTCTTCTGCTCGACGAGCCGCTCGCGGGGATGAGCCCGGCCGAGCGCGTCGAGACGGTAAGGCTTCTGAAGTCGATCGCGCAGGGTCGCACGACGATCGTCATCGACCACGACATGGATGCGCTCTTCGAGCTGGCCGAGCGGATCACCGTCCTTCAGGAAGGCCGCGTGCTGGTCGAGGGAACTCCGGACGAAATCAAGGGCAACGCGAAAGTGCAGGAAGCCTATCTCGGCGGCGTGCATGGAGTGATCGACGCCAAACGCGCAACTTCGGCGGAGCTTGGCCAATGACGCCGGTAGCGCCGCCGAAGGCTCCGGCCCATATCGATATACGCAGGACACCGGCATCCGGAGGCGGTGGCCGCGAGAGCCTGCTCGAGGTTAGCAACCTCAACAGCTTCTACGGCGATTCGCACATTCTTTTCGACGTGTCGCTTCGCGTCGGGCGCAACGAAGTCGTCGCGCTTCTCGGCCGCAACGGTGCGGGCAAGAGCACGACGCTCAAGAGCCTGATGGGCGTCGTCACGCCGCGAACGGGCTCGGTCGTCCTCGACGGCATCGAGATCGCCGGCAGGAAAAGCCACGCGATCGCGAAGCAGGGGATGCAACTCGTCCACGAGGATCGCCGCATTTTCGGCAGCCTCGACGTCGAGGAGAACCTGGTTCTCGCCGGCCTGACGGCGAAGAACCGCTGGCCGCTCGATCGCGTCTACGAAATGTTTCCGCGGTTGAAGCAGCGACGCGGGAGTCGCGGGACCGATCTGTCCGGTGGCGAGCAGCAGATGCTCGCGATCGCGCGCGCGCTGATTCGCGACCCGAAGATCATTCTGCTCGACGAGCCGTTCGAGGGCCTGGCGCCGGTAATCGTGCAGACGCTGATGGCCGCATGTCGCGATCTCGCGGCCGCGGGCCAGACGATCGTCCTCGTCGAGCAGAACCTAGCGGCGTCGCTCGCGCTCGCGCAGCGCGTCTACATCATCAACAACGGCCACATCGCGCACGAAGCGCCCGCCGAAGAGATCAAGGCGAGTCCCGAAATTCTGCAGCGCTATCTCGGCGTGTAACTTTCGGCTGCTCGCGCCGCGGCGATCGTTCCGTCCGATCCGTTCCGCGAGATTCGCGCGCAAGAAGCGGATCGCGCGCGTCGCGCGTCGCATGCGATTTTTTCGACCATGGACACCGCGAGCCTCGCGAGGCTTCTCGCCCTTGCCGCCATCTGGGGCAGCTCGTTCCTCTTCCTGCGGATCGCCGTGCCGGTCCTCGGACCGGCGCTTCTGATTGCGTTGCGCGTCGGGCTTGCCGCGCTTTTCCTGCTTGGCGTGGCTGTGGCAGGAAAGCGTCACCTCGACGCGCGCCGCCACTATCGCCATTACCTCTTCATGGGCGCGTGCAACTCGGCGATCCCGTTCCTGCTGTTCGCCTTCGCCGCACAGACGCTGTCCGCGTCGCTGCTCGCGATCCTGAACGCGACCGCGCCGTTGTTCGCCGCGCTGATCGCGGCGCTGCTTCGCCGAACGCTTCCGGCGCCTTCGATCGTCACGGGCCTGGCGCTCGGTGTGATCGGTGTGGCTCTGCTTGCCGGCTTCGATACGGTGATGCTGGAGCCGGGAGCAACGATTGCACTATTCGCCGCGCTTGGCGCATCGTTCTCGTACGCGATCGCATCCAACTACGCGAAATCCGCGCCGAGCGTCGATCCGTTTGCCAACGCACACGGAAGCATGTGGGCGGCCACGCTTCTGCTTGCGCCTGCGGTGCCGTTCTTTCCGCCCGCCGCGCTGCCGACGGTCGCCGTCGCGCTCGCGGTCGTCGCGCTCGGCGTCTTGTGCAGCGGCGTCGCGTACCTGCTTTATTTCCGCCTGATCGCCGATCTCGGCGCGGCGTCGGCGCTTACCGTGACGTTCCTGATTCCGGTGTTCGGCGTGCTGTGGGGAACGATGTTCCTGAACGAGCACATCGGCTGGTACACCATCGTCGGCTCGGTGACCGTGGTCGCCGGCACGGCCCTCGTAACCGGCTACATGCCCCGCCTCATGCCGCGCGCTTCCAGCCGCCGATGATGGCGCCCGCAAGCGCGAGGCCAACCACGACGTACGCCGAGTTGATGAGCCACAGTGTGATCGAGCGCGCCTCGAAGCCGTAGTTGAGCGCAAGCGTCGCGGCGATGAAGCCTGCTGCGACGATGGCGCCGAGGCGAAGTCCCGCCACGAGCGTCGTAGCGTCGAGCCGCTGCATCAGCCACGCGAGCGTGTAGCACATGACGAGGATTGCAACAAAGCCGACGACGTAAGGGAGCGGCGAGTCGCGCGCGAGCTCGTTCATCGTCTTGCCGATCGCGGCAAGCCACGGCGTTGCCATGATCGTGTACCAGATCGCGCCGAGCACGAAGAACACGATCGTCGAAATCCATACTGCCAGGTGTCTTCCCGCGCTCATCGCATGCTCCATCGTGGCGTCTTTCGTATTTCACCACAGCCAACGATGCGTGTCGTTGCCGGGGGACGGTGCGCGTCCGCTTCGTCTACGCGAGCGTGACGTATCGGTTCAAGTAGCGTTTCACGCGAAGCCGCCGTGGCGTGTTGTCATGGCGGCGGAAAGAGCGATGCCTGCCGGCCGCCGTCGCGGGTCGGCGGGCGAAAACGCGACACGTCGAGTCCCGTGTGGTCGCGGCCGCGATTGAGTCCCAGGCGCCGGCATGCGATCGAGAAGCGCTTCCCGAGCAGCGCCGCGAATTCGCCGGTGCCGCGCATGCGCACGCCGAACGTCGAATCGTAGTCGCGGCCGCCGCGCATGTCGCGCACGAGGCTCATGATGTGCCCGGCGCGAAGCGGATAGTGCACATCGAGCCATTCGCGAAAGAGCGGCGCGACTTCGAGCGGCAGGCGCAGCAACACGTAGCCCGCCGCCTGCGCACCGTTCGCGGCTGACGCATCGAGGATCGCCTCGAGGTCACGATCGTTCAACTGCGGAATGATCGGTGCGACCATGACGCCGACCGGAATCCCCGCATCGGCCAGCGCCTTCAACGCCTGCAGACGCCGATGCGGCGCCGCCGCGCGCGGCTCCATCTTTCGCGCGAGCTCGCGATCGAGTGTCGTGATCGACAGATACACGCGCGCCATCCGCTTGGCCGCCATCGGCGCAATCAGGTCGATATCGCGCTCGACCAGCGAGGACTTCGTCACGATCGTGAACGGATGCTCGTGCTCGGCCAGGAGTTCGAGGAGCGACCGCGTGATCTTCCATTCGCGCTCGATCGGTTGATAGGGGTCGGTGTTGGTGCCGAGCGCGATCGGATCGCAGCGATAGCCGGGCTTCGCGAGCTCCTCGCGCAGCAGTTTCGCCGCATCCGGCTTCGCGAAAAGCTTCGTCTCGAAGTCGATGCCGGGCGACAGATCGAGGAACGCGTGCGACGGCCGCGCGTAGCAGTAAATGCAGCCGTGCTCGCAACCCTGATAGGGATTGATCGACTGCGAGAATGGAATGTCGGGCGACTCGTTGTGCGCGATGATCGTGCGCGCCGGCTGCACGGTGACCGTCGTCTTGATCGGAGGCGGCGCGTCGTCCTCGTCGATCGGCATCGTCCAGCCGTCGTCGCACGCCTCGCGCCTATCGGCGCGAAACCGATTCGCTGGATTGAAGGTCGCGCCTCGGCCCTTGACGGGCGGCGAGGGTGGATCGTGGGAGGTCATGGGCGGCGAACCAGTCTGCTGTCAGAGACGAGACTCACCGATCGTTCACGCGAGTCGCCGTGGCGTCGACGGCCCTCGTCTCTGACCCCGGACTTTACCGCATAAATATACGGCATCGGGTCGCCTCTGTACAGCCGACCGATAATCGGCTCCACGAACCAAGAATCACGAAACGGATGAACGAGCGAAACGCACGCGAGGTCGTGCTCGTGCGGGCGATCGAGACCGCCGACGGCGCGCGCGAGATCGTGAGCGACGCCGATCGCGAATGGGCGTCGCGCGCGAGCGCCGAGATCGTCGGCGAGCACGCGAGCGACGAAGCCTTCCTCACCCGCCGCGCGGCGTTGCTGCTCGAGCGGCTTCGCGAGCGGTATCCGCGCATGCGCGTGCTCGCTTCGCCGCCGACGACGCGCGGCATTCTCGCCGTGGCGCTCGCGATCGGCGCGTTCGTCATCGGCGCGCTCGGCGTCGACGTCGGTCCATCAAAGCGCATCAACCTGCTCGCGCCGCCGCTCCTGGGCTTGCTCGCATGGAACCTGGCGGTCTACGTCGTGCTATTGGTCGAGGCGCTCGCGTCGCGGCATCGCGGCGACGCGTTCGGGCCGTTTCGTCGCGCGATCGTCGGCGGCTGGCGCGAAGCGATGCATCCGGTCCGCGGCTCGACGCCGCGTCCGCTCGCCGTTGCGCTTGCGCGCTTCGCGACGGATTGGTCGGCGCTTGCGTTGCCGATCTGGACAAGGCGCGCCACGCGTCTTCTGCACGTCGGCGCGATGATGCTCGCGTTCGGCGCGATCGTCGGACTTTACGCACGCGGCATCGCGTTCGAGTTTCGCGCCGGCTGGCAAAGCACGTTTCTGAACGCGGCCGACGTCACGCGAATTCTCGACGTCGTGCTTGCGCCCGGCGCATGGGTGACGCGGCTTCCGTTGCCCGATGAGGCGCACGTGAGGGCCATCGGCGGCGCCGGTGCCGGAGAGAACGCGGCATCATGGATCCATCTTTACGCCGCCACGATCGCGATCGTCGTCATCCTGCCGAGGCTCGTGCTTGCTGCGTTCGCGTGGATCGGCGAGCGGCGTCTTGCGCGCCGCTTTCCGTTGCTGCTCGAGCATGCGTATTACCGGCGCCTCGTGCGTCGCTGGCGCGAGGGCAGCGCGCAACTCGAGATCTTCCCCTACAGCTTCGATGTCGCGCCTGAACGCCGCGAGGCGCTCGCGCGGGTGATGGCCCGCGTGTTCGATGCGGGGGCGGCGCTGGACTGGCATCCGTCGACGCTCTATGGCGACGATGCCATTCCGCCCGCTTCGCATGCATCGCCGGGAGCCCTCGTCGCGATCTTCAATCTTGCGGCGACGCCCGAGCGCGAGAATCACGCGGCATTCGTCGAGGCGCTTCGCGCACGCGCGCCACATCCGCCGATGATCGCGGTCGTCGACTCGACCGATTTCGCCGATCGCTTCAAGGACGCACCGCAGCGCATCGCGGAACGCGAGGAAGCATGGCGGCGCCTGTTCGCCGCGCAGCGGATCGAGCCGCTCTTCGTTCGCCTCGCCGATCCCGATTTGCGCGAGGCGGGCGACACGCTGGCGATGCGGCTCGAGGAGATGCCGCAGTGAACGGCGAGCCCGCTCAGCCGCCTCGCTCCCGCTCGGCTCCCTTTCCCCACCGGGAAGAGGGTTGGGGTGAAGGGCAACCGCAAACGATCGCGCTCTCGCTGATCGCGCACACCAACGTCGGCAAGACGACCCTCGCGCGCACGCTCCTCGATCGCGACGTCGGCGAAGTGCGCGACGAGCCGCACGTCACCGGCAGCGCCGAGCGCTACACGATGATCGAGACCGCGCAAGGCGACGTGCTCGAATTGTGGGACACGCCGGGGTTCGGCGACAGCGCGCGGCTCGCGCGGCGGCTCGCGGCGATGGATCGACCGATCGCAGCCCTTCTCGCCATGACGTGGGACCGTTTTCGCGATCGCGCGCTCTGGTCGAGCCAGCAGGCAGTCGTCAACGTTCGCGACGAAGCCGACGTTGTACTGTATCTCGTCAATGCATCCGAATCTCCGGGCGACGCGGGCTACGTCGAGCCCGAATTGCGTATCCTCGAATGGATCGGAAAGCCGGTCGTAGCGCTCCTGAACCAGACCGGTCCGCCGCGCGAAGTCGACGTCGAAGCGGCCGACGTCGCGCGCTGGCAGAACGCGCTGCGCGAGCACGCGTGCATCAAGGGCGTGCTGTCGCTCGACGCGTTCGCGCGCTGCTGGGTTCAGGAAGGCGTGCTGTTGCGCGAAGTTGCGCACGTGCTTCCGCAGGCGAAGCTGCCCGCGTTCGCTCGCGTCGCGGCGGCATGGCAGGCGGAGCGCAACGCGCGCTTCACGCAATCGATGACCGCGATTGCTACGCCCATCGCGCAGGCGGCGTGCGATCACGTGACGCTTCCCGACGAAGGACTTCGCGGCGCCGCGATCGATCTCGGCAGGATCGTCGGCGTCTCACGCGCGCGTCCCAACCGAGCGAGAACGCGCGCCGTGCGCGAGTTATCGAGACACCTCGACGATGCGATCCGCGAAAGCACCGATCGGCTCATGGTGATTCATCACCTGAGCGGGCGCGCGGCCGACGAAGTGCTCGCACGCCTTGCCGAGGACATCACGACCGACTTGCCGTGGAGCGAGCGCAAGGCCGCGGTGGTCGGCGGTTTCGTGTCGGGCGCATTGACCGGCCTTGCGGCCGACCTCGCGGCCGGCGGCCTTACGTTCGGTGCGGGCCTGCTCGCCGGCGGCATCGTCGGCGCGATGGGTGGCGCGGGCATCGCGCGAGGCGTCAATTTGGTCCGCGGCAAGACGGAGTCAGTCGCGCGGTGGAGCGACGAATTGCTCGCCTCGCTCGTTCCGGGGGCGGTGCTCCGCTATCTTGCGGTCGCTCACTATGGTCGCGGTCGCGGCGATTTCGCGGCGGGCGAGCATCCGCGGTTCTGGCGCGATGCGGTCGAAGCGGCGGTCGAGCGCCAGGGCGGAATCGGCGAGATCGTAGCCCTTCGCGGCGCGAAGCCGTGCAACGCGCAGGCGATCGAGCGCGCGCTCGCCGACAAGCTGGAGGCAATCGCGCTCGACGTCCTTGCGACGCTCTATCCCGCGGCCGATGTCACCGCCTTGCGTATTGAAAGTCGATCGGCGGACAATGGGCGCCCGGCTTGAGCGGCGGTCGGGGGCAACCGCCGCTCGCGGGCACAACGACAAAAGGAGGGATGACGCTTTCATGAGACGTGCGGAAACGACGGAGCAACGCGTCGATTCGTCGATCGACGAGCGGTTGGCAATGGAGGAGGCGCAACTCGCGGCGATGCGTAACGATCCCGAGTCGCCGTATTTTCAGGGCGATCGAGCACGAGCCGATCGGCGTCGATTCGTGCTCGGCTCGATCGCGGCGCTCGGCGCGACAGCGGGACTTGCGCGAAACGCACGCGCGGAGGCGCCGCCCGGCGCCACCGAGCACGAAGTGCCGGCGGACGCGAGCAAGACACCCGGCTATCCGCTCGCCGACGAAAGCTACGGCACGCGCTCGCAATTCGAAACCGAGGTGCGCCGCCGCTACAAGACGCCGACGCCGCTTTCGTCGTGGACGATGACGCCGCTCGAGAAGAGTTGCGGGATCATCACGCCGTCGGGACTGCACTTCGAACGTAGCCACGGTGGCACCGCGGTCATCGATCCGTCAAAGCACATGCTGTACGTGCACGGCATGGTGCGCGAACCGAAGAAGTATTCGATGAAGGACCTGCGGCGCTTCCCGTCGGTGTCGCGGACGATGTTCCTCGAATGCTCGGGCAACGGCCTCACCGAATGGTCGAAGCCGACGGTGCGCACCGTGCAGTTCACGCACGGGCTCACGTCGACGTCCGAATGGACCGGCGTACCGCTTTCGACGATCCTGAACGAGGTCGGCGTGCGCGGCGGCGCGAAATGGCTGCTCGCCGAAGGCGGCGATGCCGCGGCGATGACGCGCAGCATTCCGCTCGCGAAGGCGATGAAGGACTGCATGCTCGCGTCCGGACAAAACGGCGAAGCGATCCGGCCCGAGCAGGGCTATCCGCTGCGGCTCCTCGTTCCGGGCTGCGAGGGCAACATCAACATCAAGTGGCTGCGGCGAATCGAAGTGTCCGACATGCCGTTCATGACGCGCGAAGAGACGTCGAAATACACCGATCTTCTGCCCGACGGAAAGGCCGTGCAGTTTTCACTGTACATGGAAGCGAAGTCGGTGATCACGTCGCCGTCCGGCGAAATGATGCTCGATGGTCCGGGCTTCTACGAGATCACCGGGCTCGCATGGTCGGGACGCGGCGCGGTTCGCCGCGTCGACGTTTCCACCGATGGCGGTCGCACATGGCGTGCTGCATCGCTGCAGCAGCCGGTGCTGCCGATCTGCCACACGCGCTTCCGTTTCCCCTGGAACTGGGACGGGAAGGAGGCGATCCTGCAAAGCCGCTGCGTCGACGAGACCGGCTACGTGCAGCCGACGCTCGGCCAATTGATCGCGGTGCGCGGATTGAACGGGCCGCTCGGTTCGATCTATCACCTGAATTCGATTCAGAGCTGGCATGTGGCAACCGACGGGAAGGTGACCAATGTCCACCACTATTGAATCCATGCGATCGACGCCGTCGCGTGTGCGGGTTGTCGCGATCGATGCAATGCTTGCGATTGCGGTCGGCGCATTCGGCATGTCGGCATTTGCGGTCGGCGCCGAGCATCCCGCATACGGCTTCGGTTCCGCGGCCTCCGAATCCGAGCTCGGCCGCTTCGTATCGCCGCTGCCCGATGGCCGGGGACTGCCACAAGGCTCGGGCTCGGTGCTCGAAGGCAAATCGATCTATCAGCAGCAGTGCGCCGCGTGCCATGGCGAGAATCTGCAGGGTGGACAGGGCGACAAGCTGACCGGCGGCCGCGGCACGCTCGTCAACGACGATCCGAAGAAGGCGCCGGTGAAAACCGTCGAAAGCTACTGGCCGTACGCAACGACGCTCTTCGACTACATCAAGCGCGCCATGCCGATGACCGCGCCCGGCAGCCTCAGCGACAACCAGGTCTACGCGCTCACCGCGTACATCCTGTCGGAAGCGAAGATCGTCCCGGACGACGCGATCATGAACGCCGAGACGCTACCGAAGGTCGAGATGCCGAATCGCGACGGATTCATTCCCGATCATCGGCCGGAGCACTTCCCCCCGGTCGCGAAGACGCCGCACCAGGATCTCGCGATCGCTCCGGCTGCGAAGTGAGCGCGGAGCCTAAGAGGCATCGCTTCGACACGCTGTCGCTGCACGCCGGGTCGCGTCCCGATCCGGCGACCGGCGCGCGCGCGACGCCGATCTACCAGTCGACGTCGTTCGTCTTTCCCGACACCGATTACGCCGCCGCGCTTTTCAACATGGAGCGCGCGGGGCACGTCTATTCGCGCTTGTCGAACCCGACGTGCGCGGTGCTCGAGGAGCGCCTCGCCGCGCTCGAAGGGGGCATCGGCGCGATCGCGACGGCGAGCGGGCAAGCGGCGCTGCATCTTGCAATCGTGACGTTGATGTCGGCCGGCGCGCACATGGTCGCATCGCGCTCGCTCTACGGCGGCTCGCACAACCTGCTCGATTACACCTTGCCGCGCTTCGGCATCGAGACGACGTTCGTCGATCCGCGCGACCTTTCCGCGTGGCGTGCGGCTATTACGCCGAAGACGCGCCTTTTGTTCGGCGAGACGCTCGGCAATCCCGGCCTTGAAGTGCTCGACATCCCGCGCGTCGCAGCGCTCGCGCACGAGCACGGTTTGCCGCTCCTCATCGATTCCACGTTCACGACGCCGTGGCTCATGCGCCCGTTCGAGCACGGCGCCGACCTCGTCGTGCATTCGGCGACGAAATTCCTATCGGGCCATGGCACGGTGATCGGCGGCTTGCTCGTCGATTCGGGAAAGTTCGACTGGAATGCCGACGGCGTGCGCGAGAAATTCCCCACGCTGACGGCGCCGTACGAGGGCTTTCACGACATGGTGTTCGCCGAGGAATCGACGACCGCCGGGTTCCTTCTGCGCGCGCGGCGCGAGGGCATTCGCGATTTCGGCGCGTGCATGGCGCCGATGACCGCGTTTCACATTCTCCAGGGCATCGAGACGCTGCCGATCCGGATGGCGCGGCATGTAGAAAATGCGCGCGCGATCGTCGCGTTCCTGCGCGAGCATCCGTTCGTCGCGAGCGTTGGGTATCCAGAATTGCCCGATCATCCCGATCACGCGCTCGCCGCGCAATTGCTGCCGCGCGGCGCGGGAGCGGTGTTCAGCTTCAACCTGCGCGGCACGCGCGAGCAGGGACGCCGGTTCATCGAGGCATTGCGGCTGTTCTCGCATCTCGCGAACGTCGGCGATGCGAAATCCCTGGTAATCCATCCGGCATCGACGACGCATTTCCGCATGTCGAACGAGGATCTCCAGCGCGCGGGGATCACCGAAGGCACGATCCGGCTTTCGATCGGCCTCGAGGATCCCGCGGATTTGTTCGAGGATCTTTCGCGCGCGCTCTACGCGGCGAGCAAGGCCTGATGCGCTTCGACGTCCGCGGCCACCCGGTATACGCGTACACGGGCTCGCGCGCGTTCGCGTCCGATCGCCCTACGCTCCTGTTCGTCCATGGCGCCGCGAACGACCATCAGGTCTTCGCCTTGCAGTCGCGCTATTTCGCATGGCACGGAATGAATGCTGTTGCGCTCGATCTTCCCGGGCATGGGCGCAGCGGTGGGCAGGCCTTGACGAGCGTCGAGGCGATCGCGGATTGGCTGCGCTACGTGCTCGATGCGTTGAGCGCGCAACGCGCGAATATCGTGGGCCATTCGCTCGGCTCGCTGGCGGCGCTCGAATGCGCGGCCCGCTATCCCGAGCGCATGCAAAAGCTCTCGTTGCTCGGGCCGTCGGCGCCGATGCCGGTCAGCGACGACTTGCTCGCGGCTGCTGCGCGCAACGACCACGTCGCCTACGAGCTGATCAACGGCTGGTCGTTCTCGGCGGAAGGGCTGCTCGGCGGCAATCGGCTGCCGGGGGTGTGGATGCTCGGCAACGCGATGCGGCTGATGGAGCGCACGCGCGAAGGCGTATTGTCTGCCGACCTGGTCGCATGCAACGTCTACGCGAACGGGCTGGCCGCGGCGGCGAGCGTGCGTTGTCCGACGCTCGTCGTGGTGGGCGAGCGCGACATCATGGCGCCGCCGCGAAACGCGAAGGCGCTGATTGCCGCGTTGCCCGCTGTAGAGACCGTCTCGTTGCCGCGGACGGGTCATTCGATGATGACGGAGCGGCCCGACGAAGTGCTGGATGCGTTGAGGGGATTTCTGCGATAGCGACGTGCAATGAGCTCTTCCGCGACGTTCGTGACGCTTGGCGCCTCGGGTTTTGCTCGTGCTTGCGCTCGGCGGCGCGCCCTCGGTCGATCCATTCCTGTTCCGATCAGGCGTCACAACCGTAACCGCCGGCCGTCTTTGGCTGTTTAACCTAATCAAGTCGAACCCCACGTCTGTCATCCCGTAAGTCGTGGCCACATACGAGAAATCGTTTTGGTGGGGACCTCATAACGTTTGAAGCGCAGATAACGTTGGTCGAGAGGAACCAGTCATGCCCTCCACTTGATCGAGCATCCGATCGCCGGCGTCTGCTCGACCGGCGCATGGCCGGTGCGCGCGACCTGCGCCATCGCCTCGTAGAGCTCGCGCCGCGCATTCGGATCGGGTGAGCGACCGGATGCGTCGAGCCGTCCGCGGTATGCAAGCGTGAGATTCGCATCGAAGCCGAAGAATTCCGGTGTGCACACCGCATCGTACGCGCGCGCGACGTCCTGCGATTCGTCGACGACGTACGGGAAGCTGAAGCCGTGCTCGGCGGCGAAGCGTTTCATGTTGTCGAACGAATCGTCGGGATACCGCGTGGCGTCGTTGCTCATGATCGCGATGCTGCCGATGCCGAGTGCCGCAAGCGCGTCCGTGTCGCGGGCGATCTTGTTGGCGACGGCCCGCACGTACGGGCAGTGATTGGCGAGGAACATCACCAGCAATCCCTTCGGCCCACGCGCCGAGTCGAGCGTATGCCGGCGGCCGTCGATGCCCGGCAGATCGAAATAGGCGGCGGGCCAGCCGAGCGTGACCGGACTGGTGGATGGATTCGGCATGGCGTCTCCTTCGATGTGCGATGCATGCGCGTGGGAGAATCGTAGCATCGCCAGACTCCCGTCGTTGGTCGATGCCGCCTCGCATCTTCGTCGGTGACGATGTTCGTGCGCTGTCCCCAGACAGCGAGTATCGTCTGTCGGCGAACGCAGCGCGACATGTCGCGCTCGCGTTGCGCATGCGCGCCGGCGACGCATTGACGCTATTCACGGGAAGCGGAGGCGAATACGCCGGAACCATCGAGCGGATCGACGCGCGCGACGTGATCGTACGTATCGACCGACACGACCCGATCGAGCGCGAAAGCGCGCGCCCGGTAACGCTCGCACAATCGCTGATTGCAGCCGAGATGATGGACCTCGTCGTGCGCAAGGCGGTCGAGCTTGGCGCTGTCGCGATTGCGCCGATCTTCGCCGCGCGAAGCCAGGCGATCGGCGTCGAACGTGCGGGCCGCCGAACCGCGCACTGGCGGCAGATCGCGATCGCCGCCTGCGAGCAATGCGGACGCAATCGCGTACCCGGCGTTCGCGACATCGTTACGTTCGACGATTGGTGCGAATCGTCGTCGCTCGCAACGGCGGCGATCCTCGATAGCGAGGCACCACAATCGCTCGCCGTGCGCGCACGCCAATCGCCGCCGCAGGCGATCGTTGTCGGCCCCGAAGGCGGATTCACGCACGAAGAAGTGCGAAGCGCGACCGCGCGCGGCGCAACGCCGGTTCACCTCGCCAATCGCGTGCTGCGCTCAGAAACGGCCGCGATCGCGGCGCTCGCGACGCTCGACGCGATAGGCGGCTAACGGCTCAGCACGTAGCGTCTCGCGCGACCGAACGGAAGCGCGGTGACCGCAAGTCCCGCGAGGATCAGCGCCATGCCGCAAAGCCGCAGAGGCGTGAACATCTCGCCGAACACCAGCTTCGAGGCCACGATGCCTGCGCACGGCGCGATCAGCGCGAACGGCGCCACGACGGCCGTCGAATGGCGCTGCAGTAGGCGACCCCAGATCGCGTAGGCGACGATCGTAGCGACCGCGCCGAGATACACGGCCGCCGCGAGGCCGAGCGCGGATGCGTGCGCCACCGCGCGCAACAGCGATGGGTCGCGGTCGACGAGCATCGACAGCGCGAGCGCCGGCAGCGGCGGCACGAGACTGCACCAGACGACGAGCGAAAGCACCGGCACGCCGGGATGGCGCTTGACGATGGCGTTTCCGATCGCCCAACTCATCGCCGCGCCGAGCGCCAGGCCGAGCGCGAGTGGCGGGAGGCTGCCCCCGATCGTCGCCGCAATGAACACGAGGCCGGCGAACGCGATCGCCATGCCGAAACATTGCTTGCGCGTCGGAATATCGTCCAGGAAAACCGCGGCGAGCAGCACGGTGAAGAATGCCTGCATCTGCTGCGTCACCGACGCAAGCCCGGGCGGCATGCCGGCGGCGAACGCGAAGAACAGCAGCAGGAACTGTCCCGCGAAGATCGTCGATCCGGTCAGGAGCAGCGTGCGCCATGGCAGCGGCGGACGCGGGACCAGGAGCGTCGGCAGGCACGCGATCACGAATCGGATCAGCGTGAGTTGCGCGGGCGAAAAATCGTCGAGGGCAATCCGCGATGCGACGAAGCTCAGGCCCCAGATCACGGAGACCATTGCCGCGAGCAGCATGTCGCGAAACGACATGTCGATTGGCCGGAAAATCGGTGCCAGAGATGTATTTCCCGGAAGACCGCAGCGTTTCGCGCCAGCGGCGCCGGGAAATACATCTCTGGCACCGATTTTCTACGTCGTCGCCGGCCTGTCTCCCGCGACGAGGATGCTGCAATGCACGCGCTCGACGAGCATCGCGTCGACCGATCCGCGCCACCAGCGCAGCGCGAACCGCTTGCTTCGCCGATGGCCGACGATGACGAGATCGATGCCGAGCGAATCCACCATTCGCGAGATCACGTCGACCGGCTCGCCATCCTGCAGGTGCGTCGTGACCGAGAAGCCGCGCGCGGTCAGACGAGCGGCCGCTTCGTCGAGATCGGCCTGCATGCGCGACCGATCGATGGCGAGCGCCGGTTCCGGCACGAACTCGCCGGCGAGCAGATAGGGCGACGGATCGTGCAGCACGCAGACGAGGTGGATCTCGCGGTCGGAGACCTGCATCAGATGCGAGCACTCGTCGACCGCGAGCCGGCTCTCGGGCGAGCCGTCGAACGCGACCATGATTTTCCGGTACATGGCAATCTCCCCCGTTTCGCTTCCCGGTCGAGCGCCGGCGCCAAGCGTTTCGCTAGGGTAACGATCGGCGGCGCGCTAGGGAAGGCCCGGCGCAAAGATCGAGCGCGATCGCGGCCGCGGCATCCCACGGATCGTCGTCGCCGATGCCCTTCGCGAGCGCGTCGAGCTTCGCGAGGGAGGCGATCAGCGGCAGCGTCCTTGACGCGTCGACGCGCCGGGCGGCGCGCTCGAGTGCCGGCTGGCGTTTCCCCCATACGCGCACGTTGCGGATCGCGGTCGAGAGCGCCTGTCCATGCGCCATCGCTTCCTGCAACGCGACAAGCGCGTGCAGGTCCTCGCCCAACTGCCACGCGACGAGCGTGATCGGCTCGCCTTCGCTTCGCAGCGCGTCGAGAATGCGAAGCGCGCGCGCGGCGTCGCCGACGAGCCAGGCGCACGACAGCTCCTGGATGTCGTAGCGCGCGACGTCGGCGACCGCGCGCTCGACGTCGTCGTGATCGAGCTCGCCCCCCGGCAGGAGCAGCGCGAGCTTCTCGATCTCCTGCCGCGCGGCGAGCAGATTTCCCTCGCAACAATCGGCGAGGAACGCGAGCGTCTCGCTCGAAACCCGCTGGCCATTGCGCGACAGGCGCTCGGCGATCCACGTCGGAAGCGCAGCACGATCGAGCGGCGCAACGCCGATCGCGACGCCGCATTCGGCAAGCGCGGTGAACCATGCCGACGACTGCGTCGCGCGATCGATGCGCGGCAGCGAGATCAGCGTGACGTTGTCGGCGGGCAGATCGCGCGCGTGCCGTTCGAGCGCCGCGGCGCCTTCTGTGCCGGGCTTCCCCGAAGGAATACGCAGATCGATCAGTTTCCGCTGAGCGAACAGTCCGAGGTTCGCGTTCGCCGCGACGAACGCGTCCCAGCGGAAATGCTGCTCGACGATGAAGACCTCACGCTCGTCGCAGCCCGCGCGTCGCGCGGCGGCGCGAATCGCATCGGCGGCCTCGATCGCGAAAAGCGGTTCGTCGCCATGCACGACGTAGAGCGGCGCGAGCGTGCGCGCAAGATGCGCGTCGAGATCGCGGGAACGCAACTGCATGAAAGGTTGGTTGCCCGATGCGGCGGCCGCGCTACGCAGGTTTCTTCGCCGCCTGCAGCCTGCGGATCAACTGCTGCACGGCGTCGGTCTGCATCTCCTTCAGCAGCCGCTCCTCCTGCGCGCCGCGCGCGAGCACCTCGCTCTGGCTGAACGTGTAGCTGCGCCGAAGCTGAATGTCGCCCGCGGGCAGCCAGTCCCTTCCGTCGGCGTCGTGCAGGCGGAAGCTGACCCGCTTGACGAGCAGGTACTCCTCCACGGCGCCCGCGCCCGACAGCGACAGCACCTCCTTGTCGTCGGCGACGGTCGGAATGTCGAGTATCACCTGCGCCTGCTTCGCGTCCGTCACGACCTTCGCGCTTCCCGTGGCATCGAGCGCGCGCCGCATCTCGGCGGCCATCGACGGTGCGCTCGGCGCGTTGACGTAGATCGTGCTGAACGTGTACTTCGCCTCGCCGCGCAGGTGAAACCCGCATCCGGCGAGGACGAATGCAGCGACGAGCGCGATGAAAAGCGAAGCACGCGATGTCGACGAGCTCGGCATCATTGCGACGTTCCCTCGCTCCTCGCTCCGCACGCTACACCACCACGTTCACGAGCCGCCCGGGTACCACAACGACCTTCCTCACCGGCGCGCCGCCCCCGTGGCGTGCGACCTCCGGCGCCTCCCTGGCGGCCGCTTCGATCGCGCCTCGGTCCGCGCTCGCGGGCACGGAGAGCTTGCCGCGAAGCTTGCCATTGACCTGCAGCACGAGCTCGATCTCGTCGCGCGCGAGCGCCTTGTCGTCGACGGTCGGCCATGGTGCATCGATCAGATCGCCGTACACGTCGGAAAAGCCGAGATCGCGCCACAGCACCCAAGCCGTGTGCGGAACGACGGGGTAAAGGACGCGCAGCACGATCGACAAACCTTCGCGCGCGAGCGCCGCGGCGTCCGCGCCGTCGGCCGCCCCATCCTCGAGCGTATTCAGCATCTTCATGCCGGCCGATACGACCGTGTTGTACTGGATGCGTTCGTAGTCGTAGTTCGCTTGCGAAAGCGCGAGATGGATGTCGCGGCGGGCATTGCGCACCGCCTCGGACGCTTCTCTCCAATCGAAACCTTCCTGCGTTGACGCGACGGCGTCGCGCTTCGCCTGCGCATGATTCCAGAGGCGCCTCAGGAAGCGATGCGCGCCTTCGACGCCCGTATCCGACCATTCGATCGTCTGCTCCGGCGGGCTCGCGAACATGACGAAGAGTCGCGCCGCGTCGGCCCCGTAGCGCTCGATCATGTCCTGCGGATCGACGCCGTTGAGCTTCGACTTCGACATCGTGCCCAAGCCCCCGTATTCGACCGGCTGCTTGTCGATCTTCGACACACCGCCGGTGATCGCGCCCTGATCGTTGCGCACGATCTCCACGTCGGATGGCGGAATGTAGTCGATGCCGCCTTTGTCGTTGCGCCGGAAGAACGCGTGCGCGAGCACCATTCCCTGCGTCAAAAGGCGCGTGAACGGCTCGTCGTAGGCAACCATGTCGAAGTCGCGCATCACCTTCGTCCAGAAGCGCGCGTAGAGCAGATGAAGGATCGCGTGGGTGATTCCGCCGATGTACTGGTCCATCGGCATCCAGTAGCGGTCGCGCGCGTCGATCATCGTCGCAGCGCCCGGCGACGTGTAGCGCATGAAGTACCACGACGAGTCGACGAACGTGTCCATCGTGTCCGTCTCGCGGTGCGCGGGCGCGTTGCAGCGCGGACAGGGAACGTTCAGGAAGTCCTCGCGCTTGTTCAGCGGATTGCCGGTGCCGTCGGGAACGCAGTCTTCGGGCAGCACGACCGGCAGGTCTTCCTCGGGCACGGGAACTTCGCCACAGCTTTCGCAGTGGATGATCGGGATCGGCGTGCCCCAGTAGCGCTGGCGAGAGATGCCCCAATCGCGAAGCCGCCACGTCGTGCGCTTCTGGCCGAGGTCTTTCTTCGCGAGATCCTGCGCGATCGCATCGACCGCGGCACGATACGCGAGGCCGTCGTACTTGCCCGAGTTGACGCATACGCCGATCGTCTTGTCGTCGTACCACGATTGCCAATGGTCGGCGGTGAACTTTGGTAGCGACGAACCCTCGGCGGGCGCGATGACTTGCCGGATCGGCAAATTGTATTTCTTCGCGAACGCGAAATCGCGCTCGTCGTGGGCGGGCACGCCCATCACCGCGCCTTCGCCGTAGCCCATCAGCACGTAATTGCCGACCCAGACGTCGATCGGCGCACCGGTCAGCGGATGCGTCACCGAGAGGCTTGTGCGCATGCCCTTCTTTTCCATCGTCGCGAGGTCGACCTCCGCCACGCTGCCGTGTTTGCATTCGTCGATGAATTGCGCGAGCGCAGGGTCGTTGCGCGCCGCGTGCGTCGCGAGCGGATGCTCGGCGGCGACGGCGCAGAACGTGACGCCCATGATCGTGTCGGCACGCGTGGTGAATACGTAGAGCCGTCCGTCACCGATCAATGCGCCGGCATCGTCGCGAATATCGTGCGTGAACGCGAAGCGCACGCCGTCGCTGCGGCCGATCCAGTTCGCCTGCATCGTCTTGACGCGCTCAGGCCATCCGGGCATGCGGTCGAACTCCTCGAGCAACTCCTGCGCGTATTCGGTGATGCGCAGGTAGTACATCGGGATCTCGCGCTTCTCGATCGGCGCGCCCGAGCGCCAGCCGCGTCCGTCGATCACCTGCTCGTTCGCGAGCACCGTTTGGTCGACCGGGTCCCAGTTCACCACACCGTTCCTGCGATAGGCGATGCCCGCCTCGCGCATGCGCAGGAAGAACCATTGGTTCCAGCGGTAATATTCGGGATCGCACGTGGCGAACTCGCGCGACCAGTCGATCGCGAAGCCCATCGCCTGCAACTGTTTCTTCATGTAAGCGATGTTGTCGTACGTCCATTTCGCGGGCGCCTCGCCGCTCCTGATCGCGGCGTTCTCGGCGGGCAGGCCGAACGCGTCCCAGGCCATCGGCATCAGCACGTTGTGGCCGCGCATCCGAAGATGACGGTACATCACGTCGTTGATCGTGTAGTTGCGCACGTGCCCCATGTGCAGCTTGCCGGACGGGTAGGGCAGCATCGAGACGCAGTAGTACTTGCCGCGGCGAAAGCGCGGATCGTTCTCGACCGCCCGATAGATGTCGGCGTCCTTCCAGGCTGCCTGGGCGGTGCGTTCGATCTCGGCGGGCGCAAACGGCTGGGTCATCTGGGGAATGGGCGGCGCGTTCGCGCTGTTGATGCGTAAGTGTTTGATTATACCGGCGGCGAATATGCCTCATCGCCCGGTGGCACAATGATTGATTTCGGAATTGGTGCCAAAGATGAATTTCGAATCCATCTCTGGCGCCCATTGGAAATGCATCCCTGGCACCCATTTCGCCTGCTGATCGTCGCGCTTCTTGGCGCGGCGATCGGCGTCGCATCGGCGCACGCGGCCGGCGTTCGTACCGGACACGTCACCGCCGACCTCGTCGCCGATCAGACCGCGCTTGTGCCCGGTGCGACGACGACGCTCGCGCTTCGCCTCGCGATCGATCCCGGCTGGCACACCTACTGGCGAAATCCGGGCGAATCGGGATTGCCGACGACGCTTCAGTGGCGATTACCGCCGGGCTATCGAGCCGGCGACATCGAGTGGCCCGCGCCGCGCGCGCTGCCGGCGGGGCCGCTGATGAACTACGGCTACGAGGGCGATGTGCTGCATCTCGTGCCGCTATCAGTGCCTGCAAACGCAACGCCGGGCGCTTCGGCGACGCTCGCCGCGCGCGCCGACTGGCTCGTGTGCAAGGAGACATGCATTCCCGAAGGCGCGGATCTGACGCTCGATCTGCCCGTCGGGAAACCGTCGACGCCTTCGCGCTGGCATGAAGCGATCGAAGCGACACGAAACGCCCTCCCTGCCGCGCTTCCAAGCGACTGGCATGCGAGCGCGCAGGCCTCGGGCGCGACGATCGCGCTCGCGTTGACGCCACCCGCCGGCGCGCGCGATCCGGGCCGGCTGCAGTTCTTCGCCAACGACGATGCGCGAATCGAGCCGTCGTCGGCGCAGACGCAGAGCCGATCGTCGGACAATTACGTGCTTCGGCTGCCGGTGTCGCATGAGTTGCACGGCAATTTCTCGCGCCTCTCAGGCGTGCTTCGCGCCGAGCAGGGCTTTGCGTACGGCGCCAAAATGGTGCAGGCGGTCGCGCTCGACATTCCGATCGAGGGCACACCGGTCGCGGGACCAAAGCCTGCGACCGCCGCGACCACGGAATCGCTGACAACGATCCAAAGTGGCGCGCTGTCGCTTTCGCCTGCGCAAAGCGCCGGCGCCCTGTCACTGCCGCTCGCGCTCGGCTTCGCGTTCGTTGGCGGATTGCTGCTGAACCTGATGCCTTGCGTCTTCCCGATCCTCTCGCTCAAAGCGCTCGGGCTCGCGACATCGAGCGGCGACGATCGGCGCACGCTTCGTCACGAAGGCATCGCGTTCGCCGCTGGCGTCGTGCTCGCATTCGCCGCCCTCGGGCTCGCGCTGGCGGGCCTGCGCGCGGCGGGTGAGGAGCTGGGCTGGGGCTTCCAGTTGCAGTCGCCCGCGGTCGTCACGTC
This sequence comes from Casimicrobiaceae bacterium, assembly GCA_035308425.1. Lineage (GTDB taxonomy): Bacteria > Pseudomonadota > Gammaproteobacteria > Burkholderiales > Casimicrobiaceae > VBCG01. Next base: position 104,721 of record DATGGP010000006.1, on the reverse strand, counting down.
GCTCGCGATCCTGTTCTTCGTGATCGCGCTCAACCTGTCGGGCGTGTTCGAGTTCGGCTTGTTCGTGCCGTCCGGCGTGGCCGCATGGACGCACGCGAATCGCCACGTCAACGCGTTTGCGTCGGGACTTCTCGTCGTCGCGATCGCCTCCCCCTGCACGGCGCCGTTCATGGGCGCGGCGCTCGGCTATGCGCTCGGCGAGCAGGCGGGCGTGACGCTCGCCGTGTTCGTCGCGCTCGGCATCGGAATGGCGTTGCCTTACGCGGCGCTCGCGTGGTTCCCGGCGTGGCGGCGCGCGCTGCCGAAGCCCGGCGCGTGGATGGAGCGCCTGCGGCAACTCTTCGCGTTCCCGCTGTACGCGACCGTCGCATGGCTCGTCTGGGTGCTGTCCGCGCAGGTCGGCAACGACGCGGTCGTGCGTATCGGCATCGTGCTGGTGCTGATCGCGTTCGCGCTATGGGCATGGCGCGTCTGGCGTGCGTCGGCACGTCGCGCGTGGGGCGGCGTGGCGGTGCTCGGCGCGCTCGCGACCGCGCTCGTCGCATGGCCGCTTTATGCGGGCGTGCCGGGTTCGCCGCAGGTTCGTAACCAACAAGCCGATGGCTGGCAGCCGTATTCGCCCGCGCGCCTCGCGGAACTGCGCGCCGAAGGCAAACCGGTGTTTGTCGATTTCACCGCCGCGTGGTGCATCACTTGCCAGGTGAACGAGCGGCTGGTGCTGAACGATGCGCGCGTCCGCGCGGCGTTCGCGCGAAACGACGTGGTTCGCGTCCGCGCCGACTGGACGCGCCGCGACCCCGCCATCACCGAAGCGCTCGGCGCGCTCGGCCGGAGCGGTGTTCCCGCTTACGTGATCTACCGGAAAGACCAGCCGCCGCGCGTCCTGCCCGAAGTGCTCGAACGGCAGATGATCATCGACGCGCTGGCGTCGTAGCGCTTTGGTCCGTGCTGTCGATCAAAGGGCAGGCCCTCCGAAGCGGGCTTGCCATCCAGCGCCCCCTGGACTACTTCTTGCGCACGTGCACGACTCCGGTCATGAAGGGATGTAGCGTGCAGACATAGGTGAAATCGCCCTCGGCGTCGAATGTGTGCTCGTACTTGTCGTCGGTGTCGAGGCCCTTCGAGGCGAAGCTCTTGTCGCTTGCAGCGATCGTGTGCGGCGTCTCGTCGTGATTCGTCCACACGACATTCGTGCCCGGCGTGACGGTGATCTCCTTCGGCGCGAAAGCGAATTTGTTGATCTCGATCGCCGCCGCCGACGCCGCGCCGGCATTCGTCGCAAATGCGATGACCGATGCACACAAAACGCCGGTCAACGCCGGGCGGAAGCGAAAGGAAGTGAGAGAAGGGCGTGCTCTTGTCATGATGTTTCGTCGTCGGTTGAAGTGTTCACGAGCCTGCATCACGCACCCAGCGGCGTGTCGACGAGTGCGAGCTCGTGCTTTCCCGGGATGACGTTGATGCGCCGCGTGCCGAGGAGTTCTGCGAGCTCGCTCGAGGAAACGGTGACCGGCCCGGGTTCGCCGATGCCTGCCGCACCTGGCTTTGGCAGCGGATAGGCGAGCGACATCGCCGTGTGCAGGTTCACATTGCCCTCGACCTTCTGCAGCACCTGGTGGATGTGACCGTTCAGCACGGTGACCGACCCGTAGGGACGCAAAAGCGCGATCGCCTCGGCCGAATCAGCCGTGCCCCAGCCCCACGGTTCCCAGATCGTCCACATCGGAATGTGCCCGAGCACGACGATCGGCGTCGAGTGCGAGACGTTCGCGAGATCGGTCTTGAGCCAGGCAAGCTGCTCGTCGCCGAGCGCCGCCAACGTCTTCGCCTTGAAGTTCTCGACGTTGTTCAAGCCCACGAAGTGCACGCCGCCCTGATCGAAGCTGTACCACGACTTGCCGTTGCCGTCGTGATCGAAGAATTTGAGATAGCCGGTGGTGCCGTTGTCGATCGTGTCGTGCTCGCCGGGGATCGTATGCACGCGGTCGACGTGGAGCTCCTGCAGAAGCTCTTTGGCCGAGCCGAACTCATCGGGCTTCGAAAGGTGGCTGACATCGCCGGTATGCACGACGAAGGCCGGCTTCGTCGGCAGCGCATTGATCTCCGCGATCGCGCGCCGAAGGCTCGCGGAGGTATCGGGGTTCGCTGCCTTCTTGAAGCCGATGTGCGTATCGCTGATCTGCACGAAGGTGAGCGTGCCGCTCGCAGCGGCGGTCGGCATCGCATCGCCGCGCATCGCGCCGAGCGTGCGCGGAATGCCGCCCGCAACGGTCCAGACAACGGCGGCGCCGCTCCAGCGGGCAAGGCAGGTGAGCGCCTGCCGGCGTGAGACGAAACGGTCGCGATCGGACGGGTCCCGCATGTTCATGGCTGCCTCACGAAGTTGTATGAAGAAGGGCTTGCGCAACGTCATACCGGGGCAGGCCCGCGTATATTCCGGGCTCATGTCGCGCCTCGCACGAACGACCGCCATGCACGCTCCAGTCGCTACCCCCGAAAAGGGCGCACCCGTCGCCTGGGGTCGCCTCTCGCTTGGAATGAAAACGGCGAAGCGGCGGTAAGACCAGGAAACCCGACCGGCAAAGGCTTCGGTCTCGATCGGGACGCACGGAGCAACACTTGTCGGACCACGCACGTTTCGAGGAGCTCGTGTTGCCGCATCTCGGCGCCGCCTACAACCTGGCGCGCTGGCTTGCGCGCGACGCCCACGACGCCGAGGACGTGGTGCAGGACGCGTGCATCCGCGCGATGAAATACATCGGCTCGCTCAATCGGAGCGATGCGAGGGCCTGGTTCCTGACGATCGTGCGCAACGCCTTTTACGACTGGTGCGAACGCAACCGACCCGCGGAAATCGCGCGGGACGAGGGCAGCGCGCTCGACGCGGCCGTCGACCATGCAGCGGTCGACCCCGAGCAGGCGGCGGTACGTCACGCCGAATCGAAGGTTCTGGCCGATGCGATGGCCGAGCTGCCGCTCGCGTTTCGCGAGGTGCTGATCCTGCGCGAGATGGAAGAGCTTTCGTACAAGGAAATCGCGCGCGTCACCAATATTCCGATCGGGACGGTGATGTCGCGGCTCGCGCGTGCGCGCGCGCTGCTGCAGGGATCGCCACGGTTGCGCGCGATCGGGGAAACGACGACGCGAGGGAACCGGTGAACTGCGATCAAGCGTCCGCGCTCGTCGGCGCGTATGCCGACGGCGAGATCGACGGGCTCGAGCGCCAGTCGCTCGCCAAGCACATTCGCGGCTGCGCCGCATGCGCGGCGAAGCATGCGGACATTCTTGCGTTGCGCGAGCGGCTGCGCGCCGAGGTGCCTTACTACGCGGCGCCACCTGGTTTTCGCGAGCGCATGCAAGCGCTGGCGGCGAGCGCGGCGCCGGTGCGCCCGGTCACGACGAAATCGGCGCGTGAGCGTTTTGCATGGTGGGGAGGCGGTACGTTGGCCGGGTCTTTGCGCGAGCATCTGGGCTGGCTCGCCAGCGGCGCGGTGGCGGGGTGCGCCGTCATGGCGCTCGCATTCGTGCTGGGGACGAACGTCATCGCATGGCGCGAAGGCCAGGATCTCGCGACGCAGGCGGTGGCAAGGCACGTCCGCGCAACGCTCGATCATCGATTGATCGAGGTGGCTTCGTCGGATCAACACACGGTGAAGCCGTGGCTGTCCGCTCGCCTCGATTATTCGCCGCCGGTGCGCGATCTTGCCGCGGACGGATTCCCGCTCCTCGGCGGTCGGCTCGACACGATCGAGGGGCGTCCCTGCGCGACGCTCGTCTACGGCTATCGCAAGCACACGATCGACGTGTTCGTGCGGCCCGAAGCTTCCGATGCACCGCCGCTTCGCGAGTTGCGCGGCTTCAACGTCGTGCATGCGCGTGGCGCGGGCTTCGATTGGACCGCGGTGTCCGACGCGGGCGCCGATACGCTCGAAGCGTTCGTCCGGCAACTCGTCAACGAAGCGTCGCAGCCTTCGAAGGGATAGATTCATTGCGCGGTCCTCGGGACCGCGCGGGGGTTCGCGGCGACTGCTCGCAGAGCGCCTGTTATTCCCGAACGCATAACGACGAGCACACCGCGGTCTGACAGGCAAGCGATGCGCAATTGCGCCGCGAGCCGCAGCTTCAGGACCGCGGCATCCCGGCAGCGCGACCGCCAGGTACGGAACGGTTCGGCGAAGCGACGTTTGCGGTCGCGCGAATGTCGAATCGGACTTCCGGGAAAGTCGTTCGATCGCAAAGCAAGGAGAAATAATGAAACGCAAGCTCGTCATCCGTCGCATGCAACTCATCGCCGCCGCGACGCTCGCGCTCGGCACATCGGCGGCATTCGCCGACGACAGCAGCATGAGCGTGCTCACCGGTGAATCGTATGCGTACTTCAACCATCTCGACTACAGCCTCGGCAAGTTCAACATCGCGCGCGCCGCGGACGCGCAGGGCCGTAATGCCGTGGTAAGGATGCCGGTGAAGCCGCGCGACGCCGGGCAAACCGAGAAGCCGATCATGCTCGCCGATCAGCCGCGCATCACCCTTCGCAGTCCATTCCGCGACGACACCGGCGCATAGCAACCTGGCGCCATCGGCGCCTTCGTCGAACCAACCGCGGCCGTTGCGCAATGCAGCGGCCGCGTCGCTTCAGCGATCGGCATTTGCTCGCACGGCGAGCGACGACGCGCGAAGCGTCGCGTCATACCGCGCCACTCGCGCATGCATTCCATTCGGAATGCCGCCAACGAGTTCCGAGGTACGAACGGCGAAGCCACCACGCACGTTCGCACGCTCGACTCGGGGGTAGCAATATGTCGTCGCACGATATGTTCACAAAGAAATCCGTTGTGGTTGCAGTTGTCGTCGGCGCCGGCGCCACATCGTTCGCTGCGCGGGCGGAGACCAACGACGAGCTCGAAGCGAAGATCGAAGCGCTGCAAAAGGAGGTGCGAGAGCTTTCGCGCAAGCAGCAGGCAACGGACGACGAGCAGGCACAGGTCGAGAAGACCGCGGTCGTAGGCGGTGCGACGAAAGGCTCGTTCAAGCCGGCGAGAACACGCAATCAGGCGAAGTTCGGCGCGCGCGGGATGCGGCTCTTCGTCAAGACGCATACGCCGACGCAACTCGGCGATCTCGACACGCACGTCGAGTTCGATTTCTACGGCGCCGACGGAAACGAAAGCGTCAGCAACTCGCACGGCACCCCGCTTCGCCACGCCTACGCGACGCTCGGAGATTTTTTCGCGGGCAGACGTGGACCAACTTCATGAATCCGGCGGCGCTGCCCGAGACGCCCGACTTTGGCGGTCCGGTCGGGCAGATCTTCGATCGTCAGGCGCAGGTTCGGTGGACGCAATCGTTCGCTCCGTCGGGATGGACGAGCGGTGGCCACTGGTCCGATGCCGGCATCGAATACATCTACGCCGACCGCGAAACCGAGAATGGCCTGAAAGGACACCTGAATCGCCTTCAGGCGTCTGCGAAGTACGCGTTCTGACGCTCGCGAGCGCGACCAGCAATTTCCCGACCTGCCCAAAGGAGTCATCATGAGAAGCCGTGACAAGTTTCGTGCGTTTGCACTTGTGCTATGCGCGCTTTGCACCTTCAGCCTGTCCGCGACGGCCAGCGTCGCGCCGTACCGACCAGCGGAGATTGCCCCGGCGACAACGCCGACGCGCGTCATCACGATCGCGCCGGACACACGCGCCGTGAATGTCACCGAGCACGAAACCGTGACTCTCGTTGCTGGCGATCAGCGGTTCACGGTGGCGTTCCTGCGCGCGGACGCGATGTTTTCGCTGAACGACGTCGCTCCGCCCGGCATGCTCGACCGCGATGTGAAGGTCTTTGTTGCGCCGGACCCGCTGTACGTCGCTTGAGGCAGAGACGGCGCCTCCGCCGGTCTATCGTCCGGTCTACAGGATGTACTGCGCGAGGTTGTCGTCGCCCGCGATGCCGGCAAGCCGCTCGTCGACATAGGTCGCGTCGATCGCGATCGTCTCGCCGGTGCGCCGGGCGGCGTGGAACGAGACGTCTTCCAACAAACGCTCCATCACCGTGTAGAGCCGCCGCGCGCCGATGTTCTCCTGGCGCTCGTTGACCGAATGCGCGATCTCGGCGATGCGGCGGATGCCTTCCGGCGCGAACGCGAGGTGCACCTGCTCGGTGCCGAGCAGCGCTTCGTACTGGCGAGTGAGGCACGCGTCCGTCGCGGTAAGAATCCGCTCGAAATCCTCGACCGACAGCGGCGACAGCTCGACGCGAATCGGCAGCCGCCCCTGCAACTCGGGGATGAGATCGGACGGCTTCGACAGATGGAACGCGCCCGACGCGATGAACAGGATGTGATCGGTCTTGATCATCCCGTACTTCGTCGTCACGGTCGTTCCCTCGACGAGCGGCAGGAGGTCACGCTGCACGCCCTGGCGCGACACGTCGGCGCCGTGCGTGTCGGTGCGCGCGGCGATCTTGTCGATCTCGTCGATGAACACGATGCCGTTCTGCTCGGCGGACGCCAGCGCGCGGGCCTTGATGTCGTCGTCGTTGACGAGCTTGCCCGCTTCCTCGTCGGTAAGCTGCTTCAGCGCTTCCGGCACCTTCGTCCGCTTGAGCTTGCGCCGGCCGCCGCCGATCTGCTGGAACATGCCCTGGATTTGCGAGGTCAGGTCCTCCATGCCGGGCGGCGCGAGGATGTCCATCGCCGGCGGCGACACGGCGATCTCGATGTCGATGTCCTTGTCGTCGAGCTGGCCTTCGCGAAGCATCTTGCGAAACCGCTGCCGCGTCGCCGAGTCGGTCGGCTTCATGTCTTCGAAGTTGACCTCGCGCGCGGGCGGCAGCAGCACGTCGAGAATCCGCTCCTCGGCGGCATCCGCGGCACGATCGCGCACGCGGCGCGTTTCAGCTTCGCGCGTCTGCTTGATCGACACCTCGACGAGATCCCGCACGATCGTGTCGACGTCGCGACCGACGTAGCCCACTTCGGTGAATTTCGTCGCCTCGACCTTGACGAAGGGCGCATCGGCGAGTCGCGCGAGCCGGCGTGCGATCTCCGTTTTGCCGACGCCGGTCGGGCCGATCAGCAGGATGTTCTTCGGCGTGATCTCCTGGCGCAGCGGCTCGGGCACCTGCTGCCTGCGCCAGCGATTGCGAAGCGCGATTGCGACCGCGCGCTTCGCCGCGTCCTGCCCGACGATGTGCTTGTCGAGCTCGGAGACGATCTCCTCGGGCATCATCGGCAGCGGCATCGTGGCAGGATCGGACATGGCTTGGGGTCACAGACGAGTTTCGCGGCTTCTTGCGAAAGTCGCCTCTGACCCTACACTGGTTTGCTGATTGACAAACGAAACGGCCGCCTTTTGAAATCGGCGGCCGCTCCATTTTACCGCGCGGGTTGTCGCATCACGGCGCGAACAACTGCGCGCAGTTGCCGGCCTGCGCCGGGTCTTGCGAAATCGTGCCGCCCTTCGGAATGCATTGGCTCGGCGGCATCGGCGCCTTGTTCTCGATGAAATCGACGAGAAGATCGAACGCCTGTTGTGCGTAGGGCTGGATCATGACGAGCTCGGGGAACGGCGTCACGTACGCCTCGATGTGATTGCCGTTCTGCACTTCGTAGAGCCGGTACTGCGCGTTGCGCCTGTCGTTGTTGCCCTTGCGCGACGCGTCGACCGCATCTTCGTACGCGCGCGCCTGATGCCTGATCGGCAGTAGCGCATCCATCGTCCCCGCGACCGTGATCAGCGGCTTCTTGATCTTGCCGGTCGTCGTCACCGCCTCGACGCTATCGAATACGCCCGGGAGACCGAGGCGCGACAGATAGTCGTAGTTACCGGGTCCCGCGCCGTACGTGTCGTACGTCGGATCGAAGCGCTGCTGCCACTGGCACGTCGTCACTTCCCAGAAATCGTTGTAGTAGTTGCTCCACAGCGATGCCGTCACAGCGCCCGTCATTGAATCGCGATGAACGATGTCCGGCGGGTAGCCTGCCGCGAGGATGTTCTGCGCGGCAGCGCTCGTCGGGTCGTAGTTCGACGCCTGGTACGCGGGGAAATTCTTCACAGCAACCGGAAGATCGACGAGGATGTTCTCCTTCGGATCGACGTACGTGCCTTCCCAGTCGACGCCGCCGTCGAAGAGGTTCGGCGCTTCTTCCATCGCCCGGCGAACCTGGTAACCGCCGTTCGACGTGCCGACCGCATAGGTGCGACGCGCGGGGCTCTCGTAGTTGGCCTTGACCGCATTTTGTGCAAGCTGCGCCGTTTTCAGCATGTATTGCGTCCACTGCGTGAACGGCTTGTTGGCATCGACGTCGTAGAAATGGACCCACAGGAGCGACAGCGCGCCACCGGGCGGATTCACGCGACACGTGTCGGGTGCGGGCTGCGTCTGCGACGAGAGGCTCACGATGTAGAAGTTGAGCACGCCCTTGTTCTGCGATGCGTACGCGTAGCCTTTCGGCAATACGTAATCGCTCCACGCCCAGTCGCCGTTGAATTCGCTGCGCGTGCCCGACGCGCCGGCGACGACGAGGCTGCCGTTCCACTTGTCCGGAAAGCGCAGGAGGAAGCGCGCCTGGTTCGTGGCATCGTCGGCGAACCAGCCTTCGACCTGGATGCCCGGAACCGGACCTGCAGACGGCGCGGGCCCGTTGGAGATCACACCGCGGTCCTTGGTCGGCGTGTACGAGCCGAATCCTGCCGCGAAACCGGGCAGCGTCGTCCCGTCGGCGAACGTCGTGATCGAATTGTCCGGCGGAGTCGTCACGGGGTTGTTCGTGCGCAGATCGTCGCTGTGAAAGCAGACGACGCCTACGGCCTTGCCGACGAGAAACTGCTCGACCGCGGGACATCCCGGCGCGGCATGCGCGCCAAGCGAAAACGTCGCGAGCGCGACGGCGGTGCAAAAGGGTGCAAGCAATCTTTCGTGCATCGACTCTTCCTCCTGTAACGCCAAAAGGCGGACCGCCATCGTAACGAACGCACGCAGGCGCGTGGCGCCTGCGCTTTGCGATCTGACGAACGGCGGACTGAGCAAAGGCTTTCTGGGCCCGTGCGACAATGCGCGCCTGCAAGCGGGGCACGCACCATCGAATGCGCTACGTCGTACGGAAGTCCAATCTGCTCGTCATCGCGGCGCTCGTCGCCGCGGGATGTTCGAGTTTTCGCGGAGGCACGGCGTCCGAGGAACACGAGAAGCAGCCGGATTACGGAGAGGTGGCGACGCTTCGCGCGATCAACGGGTCGGCAACGTTCGGCAAGATACGCGTGGTGAACAGCGGCGACGGCGCGAGCGTTCTCGTTTCGATGATGAACGTGCCGCCCGGCACGTTTCGCATCGCGTTCCACCAGACGCCGAACTGCTCGTCGCCGAACGGCTTTTCGGCGGGGCCGCCGTGGGCGCCTTCCGGCAAGGATCCGCGAACGCTGATACCCGCGCAAATGGTGAACTCGGAAAGCCGCGTGTCGACAACCTTCCGGATCCACGGTGTGCATGCGGCCGGCGCGAACGGCGTCGCGGGCCACAGCGTCGTCGTCTACAGCGGTTCGCAGATCACGGATGCGCGTCCCGACGTTCCGAACGACCGCATCGCGTGCGGCGTGTTCGAGCCGGCGCATCGAATCGAGTTCTGACGCGTTCTTGCGAGCGACGCATGGGCCTGCTCGACGATCGCAAGCTGTTGATCACCGGCGTGCTGTCGGAGCGCTCCATCGCGTACGGCGTAGCGAAGGCCTGTCACCGCGAGGGCGCGACGCTCGCATTCACGTACGCGAACGAGGATTTGAAGCCGCGCGTCGTCAAGGTTGCCGCCGACTTCGGCGCGTGCCCCGTGCTGGCGTGTGATGTGACATCCGACGCACAGATCGACGCGCTCTTCGACACGTTGCGCGGCGAGTGGGGCGGTCTCGATGGGCTCCTGCATTCGATTGCCTTCGCGCCGCGCGAGGCGCTGTCGGGCGACTTCCTGACCGGTCTCTCGCGCAGCGCATTCGCAACCGCGCACGACGTGTCGAGCTACAGCTTCGCCGCGCTTGCCAAGGCCGCGCGTCCGCTTCTCGCCGGACGCAACGCCTCGCTTCTGACGCTTACCTATCTCGGCGCCGTGCGAGCACTCGCGAACTACAACGTGATGGGTCTCGCGAAGGCGAGCCTCGAAGCGAACGTGCGCTATCTCGCCGCGACGCTTGGTCCGGAGGGCACCCGCGTCAACGCGATCTCGGCGGGCCCGATCAAGACGCTCGCCGCCGCCGGCATCGCGGGCTTTTCGAAGATCCTCCAATTCGTCCAGCAGACGGCGCCACTTCGCCGCAACGTTACGATCGACGAGATCGGCAACGTCGCGGCGTTCTATTTTTCGTCGCTGTCGAGCGCGATCACCGGCGAGGTGACGTACGCGGACGCCGGATTCTCGCAGGTCGCTTTCGGCTTGACGGACTAGCCGCCCGATCGGGCGCATCCCTGCTTTCATATGAGCGCGAAGGGCCGCCCCGAGCGCGAATTGCTCCCCCTCCGGGGGCAGCGAAGCGGCGGAGGCGCGAGCGTGGGGGCCCAATGACCACCCGTCCCTACGATGCCGTCGTGATCGGCGGTGGCCACAACGGCCTCGTCTGTGCGGCGTACCTCGCGCGCACGGGAATGTCGGTCTGCGTTCTCGAGCGCCGTGCGATCGTCGGCGGCGCGGCGGTCACCGAGGAATTCCATCCCGGTTTTCGCAATTCGAGCGCGAGCTATACGGTGAGCCTGCTCGCGCCCGAGGTGATCCGCGAGCTCGATCTGACGGCGCACGGCCTGACGATCATCAAGCGGCCACTCGCCAATTTCCTGCCGCTGCCGAACAACGCATTCCTGAAGACGGGCCGCGGGCTTGCCGCAACGCAGGCAGAGGTTGCGAAGTTCTCGCGCCGCGATGCGGAGCGTCTTCCCGACTACTACGAGACGCTTTCGCGCGTCGCGGGCGTTCTGCGTGCGCTCCTGCACGTCACGCCGCCCAACTTCGGCGGGCATCGCGGCGGCCGCATCGGAATGGCGCTCGACGCCTGGAAGACGACGAAGCCGTTTCGCGCGCTCGACAAAAGCGCGCAGCGCGACGTGCTCGATCTTTTCACGAAAAGCGCCGGCGACATCCTCGATAGGTGGTTCGAGTCGGATCCGATCAAGGCGGCGTTCGGTTTCGACGCGGTGGTCGGCAGCTTTCAGAGTCCTTATGCGCCGGGATCGGCGTACGTGCTTTTGCACCACGTCGTCGGCGAGGTGAACGGCGAGCCGGGGCAATGGGGCCACGCGATCGGCGGCATGGGGGCGATCACGCAGGCGATGGCGAAGGCGTGTGAAGCCGCGGGCGTGACGATCCGTACGTCGACGCCCGTTCGGCGCGTTCACATCGAGCGTGCCCGCGCGAGCGCCGTCGTGCTCGAAAGCGGTGAAACGATCGCTGCGCGGCGGATCGTCGCGAACGTCAATCCGAAGCTTCTGTTTCGCGACCTCGTTCCGCGCGAGCATCTCGACCCGGATTTCACCGCGCGCATCGATGCGTACCGTTGCGCATCGGGGACATTCCGGATGAACGTCGCGCTGTCGCGGCTTCCGCAGTTCGCATGTTTGCCTGCGCGCGATGTTCAGCCGCATCACGGCAGCGGCATCATCATCGCGCCGTCGCTCCACTACATGGAGCGCGCGTACTTCGATGCGCGAATGCTCGGCTGGTCGCGTGCGCCGATTGTCGAGATGCTGATTCCCTCGGTGCTCGACGATTCGCTCGCGCCGTCCGGGATGCATGTCGCGAGCCTCTTCTGCCAGCACGCGAATCCGCACGTCGGTGACGTGCTCCCGGGCCATAGCTGGGACGATCATCGCGACGAGGTCGCCGATCTGATGATCGCGACGGTGAATTCGGTGGCGCCGAATTTCACGCAAAGCGTGCTCGCACGCCGCGTGCTTTCGCCGCTCGATCTGGAGCGCGAATTCGGGCTGATCGGCGGTGACATCTTTCACGGCGCGCTTTCGCTCGATCAACTTTTCTCCGCCCGGCCCGTGCTCGGCAACGCGGACTACAGGATGCCGATCGAAGGCTTGTATCTCTGCGGCGCCGGTGCGCATCCTGGCGGTGGCGTGACCGGCATTCCGGGGCGCAATGCGGCGCGGGAGATCCTGCGCGATGCGCGCGGATCGTACTTTCGGCGCAATCGGCGAAGGGCCGCCCCGAGCCGATTGCGCTAACGTGACAGGACGAAAGTATCGTGCGCGCAATTCATGCGCGCGAAACTTTTGTCCGAATTTCAAAGAAGCCCCCCGATAAGCCGGGTTCTGTTACGGCGCGCGAGCGCGCTATGACCGTCATTCGTCTAGGCACGCCGTTGCCGGCGTGCTCGAGCCGCCTACCCGCGGACTCGGCGAGCAGCGTCGTCGTCCGCCTATTTGGCGTTGCTCCGGATGGAGGTTGCCGCGTTTCACCCGCTTCCACGAGGGAAGCGACTCGTCTCTGTGGCCCTGTTCCTCACCTTCGCCGCGGCCGCGAGGCCGGGCTTATGCGGCCGGGCGTTACCCGGCATCCCGCTCTGTGGAGCCCGGACTTTCCTCTCCCTCGGATCGTGGGACCCGAAGCAGCGACGATCTGGGGGGCTTCGATATCCATTGTAGGCGATCCCCCGGGAAAGCCCACGCCGCATACGACCTGTTGCGCTTTCGCAAACGAGCGCGATCCTCGACAGCAGCAGCGGATGGACGCAAAGCGGGGAGCGGCGACGTACGGCGCCATGCTCGAGGCCCGTCGCGCCGGATGAAGAAAACGAAGCGCCGCTCGTAGCGGTCTCGGTTCCGGCAATCACTCGGGATAATCCGCCGAGAGAACCGACGCGCGCCGATCGATCGCGAGCGATTCCGCGAAATATCGCTGCGCCTCGTCGTACGCGCCATTGAGCTGCGCGAGCTCGCCGGCCTTCTCGAGATAGTCGATCGCCTTCGCGGCCTCGTCGGCGGCACGCCAATGACGCGCGAGCGTCGCGTAATGCGGCGCGCGATCGGAAGCGTGCGTGCGCTCGTACCACTCGGCGATCGCGCGATGAAGGCTTCTGCGCTGTGCGAACAGCATCCGTACGTACGCCGCATCGCGAACGGCGGGATCGCGGAACGCATAAATCCGCTCGCCGCCATCGGCGATGGGCGAGAGCAAGTCGAGAGCAACGAGACGGTCCACATCTTGCGCGACGGCGTCACGCGCATCCGCTTCAGGATGCACATCCTGCAACATGGCAAGCGCGAATGCCTGCCCGATGACGCTCGCTACTTTCAAGGTGAGCTGCTCCGCGGGTCCGAGCCTGTCGATTTTGCTCGCCGCATCGTCGTCCTCGTGCTCGCGCGCCTTCGCGTGAAGCGCCAACGGCCGAAAGATCGCTACGGGCTGCGACTTGCCCTTGACGAAGATCGGCGCGAGCGTCTCGAACGCGACCCGGTCGCGGGCGGCGGCGTGCACCGCTTCATCGCAAAGCGTCGAATGCGCCGGCGCCTCCATCATCAGTCGTGCGGCAAGATTCGTCTTGTCGCCGATCACGCTGTACGAACGCTGCGCCTGGCTGCCGTATGCGCCGGCGCGAATCGGCCCGCAAGCAATGCCGACCCCGACATCGACGATGTCATCGAACTGCGAGGGCGGCGCCTGCAACTCGAGCGCGGCACAAACGGCGCGCACCGCGTCGTCGTAATGCGCCACGGGCGCGCCGAACGTCGCGTAGAAATGGCAGGCCTTGTCGCCCAGGACGAGCTGCAGAAGCGTTCCATCGTGTCGCGCAACGACCGACTGCACGAAGCGCGCGAATGCGTCGAGCTTGTTGGATGCGTGCGCGTCCTCGCCGAAATCGATGCCCGCGAAGCGCACGAAAAGCGATGCGGCGGGACGAAGCTCCGACAGGAACGCGCTTTGCCCCGCCCGCACCTTTTCGTAGACGGCCGGCGGAAGGAACGGTCGCGAACGCGCATCGACATCGACGTCGGCGGGAAGCGACGGCCACGGATCGGCATCGGGAACGTCATTCATGCGTGCGAGCAACGCGAAATCCTCGCGCCATTCGCTGACTTCCACGGCATTGCGAATCACTTCGACGATCGATCGCGTCGCAACGATCTCGCCGCGCTCGGCGCGGTGCTCGGCCTGCGCGAGCTCGTTCAGCATCCGGCCGCCGAGCACGTCGAGAAGCTGCACGTTCGGGTCGCCGACCTGCATCCGGCGAACGCTTCCGCGCGCGAGCGCCACCTTGACGCCGATCGACACGCTGATGCCGCCCGGTGCCGTGATGTCGCGAAACTCGCGCATCGACAACTGGATATCGAACGCGCAGGCGGCTCCGCGCAGGCCGGTATCGCGATCAAACCAGCAGATGAGCGCGTCGCCGCCGAAACCGACGATGCTCCCTCGCCGGCGATGCACGCATTCGATAAGAGCGCCATGCACGCGATTGACCTGCCGCGTGACTTCCTCGGCGCCGCGCTGCAAGCCGAGCTCGCGCGCGAACGATTCGGTGAGCGGCGTGAACCCGCAGATGTCGACGAAAAGCGCCGATCCTTCGCATACCTCGGGGAGTGCAGTGCCATTCGCGAGCGCCTGCCTGCGATCCATCGCGACGTAAACGTGCAACGGATCGCGCGCGTCCTTCTTCTGCTCCTCGATGTCGAGCTCGAGCTGGCGCAGCTGTTGGCGCAGGCGCTGCTCGCGCGCGACCACTTCGCGCGCCATCCTGCGGAAGACGCGCGCAAGATTGCCGAGCGCATCTTCGCGCGCGACCACCGATGAGATGCTCGCCTCGTCGTATGTCCTCTCCCGCACCGATCGCGCCGCGGCGGTCAACCGCTCGACCTCGCGCAGATACTCGAGCTCGCGGTCGCGACGAAGCTTGCGGTCGAGACCGCTTGCGATGCGTGCCGAAAGGAGTACCGGTTCGAATGGTTTCGGCAGGTAGTCGTCGGCGCCCGCCTTGATGCCCTTGACGATGCTCGCGAGGTCGTTGACCGCCGAGATGACGACGACGGGAATGTCTCGCGTGCCGGGATCGGCCTTGAGTCGTTCGAGGACGGTGAAGCCGTCCATCACCGGCATCATGATGTCGAGCAGCACGAGATCGGGCCCGGCTTTGCGCACCTGCGCGAGCGCCTGTGCGCCGTCGTAGGCGCAGATCGTGTCGTAGCCCTGATCGTCGAGCTCCTGCTCGAGAAAGTCGACGTTGAACGGCTCGTCGTCGACGATCAGGATCTTCGCGCGCGTCACGTGTTCAATTCGCGAGATATCGCTCGAGCTTGTCGAACAGGAGCGCGTCATCGAGCGGCTTCGTCAGGTAATCGTTGCATCCGGCCGCGAGCGCGCGCTCGGCGTCACCCGCCATCGCATGCGCGGAGAGTCCGATGATCGGCATGTCGAGGCCGGCTGCACGGATGCGGCGCGTTGCCTCGTAGCCGTCGCAAAGCGGCAGCGACATGTCCATCAGGATCAGGTCGGGCTTCTCGGCGCTCGCAAGCGCGATGCCTTGCTCGCCGTCCTTGGCCACGGCGAGCGCGTAGTCGTCCTCGAGGAGTTGAGTCAAGAGCTCGATGTTGAGATCGACGTCCTCGACGATCAGGATTTTTTTCATCGGGCTACCGATTCCCGCCTCACAGGCCACTGTGGATGCCAGAAGGGCCGGCGAGCGCGCCCTCGATCTCGCGGATCAAGGCGTCGCCGGCAAGTCCCTGCTTGCGGATCACGTTCGCGACGCTGGATTTCAGGCCGGCGGTCTCGGCGTCGGAAAGGCTTTTCGCCGTCAGCACGACGACGGGAATCGATTTGTGCGCCGGGTCTTCGCGCAATCGCTCGATCACGCCGAAGCCATCTAGCCGCGGCATCAGAAGATCGAGCAGGATCACGTCGGGGCGATCGCGTGCAATCGCGGCGAGCGCGTCGAGGCCATCGCCCGCGCCCGACAGTTCGTATTGCTCGCCGACGAGTTGCCGCACCATGTCGAGCACGTTCGGATCGTCGTCGGCGACCAGCACGCGCTTCGGCTGCTGCCCGCCGTTGCGACGTGCGACGCGGCGCAGCGCCGCGACGATGGCGTCGGTGTCGAACGGCTTCAACAGATAATCGGCCGCGCCAAGCTCGTAGCCGAGCGGCTTCTTGTCGACGATCGTCAGCATGATCACCGGAATGTCGCGCGTGGCGGGATCGGCCTTGAGCTCGTAGAGAACCTGCCAGCCGTCAATGGTCGGCATCATCACGTCGAGCGTGATCACCCGAGGGCGAATCTCCTTCGCGCGCGCAACACCTTCCTCGCCGCTCGTGCTGCCGACGACCTCGTAGCCTGCCTCGCCAAGGTTCTCGCGCAGGATCTCGAGGTCGTTCACGTTGTCGTCGATCGCGAGAATGACCGGACGGTCACGACGCGACGGCGCCTCGGCGTGTGGCATTGGCGCGAGGGGCGCTTTCATCCCGTATTTCAACGGCACGGTCAGCGTGAACGTCGATCCCGCGTCGACCTTGCTCGTGACCGCGATATCGCCACCGAGCAGCCGCGCAAGGCTGCGGCTGATCGAAAGCCCGAGACCGGTGCCGCCGTACTGTCGCGTCGTGCTCGTGTCGGCTTGCTGGAATTCCTCGAAGATTCGCGCCATCGCGTCTTCTGCAATCCCGATGCCGGTGTCGATGACCGCGATCGACAATCGCTCGGCGGTTGTTTCCGCGGCGACGCTGATCGTCCCGCGCGATGTGAACTTGGCCGCGTTGCCGAGCAGGTTCAGGAGGATCTGCTTGATCTTTTCCTGATCGGAATAAAGGAGCGAAAGATCGGCCGGATACCCCTTGACGAGCGAAACGCCGACTTTCAAGAGCGGCGTCGCCGTAGTGATGCACTGATCGATCAGTTGCGCGATGTTGAACGTGGAAGCCGTGACGTCCATCCGGCCCGCCTCGATCTTCGCGATGTCAAGGACGGTGTTGATGAGCGACAGCAGATGCTCCGCGCTCGCGAGCACCTTGTCGAGGTTCTCGGTCTGCTTCCCGGGCAGCGCGCCCTCCGCCTTGCGGCGCACGATTCTCGTGAAGCCGATGATCGCGTTGAGCGGCGTTCGGAGCTCGTGACTCATGTTCGCGAGGAACGTGCTCTTCGCCTTGTTCGCCTGCTCGGCGGCTGCACGCGCTTCGCGCGTCTCGGCGAACAGGCGCGCATTCTGGATGGCAACGCCGACGTTGGCGGCGATCGTCGCGAGCAGATGCTGATCGTTCTCGGTGAAATGGCCCTCGTGCTGCGTGCTCTGCACGCTGATCGCGCCGATCGCCTCCGTTCCCGCGACAATCGGAACGCCGAGGTATGACTTCGCTTCCGCGCCGATGTGCGCCGCGCCGATCGCCGACGTGGCTTCGTCGACGCCGGCATTGATCAGCAACGGCCGCGCCGTGTCGACGATGGTCCCGGTGAGCCCTTCGCCAAGCCGAAGCGGCGTGAGCTCGTCTCCCTTCGCATACGGGAAGCGGATCAGGCCGGCCGCCTTGTCGACGAGCGCGACATAGGCGATGTCCGCGCGGAATGTCTGCCGGATCCGCTCGCCGACGAAGCGGATGAGCTCGTCGAGATCGAGCTGCGCTGCGATCGCCTGCCCGATCGTGTTGACGGTGACGAGCTCCGCGGCGCGCTGCTCCGTCTCCTGAAGCAACCGTGTTGTCTCCTCGAACAGACGCGCGTTTTCGAGCGCGACGCTCATGCTGCTCGCGAGCGTCGTCAGCAAGCGCACGTCCGAATCGGAAAATGCGTTCTCGCGATCGACGTTGTCGAGGCCGATCACGCCGCGCACTTCGTCGCCAACGAGAATCGGAACACGCACCATTGATTGGGTCGGCTGCGTCCCGGGAAGGGTCGTCGTCGCAATGCCGATCGCGTTCAGGCTTTCGTCGACGTTCTGATTGATGACGAGCGGCTTGCGCGTCTTCACGATATGCCGAGAAAGCGGCGCGATCGGCCCATCCTCGATCTCGTAACGGTGCCCACGCTCGAGGAGATAGTGGTAGTGACGGGTACCGGTCGAAAGATCGAACGACGCGAGGCTGATGCTTTGCGTGTCGAACAGTTCGCGAAGCTTCTCGCCGACGAGATCGTAGATCGCCTGGATCTCGAGCTTCGAGACGAGACCTTGTTGAACGCCGTTGATGATCGCCAGCTCGGCCGCTCTTTGCTGCTCCGCCTGGAACAGCCGCTGCGTTTCGTCGAAGAGCCGCGCGTTCTCGAGCGCGACGCTCAGGCTGCTTGCCAGCGTTTGCAGCAGCCGCACGTCGGATTCCGAGAACGCATGCTCGCGCTCGGGGTTTTCCAGGTGAATGAGACCGGTTGCTCGCTCGCCCGCGGTCAGCGGGACCATGGCCAGCGATTTTCCGAGCTCGGTGTCCGTCAGGATGTACGACCCGAATTTCCTGATTTCCTCCGCCAGGTTCTCGTTCACGACGATTGTCTGTCGCGTGCGGATCACGTGCGGTGCGAAGCCGTTCTCGGGAAGCGGCATCGAAGGAAACGCTATCCGCCGACCGCGTTCTCGGCAATAGGGAAAATGGATCAGGTTGCTCGCCGGATCGTAGATCCGGATGTTGACGTCGGCGCCCTCGAAGATTTCACCGATCTTGTCGCCGACCGCATCGTAGATTCCCTGCATGTCGAGCTTTGCCGCCAGCGCAGCCTGCACGCTGTTGATGATCGCGAGCTCGGCATTGCGCTGCTCGGTTTCCTTGAGCAGCCGCTGCGTCTCGTTGAAAAGGCGAGCGTTCTCGAGCGCCACGCTCATGCTGTTGGCGAGCGTTTGCAGCAGGCGCACGTCCGAGGCGCTGAATGCATGGTCGCGCTCGACGTCCGTCAGGCTGATGAGGCCGCGGGCGTGATCGCCGACGACGAGCGGGACGAACGCGGCCGACCTCTCGCCGACGGTGCTCGGAAGGATGTAGCTGCCGTACTTCGCGGCCTCGTCCTCCATGTTCTCGTTGATGACGAGCGTCTCGCGCGTGCGGATCACGTGCGCGCCGAAGCCTGTGTCGCCGAGCGGCCCCGACGGAATGTCGATTCTGCTGCCGCCCTCGTAGACGTAGGGATAGTGGACGAGATCCGTCTTCGGATCGTAGATGCGGATCGCGAGGTCGCGATTGCCGAAGATCTCGCGGATCTTGTCGCCGACGGCGTCGTAGATGCCCTGGATGTTGAGCTCCGCCGCAAGCGCCGCCTGCACGCTGTTGATGATGGCGAGCTCCGCGTTGCGCTGCTCGGTCTCCTTGAGGAGCCGCTGCGTTTCGTCGAAGAGGCGAGCGTTCTCGAGCGCGGTGCCAAGCGATGCCGCGATCGTCGTGAGGAGCCGAACCTCCGAATCGCCGAACGCATTCTCGCGCTCGTAGTTTTCGATGCTGATGCCGCCGACGACGCGCTCGCCGGTGATGATCGGCACGGCGACCATCGACTTGCTCATGTCGCTTCCCGGTATCGGCCCCGAGGAAAACGGCAGGTAGTCCTCGGTGCGGCCGATCAGCACCGGCCGGCGCGTCGCTCGCATCGTTTCGAAAACGCCTCCCGGTACCGGGGGGCGACGGAGCACGGGCATCCGCCGGCCGTGCTCGTACGCGTACATATAGTGCAGCAGGTTCGTCCTCTCGTCGTACCAGTCGATGCCGAGATCGGGTGTCGCGAATACTTCGCGCAGCTTGTCGCCGACGAGATCGACGATCGCGTGGAAATCGAGCTCGGAGGCGAGCCCCTGCTGGATCGAATTGATGATCGCGAGCTCGCTGTTTCGCTGCGCGAGGCTTGCGTTCGATGCAGTCAGCTCGGCCGTGCGCTCGCCGACCTTTTGCTCGAGACTCGCCGCCCATTGCGCGTTCTCCAGTGCGACGGCGGCCTGGTTCGCGAACATGCCGAGCAGATCGCGATCGGCGTCGTTGAACCGGCCGTAGAGACCGTCGATGTCCGCGTAGAGATAGCCGACGAGCCGGTTTTGCGAGAGCAGCGGCGCGACGATGTGCGAACGTTGCGCGATCGCCTTCGCGGAGACGGGTGTGTGCACGAGCTCCGCGTTGCGCGAACGACGAACCGCGTCGAGCCAGGAACCGATCGCGGCAGGAATTTCTTCGGCGGCTTCCCCGCGAGGGACGATTGCGTTCGCCACGCTTCGCGCCCCGTCGTCCTCGACGATCAGCATCACGCGTTCGCCGCCGCAGAGCTCCGTCGCTTCCTCGACGATGAAGTCGCGAATCTCGTCGAGCGTGCGCAACGCATTGAGGCGCAGGCCGGTGTCGACAAGGCGCCGGAACGTCTCGCGCGGGTTCGACTCGATCGCGAGGTGCGCAAGCCGGGGCCCCTTCGCGCCTTTCGATTGTGCAGCAGCGACGCAATCCGCGATGATCTCCCGGTTGGCATCGACCTTGTTCAAATAATCGCGGCGCAGCCCCTCGTCGCGCATCTTGCCGAAGCTATGGCATAGCAGCCGATATGCGCGCGCCGATGCCTTCGCGGCTTCCGCGTGTCGGCCGGCGGCGCGAAGCGCCTGCGCATGGCGCCACCAGATTTCCTGCGCGCTGAACCCATCCGGCTTCGGAAAACCCTGCTCGCGATGGATCTCCGTCGCCTTCGACGTCGCCGCGAGCGCCGCCGAGACGTTGCCGGCTCGCAAATGCGCCTGCCCGGTCAACGTGAGGTAGCGGCATTCGATGCTCCCGCCGACGCGCCTGGCGATCGTGACACCTTCGGCGAAATATGCCGCCGCCGCTGCGAAGTCCGATACGGCGCATGCCAGGTGCCCTTTCGTACCGCAAAGCGCCAGATCCATGCTCGGATCATGGAGTCGCGAGACGACCTCCGCGAGCGCGGGCAGCTGCGTTGTGCCTCCCTCGATGTCGCCCAGGTCAACTGCCGCGGTGATCGAACTCGCCATCGAGTTCGCGAGCAGCACGTCGGACCCCATGCGACGGGTCTGCTCGACGACGCGTTGCTGGATCCGAAGCGCATGGTGATGCAGGCCCAGCTCACGATAGGCGAGGCCGAGATTCGCATGGACGACCATGAGCCGCTCGACATAGCCCGCTTCCAGGAACGCGTGCGCAGCTTCCTGCAGATGGCGGATGTTTTCCGCGACGTCGAGGTCGGGCAAGCTGAAGGCGTTGAGGGCATTCCCCATGCCGTAGCGATCGCCCGCCTGTCTGCAAAGGGCGAGCGCGCGCCGCGCGACCCTGCGACATTCCGCGGGTCGGCTTTCGCGGAACCAGCCATTGGCGACCACCCAGAGCGCGCGGCCTTCGCCGGATGTGTCGCCGAGGCGCCGATAGCGCTTTGCGGCATCGACCGCCGTGTCGATCGTGATCCTGCCCTTCCGCAAGCGCATGTACGCTTCGCCGAGGCGAAACAGGCTCTCGGCGCGGAGCCGCTCGTTTCGCGCGTCTTTCGCGTATGCGAGCGCGCGCCTGGCGGTCGTCAGTGCGCGGTCGAGCTTGCCCTGCCGCATATCGACGAGTGCGCGGCGATTGAGCGCCTTGGCTCGCGCTGCCGGCCTTCGCGCCGCTGCGGCAATTTCGACCATCGCTGCGGCATCCGCGGCGGCATCTTCGAGGCGCCCGAGCGCGATGTGCGATTCGGCGCGCAAATCGAGGAGATCCAGTCGTTCGTCGATGCCTTCCGCGTTTTCGAGCGCGCCGGTACAGATCGCGACAGCGCGTTCGTGGTGGCCGGTCCACGCGAGGTCGCGCGCATACCCGACCTCCGCGACCGACGGCGCCAGCGCGCTCGGCCGCTTCCTGCGCGACGAGTCCGTGGGCGCCGCCGCCGCGCTTGTCGATCGGCGGTTCATGGCGAACGATGGTGCTGCCGGATTCGGCGCAAGGTCAAGTGAGGATTCGCCACCGCACGTCGGTACCCGCGCGAAGCGGCACGATCGTTCCGTCGCCAAAGGGTAACGAATCGGGTACCCGCCACGATTTGCGCACGAGCTCGATCGAGTCAGCGTTCGCGGGAAGGCCGTAGAACGCCGCTCCGTGGACGCTCGCGAAGCCCTCGAGACGATCGAGCGCGCCGGCATCCTCGAAAACTTCCGCATAGAGCGGCAACGCCACCGGCGCCGAATAGCAGCCGGCGCAACCGCACGCGGCTTCCTTCGTCGATTGCGGGTGCGGCGCTGAGTCGGTGCCCAGGAAGAATTTCGGATTGCCCGACGTGGCGGCCGCGACGAGCGCTCGCCGGTGAGTCTCGCGCTTCAGAATCGGCAGGCAATAGAGGTGCGGCCGAATGCCGCCGACGAAAAGCGCGTTGCGCGAGTAGAGGAGGTGCTGCGGCGTGATCGTCGCCGCGACGTTGGCAGGCGCCGCGGTAACGAAGTCGATCGCTTCCTTCGTCGTGACGTGCTCGAGCACGACGCGAAGTCCTGGAAAATCCTTGACGATCCTCGCGAGATCGCGCTCGACGAACACGCGCTCGCGGTCGAAGACGTCGACGTCCGGATCGGTCACTTCGCCATGGATCGCCAGGACGACATCGTGCCGCTCCATCCCTCGAAGCGCCGGGTACGCGCGCGATAGCGTCGTGACGCCCGATCGGGAATTCGTCGTCGCACCCGCGGGGTAGTACTTGATCGCGTGCACGAAGCCGCTCGCCTTCGCACGGTCGATCTCCTCGGACGACGTGACATCCGTCAGGTAGAGCGTCATCAAGGGCTCGAAACGATCTCCTGGCGGCCGCGCGCGAAGAATGCGTTCGCGGTAATCGGCGGCCTGCGCAGTGGTCGTCACCGGTGGCGCGAGATTCGGCATGACGATTGCTCTGCCGAAGGCCTCTGCCGTTGCAGGCAGCACAGCGCGAAGCGCGGCACCGTCGCGAAGATGCAGGTGCCAGTCGTCGGGGCGTCGTAGCCGGATGCGGTGAGGAGACATCGGAAGCCTTTGTTTTTCAACCATTGTAGCGGCGCCTGCGCGTCGGCAGGCCGCTCGTCGCACGCGCTTTGGCGCGTTCGCCTGCGAAGGCGTGGCGGGCTATAATGCGCAATTTCGCGCGGGCGCCCTGCGATCAACGTTCACAGGGGGTTGCAATGCCTGACGTCGCATCGGTACGAAGTTCACGAACGGAACGAAGCATGGCCGCCAAAACTGCAATGGCAGTGAAAAAACCGCCTCGCGAACTTACCGAGGAGGACATTCTCAGGGCCCCCGAGAAGGACTACATGAACGAGGCCCAGCTCGCGTTCTTCAGGAAGCGCCTCGAGGACATTCGCGATCAGATCCTTCGCAACGCCGACGACACCGGCGAGCATCTGCGCGAGAACGAGATCACGACCGATCCATCCGATCGCGCCACGCTCGAAGAAGAGTACACGCTGGAGCTTCGCACGCGCGACCGGGAACGCAAGCTTTTGAAGAAGGTCGAAAAGTCCTTGCGCATGATCGAAGACGGGAGCTACGGCTACTGTGAGGAAACGGGCGAGCCGATCGGCGTGCCGCGGCTCATCGCACGACCGATGACGACGCTCTCGATCGAAGCGCAAGAGCGCCGCGAACGGGTGCAGAAGCTTTACGGCGATTAGACCTTTCACGGCATTGCGGCCCAGACCAGGGTCGGAGACGAGACTTGCGAACGGTGGGTGCGATTGTCGCCGCCGCGACCGCGAGCGTCGTCTCTGACCCTGCCTGGGTTCGTCCCTAACCGACATCCGATCGAAGGAGCCTGCCGATGTTCACCCTGCCTCCTCTTCCCTACGCCGAAAACGCGCTCGAGCCGGTCATCTCGGCCAACACGCTGTCGTTCCACTACGGCAAGCACCACAAGGCGTACGTCGACAATCTCAATAAGCTCACGACCGGCACCGAATACGAATCGATGCCGCTCGAGAAGATCATCCGCGACACGGCGGGCAAGGCGGACAAGGTCGGCATATTCAACAACGCCGCGCAGGTGTGGAACCACACCTTCTTCTGGAACTGTCTGCGCAGCGGCGCCGGCGGCAAGCCGAGCGGGCGCATCGCGCAGATGATCGACAGCGACCTCGGCGGCTACGACAATTTCAAAAAGGAATTCGCGAACGCGTGCGTCACGCAGTTCGGTTCCGGCTGGGGCTGGCTCGTTGCCGATGGCGGCAAGCTCAGGATCATGAAGACGCCGAACGCGGAGAATCCGCTGTCGAAGGGGCAGACGGCGCTGCTCACGATCGACGTGTGGGAGCACGCGTACTATCTCGACTATCAGAACCGGCGACCCGACTTCGTCAATGCGGTGATCGACAAGCTTCTGAACTGGAGCTTCGCCGCGGAGAACCTCGGGCGGGCATAACGGTTCCGTTGCCTACGCGATGCGACCGCCCAGGGTCGCGCTTCGCGCGAGAGGTGTCGAGAATTCCCTGATGGCCATTTTCGGCAAATCCACGACTCGCAAACCCGTCTCCGCGAAATCCGCCGAGCGCAGCGCGAAGCGCGAAGCGAAAGTGATGTCGGCGCGCGAGCTCGCTGCCGAGGCCGAAATTCGCAAGGGCAAGATGCAAGGGCTCGAGCCGCTCGGCGAAACGAGCCTTCGCGGCGCAAGCATCATCAACTGGTCGACCGCGCCGAAAGCGATCGAGGTCGCGCAGGCGAACCCCGGTCTTTGCGACGTTCTCGAGAACGCGTCGCTGCTCTACGCCAACGGCCAGGACGACGACGCGCGCGCGCTGCTCGAGCAAGGTGTCGCGGGCGATCCCGACGCGAAGCTCTCGCCGCTTGCCTGGCTCGCGCTTTTCGATCTCATGCAACGCGCAAACGACCGTGCGGCGTTCGATCGTCTCGCGATGCAATACCTGCTGCAGTTCGAGCGTTCGGCGCCGTCGTGGGAGGAGGAAGGCGCGAAGGCGTCCGGCGGCGAAACGCAGGCGGGCGGCGGCTACATCGCGATCACCGGCAGGCTTTCGAGTCGCAGTGCGTCGCAGCTCGAAGGTTTGAAGCGCGGCCTGGAGAAGTGCGTGCCGCGTGCGCGTCTCGATCTGTCGGCGGTGACCGGCT
The DNA here is from genome assembly GCA_035308425.1 of Casimicrobiaceae bacterium. Lineage (GTDB taxonomy): Bacteria > Pseudomonadota > Gammaproteobacteria > Burkholderiales > Casimicrobiaceae > VBCG01. The sequence continues at coordinate 79,748 of DATGGP010000006.1, read as the reverse complement.
TCGACGACGCGGGCGCGCGACTGCTCGCCACCGATCTCGCACGCGCGCGAAACCAGCGGATGGAGCTTACGGTGGAGCGTCCCGACAAGCTTCGCGCCGCGCTCGAAACGGCGGTCGCGAAGGGCCGGGAGGGCGGCGAGGGCGCGTGGCTTCTTTCGCTCGAGCTCATGCAGTGGGCGCACGAGCACGCGGCGTTCGACGAGCGCGCGGTCGAGTTCGCCGTGGCGTTCGAGGTCTCTCCGCCGTCATGGGAGCCGCCGCCGGTCGGTCGTACGGCGCCGGCGTCGCTTGACAAGGCGCCCCGTGCAGCCGCTCGCACGGACCGCCATGCGGATTCGGATATGGTCGTCTTCGAGGGCGTGCTTGCCGGCACATCGCCGCCTGCGCTTTCGCGGCTCGCCGAATTCGCCGCGAAGCACGCGGTGGCGCCGATCGACATGAGCGGCGTCGAGCGCGTCGATTTCATCTGCGCGGGCGCACTCTGCAACGCGATCACCCGCATCGAAAGTCAGGGCAAGGCGGTGCAGATCGTGGGCGCCTCGCCGATCCTACGGGCGCTCCTGCTGCTGATCGGCATTTCGCCGCGCCATTTCGTCAAGAAAACAGCCTGACGCCAAGTCGCGTTCTGATGTCCGAGGTCTTCCACGGCACGACGATCCTTTCCGTGCGCCGCGACGGCGCGGTCGCGCTCGGCGGCGACGGACAGGTCACGCTTGGCCAGGTCGTCATCAAGGCCAGCGCGAAGAAGGTGCGAAGGCTCTTTCACGAGAAGGTGCTCGCCGGCTTCGCGGGCGCCACCGCCGATGCGTTCACGCTGTTCGAGCGCTTCGAAGCGAAGCTCGAAAAGCACCAGGGACATCTGACGCGCTCGGCGGTCGAACTCGCGAAGGACTGGCGCTCCGACCGCGTGCTGCGAAGGCTCGAAGCGATGCTCGCGATCGCCGACCGGAATGTCTCGCTCGTCATCACGGGCGCCGGCGACGTGCTCGAGCCGGAGCACGGAATCGTCGCGATCGGCTCAGGCGGCCCGTACGCGCAGGCGGCCGCGAAGGCGCTGCTCGACCATACGGCGCTGTCCGCCCGCGAGATCGTCGAGCGCTCGCTCGCGATCGCGGGCGAGATCTGCATCTACACGAATCAGCAGATCGTGGTCGAAACGCTTTGAGCGTTGACGCGCCGTCCCCTTACCCCGACCCTCTTCCCGTTGGAGAGAGGGAGCATGGCAAGGATGTCGAGCACGACGTCCTGATTGCAGGCGCCGGCCTCGTCGGTTTGGCGCTCGCGTCGGCGCTGGCGCGCCATGGCCTTCGCGTCGTTCTGCTCGATCGCGGCGAGCCGTCCGCGGCGTTCGACGCAGGCACCTGGGATTCGCGCATCTACGCGATAAGTCCCGGCAGCGCGGCATTCCTGTCGCGGATCGGCGCCTGGCAAATGCTCGATTGCGATCGCATCGACGCGATCGAATCGATGCGCATCTTCGGCGATGCGGGCGCGACGCTCGAGTTCTCGGCGTACGAGCTCGGCGAGCGTGCACTCGCGTGGATCGTCGAGGAGCGTGCGCTTCGTGCGGCATTGCTTCGTGCGATGCACGTGCCCGGCGTGGAGTTCGTCGCGGGTGCGCGCTTTTCGTCGCTCGCGTTCTCGGCGGGTGCAGGCACGCTGACGCTCGACGATGGACGGGCGTTTTCGGCGAGACTTGTCGTGGGCGCCGACGGCGTCAATTCATGGGTGCGCCATGCGGCGGGCATCGTCGCCGAGCCGTCTCCTTATGGACAGCAGGGCGTCGTGGCGAACTTCGATTGCGACCTCGCGCATCACGGCTGCGCGCGGCAATGGTTTCGCGACGACGCAAGCGTGCTGGCGTGGCTTCCGCTGCCTGGCCGGCGGATTTCGATCGTCTGGTCGGCGCCGGACGCGCTTGCGACCGAGTTGCTGGCGCTTTCGCCCGACGCATTCGCCGCGCGCGTCGCCGATGCCGGCGGCAATGCGCTCGGCGCCATGCGCGTGATCACGCCGGCCGCGTCCTATCCGTTGTCGTCGCTTCGGCTGCCCACGTCCATCGCCCATCGTCTGGCGCTTGTCGGCGACGCCGCGCACGGCGTGCATCCGCTGGCCGGGCAGGGTGTTAATCTCGGCTTCGGCGATGCGCAGGCGCTTGCCGGCGTGCTCGCGGAGCGCGGTCCGATCCCCGATGCCGGTGCGCCGATCCTGCTCGAGCGGTTCGCGCGCCGGCGCGCCGAGCCGGTGCTCGCGATGCACGCGGTGACCGACGGGCTCGTGCGATTGTTCGGTCCGCGCGCGCCGTGGCTGCGGGCGTTGCGCAATGCGGGCTTGTCGGCGGTCGATCGGCTGCCGATGGTGAAGCGGGCACTTGCGAAACCGGCGATGCGGTGATTGACTTTAGAGCCCGTTAACAGGCCCTGGTGCGCGTCGAATATCTGGAGAATTGAATGCAACGAACGAAAGAACGCTGGTCGAAACGCGCGCACGAAGCGCTCGTCGCTCTCGTCCTCGGCGGCACGGCCGCGCTCGCCTTCGCACAGGGGGCGTCGCAGCCAGAGGGCGCTGCCCCGGCCGCTTCGCCGACGGACGCGTCCGCGATCGCGGCGGCCGCGGCGGCATCGGCTGCGAACAATGCGACGCCGGTGCTCACACCCGAAGCCGCCGCCATTCGCAACGTGCTCGAAAAGCGCTTTCCGGGCGCGAAGATCAGCCACATCGAGAAGTCGAGCTACTTCGGGCTCTACGAGGTAATGCTCGACGACAACCTGATCTACACGGATCCGGCGGCCGCGTACGTGTTCGTGGGGTCGATGTACGACACGACCACCAAGCAGAATCTGACGGAGGCGCGTTCGCGGAAGCTGAACCGCGTCGCGGTCGACAAGCTTCCGTACCAGCTCGCGTTCAAGCGCGTGAAGGGCGACGGCTCGCGCAAGCTCGTGATCTTTTCCGACGCCGACTGCCCGTTCTGCCATCGGCTCGAAGGCGAGATCAAGGGCCTCGACAACGTGACGATCTACACGTTCCTGTTCCCGATCGACCAGTTGCATCCGAACGCGGCGCAGAAGTCGAAGCAGATCTGGTGCTCGGCCGACAAGGCGAAGGCGTGGGACGCGTTCTTCGCTTCGGGCAAGCTTCCCGACAACAAGGGTGATTGCGGCGACCCCGTCGCGCAGACGCAGGCGCTCGGCAGCTCGCTGCACATCAACGCGACGCCGACGTTGATCTTCGCCGACGGCACCATGATTCCCGGCGCGTTGCCGCTTTCGCAGATCGAGAAGGAGATGTCGAGCGCGGAGATCGAGGCGAAGAAGCTCGCCGCAGCGCGGAAGTAGGGCTTGACATGGCCATTCTCGATTTCATCGCCAAACAGTTCGTCGACATCATCGAGTGGACGGACGACTCGCGCGATACGCTGTCGTTCCGCTTCCCCGACAACGACAAGGAAATCAAGAACGGCGCGCAACTGATCGTGCGCGAATCGCAGGTCGCGCAATTCGTCTACCTGGGCCAGTTCGGCGACAAGTTCGGTCCCGGGCGCTACACGCTCACGACCGACAACATCCCGATCCTCACCGACTTGAAGGGCTGGAAGTACGCGTTCGCGAGCCCTTTCAAGGCCGACGTCTATTTCGTCCTGACGCGGCTTTTCACCGGCAACAAATGGGGCACCGCGAATCCGGTGATGATGCGCGACCAGGACTTCGGCATCGTGCGTCTGCGCGCCTACGGGACGTACGACTTCCGCGTCGCCGATGTGCAGAAGTTCCTGAAGGAGGTTGCCGGCACCGACGATCACTTCCGGCTCGACGAATTCAACGACACGATGCGCTCCCGCATCGTCAGCGTGTTTTCGGACGCGCTCGCGCAGGCGAAGATTCCGGCACTCGACGTCGCGGCGCGCTACGCCGAGCTTGGCGAGGCGCTTCTGCCGGTCATCAATCCGATCCTCGGCGACAAGTACGGGCTCGCGATGACGTCGTTCGTCGTCGAGAATGTCTCGGTGCCCCCGGAAGTCGAGCAGGCGATCGACAAGCGTTCCAGCATGGCCGCGGTCGGCAACCTCAACGACTACGTGAAGTACCAGATGGGGCAGGGGATGGCGAGCGGCGGTACGGGCGGCGTCGCAGGCGTTGGCGCGGAAATGGCTGTCGGCATGGCGATGGCGCAGCAGATGATCAACCAGCCGGGAGGCATCACGGGTCAGGCGACGACGGGCATCGCATCGCCGCAGCCCGCGACGCCGAACGGTGGCGCGACCGAGTTGATGAATCCCGCGCAGGTCGCGCAGATGCTCGGCGTCGCCGAGTCGGACGTGATCGCGAGCCTCGAATCGGGCGATCTCAAGGGCAAGAAGATCGGTACGCAGTGGCGCGTGCCCAAGGCGGCGGTCGACGCATTCCTCGCGTCGTGACGACGCAGCAGGCGGCGAGCGCGATCGGCGCAGCGGCGGCTTCGCAGGATTCGGTCGAGCTCGCCCGCCCGAAGTTCGCCTGCCCCGCGTGCGGCGGCGAAGCTGTGTGGAATCCCGCAAAGGGCAAGCTGATCTGCCCGTTCTGCGGCACCGAATCGCCCGCGAAAATCGACACGAGCGGCACGATCGTCGAGCACGATCTCGTCGCGGCGTTGCGCGCGATTCCCGATGCGTCGCGCGGCTGGCAGATGGCGGCGACGCAGGTGCGCTGCCAAAGCTGCAATGCGATCTCGGTGCTCGACGCCTCGCGCCAGGCGCAGAGCTGTCCGTTCTGCGGCTCGGCGCAACTCGTTCCGTACAGCGAAACCAAGGCCGCGTTTCGTCCCGAAGCCGTGCTGCCGTTCGCCGTTTCGGAGAACGTCGCGCGCGACGGCATTCGCGCGTGGTATGGACGCTTGTGGCTCGCGCCGTCTGCGCTCGTCAGGCGCGCGCTTACGGATACGGTGCGCGGCGTCTACCTGCCGTATTGGACGTTCGACGCGCAGGTCGAGGCCGACTGGACCGCCGAAGCGGGTCATTACTACTACGAAACGCAGACGGTGTTCGTCAACGGCCAGCCGCGCACGCAACAGGTGCAGCGCATTCGATGGGAGCCCGCGGCCGGTCACGTATCGCATTTCTTCGACGACGATCTCGTCTGCGCGTCCGTCGGCGTGCAGCTGTCGCTCGTACGGGGGATCGAGCCGTTCCCGACGCACGATGCGAAACCGTACGACCCGGCCTACCTCTCGGGCTGGATCGTCGAACGCTACCAGATCGACCTCGTGGGCGCGGCGCAGCGTGCGCGCGCGGACATGGACGCGAAGCTCATCGCGCTATGCGCAAGCCGGATTCGTGGCGACACGTATCGCAATCTGGCGGTCCGATCCGATTACTCGGGCCAGACGTTCAAGCATATCCTCGCGCCGGCGTGGCTCCTGAGCTACACGTACGGCGCGCGGCGCTTCCAGTGCGTGCTGAACGGCGTGACGGGCCGCGTATCGGGTCAGTATCCGAAGAGTCCGTGGAAGATCGCGCTGCTCGTGCTCGCGATCATTATCGTGATCGTAGTCGTCATGACGATCGGAGGTCGTCAGTGAAACGGATCGCGCAATGATGCTCTGCACGATCGTCACCGGCGTCTCGCGCGGTCTCGGCGAAGCGCTCGCACGCGAGCTGCTCGCGCAAGGCGCGTACGTTCTCGGGATTGGTCGCGCTTCGTCGCCGAAGCTTGCCAGCGAGCGCTACCGCTTTCTTCGCTCCGATCTTCGCGATTTGGCGGCGCTTCCGGCGGTGCTCGAGCCCGCGTTCGCGGAGATCGCGGCGCGGCGCCCGACGGCTGTCTGCCTCGTGAACAATGCGGCGACGCTCGAGCCCGTCGGTGTGCTCGGTACGGCGAACGCGCCCGACATCGAAACCTCGATCGGCGTCAACCTGATCGCGCCGGCGGTCATCGCCAGCATCTTCTGTCGCGTCTTCGACGACGAATCCATCGGCCGGCGGATCGTCAACGTCTCGTCAGGGGCCGCGCAAAGCGTCATCGCCGGCGAGGCGCTCTATTGCATCGCCAAGGCGGGACTCGAGATGCTGACGCGAACGCTCGCGGCCGAGCATGGATCCGAGACGTTTCATGCGATCACGCTGCGGCCCGGCATCATCGACACCCCGATGCAGATGTTCGCCCGCTCGCAGTCGAAGGAGACGCTGCCCAGCGTCGATCTCTTCAAGGGATTCCACGTGAATCGACAACTCGTGCGGGCCGACGTGGTTGCGCGCAAGGTCGTTGCGCGCCTCGTGCTCGGTCCCGTCGAGCAGGGACGCACGTACAGCTACGCCGAACTGTAATAACGCAAAAGGCGGTTAGCTTCAGTTTCGGTGCACGATGACCCGAAAGCCGATGATTGCGCCGCGCCGTCCCGCCTGCCAGTGCAGGCAATAGCGCGTGGGAACGCGCGGCGCGAAGATGCCGCTGTCCTGCGTCGACTGCTCGCGAACGATCGGCGAGAGCACCGCATCGCCTTCGCGATAGCGGATGTCGAAATCCACGAGCGACGTGCTTTGATAGCGATAGTCGAGACGATCGCCGCGGACGAGGTCGGCGCACTCTTCGTACGCTTCGTAAGGCGCGATCTCGACCCCTTGCGCTTCGCGCGGCACGCCGGGACGGACCGCGGGCGCCGCGCAGGACAGCGCGAGCGCCGTAGCGACCGAGGCGACGATCGCGCCTCGCATCGACGCAATCCTCACGGGGAATGGATCGCCGCGATGCGCCGATGCGCGCTCGCCCGGCGGCGCTCCCAGTCTTCGGCCAGGATCGCGTAGCGCAGGTGATCGCGCCAGCGGCCGCCGATCTTCACGTACCGGCGCGAATAGCCTTCGTGGATGAAGCCCAGGCGCTCGACGAGCGCGATCGAGCGGTCGTTCGCCGGCTGCACGTTCGCCTCGACGCGGTGCAGGCGAAGCTCGCGAAACGCGAAATCGAGGCCGATCGCGAAGCCTTCGGCCATGTAACCCTGGGCGGCGAGCGGCGCGAAAGCGTAGTAACCGACATACGAGCTCTGGAAGACGCCGCGAACGATCTCGGAGAAGTTGATGACGCCAGCGAGCGCGGCGTCGTCGTTTCGAACGACGAGAAAGCCGACGTTGCGCGCATCGTCGCCCGTGGTGCGATAGCGCTTGACGTAGGCGGCAAATGCGGCCGGCGAATCGGGCGGCTGCACGAAGCCGCGATGGAGCGACCGGCTCCGCCGCGTCTGCGCGATGAAGGCCTGTTCATCGCGCCGCTGCGGCGCACGCAGATGAACCCGTTTGCCTTCGAGCGGCGCGGCATTCTTGCGCGTTGGCATAATCGAACATTTTAGCGGGAGGCATTGTTTGAGCGCCTGGATCGAGGGACGCGTCGCTGGCAGGCGTCAGTGGAACGACATCCTCTATTCGTTGCTCGTCGATGCCCCGCAGCTCGCATTCACCGCCGGCCAGTTCGCCCGCCTCGCGCTGCCGGCCCCGCCGGGGTCGAAGGAGCCGATGATCGGCCGGCCCTACTCGTTCGTGAACCCGCCGTTCGCGCGGCCGCACGAGTTCTATTTCATCATCCTTCCGGAAGGGCCGCTTTCGCCGCGGCTTGCGCGTCTCGAGCAAGGCGAGCCGGTGTGGCTTGGCGCGCGCGCGAACGGCTTTTTCACGATCGCCGAAACCGTGGAGGCGCATTCGCTGTGGTGCCTGTCGACCGGCACCGGCATCGGGCCGTTCCTGTCGATGCTTCGCACCGACGATCCCTGGACGAAGTTCGCGCAAGTCATCCTCGTCCATTCGGTGCGCTATGCGAACGAGCTTACCTATCGCGAGGAGATCGCGGGCGTCGCGCGAGTGCGAGCGGGTGCGTTCCATTACGTGCCGATGGTCACGCGCGACACGCATCGCGAAGCGCTGCCGGGACGCATTCCCGCGGCGATCGAGGACGGCCGGCTCGAGGCCCGCGTCGGCATTTCGCTCACCAACGAGAACGCGCACGCGATGCTGTGCGGCAATCCGGCGATGGTCGAGGACGTGCAGAAGGTGCTCGCGGCACGCGGGATGCGAAGGCATCGGCGGAAAGAGCCGGGGCATGTGACGCTCGAAACCTATTGGTAGTTATTGCGTCATCGCGTTGCGACGGCGGGCGCAGCAAGTGACGTCTCGTCGCGATGACGCAATAACGGTCCGAGTTCGAGCGTCAAAAGAACCTGACGCTCAACTCGGACAAAAACCTTCGCCGCAATCCCTGATCCGTGCCAATCCGTGGACGGAATTCCCAGCCCGGTGCACAATCGCGCCGGCGCGCGACCGGAGTCCGTTCATGTCGCATGCGTGCCACCGGCAACCACACAATCCATCACGAGGGAGACATTTCATGACTGAGCATCACGAAGCATGCAACTGTTCCGACCGGCCTCGCCGGCGCGACTTTCTGGGCGCTTCGTTCGCCCTGTCGGCATTGGCGCTCGTCGGGTCGGCAACGCTCAGTCCATCGGCTCGTGCCGCGATGACCAAGGCGCAGCGCGACAAGCTGACGCCCGACCAGGTCATCGCGCTCATGAAGAAGGGCAACCAGCGCTTCAGTCGAGGCCAGCGCCAGGATCACAACTATCTTGCGCAGCAGCGCGCGAGCGCGTCGGGGCAGTATCCAGTGGCCGTGCTGCTGAGTTGCATCGACTCGCGTGCGCCGGCCGAAACGATCATGGACCTGCGCATCGGGGACGTCTTCAACAACCGCGTGGCGGGCAACATCGAGAACGGCGACATTCTTGGCGGCATGGAGTTCGCCTGCAAGCTGATGGGCGCCAAGGTCGTTCTCGTCATGGGCCACACGTCGTGCGGCGCGATCAAGGGCGCGATCGACAACGCCGAGCTAGGCAATCTCACGGGCCTGCTAGGAAAAATCAAGCCGGCGGTTGCCGCGACCACCTACACCGGCGAAAGAACATCCAAAAACCTGACGTTCGTCGACGCTGTCGCGCGCAAGAACGTCGAGCTCACGATCGCCAATGTTCGCAGCGGCAGCCCGGTGCTCGCCGAGATGGAAAAGAGTGGCGCGAGCAAGATCGCCGGCGCGATGTACGACCTGAAGACCGGCGTGATCGATTTCTTCGCTGCGTGAGGCGGGCGGCCGCCGGGCCGCGCGGGGACATCCTAGTTCGCGAGCGTGCGCGACACCACCTCGCTTACGTCCGGCGAAAGGTTCGGCGTCCGCGCGATCTTCGACAGGCACCGCTGCATCATCGTGCGGCGCGGCTCGGCGAAGCGCTTCCACAAATTGAACGCGCCTGCGATCGTCGAGGCGAGCTGCGGATTCGTCTTGTCGAGCGATCGCACCTGATCGCCGGTGAACACGTAGCCCTCGCCGTCGCGCGCGTTGAACGCCGCGAAATTCGAGAGCGCGAACGCGCCGACGAGCGCGCGCACGCGGTTTGGATTGCGCGCATTGAAGCGCGGATGCGCGAGCAGCGCGCGCACCGTCGCAAGCGTGTCCGCGCGAAGGCTTCGCGCCTGCAACCCGAACCACTTGTCGAGCACGAGCGGCTCTTCGCGCCAGCGTTTCTCGAATGCGCCGTACAGTTCTTCGCGCACGTCCGCATGCGAATCGCGAAGCGCTCCCAGGGCGGCGATCGCATCGGTCATGTTGTCGGCATCGCGATATTGCGCGGCGGTGAGCGCGTGCGCGGAGCTGTCGTCGAGCGTGCCGAGATAGCGAAGGCAGCGATTCGACAGGGTCCTCGCGGCGATTTGCGCCTGGGTGAGCGCGTAGTCGCCCTTCGGGCGATGGCGATCGTAAGCACGTTCGAAGGCGACGCGATGCGCCTGCGCCAACGACTTCTCGACGAACTGCCATGCGACCATGATGCCGTCGGGATCGAGCGTCGGCTCGAGCGATGCCACGTACGCGGGATCGGGCAGCGTCAACGCGAGCGCGAGGAGCGCCGGGTCGCTTTCGTCGTCGTCGAGCAGCGCGGCGGCGATGCGCGGCAGCGCAGGCGGCAACGACAACGCGCGTCCTTTTCGCGAAGCATCCGCGAGTGCGAGGATCGCATCGACGAACGAGCGCTGCGCCGCGTCCCAGCGATTGACCGGGTCGCTGTCGTGCGCGGCGAGGAACGCGAGATCGTCCTGGCCGTAGTCGTAGGCGACGCGCACCGGTGCGGAGAAATCGCGGAATAGCGACGGTACGGGCTTCTGCGCGACGTCGACAAAGACAAACCGTTGCGATACCGCCTTGAGCTCGAGCAGGCGCGTCGTCGCTCCGGGCTCCGATTCGCCGGCCATCCGGAGCGGCATGTCGTTGCCGTCCGGAGCGACGAGCCCGATCGCCATCGGGATATGCAACGGCGGCTTGCGGCGGCTGCCGTTCGGTTCCGGAAGGCTTTGCTCGACGTCGAGCGTGTAGGTGCGCGACGCGGCATCGTAGCGATCGTGCACGCTCACGAGCGGCGTGCCCGCTTGCCCGTACCAGCGACGAAACTGCGCCAAGTCCACGCCCGAGCCGTCCTGCATCGCCTGCACGAAATCGTCGCAAGTCACCGCCTGTCCGTCATGGCGCTCGAAATAGAGATCCATCGCCCGGCGAAAGCGCTCGCGGCCGAGCAGCGCATGCTGCATGCGAATGAGCTCGGCGCCCTTCTCGTAGACCGTCGCCGTGTAGAAATTGTTGATCTCGCGATATTCGTCGGGACGCACCGGGTGCGCCATCGGTCCGGCGTCCTCGGCGAACTGCTCGCGTCGCAGATATTCCACGACGCCGATGCGTTCGACCGCGCGCGAGCCCTGGTCGCTCGAGAATTCCTGATCGCGAAAGACGGTCAAGCCTTCCTTGAGCGACAACTGGAACCAGTCGCGGCACGTCACCCGGTTGCCGGTCCAGTTGTGAAAATACTCGTGGCCGATGACGCCTTCGATCGAGTTGTAGTCCGCATCGGTCGCCATCGCGGGATCGGCGAGCACGAGACGGCTGTTGAAGATGTTGAGGCCCTTGTTCTCCATCGCGCCAAGGTTGAAGTCGTCGGCGCAGAAAATCATGAACGTGTCGAGATCGTATTCGCGGCCGAAGCGCGCCTCGTCCCAGCGCATCGCCGCTTTGAGCGATGCCATCGCGTGCCGGCAGCGCGGCAGGTTCGCGGGCGTCGAGTAGATGCGCAACCCGACGCTACGTCCCGATGTCGTGACGAACGTATCCTCGAGGCACGCAAGATCGCCTGCGACGAGCGCGAACAAATACGTGGGTTTCGGATACGGGTCATGCCACGTCGCGAAATGGCGACCATCGGCAAGCTCGCCCGACGAGACGAGATTGCCGTTCGACAGCAGCGTCGGATAGCGCGCGCGATCGGCGCGGATGGTCACGCGATAACGCGAGAGGACGTCGGGTCGATCGAGGAAATACGCGATCCGGCGAAATCCTTCGGGCTCGCATTGCGTGCAGAACACGCCCGACGAGATGTACAGGCCTTCGAGCGCGACGTTGCGCGACGGCGCGATCCGGGAACTGATCGAGATCGTGCAGGCATCGGGCGCATCGCGAATCACAAGCGACGCTTCCTCTACGACGAGCTGCTCGCGCGGAACCGGTCGCCCGTCGAGCGCGACGCTGATGATCTCCTGCTGCTCGCCGTCGAGAACGAGAGGAAGCGTGCGGTCCGCATCAAGGGCGGCAGGGTTGCGGCGCACCGCATACGTCGCGCCCACCCGCGTCGCGTCGGGCGCGAGGTCGAATTCGAGTCCGATGTCATCGGCGACGAACGCCGGCGCGCGATAGTCGAGGCGTCGCCGCGTCTTCGCGCGAGCTCCACGCGGCAGCATCGCGATCATCGCGCAATCATCCGTACGTCTACTTAACGTCGAGCAATTCGATGTCGAAAATCAGCGTCGCGTTCGGCGGAATGACGCCACCCGCGCCGCGCGCACCGTAGCCAAGTTGCGAAGGAATCACGAGCGTGCGCCTGCCGCCCACCTTCATGCCCGCGACACCCTCGTCCCATCCCTCGATCACGCGACCCGCGCCAAGCACGAAGCTGAAAGGCTGGTTGCGATCGCGAGAGCTGTCGAATTTCGCACCGCGCGAATCAGGCTTCGACGTGTCTGAAAGCCAGCCGGTGTAGTGGACTACAACCGTGCGCCCGGCGACTGCTTCCGCTCCATTGCCTTGTTTCACATCGATCTTCGTAAGGTCAGGTTGTGTGGCATCCAACTTGCTTAGTCCTTGCGCTGTCGAGGTGGGCGCATGGCTCGCGGCTGCGCATGCGAATGCAAGCGCGGCGAGCATCGTGAGCGCGGTTCGTCGCACGTGGTGCGGCGACGACGAGAACAGGCGAAATGCGGAGGGCATGCGACGACCTCGGTTTTGGAGATGGCGCCGACAGAACGTTCGGCGAAAGCGCGCTTTTTGATTTGCAAGCGTGCGCCATTTTAACCGACCGGACGCTCGATATGGGTATCGATCGGCATGCACGAGAAAGATCGACGATGGAAATGCCGATGAACGTGCCTGACTCGAAATTTGCGTCGCCGATGAACCGGCGGAACGCGTTGAACCACTGTTGATGAGCGCATTGTTCGCATTTCTCTCGCCGAGTCCGCGCGATTCCGCGGACCCGATGGTCTCGCTGAAATCGGCCTCGGCGTGGCTTCGCGAGTTGCCCTCGCTCGACGTCGTCGCGCGGCAGCAGCTCGTGCTGCGCGCATTCGATGGCATGCGCCAATCGCGGCGACCGATCGATGTCGCGCGTGCCCAGGCGCTGCAGTACGCCGACGCGGCGCTCGGCGCCGATCGCCGCCAGCTCTTCAAGCAATACGTCGACAGCCTCGAATCGGCGCCCAAGGTGTCCGAGCGCATCTGGCAGGCGAGCCTCGATCTCGCGCAAGGATTCATCGCAGCGTATCAGCGCGTGCTCGAGGAAGCGCTCGCGCCATCGGCGTACGGCCGCTGGAAGTCGCAGGTGCCGGTTCTCTTCGCGCGCCTTATTCATTACTACGGCACCGATGCGAAGCTCCGCGTCTGCCGCCACGAGCGCTGGATTCCCGCGAAGTGGGTCGAATTGCATCGCGCGTATCTGCGCGCGACCGAGCTCGGCGTCGATCGCGTGCCGACGTCGCTCGGCGCGTCGGGGGGCAACGGCACGCAATGGACGATCGAGCAGGAATACGTCTTCACGTTGCTGCTGCATCAATTGAACAGCGGGAATCTGTCGCCGGCCAATCTCGATTGGGCGGCGTCGCAGGTCCGCAACGCGAGTCGCAAGCTGGAGCTCGTCGCGCTGCCGAAGTCGATGGAAGGTTTCTTCGTCGATCTCGCCGGACGTGGCGGGCTCGTTCGGCGCACGGGCCAGGATGCCGGCGCGATGCTGCGCTACCTGGACACGACGCCACTCGCGAACCAGCTCGACATGATGCTCGCGGCGCTGCGCCATTCCGAAGAGACCGATCAGGGGCCGGTCGGACCGATCAATCAGCAGCGCGCGATGATCCTGGACAAGGCGCGCGCCGCGATCGCGCCCAATCTAAACACCGACATGCGTCGCGATCCGCGCACGCCGTGCGCGCTCGCCGCGCGCGTGCGCATCGGCATCGCGCGTATCCAGCACGAATTGAGCAAGCCGCGCGACGACCAGGCGGCGAATGCCGACACGGCGACCGGCGAGGAAATCGAGGTCTACGCGGTCGCGGGACCGCCGCGCGCGAAGCCTCGCGTACCGGACGAGGCGGATACGCTTTCGTCGAGCCTCGCGACGTTCTCCGACCCGGTCTGGCAGATCAAGGACCGCAGCATCGCGGGCTTGCGCATTTGCGCGGGCGGCGGCGTCGGCCAGACGCTGATGCTCGGCGCGCTCGTCGCCGTGCGTCAATCCGACGCGTCGCACTGGGTGCTGGGCGTCGTGCGTCGACTCAATAGATTGTCGAACGAGGACGTCGAAGCAGGCGTGTCGCTGATCGCCGAGCGCGTGGTTGCGGTGACGCTTTACGCGAAGCGCGAGGTCAAGCAGGAGCTTGGCATCGTCGTCAACGGGCTCGACGCGTCGATGATGGGGCCGCGCTTCGAAGGCCTCTACCTGCCGCCACCTTCGCGCCCCGACAAGCCGCTCGTGGTGAAGACGCTGATCGTCCCGACGCATGAATACCACGAGGGACGCAAGGTGATCCTCATCACCGGGCGATCGATCTACACAGTGTCGTTGCGCCAGCTCGTCGAGCAGCGCGGCGACTGGAGCTGGACGGCGATCCAGATCGTGGAGAAGCAAGTGCGCACGTCGGATTGATTGGCGCGCGTCGGCGCACAAAAGGCGGGACGATGGGCGAGGGATGAGAGGGGCCAGGCGAACGCTTCGCCGAAGCCACTCTCATCCCTCGCCCCGCTTTTGCAGTTGCGGTTTTTGCAGTCCCGTCACTGATCGAGCGGCCGGAAGCGCAACTCCAGGTTCCGCTGGAACAGATCGGCCGGCACGGGCCTGGGCAGCGGGGATGACTTGAGGATCGCGCGCTGCACGGCGTCATCGTAGGCGCGAACGCCGCTCGACTTGCGGAGCTTGACGTCGATGATCTCGCCGGTTGGCAACTGGACGACGTCGAACACCGCTTCAGGATTGCCCGGGATATCGGGCGGCAGATTGATGTTGCTGCGGATGCGGCTTCGGATCTTGTCGATCCATTCGAGCTGCGCGCGGCTTCGCGCGGCGCCCGTCGCGGCCTCGTCCGCGCGCACGCGCGATTCCCGTTCGGCCTCGGCACGCATGCGCGATTCGCGCTCGGCCTGAGCGCGCATCTGCAATTCGCGCTCGGCTTGCGTGCGCATCTGCGATTCCTGCGCGGCCTGTGCGCGCATCTGCTCGAGTTGACGCTGCTGCCGAAGATCGGCCTGGTGCTTCTCCTCGGCCTTTCGCGCTTCCTCCTGCTTGCGCAATGCGTCCTGCTTGCGAAACTCGTCCTGCTTGCGCAGCTCTTCCTGATGCTGCGCCTCGGCCGCCTGCCGCTGCGCGATGCGCTCGGCCTCGCGTTTCGCCTGGAGCGCAATGTCGACTTGCGTGTCGGGTTGCAGCAGCGGTTGCGGCGGCTTCAGCGCGAGCGGGGGCGGAATCGGCGTGAGGTTCGGATGCGGCAAGGGCTTCAACTGCGGGCGTTGGATCACGGGCGGTGGAGGCGGCGCATAAAGTTCCGCTGTGACGGCTTCCGGCGTGCGATTGCGCCACGACACGGTGAACACCAGCACGCCGACGAACGCCAGGTTGACGAAAATCGCGAGGATCAGCGCCGCCCACTTGCCGCGCGGCCCCTGTGCGGGCGCGGGACGGTCGTGCGGGGACATTACGGTCGCCATGTCAGTTGCGCAGGGCCGCCCCAAGCAACTGACTGCGCCCCCTTGCTTGCAGCGAGCGCGTGAGCCCGACGGGCCGTCCCGAGGGTGAACAGCCGAGTGCGAAGCACGAGGATGGTCCGACCGAGCGTGGGGGTCGTTCAGTCATGCCGCCGGCGGCCGCGCCATCAGGCCGACCTTTTTCACGCCGTTACGTTGCAGCACGTCGAGGATGTCAAGCACGTCCTGGTAGCGCGCGTCTTTGTCCGCCTCGAGGACCACCGGGCGCTCGTGGTCGCCCTGCGCCTGCAACACCGCGGCGACGAGCTCGTCGCGCGACACCCTGCGGGATACCTTGGTGGCGCCATCGATCAGCGTGATGACCTGTCCTTTCAATTGCACGTCGAGCGGCAGCACGGGCACCGTAAGCTTCGACCCCACGGACGGCAACTGGATTTCACCCGGCGCGACGAGCGGCGCCGTGATCATGAAGATCACGAGCAGGACCAGCATCACGTCGATGTAGGGAACGACGTTGATCTGGTTGATCGGCTTGCGGGCGCGCCTCATCAGGTAACAGGTAACAGGGAACGGAAGCTGGTTCCGAGGTCTTATCCCTGCCTTTGCAAAATGTTCGAAAACTCCTCGATGAACGTCTCGAAGCGTACGGCGAGTCGATCGACGTCATGCGTGAAGCGGTTGTACGCGACGACCGCCGGGATCGCCGCGAAAAGGCCGATCGCGGTCGCGATCAGCGCCTCGGCGATACCGGGAGCAACGTTTGCGAGCGTCGCCTGGCTGACATTGGCGAGACCCCGGAACGCGTTCATGATTCCCCAGACGGTGCCGAAGAGGCCGATGTACGGGGACACCGAGCCGACCGTCGCGAGGCCGGCGAGGTGCGCCTCGATCGCGTCGATCTCCCGCTGATAGGCCGCGCGCATCGCCCGCCGTGCGGCATCGAGGGTCACGTCGGCCGCGCTGCCTTGCCGCCGATGCTTCGAGAACTCGCGGAAGCCGGCCAGGAAGATCTGCTCGAGGCCGCCGCCCACCTGGGCCGAGCCCGCCTTCCGATACAGCGCTTCGAGGCTTCCACCCTGCCAGAACTCGTCCTCGAACACGTCGGTGTCGCGCGCGATGCGCCGCAACTGGAACATCTTGAGGAAGATCTGCCACCACGACCATAGCGACAAAAGCGCGAGCAGCGCGATGATTGCCTGCACGATCACCGACGCATGGATGATCAGCGTCAGGAACGAGAGGTCGGTGTGCAGGTTCATGGATTCATTGCCATCGCCGGTCGCGACACGCCGGTCGCGTCGCAGAGCGCGCGCGCAAGTCTCGCCGGAATGCGTGCCGGACGAAAGCGGATCGCGTCGACGCAGGCGAGCGCGATCGTCGCCTGCACGAGCGCGACGCCATCACGTGACACTTGTTGCGCAACGACGAGCCTGCACGCGCCGCGCTCGCGCGCTTCGACGCTCACGTCTAGCAGATCGCTCAATCGGGCAGGGCGCAGAAAGTCGATCTCAGCGTGATGCACGGCGAAGGCAACGCGATGCTCGCGCTCGAACGCGGCCAGCGGGAAGCCGAGCGATTCGAGCCACTCGGTCCGCGCGCGCTCCATGTAACGCAGGTAGTTTGCGTAGTAGACGACGCCGGCGGCATCGGTGTCCTCGTAGTAGACGCGAATGGGGAAGGTGAAATGGGTCCGGGTCACGAGGCGGGAAAGAGATCGCCCGGGGATCCTGCCGACGGCAATCCGAAGTGGCGATACGCGAGCGCGGTGGCAACGCGGCCGCGCGAGGTCCGCTGCAGGAAGCCCTGCTGAATGAGATAGGGCTCGAGCACGTCCTCGATCGTGTCGCGCTCCTCGCCGATAGCCGCGGCGAGACTGTCGACGCCGACCGGTCCTCCGGCGAACTTGTCGATGACGGTCAGCAGGAGCTTGCGATCCATCGTGTCGAGTCCCGACGCGTCCACGTCGAGCATCGACAGCGCGGCATCGGCGACCGCACGCGTGACATTGCCCGAGGCGCGCACTTCGGCGAAGTCGCGTACGCGCCGCAAGAGTCGATTCGCGATCCGCGGCGTGCCGCGCGAGCGCCGCGCGATCTCGAGCGACCCCTCGTGCGCGACGTCGATCGACAGCAGCGTTGCCGAGCGCGCGACGATCCTCGAGAGCTCCTCCGGCGAATAGAACTCGAGCCGCGCGACGATGCCGAAGCGGTCGCGGAGCGGATTCGTCAGCATGCCGGCGCGGGTCGTCGCGCCGATCAGCGTGAACGGCGGCAGGTCGATCTTCACGCTGCGCGCCGCGGGGCCTTCGCCGATCATGATGTCGATCTGGAAATCCTCGAGCGCCGGATAGAGGATTTCCTCGACGATCGGCGAGAGCCGATGAATCTCGTCGATGAACAGCACGTCGCGCGGCTCGAGATTCGTGAGCAGCGCGGCGAGATCGCCGGGGCGCTCGAGCACCGGCCCCGATGTCTGGCGCAGATTCACGCCCAGTTCGTGCGCGAGGATGTGCGAAAGCGTCGTCTTGCCGAGCCCGGGTGGCCCGAACAAGAGCACGTGATCGAGCGCCTCGGCGCGCTTTCGCGCGGCCTCGATGAAGATCGCGAGCTGCTCGCGGATCTTCTCCTGGCCGATGTATTCGGAAAGACGGCGCGGGCGCAGCGCCCGCTCGTAGACCTCTTCCTGCGTGCCGCCGGGGGCGCCGGCGACGATGCGGGCAAGCGCGTCGTGCTCGATCGCCATCCGTCAGGGCCCGCGCCGCTGCATCGGCGAAGCGCAGGCAGCGATGCGGGCGGAACGTGTGTCGCTCATGTTTTCGCGAGAAGCTTCAATGCCTGCCTGATCCCGTCTGCAACGTCTACGCCCTCGGGCAATCCCCGCACGGCCGACGTCGCTTCGCGTTCGCTGTAACCGAGCGCGACGAGCGCGTGCATGATATCCGAGGACGGAGGCGCCACGCGATTGACGCCGACCGTCTGCGTGATGTCGGCGCCAAGCTTGTCCTTGAGCTCGAGCAGAAGGCGCTCGGCCGTCTTCTTGCCGATGCCGGGTACGCGCGTGAGCCGTCCGGTTTCCTGCAGGGTGATCGCCTGCGCCAGCTCGGCGACCGACAGGCCGGATAGCACGGACAGTGCGATCTTCGCGCCGATGCCGTTCACCTTCAGCAATTGCCGGAACGCGCGGCGCTCGTTCTCGGTGCCGAAGCCGTAGAGAAGGTGCGCGTCCTCGCGGACGACGAGATGCGTGAAGAGCGTGACGCGCTCGCCGTTCGCGGGAAGGTGGTAGAACGTGCTCATCGGCACGTCCACTTCGTAGGCGACGCCCTGGACGTCGAGCAGAAGCTGAGGAGGATTCTTTTCGAGTAGGGTGCCGGACAGGCGACCGATCATGAGGCGTGCATTCTACGCGCGGAATGTGGGGTCAGAGATGACTTTCACGGGACAGCGTCGCGAATCTGCGAATTGCCTGGAAACTCGTCTCTGACCCCACATTCCGCTTCAGCTCACCAGCAGCCGTCCGCTTCGCACCCGATAGCCGTGACGCGCCAGCAAGCCGATGCCGGTCGATGCATGCGCGTGGCAGATCGCTGCCGCGAGCGCGTCGGCGGCGTCGAGCGCCGGGATACCTGGCAGCGCGAGCAGCCTTCGTACCATCTCCTGCACCTGCGGCTTGCGCGCGCGTCCCGCACCCACGACGGCCTGCTTCACCTGTCCCGCCGTGTATTCGGACACGGGCAGGCCGGCGAGCACCGCCGCCGCGATCGCCGCGCCGCGCGCCTGCCCGAGCAGAAGCGTCGAGTTCGGGTTGACGTTGACGAATACCTTCTCGACGGCCACTTCGGTCGGCTGCTCTTCGGCGATGACGTGTGCGAGGTCGCGGACGATGACGCCAAGGCGCACCGGCAGGCTCGATCCGCTTGCGCGGATGCAGCCGCTCTTCACGTAGACGAGCGCGCCGTCGCCGATTTCGAGAATGCCGAAGCCGGTGACGCGAAGCCCGGGATCGATGCCTAAGATGCGGCGGACGCCGAGGGCGCGCACGGGTCGCGGCGCCGGCTTCGCGCTACACGTCCTCGAACACCGCGGACGTGTACACGTTCTGCACGTCGTCGAGCGATTCGAGCGCGTCGATGAGCTTTTGCATCCGATGGGCGTCCTCGCCGCGCAGCGCGACTTCATTCTGCGGCTTCATCGTCACGTCGGCATATTCGGGCGTGAGGCCGGCCTCCGCCAGCAAGTCCCGGACGGCGATGAAATCGTTCGGCCCGGTGATGACCTCGACGCTTCCATCTTCGTTGGTCACGACATCGTCGGCTCCAGCGTCGATCGCCGCTTCCATCACCTTGTCCTCGTTGCTGCCCGGCGCGAACATGATCTGGCCGACATGGCGAAAGAGGAAAGCGACCGACCCTTCGGTGCCCAGATTGCCGCCGAATTTCGAGAATGCGTGTCGCACGTCGGCGACGGTGCGGGTGCGATTGTCGGTCATGCAATCGATGATCACCGCCGCGCCGTTGATGCCGTAGCCCTCGTAGCGCACTTCCTCGTAGTGCGCGCCCTCGAGACCGCCGGCGCCGCGCTTGGCCGCGCGCTCGATGGTGTCCTTCGGCATGTTGTGGGCGGTCGCCTTGTCGATCGCCAGGCGAAGGCGAGGATTGAACGACGGATCGCTGCCACCGAGCCGAGCCGCGACCGTGACCTCCTTGATGAGGCGCGTGAAGGCCTTGCCGCGCCGCGCATCGGCGGCCGCCTTCTTGTGCTTGATGTTCGCCCACTTGCTATGACCGGCCATGGGTGCTTTCGACGTCGCGCGAGCATCGAAATTATACGGCGTGCAAAAGGCCCTGACGCTCGAGGAACTGCGCGAGCGCCGCGAGCCGAATGTTCGCGTCGTTGACCTCGAGCATGCTTTGCTTGATCGAAAGCGGTAGCGGAAGTAGCTCCGCGAGACGATGGCCGACCCACGTTGCATCCTCGTAATGGACTTCGGACGGAAAGTTTCCTGAACCGAGACGCGATGCGATCACCTTCAGGATTCGCGCGAGCGGCGCATGGCTTTCGGCAAGCGGATGCGAAGGCTCGTCATCGAGCATCGTCACGCGCGCAATCATCGCACCTTGCGCATCTGCTGCGTGATGGTCCACGCGAAAGCGGTGCCCGCCGAGCGTGGCGACGTGGAAGATGCCGAGCTGTGGCGTGTCGACATTGACGATGCGCGCGAGCGTTCCGACCGTCGCGATCTCCGGAAGCGTGGCATCGCCGCGCGCCACTTCGTCGCCGCGCGTGATCAGGCAAACGCCGAACGGGCGCCCGTCGCGAAGGCACGCCTTCGTCATGTCGATGTAGCGCTGCTCGAACACCTTGAGTGGCAGCAGGCCACCGGGGAAGAGCACCGTGCGAAGGGGAAAGAGCGGCAACGCAACGATCGCGCGGTCGCTTGCTTCGTTCATCGGGTCCCGACTGCGCTGCGTACGTTAAGAGAGGTTGCGTCGCGCGACGCAATCACCCGCTCTCGGCCGGCGCGAGCTCGCGGTGGCGCACGAGCACCTGGTAGCGCGGGGAGAACGCATTGGCGAGGCGCTCGGCGAGATACACCGAGCGATGCTGTCCGCCGGTGCAACCAATGGCCACCGTCAGGTAGTTGCGATTGTCGCGCGCGTAATCGGGCACCCAGCTCGCGACAAAGTGATAAATGTCGGCGTACATGCGATCGACCTCCGGGATCGCTTCGAGAAACGCGACGACGTCCGCATCCTTGCCGGTCAGCGGCGAGAGCGCGGGTTCGTAATGCGGATTGGGCAGGCAGCGCACGTCGAAAACGAGATCGGCGTCGAGCGGAACCCCGTGCTTGAAACCGAACGACTCGAACTGCAGCGTGATCTGCGACGGGTCCACCGACACGAAATCCTTGATCCATCCGCGAAGGCTCGCGGCGGGCAGCTCGGACGTGTCGAACGTCGTGCCAAGCTGGCGCACGTGCGAAAGAAGATCACGCTCGTATTCGATCGCCTCGGTCAGCGTTCGATCGCAGCTCGAGAACGGGTGGCGTCGCCGCGTTTCGGAGAAGCGCTTGACCAGCGTTTCGACGGTCGCGTCAAGATAGAGGAAGCGCACCTGCCAGCCGCGCGCCGAAAGGGCCGACATCGCGTCCTCGAGACCGGGCAGCCCCGGGCCCGTCTTGACGTCGAGCGCGATCGCGACGCGCGCCTGCCCGGCGCGCTCGAGATAGGTCGCCGTGTCGACCAGCAGCGGCACAGGCAGGTTGTTGACCGCGTAGTAGCCGGCATCCTCGAATGCGGCGAGCGCAACGCTCTTGCCCGATCCGGAGACGCCGCCAATGAGGATGAAATCCATGGTTCGGGGTCAGGGCCGGGGCTAGGGGAGCCTATTCCCCCTCATCCATCAACTTCTGCTGCCGCTCGATGAACTCCTTCGTGCTGTCGATCCCGCGCTGGTTCAGCACGAAGTTGCGCACCGCTGCCTCGACCAGAACGGCCAGGTTGCGGCCCGCCGCGACGGGGATCGTCACCTTGCGGATCGGCACCGACAGCACCTCCTGGAACGTGGCGTTCACCTGCAGCCGATCGAGGTCCGAGAACGCTTCGTTGCCGTGGTCCTCGAGGTGCACGATGAGCCGCAGCAGCTTGTGCGGACGCACGGCAGTTTCGCCGAAGATCGTGCGGATGTTCAGGATGCCGATGCCGCGCACCTCGAGGAAATCGCGCAGCACCGCCGGGCAGCGCCCCTCGATCGTATCGGGCGAAATGCGGTACAGCTCGACGATGTCATCGGCGATGAGGCCGTTGCCGCGCGAGATCAACTCGAGCGCCAGCTCGCTTTTGCCGATCGCCGATGCGCCGGTGATGAGCACGCCGAGCTCGAGCACGTCGAGGAACACGCCGTGCAGCGTCGTCGACTCGGCGAGCACGCGCGACAGGTAGATGCGGAATACGTCGACGATGTGCGGCGACGGCTGCTGCGACGTGACGAGCGCGATCTTGTGCTGGTTGCACATGTCGAGCAGATGCCGCGGCACCTGCTCGCCATTGCCGACGACGATCGCGGCGAGCTCGTTCGTGAACATCCGGTTGATCGAGCGATTGAGCTCGTCCTCCGGCAGCGCGCGAAGATAGGCGAGCTCGGCGGCGCCCAGGATCTGCACGCGAAACGGATGGATCAGGTTCATGTGCCCGACCTGTCCGATCGTCGGGCGAAGCGCACTTTCGCCGACGAGCATCCGGTTGCCGCCTTCGCGCCCGGCGAGCCAGACGAGCCCGAGGCGCTCGCGATTGTCTTCGAGAAAACGTTCGACGCTGACCTGGCGCATGGGGATTTCGCCTGTCGTCAGTCGGGCAGGGCCGTCCCAAGCGACTGACTGCGCCCCCTCCGAGTGCAGCGAGCACAAGACCGAAGGCCGCAGGACAGCCGAAGGCTGGTCCTGCGACGCGGGATGCGGCGTAGCCGCACAATGCGAGCGTGGGGGTCGTTCATCTACGCAGGCTGCCACTCGCGAAACGCTTGCGCAAGCGCCCCGGGATCGGGTGCATGCACGAGGCGCTCGCGAAACGCGCGCTCGGAGAACATTTGCGCGAGCTCGGAGAGAAGCTGCAAATGGCGATCGGTCGCGTGCTCGGGCACGAGCAGCACGAAGATCGTGTCGACCGGCTTGCCGTCGGGCGCGTCGAAGGCGATCGGCGCCTGCAGCCGCGCAAACGCGCCCATTGCCTCGCGCAGACCCGCGATGCGGCCATGGGGAATGGCGATGCCCTGTCCGAGCCCGGTCGAGCCCAGTTTCTCGCGGGCCGCTAGGCTCGCCGCGACGCCCGAGCGCGGAAGACCTGCGCTCCGCTCGAAGATCGCGCCGATCGCGCCGAAGAATGCGGCCTTCGACGCCACGTCGAGGCCGACGACGATGTTCGAGGCCGGCAGCAATGCCGCGATCTGATTCACGAAACGCGGCTCATGGCGGGTCTCGCATCAGGCGGTTGCGTACGTCGTCGCGCGGCTCCGGGGCAAACGATCGATTATACGTAAGCGTCGGCCGATTCGACGCCTAATTCGAGCCCTCGCCATCGCCGACCGTCGAGCGGCCGATCGCCTCGGCATCGGTGCGGCGGTTCTTGATCTGCTCCTTGTACTTGACGACCTGGCGGTCGAGCTTGTCGGCGAGGCCGTCGATCGCCGCGTACATGTCGGCGTCGATGCATTCGGCGTGCAGGTCCTTGCCACGGACGTGGACGGTCGCTTCGACTTTCCGGGCGAGCTTGTCGACGGCAAGCACGACACTGACATCGATCACGTGGTCGAAATGACGATTGATCCGGGCGAGCTTCTTCATGACGTAATCGCGGATCGACGGCGTGATTTCGAGATGATGTCCAGTGAGCTGCAGATTCATCGGCTCTCCTTCGGTACGGAACTGGCCGCGTGAAAACGCACGCGACGGTTGTGCGCGCCGGTTCGGCAGCGCACGCGCGACGGGCATTCGATTGTGAAAAAAGGAAGCGGCAGAACCACAATGGGGTCAGAGACGATTTGTCGTCCACCCATGAAGCCGAAGCGGACATCGCGGGACGACAAGTCGTCTCTGGCCCTTTTATAGCGCCTTGCGCATGTTGACCGGCGGTATCTGCAGCGCTTCGCGGTATTTCGCGATCGTGCGGCGGGCAACGAGAATCCCCTGCTCGCCCAGCATGTCCGCGATCTTGCTGTCGGTGAGCGGCGTTCGCGCATCTTCGGCCGCGATGAGTTGCTTGATCAGCGCGCGGATCGCGGTGGCCGACGCGGCGCCACCCGTGTCCGTGGCGACGTGGCTGCCGAAGAAATACTTGAGCTCGAAGGTGCCGCGCGGCGTCAGCATGTACTTCTGCGTCGTCACGCGGGAAATCGTCGATTCGTGCAGCGACAGCATGTCGGCGATCTCGCGCAGCACCATCGGCCGCATCGCGACCTCGCCGTGCTCGAAGAAGCGGCGCTGGCGCTCGACGATCGCCTTCGCGACGCGCAGGATCGTATCGAAGCGCTGCTGCACGTTCCGGATCAGCCACTTCGCCTCCTGGAGTTGCGCGGCGAGCTGCTGGTTCGAGCTTTCGCGGTTTCGAGTGAGGATGTCGGCATAGATGCGGTTCAGCCGCAGCTTCGGCATCGCGGCCTCGTTTAGCGAGGCCACCCACTGATTCCTGATCTTTCGTACGACCACGTCGGGAATGACGTAGTTCGCCTCCGCCTTCGCGAACGCGGCACCGGGTCGCGGGTTGAGGCTTCGAATCAGGTCACGCACGCCGCGCACGCCTGCATCGTCGGTGTGCAGCAGGCGCTTGAGCTTGGTGAAGTCGCGGTTCGCGAGCAGCGCGAGATTGCCGTCGACGACCTTCAGCGCATCGGCGAGAAACGGCGTGCCCGAAGGCAGGGTGCGAAGCTGCAGCGCGAGACACTCCGAGCAATCGCGCGCGCCGACGCCGGAGGGCTCGAAGCTCTGCACGTACTTGAGCGCGATGTTGAGCTCGTCGGCCTCGATCTCGACCTCCGCCGGAAAGAGCTCGGCGATTTCGTCGAGCGGCGTCGTCAGGTAACCGTCGTCATCGAGGGCATCGATCAGCGCGGCGACGATCTGGCGATCGCGAAGCGGGAGATTGAGAAGCGCGAGCTGACCGTTCAGATGATCGCGAAGCGTCGACGTCGCGATCTGCTGCGGCAGGAAATCGTCGTCCTCGCTCGCGTTGCCGCCGCCCCAGTCGCTGTCTCCGCCGCCGCTGCTGCCGTAGTCGGCGAAGTCCGGCACATCGGATGTGTCATCGCGCGCGTTACGCAACTCCGACGCCGTATCACTCGACGAGATCTCGTGGCTGCGATCGGCGCCGTCGCCGACGCGTCCCGGGCCCGCGAGCGGCACTTCCGCCGCTGCGCGATCGTCCTCGACCTCCGCACGCTCTAGAAGGGGGTTCTCCTGCAGGATGCGCTCGACCTCGGCGTTGAGCTCGATCGTCGACAGTTGCAGAAGCCGGATGGACTGCTGCAGCTGCGGCGTCAGCGTGAGGTGCTGCGATAGCTTGAGCTGAAGCGTCTGTTTCACCGACGAGCGCTTGTCCTGAAGGGATCCATACGGCACCGGAATCGACGATGCGCAATCGGTCGCGAGTCAGAGTCGGAAATGCTCCCCGAGATAGACTTTCCGGACGTCCTCATTATAAACAATCTCGCCCGGCGCGCCGGATGCGAGGACCCGCCCTTCGTTGATGATGTAGGCCCGGTCGCAAATGCCGAGTGTCTCGCGGACGTTGTGGTCGGTGATCAGCACGCCGATGCCGCGCTCCTTCAGGAAGCCGATGATCTTCTGGATGTCGAGCACCGCGATCGGATCGACGCCCGCGAACGGCTCGTCGAGCAGGATGAAGCGCGGACGCGTCGCGAGCGCGCGCGCGATCTCGACGCGCCGCCGCTCGCCGCCCGAGAGCGACACCGCCGACGCATCGGCAAGGTGCGAGATCGACAGGTCCTCGAGCAGCGCGTCGAGCCGATTGGAAAGCGTGTCGGGATCGAGGCCCTGCAACTCGAGGATCGCGCGAACGTTCTGCGCCACCGTCATCTTGCGAAAGATCGACGCTTCCTGGGGCAGGTACGAAAGGCCGCGGCGCGCGCGTCGATGGATCGGAAGGCGCGACAGGTTCTCGTCGTCGAGCGAAATCTCGCCGCCGTCGGCCGCGATGAGCCCGACGATCATGTAGAAGCACGTCGTCTTGCCGGCGCCGTTCGGTCCGAGAAGCCCCACGACCTCGCCGCTCGCGACCTCGAGCGAGACGTCGTGGACGACCGTTCGCGCCTTGTAGCGCTTGCGCAGATGCGCGGCCGACAGCTTGCTCGGATGGCGCGTAAACGGTTGAGGTTGGGCTTCCTGCGCGGCTTCGTCGTCGATCGGTTGCGGCTCGACGAGCGCAGGGATCGGACCGCCGCCGCTCCGGCGCTCGTCGATGTCCGACCTCGCGGCGCTCACGTCAATGCTTATTTCGCCAGCGTCGAATCGGGCGTGAGCGCAAGCGGCGGTGTGGGCACGGCCGCTGCCTCCTTCGCGGGCGAGGGCTTCGACGCATCCTTGCCTGCGGGACCCTTCGCCGTCGTTCCCGTCGACGCCGACGCCTTGGCCGCGTCTTTCGCTGCCGGCGCGTTGCCTTTCGGTGCCGGCTTCGGTGTCGTGTTCGGCGCGAGCGGATTGTCCGATCGCGGCTCGAACATACCCTCGACGCGCGCGCCCGGACCCTCGCCGCCGGGAGCGTTCGGCCGGCCTTCCGCCTTCAGCATGTTCGTTTCGCTGTTGTACGCGATGTAGTTGCCGCGAAACTCGTTCTTGCCTTCCTTCAGGAGCGCATTGTCGAAGAGCTCCAGCGTATGCGTCTGCCCGTTGTAGACCGCCCGCTGCGCAAAGCCTTCGTAGTATTCGTCCGAATCGTCCTTCTTCTCGCGAAAGCTGATCGGATTGCCCCATGCGGTCGCGGACAGCGAATTGTCGGGGTTCTGCTTGAAGTCGATCTTATCGGCGTGGATCGTCAGCGTTCCCTGCGTGATGACCACGTTGCCGCGCAACGTTCCGACGCGCTTGTTGAAATCGACCTCGACCGGCTGGTCGGCCGAAAAGTTGATGTTCTTGTCGCGATCGGCCTTCTCGGCATGCGCGGCGATTGCAATGACGATGCCGACGAGCCCCGCACATGCGGCGATTCCCATGCGTCGGCCAATGGCGAACGACATCATTTGACGGGCAGTTGTCGAGGTTCGAACGAGCCGCTCACGTGCGAGTTGATATGGACGCGCTTCGACTTGTTGTCGAACGTGAGGCCTTGTCCGCGGATTATTCCACGCGGCTCCTCGACGGTCACCGGCTGGTCCGTCGTCACGCGCTGCTCCTTCGTCGCAACGTGCAGAACGCTGGTTGTCAGGGTCACGGGTCCGCTCGGTTCGCTCGCGTCCGCCGGCGCGGGATCGGCATCGCGTACGACGCGCACGTCGCCTACGAACTCGCCGTGTTCGCGATCGCCCGCGATCACGCCCCGATCCGCGGTGATCGTCATCGTCGGGCGGCCGGGCTCGGTAAGCGAGAGCCGCGGCTTTGTGAGCTCCGCGCTGTCGTTGTCGGGAAAGTGTTCGGCGCTCGTCGCCGTCAGCGACTCGCGCGGCTTGCCATGCGCATCGAACGTGACCGCCTTGAAATCGGAGAGAAACAGATCGGGGTCGTGACGCGACGAGCCATCGCGCCGCGCGGCGGGCGGCTGCACCTGCGCGTCGAGCCAATACGTGAGGGCGGCGAGGCTTCCAAGCAGAAGCACCGGCGACCAGGCGATCAATCGATCGATGAAGGCGCGGCTCCTGTCCATCTTGCGCTATCGACGGCCCGACGACGCAATCGCCCGCGCGCGCGGCGTAGCGGTCGCCCCCTGCGCATCGCATCCCTGCGCCGTGAGGATCAGGTCGGCGAATTCGCGCACCGCACCGCTGCCGCCGTCGCGCGTCGTGACATAGTGCGCATGCGCGCGCACCGCCGGCGGCGCATGCGGAACCGTCGCGGCAAGCCCGCACGCGGCGAGCACCGGAATGTCGGGAAGATCGTCGCCGATGTGCGCGCATTGCTCGGGCGGAAAGCCGAGCTCCGCGCGAAGCCGCTCCCACGGCGCGAGCTTGTCGTGGGCATCGACGAAGAGATGCGGCACGCGAAGCTGCTGCGCGCGATGCGTGACGGCGGCCGCGGCGCTACCGGTGATCCAGCCGACGACGATGCCCGCGGACGCGAGGCGATGCATCGCGACGCCGTCGAGCGCCGAGAAGGCCTTGATCTCGCGACCGCGATCGTCGATGTAGATGCGTCCGTCGGTCAACACGCCGTCGACGTCGCAGGTCAGAAGGCGCACGCGCCGCGCGCGCGTCGCGAGGTCGGCCGGCGTCATGCGATGGGCTCGCATGCTTTCGCGGTCGCCGCCTCGATCGCCGTGTCACGCATCACACGACCCGCGCACGAAAGAGGTCGTGCATCTGCACGGCGCCGATGAGCGTTCCCCTCTCGTCCACGACGAGAAGCTGCGTGATCTTCGGCGGTGTCTCCATCAACAGCACGCAATCGGCCGCGAGTCGATCGGGTGCGATCGTGCGCGGCGATTTCGTCATCAGATCGGCGACGCGCACCGATTCGGCATCGCGCACGTGCGCGAGGCCGCGGCGCAGGTCGCCATCGGTGAAGATGCCCGCGATCCGATCGTGCGCGTCGACGATCACTGTCATCCCCATGCCCTTCGCCGTCATTTCGACGATTGCTTGCGCGAGCGACGCGGTTCGCGGCACGCGCGGCAACGCGTCGCCTTCGCGCATGACGTCGCGAACGCGGGTCAGCAGCCTTCGGCCCAACGCGCCGCCCGGATGCGAGCGCGCGAAATCCTCGACGGAGAAGCCCCGCGCGTCGAGCAGCGCGAGCGCGAGCGCATCGCCGAGGGCGAGCGCCGCGGTCGTGCTCGCCGTCGGCGCGAGCCCGAGCGGACACGCTTCGGCGTCGACGGCCGCGTCGAGATGCACATCGGCCGATTGCGCGAGCGAACTCTGCTCGTTACCGGTCAACGCGATGAGCTTCGCGCCTTCGCGCTTGAGATGCGGCGTGAGCAGCATCAATTCGTCGGTTTCCCCGGAGTTCGAAAGCATGACGACGACATCGTCCGCGGTGATCATGCCGAGGTCGCCGTGTCCAGCTTCCGCGGGATGGACGAAGAACGCCGGCGTTCCGGTCGATGCGAGCGTCGCGGCGAGCTTTCGCGCGACATGGCCCGACTTGCCGATGCCCGA
Source organism: Casimicrobiaceae bacterium (assembly GCA_035308425.1). Lineage (GTDB taxonomy): Bacteria > Pseudomonadota > Gammaproteobacteria > Burkholderiales > Casimicrobiaceae > VBCG01. The sequence continues at coordinate 50,644 of DATGGP010000006.1, read as the reverse complement.
AACGACGACGCGGCCGCGACACTCCAGCATGAGCTGAACCGCGGCGACGAAGGGCGTCGAGAGCCTGGTTGCGAGCGACGAGATCGCGCGCGCCTCGATGTCGAGCACCTTGCGCGCGAGCGCGAGCGCCCGCCCCGCGTCGACGTTTCGCGACGAAGGCTCGCGCGCGTCGAGGCGTGCATCCGCGTAGGGCGCCATCGGTCAAGTATACCGTTCCGTCCGGTGCACGAGTCGGGAGGAGCGGGCGCGCGTGATAACGTTCGAGTCGCACCTCACGACGAGGCAGGCATGTCGGATACGCTGCTTCTGATCCTCCTGCTTCTTGCGGCCGCGGTGGTCGCGCTCACCGTCTGTCGCATCGTCGGCCTCCCGCCGATTCTCGGCTACCTGATCGTCGGCATCGCGCTCGGTCCGCACGCGCTCGCCGTTGTCGCCGACGACCAGGCGACGCGCGATCTCGCCGAATTCGGCATCGTGTTCCTGATGTTCTCGATCGGGCTCGAGTTCAGCCTGCCGCAGCTTCGCGCGATGCGTCGCGCCGTGTTCGGGCTCGGCGCATCGCAGGTCGCGATCACGACGGTCGCGGGCATGATCGGCGCGCAATTGCTCGGCCACGGATGGCGTGCGGGCATCGTGCTCGGCGGCGCGCTGGCGATGAGCTCGACGGCGATCGTCTCGAAGATGCTTGCCGAGCGGGGCGAGCTTGCGACGCCGCACGGACGTGACGCGATCGGCATCCTGCTGTTTCAGGATCTCGCCGTCGTGCTGTTCCTGATCCTCATTCCGTCGCTCGGACTCTCGGGCCTCGACACAGGGCGCGCGCTCGCGAGCGCCATTGCGAAAACGACCGTTGCGCTCGCGCTGATCCTCTTTCTCGGGCAGCGGCCGATGCGCGCCTGGTTTCGCATCGTCGCCACGAAGCGCTCGCCGGAGCTTTTCGTGCTGAACGTGCTGCTCGTCACGCTCGGGATGTCGGCCGCCACGAAATTCTTCGGCCTGTCGCTCGCGCTCGGCGCATTTCTCGGCGGCATGCTGATCTCGGAGACCGAGTTCCGCTATCAGGTCGAGGAGGACATCAAGCCGTTTCGCGACATCCTGCTCGGGCTGTTCTTCGTCACGATCGGAATGCTCCTCGATCTTCACGTCGACCTCGGGCTCGCGGGCCTCGTGCTCGTGCTGCTCGTCGTGCCGGTCGCGGCGAAGCTCGCGCTGATCGTGCTGCTCGCGCGCGCGTTCGGTGCGCCGCTCGCCACCGCGCTTCGGACGGGAATCTATCTCGCGCAGGCGGGCGAGTTCGCGCTCGTGATGCTCGCGCTCGCAAGCGCCGGGGCATTGCTGTCCGCGCGCTTCTCGCAGGCGGTGCTCGCGGCGATGATCCTGTCGATGCTGATCGCGCCGCTCGTCATCGACCACACCGATCGCATCGTGCGAAGGCTCACCGCCAACGACTGGCTCGCGCGCGCGGCCGAGATCACGAACGTCGCCGCGCGTACGATGACGCGACAGGATCACGTCATCGTCGCGGGCTATGGCCGCAGCGGCCAGAACCTGACGCGCATTCTCGAACGCGAGGACATGCGCTTTCTCGCGCTCGATTCCGATCCGCAGCGGGTGCGCGAAGCCGACGGTACCAACGTCGTTTATGGCGACGCGAGCCGGCGCGAGACGCTCGTTTCGGCCGGCCTTGCGAAAGCGCGCGCGGTCGTGATCACGTTCGACGACATGCCGGTCGCGCTCAAGATCCTTCATCACGTCCAGCAATTGCGCCCCGAGCTGCCGGTGATCGTGCGTACGCGCGACGACGCGCAGATCGAGAAGCTCTTCGCTGCGGGCGCGACCGAGGTCGTTCCCGAGGTGCTCGAAGGAAGTCTGATGCTCGCCTCGCACTCGCTGCTCGTGCTCGGCGTACCGCTCGCGCGCGTGCTCGCGCGCATTCGGCACGTGCGCGAAGAGCGCTATGGACTGTTCCGCGGCTTCTTTCGTGGCGCGACGGACGTTCCGTCCGACGACGATGCGCAGCCCAGGCTGCACACGGTTTTCCTGAGCGAGCGCGCGCATGCTGTCGGCCGTTCGCTTGCGGAGCTCGCGCTCGGCGACGGCGTCGAAGTGACCGGCGTGCGACGGCGCGGCGCGCGCTCCATTCGTCCGGACGGCATGTGGCGATTCGAGCCGGGCGATGCCGTCGTTCTGCTCGGGCGGCCGAGCGAGCTTCTGCTGGCCGAGCAACGTTTGCTCGAAGCCGCATAACGACGAAGCGCCGTCACGCGGAAACGCTCTCGGCCTGCCGCGCGCATTCGTCGACGCGGTTTGCGGCGCTTTTCGGCCACCGGCTACAATCGACATTCCACCTCCCGCTGTTCCCCAATGCCCGTAGTCGAACCGGCTGACGTCTCGCCGACGCGCCCGACTGAAATTGCCGTCCGGATGGCAGGGGTCACCTTTGGCTACGACCAGCGGCGTCCGGTGCTTCGCGGCATCGACCTGACGATCCCGCGCGGCAAGCTCGTCGCGATCATGGGTGGCTCGGGATGTGGCAAGACGACGATGCTGCGCCTGATCGGCGGCCAGTTGCGCCCGCAGGGTGGCACGATAGAAGTCGACGGCGAGAACGTGCCCGCGCTCGATCGCGAAGCGTTGTTCGCGCTTCGGCGCAGGATCGGCATGCTGTTCCAGTTCGGCGCGCTTTTCACGGACATGTCGGTCTACGAGAACATCGCGTTTCCGCTGCGCGAGCACACGGAGTTGCCGGAGGAGCTGATTCGCGATCTCGTGTTGATGAAGCTCAATGCCGTGGGCTTGCGCGGCGCCGCGCAGCTCGAACCGTCGGAGCTTTCCGGCGGCATGGCGCGCCGGGTCGCGCTCGCGCGCGCGATCGCGCTCGATCCGATGCTCGTGATGTACGACGAGCCGTTCGCGGGGCTCGATCCGATATCGCTCGGCGTCGTCGGACAACTCGTGCGGCGGCTCAATGACGCTCTCGGCATCACCTCGATCGTGGTAACGCACGACATCTACGAGTCGCTGAAGATCGTCGACTACATCTACTTCGTCTCGGAAGGACGCATCATCGCGCAGGGAACGCCGGCCGAAGTGCGGGCGTCGACCGATCCTTTCGTGCGCCAGTTCGTCGACGGCGAGCCCGATGGTCCGGTGCCGTTCCACTATCCCTCGTCGACGCTCGCGGAGGCATTCGCGTGATTTCCGTCGCGGTCGATGCACTCACCTGGGCGCTGCGCCGTGTGGGTTCCGCGACGCTTGGCTCGGTCGAGCGCCTCGGTTTCGCAGCCCGCTTCTCGGCGGCGACGGCCGGGCATCTTCCCGCGGCCGTTCGCCGTCTGCCGTTGACGATTCGCGAGATCTATTTCGCGGGCGTTCTTTCGCTCGTCATCATCCTGGTGTCCGGACTCTTCGTCGGCATGGTGCTCGCGATCCAGGGTTACGAGGTGCTCTCGCGCTACGGTGCGACCGAATCGCTCGGCATCCTCGTAGCGCTGTCGCTCGTGCGGGAACTCGGGCCTGTCGTCGCGGGTCTTTTGTTCGCAAGTCGCGCGGGCAGCGCCGTCACGGCCGAGATCGGTCTCATGAAGACGACGGAGCAACTGACGGCGATGGAAATGATGGCGGTCGATCCGCTCGCGCGGGTCGTCGCGCCGCGCTTCCTCGGCGGCGTGATCTCGATGCCGCTGCTCGCCGCGCTCTTCGAGACGCTCGGCATCTTCGGCGCTTATCTCGTCGGCGTGAAGCTGATCGGCATCGACGCCGGGTCGTTCTGGGGCAACATGCAGGCGGGCGTCGACGTCCGCTACGACATCCTGAACGGCGTCATCAAGAGCGTCGTGTTCGGCATCGCGGTGAGTGCGATCGCCGTGTTCGAGGGCTACAACGCGCGGCCGACGGCCGAAGGCGTCTCGACCGCGACGACGCGCACCGTGGTCGTGAGCTCGCTTTCGATTCTCGCGCTCGATTTCGTGCTGACCGTGTTCATGTTCCGGGGAGTCGGCGTATGAGATTTCGCAATGCGGCGGCGCTCCCGCGGACGTCGAGGCCGTGCCCGTGAGCGCGCTGGGCCGCCCCGAGCGCGAATTGCACCCCCTCGGGGGGCAGCGCAGCAGCGTAGCTGCAAGCGTGGGGGTCCCTTGAACCGCTCGACGCTCGACCTGTGGGTCGGCATCTTCGTGATGCTCGGCATCGCGGGAATTCTTTTCCTCGCGCTGAAGGTCGGCAACCTGACGTCGGTGAGTAGCGCGCCGGGCTATCACCTGCAAGCCGCATTCGACAACATCGGCGGGCTCAAGCTTCGCGCGCCCGTCAAGGCCGCGGGCGTTGTCGTCGGACGCGTCGACGGGATCAGACTGGATCCTCAAACGTACCAGGCGGTCGTGTCGATGAAGATCGATCGCGGCTACCAGTTCACGAAGGACACGATCGCGTCGATCCTGACGTCAGGGCTGCTCGGCGAGGTCTACATCGGGCTCGATTCGGGCGGCGATACGCAGATGCTCGCCGAAGGCGGCAAGATCACGAAGACGCAATCGGCGATCGTGATCGAGAAGCTCATCGGGCAATTCCTGTTCGACAAGGCGGCGAGCGGCAGCGGCGCTTCGGGTGCCGCGCCTTCGGGGTCGTCGACGCCCGGCGCGCCGGCGGCGAGCACCGGTGCGACGAACGCAGCAGGCGCGGCGGCGGGAGGCAAATGATGATGGACATTCGAGTGACGTTGCGTTTCGTGGCGTCGCTTTGCGCGCTTGCGCTTTGCACCGGCTGCGCGATGGGTCCGACGCGCGAGGACCCGTTCGAGCCGATGAATCGCGCTTCGTACAAGTTCAGCACCGCGCTCGACGACGCTATCGTCAAACCGGTCGCGCAAACGTATGTCAAATACACGCCGGTGCCGGTGCGCACCGCGGTCAGCAATTTCTTCGGCAACATCGACGACATGTTCTCGTTCGTCAACGACGTGTTGCAGGGCAAGCCTGACAAGGCGGGCAACGATCTCGGACGGGTGATCGCGAACACCGGCTTCGGCATGCTGGGCCTCGTCGACATCGCGTCCGAGGCCGGCGTGCCGAAGGGCGAGGAGGACTTCGGCCAGACGTTTGGTGTGTGGGGCATTCCGCAAGGTCCGTATCTCTTCGTTCCGCTGTTCGGACCGACGACGTTTCGTGACGGCACCGGTTCGCTGATCCGCGGCTACGCGGATCCGATCAATTTCATCCACGACGTTCCGATCCGATACGGATTGTGGGGTTTGCATGTTCTCGACCTTCGCGCCGGCGCGCTCGGCACCGAGAATGTCCTGAATCAGGCCGCCCTCGATCCCTACACGTTCATCAGGCGAGCGTATCTGCAGCGTCGCGAGTATCTGGTGTGGGACGGCAAGCCGCCGCCAGCCAAGGAAGAGGAGCAATGACGCAACTGAAACATTTCATCGTGAAGCGCGCGCTCGGCCTTTTCGTCGCCGTTGCCGCGCTGATCGCGTTGCCCGCGCTTGCGCAGGAAGCGCCCGACGCGCTGGTGAAGCGCGTCTCGCAGGAAGCGTTGACGGTCATCAAGACCGACCCGCGCGTGCAGGACGGCGACGTGGCGCACATCCGCGATCTGATCGAAGCGAAGATCGCGCCGTACTTCGACATGGATCGGATGACGGCGCTCGCCGCAGGACGCGCGTACCGGCAGGCGACGCCCGAGCAACGCAAGCGCCTCGCCGACGAGTTCAAGACGCTTTTGATCCGCACGTACGCGAACGCGTTGAACCAGTATCGCGACCAGACGATCGACTACAAGCCGCTTCGCGCCGAGCCCAATGCGACCGAGGTGACGGTGCGCACGGAGGTGATGCGGCCAGGTCAGCAGCCGGTACCGATCGAATACAGCATGGAGAAGACGCCGTCGGGATGGAAGGCGTATGACGTGATCGTCGCCGGCGTCTCGCTCGTCACCAATTATCGCGACGAATTCACGCAACAGATTCGCCAGGGCGGCATCGACGGGCTCATCAAGGCGCTGGCCGCCAAGAATGCGGCGCCTGCGCCCAAATGATGCCTTCGCTCGCCGGCGGAGATCGGGCCGCTGGCGCGTTTCGCGTGACCGAGCGCGGCTGGCGCTTCGACGGCGCGCTCACGCTCGACAATGCAGCGCAGGTTTTCGCGGCATCGAAAGCAGCGCCGTTGCCGGCGAGCGGGGCGATCGATTTTTCCGGAATGACGCATGCCGACTCCTCGGCGCTTGCCGTCGCCATCGCGCTCAAGCGACGCGCCACGATCGAGGGATGCGCATTGTCGATCGAGGGGTTGCCGCAATCGCTTCGCACGCTCGGGATCGTTTACGGCGTCGAGAACCTGCTCGATTGACGAGCAGGAAGCCTCGGCAGAGCCTGTCTCGTGAATGATGCCGTCGAAGTCAGCGACGTCGCGCGGCGCTTCGGGGACGTGCAGGCGCTCGCCGGCGTGGACCTTCGCGTCGCTCGGGGCGAGTTCTTCGGGTTGCTCGGCCCGAACGGCGCGGGCAAGACGACGCTGATCTCGATCCTGGCGGGGTTGACGCGCGCCGATCGCGGCACGGCACGCATTCTCGGGCACGACGTTGCCAGCGATTATCGCCATGCGCGGCGGCTTTTGGGCGTCGTGCCGCAGGAGCTCGTGTTCGATCCGTTCTTCACGGTCCGAGAGACGCTTCGCATCCAGTCCGGCTACTTCGGGCTGCGACACAATGACGCGTGGATCGACGAGCTCCTGCACCACCTCGACCTCACGCGCAAAGCCGATGCGAACATGCGCGCGCTCTCGGGCGGCATGAAGCGGCGCGTGCTCGTCGGCCAGGCGCTCGTGCACAAGCCACCCGTGATCGTGCTCGACGAGCCGACCGCGGGGGTCGACGTCGAGCTTCGTCAAAGCCTTTGGGCGTTCATTCGCAAGCTCAATCGCGATGGACACACGATCATCCTGACGACGCATTACCTCGAGGAAGCGGAGGCGCTCTGCAACCGCATCGCGATGATGAAGGCGGGACGCATCGTCGCGCTCGATACGACGCAGCATCTGCTGTCGCGTTTTTCAGGCATCACGGCGCGCGTGTCGGCGCCGCGATTGCCTGCGGAATGGGCGAGCCGCGTTCATGAGCGCCGCGCGGCCGACCGAAGGCGCGAATTCCGCCACCTCGGGGGGCAGCGCAGCGGCGAAGCCGCAAGCGTGGGGGGATCACACCCTCGCGAAGGCTCGGTTTTTTACCTCGGTCTCGAGAGCTACGCCGAGCTCGAGCGGCTGATCGCATCGTTTCGTACCGCCGGCATTCCGATCGACGAGCTTGCGCTCGCGCAGACCGATCTCGAGCAGGTGTTCCTGCGCATCATGGCGGGCACCGAAACGACCGACGAAGCACAGCGTGTCGCGGAGGTGCCTGAATCGTGAGCGTCCCAATGGTCCAGGGTGCGGGCGCGCGTATCGAGGAAGCCGGCGGCGCGGGCTGGCCGACGCTTTTGTCGAAGGAGCTTCTGCGTTTCTGGAAGGTGAGCTTTCAGACGATCGCCGCACCCGTTCTGACGGCGCTCTTGTACCTTCTGATCTTCTCGCACGTGCTGCAGTCCCGCGTGTCGGTGTTCGGCGGGCAGGTGCGTTACACCGCGTTTCTCGTGCCCGGGCTCGTGATGATGTCGGTGCTGCAGAATTCGTTCGCGAACGCTTCGTCGTCGCTGATCCAGTCGAAGATCACCGGCAACCTGATCTTCGTGCTGCTACCGCCGCTCTCGCCGCTCGAAATCTACGCCGCGTACGTGATCGGCGCGATGGTTCGCGGCCTCGCGGTCGGGCTCGGCGTTTTCCTGGTCGCACTCGTCGTCGAACCCGGCGTGATGACGATTGCACATCCGATCGTCGTGCTCGCGTTCGCGCTTCTGGGGAGCGCTATCCTCGGAACGCTCGGCCTGATCGCCGGCATCTGGGCGGACAAGTTCGACGAGCTTGCCGCCTTTCAGAATTTCCTGATCATGCCGCTTACGTTCCTGTCGGGCGTGTTCTATTCGATCCACTCGCTGCCGGCGTTCTGGCAGGCGCTGTCGCACGCGAACCCGTTCTTTTATATGATCGACGGGTTTCGATACGGCTTTTTCGGCCTCTCCGACATCGCGCCGTCGATTTCGCTCGGGCTCGTCGCCGCGGCGGGCGTCGGACTGGCGGCGCTTGCGCTCGCGATGCTTGCGAGCGGCTACAAGCTGCGGCATTAGGATGAAGAACCCTCACGCCCGCTCCGCTCGCTGCTCCCGTAGGGGGCGCAGTCAGCGGCTTGGGGTGGCCCGGCGCCGCTGAAATCGCTTCGAAGGCAGCCACATGGTGACTCCCGAATCCATCCGATCGGCGATCGAGCAGGGCCTTGCCTGCGACGTCGTCGAAGTTTCCGGCGACGGCCATCATTTCGAGGCGCTGATCGTGTCGCCGGCGTTTCGCGGCCAGTCGCGGCTCGCGCGGCACCGCCTCGTGTACGCGGCGCTCGGCGATCGGATGCGTGAAGAGGTACACGCGTTGTCGATGCGAACGTTGACGCCGGAAGAGCATGGGCTGGGAGACAGGTAGGGGCTGGGAATTGAGGGCTGGGGACTGGGGAGCGCTTCGATTTGCGTACCTTTACCCTTACGGTGTCAACGACTTCGGGATGCAAGCGAAGAATAAGTTCATGATGGGATCAACTGAACGTTTGCATGTCGTGAATCCCCCCAGCCCCCAGCCCCGGCCCCCAGCCCCCAGCCCCTTCGAATGGACAAACTGATCATCCAGGGCGGCGAGCGTCTTCGCGGCGAGGTGCGCGTCTCGGGTGCGAAGAACGCGGCGCTTCCGCTGCTTTGCGCATCGCTGCTGACCAGCGAACCGCTGACGCTCACCAACGTGCCGCGTCTCAACGACGTGCGCACGATGCGCTCGCTGCTTTCGCAAATGGGCGTTCGACCGGAAACGCCCGAGCCCGATGCGATCACTCTGGACGCATCGCGCATCGACTGGCCGCTTGCGCCCTACGAGCTCGTGAAGACGATGCGCGCGTCGATCCTCGCGCTCGGGCCGCTGCTCGCGCGTTGCGGCGAAGCGCGCGTGTCGCTCCCGGGCGGTTGCGCGATCGGCCTGCGTCCGGTCGACCAGCACATCAAGGGGCTGGAGGCGATGGGTGCCGAGATCGATCTCACGCACGGTTACATCAATGCGCGCGCGACGCGGCTGCGCGGCGCGAGCTTCCTGTTCGACGTCGTGACCGTCACCGGCACCGAGAATCTGATGATGGCGGCGACGCTCGCCGACGGCGTCACCACGCTCGACAATGCGGCGCGCGAGCCGGAGATCGCCGATCTGGCCGCGTGCCTCGTCGCGATGGGCGCGAGGATCGACGGTGCCGGCACCGATCGAATCGTCGTCGAAGGCGTCCAGCGCTTGTCGGGTGCGCGGCACGCTATCATGCCCGATCGCATCGAGACCGGAACGTTTCTCACCGCGGCCGCCGCCACGCACGGCGACGTCGTCGTCGCGGACGCCAATCCCGATTCGCTGGCCGCTGTCGTCGACAAGCTGCGCGAAGCGGGCGCGCTGATCGACGCGAACGGCTCGACGATTCGCGTGCGCGGCAATGGCGCGCTCAGTGCGACGAACGTTCGCACGGCGCCGTTCCCGGCGTTTCCGACGGACATGCAGGCGCAGTTCATGGCGCTCGCCGCGCGCGCCGACGGCGCATCGGTGATTACGGAGACGATCTTCGAAAACCGGATGATGCACGTGCAGGAGCTGAAACGTCTCGGCGCGGACATCGAGGTCGAAGGCAACGCGGCGATCGTGCGCGGGGTCGCACGCCTGACCGGGGCGAACGTGATGGCGACCGACCTCCGCGCGTCCGCGTGCTTAGTCATCGCCGGGCTCGTCGCGGACGGTGAGACGACGATCGACCGCATTTATCATCTCGATCGCGGCTACGAGCGTATCGAGGAGAAGCTTTGCGCGCTCGGCGCACGGATTCGTCGGGTGGCCGGCTCGTCATGAGCCAGACTTGAGCGCTTCGGCCGATCTTTCCGCATCCGACCTCGCCCGCGCGCCGCTCGGGCACGCGACCGGCCATCCGGATCGCTATGCGCCTTCGCTGCTCTTCGCCATCGCGCGCGCGCCGCAACGCGCGGCGCTCGGCGTCGTCGATGCGCTTCCGTTTCACGGAGCGGACGTGTGGACGGCCTACGAGCTCACGTGGCTCGACGCGCGCGGCAAGCCGGGTGTCGCCATCGCGACCCTCGAAGTGCCCGCGGCATCGCCGTCGATCGTCGAATCGAAATCGATGAAGCTCTACCTGGGCTCGTTCGGGATGACGCGGTTCGCATCAGCGGACGAGATTCGAGCGGCGATCGAGCGCGATCTTGCGCAGGCGTGCGGTGCGCGCGTCGGCGTGATCCTTCGCGAAGCGTCATCGTTCGCGCAAGAAGCGATCCGCGAGCTCGGCGGCGAAAGCCTCGACGATCCCGACGTAACGTGCGACGCATACGAGATCGACCCGTCGCCGTTGAGCGCGAGCGGTGATATCGTCGACGAAACGCTCGCGACCCGCCTCTTCCGCTCGGTCTGCCCAGTCACATCGCAGCCGGACATCGGCTCGGTGCAGATCGCTTATCGCGGCCCGCGGATCGACCGCGCGGGCCTGTTGCGCTATCTGGTCTCGTACCGCTGTCACGCGGGCTTTCACGAACATTGCGTGGAGCGGATCTTCACGGACATCGCCGCGCGATGCCGCCCGCGATCGCTCACCGTCCACGCGCGCTTCCTGCGCCGCGGCGGCATCGACATCAATCCGTTCCGAACGAACGCCGACGCGTCGATTCCCGACAACATCCGAACGGCGCGGCAGTGAATGCGATCCGCGGTGCGCTGCTGACGTTCGCCGGCGACCCGTTCCTCGCCGATCCGAAAACCGCATGCCGCTACGAGCGCGATGCGCTCGTCGTCATCGAAAACGGGCGCATCGTCGACTGCGGCGCCGCGGACCACGTTGCGAAGCGCATACCACCGGGCACGCCAATCACGCGTTATGAAGATGCATTGATCAGCGCGGGATTCGTCGACGCGCACGTCCATTACCCGCAACTGCCGGTGATCGGCGCCGGCGGCAAGCCGCTGCTCGGCTGGCTCGACGCATACACGTTTCCGGCCGAGTCGCGCTACGCCGACGCCGAATACGCGCGCACGGTTGCCGCACGTTATTTCGACGAGAACCTGCGCCATGGCATCACGACCGCCGCGGTGTTTTGCACGGTGCACCCGGAATCGGTCGACGCGCTGTTCTCGGAGGCGGTGCGGCGCGACATGCGAATGATCGCCGGCAAGGTGTTGATGGATCGCCATGCACCGGCCGATCTGCTCGACACGGCGACGCGCGGCTACGACGAGAGCAAAGCGCTGATCGCACGCTGGCATGGGCGCGATCGCCTGGCGTACGCGATCACGCCGCGCTTTGCTGCAACCTCGACACCCGAACAACTGGACGCCGCTGCCGCGCTGTGGCGCGAAACGCCGGGCGCGTACGTGCAGTCGCACGTCGCGGAGAACCGCGCGGAGATCGACTGGATCGCCTCGCTCTTCCCGGCTCACCGCAGCTATCTAGACGTCTACGAGTCGTTCGGCCTGCTCGGGCCGCGCGCCGTCTACGCGCACGGCATTCACCTCGACGACACCGATCTTGACCGTCTGCACAAAACGGGGACCGCGCTCGCGCATTGCCCGACGTCGAACAACTTCCTCGGCAGCGGACATTTCGCACTGCATCGTATCCGCGATCCGAAGCGTGCCGTGAAGGTGGGACTTGCGACCGATCTCGGCGCGGGCACGAGCTTCTCGATGCTTCGCACGATGCAGGCAGCGAGCGAGATCGCGCAATTTCATGGCCATCCGCTGTCGCCGTTTCGCGCATGGTGGCTCGCGACCGCCGGCGCTGCCGGCGCGCTCGCCCTCGACGAGGCGATCGGCACGGTCGCGCCCGGCCGCGACGCTGATCTCGTCGTCATCGACTTGCGCTCGACCCCGCTCATCGACTTTCGCATGCAGCGTGTCGACGACATCGAGGAAGCGCTCGCCGTACAGATGGCGCTCGGCGACGACCGCGCGATTCGCGCAACCTACGTGCACGGACGGCTTGCATGGGATCGCGAAGCGCCCGACGGCGAAATCGTTGCACGGCACTGACGTTTGCGATCGCGCTTGTAGGAGCGCTCCCGACATGATGAAGCGGCGTATCGCCGGAACCCGGCATCGTCGCCATCTGCCCAATTTCACGGGTCATTCGATGGAGGCACCATGAGCTACGCAGGATCGTCCCGAAGATCGAATTCCGTGAGGTACCGCATGGTGAGGATCGCGATGGCGGCCGTCGCGGCGGGCGGGCTTCTCGGCGGCTGTGCGACGACCGTCGACTGGGGCGGCCCGCTCGGCCACTATCGCTATCACTACGACTCGCGGCCGATTGTCTACTCGTCGCCATCGAGCGATGCGTACTATCGCGACCGCGTCACGTATGACGAGGCCGATCATCCGGTCGTCTCGTTCTACCATCACGACGACGACGATTGAATCATCGAAGGGCAAGCTTTGGACGGGCGGCGACATCGCCGCCCGTTTTGCATCTGCACGTCGACCGGACAGGCGTTCGCGTGCCGGTAGAATCGTTCGCTTACGCTCCTGCTGCCGCTTGACACTTGGCCACGCTCACCCTGGCGCTCTCGAAAGGACGCCTGCTCGACGAGACGCTTCCGCTGCTCGCCCGCGCGGATATCGTGCCGGCGCTGGACCCGCGCACGTCGCGCAAGCTGATCGTCGCGACGCGCGATCCCAATGTGTCGCTGGTCATTCTGCGCGCTGCCGACGTGCCGACCTACGTGCAATATGGCGCCGCGGACGTCGGCGTCGTCGGCAGCGACGTGCTGCTCGAGCAGGGCGGCGAAGGCCTCTACCAGCCGCTCGATCTGCGGATCGGCCGCTGTCGGCTGGTCGTCGCCGCGCGGCGCGATTTCGATTGGGCTCGATCGGTGCAGCGCGGCGCGCGGATCGGCGTCGCGACGAAGTACGTGAATACGGCGCGCGAGCACTTCGCAGCCAAGGGGATGCATGTCGATCTCATCAAGCTCTACGGATCGATGGAGTTGGCGCCGCTCGCGGGTCTCGCGGATGCAATCGTCGATCTCGTCGCGACCGGCAACACGCTGGCCGCGAACGGGCTCGTCGTGGTCGAGGAGATCATGCCGATCAGCGCGCGTCTGATCGTCAATCCCGCAGCGCTCAAGCTCAAGCGCGATGTCGTGAAACCGCTGCTCGATACGCTGGCAAGCGCCGTCGGAGAGCCCGCGTGACGCCATCGCTGACGCTTCGCGTGCTCGATACAGCCGATCCCGCGTTCGGTCAGGCGCTCGAACATTTGATCGCGTTCGAGGCGGCGCAGGATCCATCCATCGATGCCGCCGTCGCGGCTATCGTCGATGATGTTCGCGTACGAGGCGACGCAGCGCTCCTCGAATACACGCGTCGCTTCGATGGTTTCGATGTCGAGCAGATGGCGGAAATCGCGATCGACGCGGCGGCGATGCGCGCGGCTTACGACTCGATTTCCGCGAAGATGCGGGCGGCGCTCGAAACGGCGGCTTCGCGCATTCGTGACTTTCACCTGCATCAGCGCGATCCTGGTTTCACGTTTCGGGACGAGACCGGCGCCGAGCTCGGCCAGCGCGTGACGCCGCTCGATCGCGTCGGCATTTACGTGCCGGGCGGGAAGGCAGCCTATCCGTCGTCGGTGCTGATGAATGCGATTCCCGCACGCGTCGCGGGCGTTGGCGAGATCGTGATGGCGACGCCCACCCCCGGCGGCATGCCCAATCCGCTGGTGCTCGCTGCCGCGCACGTCGCGGGCGTCACGCGGGCCCTCGCCATCGGCGGTGCGCAGGCCATCGCCGCGCTGGCCTACGGCACGCAGTCGATTCCGCGCGTCGACAAGATCTGCGGACCGGGCAATGCGTACGTGGCCGCTGCCAAGCGGCGCGTGTTCGGCGTCGTCGGCATCGACATGGTCGCCGGCGTATCGGAGATCGTCGTGATCGCGGATGCATCCGCGGATCCGGATTGGATCGCGCTCGATCTCTTTTCGCAGGCCGAGCACGACGAGATGGCGCAGGCGATTCTGCTCACGCCCGATGCGTCGCTGATCGAGCGAGTGAAGGCGAGCGCCTTGCGTGCGTTCGCCGACATGCCGCGTGCGGCGATCATCGCCGCGTCGTTCGCGCGCCGAGGCGCGTTGATTCGCACGCGCGATCTCGACGAGGCCTGCCTGCTTGCGAACCGCATCGCGCCCGAGCACCTCGAGCTCGCCGTCGCCGATCCCGACGCGCTGTTGCCGAAGATTCGGCACGCGGGCGCGATCTTCGTCGGCCATCATGCAGGCGAAGCGCTCGGCGACTACTGCGCAGGACCCAACCATGTGCTGCCCACCGGCCGGACCGCGCGCTTTTCGTCGCCGCTCGGCGTGTACGATTTTCAGAAGCGCACGAGCGTATTGCGTATCGGCGCCGAGGGCGCGCAAACACTCGCGCCGATCGCGATCGAGCTTGCCAACGGCGAGGGCCTCATCGCTCATGCGCGCTCCGCCGCGGCGCGCCTTCGCGAGGAAGCGTCGTGACCGACACGACGGACGCGCGGCGTGCGCGAATCGAGGCGACGATCCGCGCCGACGTGCGCGCGCTGTCCCGCTATGAGGTCCTGGATGGGAAGGGCTTCGTCAAGCTCGACGCGATGGAGAATCCGTATTCGCTGCCCGACGAGCTCGCGGATGAAGTTGGCGATGCGCTGTCGCGCGTGCCGATCAATCGCTATCCCGACGGCAGCGGCAATAGGGTGAAAGACACGCTGCGAAGCGCGTTCGACCTGCCGGCCCACGCGGGCCTTCTGCTCGGCAACGGCTCCGACGAGCTGATCCAGATCATCACGTCGTCGATCGCGACGCGCGAGGCGGGCGTGCTCGCGCCCGAGCCGTCATTCGTCATGTATCGACGCAATGCGTTGATGGCGCAGGCGCCGTTCACGGCGGTTTCGCTTCGCGCCGATTTTTCGCTCGACCTCGACGCGATGCTCCGCGCGATCGACCGCGCGCGGCCGGCGCTGGTGTTCATTGCCTATCCGAACAATCCGACGGGCAATCTGTCCGGCGCGACCGATGTCGAGCGGATCATAGCAGCCGCGCCCGGACTCGTCGTCATCGACGAGGCATATCACGCGTACGCGAACGCGTCGTTCGCGTCGCGCGTGCTCGATTTTCCGAACGTCGTCGTGCTTCGCACCGTATCGAAGATCGGGATGGCCGGGCTTCGCCTGGGTTACGCCGTCGCGCATCCCGACTGGATCGCGCACTTCGAGCGCCTGCGGCCACCGTACAACGTGGGAAGTCTCGCGCAGGCCGCGTTGCCGGTCCTGCTTCGCCACATCGACATATTCACGAAGCAGGCGGCCCGGATTCGCAAGGAACGCGCGCGTGTCGCCGCGGCGCTCGCCTCGCTGGGCGCGCTCGTTTTTCCGTCGGCGACGAATTTCCTCCTCGTGCGCGTCCCGGACGCAAACGCATCATTCGCGGCGCTGCTCCGTGGGAAGATCCTCGTCAAGAACCTCGACGGTACACACCCGCTGCTTGCGAATTGCCTGCGCATCACGATTGGAACGCGCGATGAGAACGATGCGCTGATTGCGGTGCTCGCGCGCGACTCGATGGAGGCACGCCGATGAATCCCGCTTCGCCATGGCCGATCCGAAGCGCCGACGTCACCCGGAAGACGAGCGAGACCGACATTGCGGTGACGCTGGTCATCGATGGCAGCGGCAAAAGCAACGTGTCGACGGGCATTGGCTTTCTCGATCACATGCTCGACCAGGTGAGCCGCCATGGCATGCTCGACTTGACGATCGAGGCGCGCGGCGACCTCCACATCGATGCACACCACACGGTGGAGGACATCGGCATCGCGCTCGGGCAGGCGCTGCGGCAGGCGCTTGGCGACAAGCGCGGCATTCGCCGCTACGGCCATGCCTACGTGCCGCTCGACGAGGCGCTGTCGCGTGTCGTGCTCGATCTTTCGGGCCGCCCGGGGCTCGAGTTCCACGTGCCGTTTGCGCGCGCGCTCGTCGGCACGTTCGATGTCGACCTGATCCACGAATTCTTCCAGGGCTTCGCCAATCACGCGCTCGCGACGGTGCACGTCGACAACCTGCGGGGCGAGAACGCGCATCACCAGGCCGAGACGGTGTTCAAGGCATTTGCGCGGGCGCTGCGGATGGCGTGCGAACGCGATCCGCGGGCGTTGGGTGAGGTGCCGTCGACGAAGGGGAGCCTTTGATCGCCGTCGTCGACTACGGCATGGGCAATCTGCGCTCGGTCGCGAAGGCGCTCGCGCATGTCGCGCCGCATCTGCGTGTCGAAGTCACCGGCGATCCGGCGGTCATCCGCGACGCGGCGCGCGTCGTGCTGCCGGGACAAAGCGCGATGCCGGAAACGATGGCCGGTCTTGCGCGAGCCGGCCTTCGCGACGTCGTCGTCGAAAGCATTCGCGCGCGGCCGTTTCTCGGCGTATGTCTCGGCCTGCAGATGCTCTTCGAATCGAGCGAGGAGGGGCCGACCGAAGGATTGGCGATCTTTCCCGGCATCGTTCGCCGGTTTCGCGAAGAGGAGCTGGCGCTTGCCGACGGCGAGCGGCTCAAGGTCCCGCACATGGGCTGGAGCGAGGTGCGCCAGGTACGTTCGCATCCGCTCTGGGCCGGGATCGAGGACGGCGAGCGCTTCTACTTCGCGCACAGCTACTATCCGGTGCCGGCCGATGCATCGCTCGCGGTCGGCACGGCGGCGTATCGGACGCCGTTTACTTGCGCGATAGCGAGGGCTAATATCTTCGGCGTGCAATTCCATCCCGAAAAGAGCCAGCGCGCGGGCTTGCGGTTGCTCGCGAATTTCGTCGCCTGGGACGGAACGTCCTAGCCCATACCCAAGGCCCCCAGTCGCACCGAAGTCCGCTGGTTCGCGCTCCCGCGCCGCGCCTCCATGGCTTCCATGCAGATCATTCCCGCGATCGACATCAAGGACGGGCATTGCGTGCGCCTGAAGCAGGGCGACATGCAGGCCGCCACCGTGTTCTCCGAGGACCCGGCCGCGATGGCGCAGCACTGGCTCGAGCTCGGCGCCGAGCGGCTGCACCTCGTCGACCTGAACGGCGCCGTGGCCGGCAAACCGAAGAACGAGCTCGCGATCCGCGAGATCGTCAGCGTCATCGGTGACGAGATTCCGGTGCAGTTGGGCGGCGGCATTCGCGATCTCGACACGATCGAGCGCTACCTCGACGATGGAATCAGCTACGTGATCATCGGCACGGCCGCGGTCAAGAACCCGGGGCTTTTGCACGATGCGTGCTACGCGTTTCCAGGGCACATCATCGTCGGCCTCGATGCCCGCGACGGCAAGGTCGCGACCGACGGCTGGTCGAAGATGACCGGGCACGACGTCGTCGATCTCGCGAAAAAGTTCGAGGATTACGGCGTCGAGGCGATCGTCTATACCGACATCGGCCGCGACGGCATGCTGACCGGCGTCAACATCGATGCGACGGTGAAGCTCGCGCGCGAATTGAAAACGCCCGTGATAGCGAGTGGCGGCCTCGCATCGATTGCCGACATCCGCGAGCTCATGCCCTACGTCGGCGACGGCATCATCGGCGCCATCGCCGGACGCGCGCTCTACGAGGGCAAGCTCGATTTCAAGGAGGCGCTGAAGGTCGCGAAGGGTGGATAGGGCGGAAATTGGTGCCAGAGATGTATTTCTCGAACGATTGTCATGATGCGCTGCGATAGCATCGGGAAATACATCTCTGGCACCAATTTCCGCTCATGCTCGCCAAGCGCATCATCCCCTGCCTCGACGTCGCGGACGGCCGCGTCGTCAAGGGCGTCAACTTCGTCAATCTTCGCGACGCGGGCGATCCGGTCGAAGTCGCCAGGCGCTACGATGAGCAGGGCGCCGACGAGCTCGCGTTCCTCGACATTCGCGCGAGCGTCGAAAAGCGCGCGCTTCTCTACGACATGATCGAGGCGGTCGCCGATCAGGTGTTCATCCCCTTGACGGTTGGCGGCGGCGTGCAGTCGGTCGACGACGTCCGCGCGCTACTCAACGCCGGCGCCGACAAGGTGAGCATCAACACGGCGGGCGTCATGCGTCCCGGGCTTTACGAGGAAGCGTCCGACCGCTTCGGCGCGCAGTGCATCGTCGCGGCGATCGACGTCAAGCAATGCGCGATCGAGCAGTGGCAGGTCTATATCCACGGCGGGCGCACGCCGACCGGCATCGACGCGATCGAATGGGCGGAGGAAGTGGCGCGTCTTGGCGCCGGCGAGATCCTGTTGACGAGCATGGATCGCGACGGCGCGCGCAAAGGGTTCGATCTTCGCGTCACGCGGGAGGTCGTCGATCGTGTCGGCGTGCCGGTGATCGCGTCGGGCGGCGTGGGATCGCTCGCCGATCTCGTCGACGGCATCGCGATCGGCGGTGCGGATGCGGTGCTCGCCGCGTCGATCTTTCATTACGGCGAGCACACGGTGGGCGAGGCGAAGGCGGCGATGCGCGCGGCCGGAATCGAGGTCAGAAAGTGAGTGCGCAGGGCCGCCCCAAGCGCGAACAAGCCCCGAAGCGCGAAGCGCGGAGGGAGGTCCATTGAGTGCGCAGGGCCGCCCCAAGCGCGAACAAGCCCCGAAGCGCGAAGCGCAGGGGGAAGTCCCTTGAGCCAAGGCTTGAGCGAGCACGCGGCGCGGGGCGACTGGCTCGACGCCGTGCGCTGGAACCGCGACGGCCTCGCGCCCGCGATCGCGCAGGACGCGGCGACGCATCGCGTGCTGACGCTCGCATGGATGAATCGCGAGGCGCTGACGCTCACCCGCGATACGCACGAAGCGCATTACTGGTCACGCTCGCGGCACAAGCTCTGGCGCAAGGGGGAGCAGTCGGGACACGTTCAGCGCGTGCGCGAGATCCGCCTCGACTGCGATCGCGACGCGATTCTGCTGATCGTCGAGCAGGTCGGCGGCGTCGCATGTCACACCGGGCGCGAGCGCTGCTTCTACCGTCGACTCGAAGGCGACCAGTGGCATACCGTCGAGCCGATCCTCGAGGATCCGATCACCGTCTATGGCCGCGAATGACCCCCGGCCGGGCGACGTGCTGGCGCGCGTCGCGGCGGTGATCGAAACGCGAAAGGGCGCCGATCCGGCCGGCTCCTACGTCGCATCGCTGCTCGCGTCCGGCGAGGACCGGGTGTTGAAGAAGATCGGCGAGGAAGCGACCGAGACGGTGCTGGCCGCGAAGGAGGGTGATAAAATTCACCTGGTCGCGGAAGTCGCCGATCTGTGGTTTCACTGCCTCGTGCTGCTCGCCCGCCACGACCTCGGTCCCGACGACGTGCTGCGCGAACTGGCACGGCGGGAAGGCGTCTCCGGACACGCCGAGAAGGCGTCCCGCTGAAAGTTGCGCCGCACCGGGTCACCCCGGGCCCGAACGATCCCCATGACGAGCGACTCCAACTGCATATTCTGCAAGATCGTGCGCGGCGAGCTGCCGAGCCGGAAGGTCTACGAGGACGGCGATGTCCTCGCCTTCCACGACATCCAGCCGCTCGCGCCGGTGCATTTCATGCTCGTGCCGAAAAAACACATTGCGACGATGTACGACGTCACGACCGCCGACGCTCCGGCGCTCGGCAAGATCCTGTCGCTCGCGGGTCGGCTCGCGCGCGAACAAGGCGCCGGTGACGGCTTTCGCACGATCATCAACACCGGCCGCGTCGGGCGCCAGGACGTGAAGCACGTTCACGTTCACGTGCTCGGCGGTCCGGAGCCGCTCGGTCCGATGCTGGCGCCGAAGTCGGCATAACGAGGAGGGATCATGGGTAGTTTCAGCATCTGGCACTGGCTCATCGTGCTGCTCGTCGTCGTGTTGATCTTCGGCACGAAAAAGCTTCGCAACATCGGCCAGGACCTGGGCGGCGCGGTGAAGGGCTTCAAGGAAGGCATGAAGAGCGCCGAGGAGCCGCACCCGCCCGCCGCCGAGCCGCCGCCGCAGGTGAGCGGCCGCACGATCGAAGGCGAAGTGCGCGAGGAGCGCTCGACGAAGGTCTGATCGAGTGACGGGCGGTCCTTTCGGTCGCCGCCGTCTTGTACGCTAGTCGCACATGTTCGACATCGGCTTTTCGGAAATCGTCGTCATCGGCGTTGTCGCGCTCGTCGTGATCGGGCCCGAGCGCCTGCCGAAGACCGCGCGCACGGTCGGGCTCCTGTTCGGGCGTTTGCAGCGCTACGTCAACGAAGTGAAGGCGGACATCAGTCGCGAGATGGAGCTCGACGAGTTGCGACGCTTGCAACGCGAGATGCAGGGCGCGGCACGCGACATCGAGCAGAGCGTGCGAACGGCGGCCAGCGATTTCAACGCCGGCGTTCGCAATGTCGAAAGCGAGCTCAATGCGACGGCATCGGAGGTTTCGAAGACCGCCACGACCGAAGCTCCCGCTTCGCCATCTCCGCCAGCGCCCGTCCCGGAGCCGCCGCCTCGCCAGGCGGCGTTGCCCGGATTCGACAAGATCTGATGCGACACGCGCCGATCGCCCGCGGCCCCACGTTTGACGCGTCAGATTGCGTCCATTACTGACCCGCACGCGAAGTGGCCAGCATCACCGACCCTGACGACATCCAGGAATCGTTCCTGTCGCATCTGATCGAGCTGCGCACGCGGTTGATGCGCTCGATCATCGCCGTCGTCGTCGTGCTGCTCGCGCTGTTCCCGTTCGCGAAAAAGATTTACGCGCTGCTCGCGGAGCCGCTGCTGCGCGTATTGCCGCATGGCTCGACGATGATCGCCACCGACGTGACCGGCACCTTTTTCGTCCCGCTCAAGGTCACGCTGATGACGGCGTTCCTGGTCGCGCTGCCGTACGTGCTCTATCAGGCGTGGGCGTTCGTCGCGCCGGGGCTTTATCAGCACGAGAAGCGGCTCGCGCTCCCGGTGCTCGTGTCGAGCTGCCTGTTCTTCGTGTTCGGCATGGCGTTCGCGTACTTCGCGGTCTTTCCTGTCGCCTTCGGCTTCTTCGCCGGGTACACGCCCGCAGGCGTGCAGATGATGACCGACATCGACAAGTACCTGTCGTTCGTGCTGACGATGTTCGTCGCATTCGGCGTCGTGTTCGAGACGCCGGTCGTCGTCGTGGTTCTCGTCCGCATGCGCGTCGTGTCGCTCGAGAAGCTCAAGAAGATGCGACCGTACGTGATCGTCGGCGCATTCGTCGTCGGCGCGATCTTCACGCCGCCCGACGTCATCTCGCAGAGCATGCTCGCCGTGCCGCTTTGGCTTCTCTTCGAACTCGGACTTGTGCTCGCGCGGTTCGTGTCGAGCGGGGCGACCGAAGCGCCCGCGGAGGAAACCGAGCCGGCGCAGTAGACGCCCAGTTTGGGGTCAGAGATGAAACCGATCTTCGACACCGCGGTTCGTCAAACGACCGCAGAGTTTCGTCTCTGACCCCAAAACTACGGCGTGCGCCGCCGCACGCGGCGCGCCGTCATTCCGCCGGCCGCGGCCGCTTCGCTACGAAGACGTCGAAATCGAGCGACTTGCCGCCACGCAGCACCTTGACCTTCGCGTTGCTGCCGGGCCTGAGCTCGGCAATCCGCGCGAGAAGATGCGGCACGTCGGGCGTGGGCTCGCCACCGATGTCGACGACGACATCCCTCACCCGGATGCCGGCGCGATCGGCGGGCCCATTCGGCTGAAGCGCCCGCACGATCACGCCGTCGACATTCGCGAGCGCCAGCGCCTGCGCCGTTTCGCGCGTCAGCGCCTGCGGCTCGACGCCGAGCCATCCGCGCGTGACCTCGCCTTCCTTGATGATCTGCGCGAGCACCGTGCGCGCGAGCGACACCGGGATCGCGAAGCCGATGCCCATCGATCCACCCGATTGCGAATAAATCGTGCTGTTGATGCCGACGAGATTGCCCGCCGTGTCGACGAGCGCGCCGCCCGAGTTGCCCGGGTTGATCGGCGCGTCCGTCTGAATGAAATCCTCGAAGCGATTGACGCCGAGATGATTGCGCCCGAGCGCGCTCACGATGCCCATCGTCACCGTGTTGCCGAAGCCGAACGGATTGCCGATCGCCAGCACGACATCGCCAACGCGCAGATCCTCCATGTCGCCGAATGTGATCGTCGGCAGGTTTTCGCCATCGGCTTTCAGCACGGCGAGATCGGACTCGGGATCGGATCCTCGCACGTGCGCATGCAGCTCGCGACCATCGGCCAGAACGAGCTCGATGTCGTCTGCGCCGTCGATCACGTGGTGATTGGTAAGGACGTAACCCTCGGGCGAGACGATGACGCCCGAACCGAGGCTCGTCGTCTCGCGCGCCGGCGCGCGCTCGGCGAGCTCGGGAAAATAGCGCCGCAGGATCGCGTCGTCGAAGAGTGGATTGCGCGCGCGCACCGCCTTGGTCGAGTAGATGTTGACGACCGCGGGCATCGCCTTCTTCGCTGCCTCCGCGTAACTCGCTCGCGCGGGCGTCGCGTCGCGTCCACCGGAGGCCTGCAGCAACACGACGTTATCGACTCTGCCGGACAAGCGTGGCAGAAGGTCGGGACGCAGCGTCGCGACCACGAAAAGCGCGCCGAGGCAAAGCGTGCACGCCTGCGCGAAGAGCAGCCAGAACTTCTCGAGCATGAGGTGGAGAGCGCGGGAGCATGCCGATTATAGTCGGTGCGTCAGGCATTTCGACGTACGCCGCAGGACTGTTGCTCGGTGCATCAAACGCGTACGAGGCGCCGCCGAGCTTCAAATCGAAACTTGGAATGCCGTATAATTTCAAGCTTTTGCGGGCGAGATTTCGGTCGCGCACGAGCGAAAGGCGGGGATGGCGACAGACGCGGTCGTTAACAAGGACAAGCGCCGCTTCCTGATAGGCGCGACATCGGTGGTAGGGGGCATTGGCGTGGCGGCCGTGGCGGCACCCTTCGTCATCTCGCTCTTCCCCAGCGAGCGCGCGAAGGCGGCGGGTGCACCCGTCGAAGTCGACATCAGCAAGATCGAGCCCGGGCAGAAGATCAATGTCGCCTGGCGGGGCAAGCCGGTCTGGCTTTTGAACCGCACGCCCGAGATGCTCGCGACGCTGCCGAAAATGGATTCGCGCGTCGCGGATCCGCATTCGGAAGTCGATCACCAGCCGTCGTATTGCAAGAACGAGTGGCGCTCGATCAAGAAGGAATGGTGGGTCGCGATCGGCATCTGCACGCATCTCGGCTGCTCGCCGACGTTTCGTCCGGAAGTCGCGCCCCCCGATCTCGGGCCGGATTGGCTCGGCGGCTTCTTCTGTCCATGCCATCAGTCGAAGTACGACCTCGCGGGCCGCGTGTTCCAGAGCATGCCGGCGCCGACCAACCTCGTCATTCCGCCCTACAAGTATCTGAGCGACACACGGATCTCGGTCGGCGAGGACATGAAGGCGAAATGAGGATGGCTCGATGAGCAAGGTGCTGACCTGGATCGACGAGCGCTTTCCGCTCACATCGCTGTGGAACAGCCAGTGGGGCAAGTACGTCGCGCCGAAGAACTTCAACTTCTGGTACTACTTCGGCTCGCTCGCCGCGTTCGTGCTCGTGCTGCAGATCCTCACCGGGATCTGGCTCACGATGAATTACAAGCCCGATGCCACGAAGGCGTTCGAGTCGATCGAGTACATCATGCGGGACGTCCCCTGGGGATGGCTGATCCGCTACATGCACTCGACGGGCGCGTCGATGTTTTTCGTCGTCGTGTACCTGCACATGTTCCGCGGCTTGATGTACGGCAGCTATCGCAAGCCCCGCGAGCTCACCTGGCTCTTCGGTTGCCTGATCTATCTTTCGCTGATGGCCGAGGCGTTCTTCGGCTACCTCCTCCCGTGGGGGCAGATGTCGTTCTGGGGCGCGCAGGTGATCGTCAACCTGTTCTCGACGATCCCGGTGATCGGCGACGGTTTGTCGGTATGGATCCGCGGCGATTACACGATTTCGGATGTCACGCTGAACCGCTTCTTCGCGTTCCACGTCGCCGCACTGCCGCTCCTGCTCCTCGCGCTCGTCGGCGCGCATTTGATGGCGCTGCACGAAACGGGATCGAACAATCCTGATGGCGTCGAGATCAAGAAGCAGCCCAAGGACCCACGTACCGGCCTGCCGCTCGACGGCATCTACTCGCACCCGTATTACACGATCAAGGACTTGGTCGGCGTGATCGTCTTCCTCGCCGCATTCTCGGCCATTGTGTTCTTCCTGCCCGAGATGGGGGGTTACTTCCTCGAATCGAACAACTTCATTCCTGCCGATGCGCTGAAAACGCCACCTGAGATCGCGCCGGTCTGGTACTTCACGCCTTACTACGCGATGTTGCGCGCGGTGCCGTCGTTCCTCGAAACGCAGGTATGGGGCGTGATCGTGATGGCGTGCGCGGTGCTGATTTTCTTCGCGCTGCCCTGGCTCGATCACGGGGCGGTCAAGTCGATCCGCTACCGGGGCAGGCTCTACAAGTCGTGGCTCGCGGCGTTCGTGATCTCGTTCCTGATCCTGGGCTACCTCGGCACCGTGCCGGTCACCGTGTGGGGGCAGTTCGGCAATGCGTTTCCGTTCTACGGCGCCGACAAGGCCACCGTCATCGCGCGCGTGCTGACCATCGTTTACTTCCTGTTCTTCGTGTTGATGCCGTGGTATACGGTGCGCGACAAGACGAAGCCGCAGCCGGATCGAGTGAGGTGGAAATGAGTTACGCCATCGCACTTCTTCTCGCGCTTGTGACTTCGATCTCGACCTCGGCCTTCGCGGCCGACGAGAACGCGCAGCTCCTGAACGCGCCGGTCAATCGTCTCGACAACGAATCGCTGCAGCGGGGCGCGCGCGACTTCGTCAATTACTGCCTGACGTGTCACTCGGCGAAGTACATGCGCTACAACCGCCTGACCGATCTCGGGCTCACCGACAAGCAGATCACCGACAATCTCATGTTCGCTTCCAGCAAGATCGGCGACACGATGACCGTCGCGATGACGCCGGAAAACGGCAAGGCGTGGTTCGGGAACGCGCCGCCGGATTTGAGCGTCGAGGCGCGCATCCGCGGCCGCGACTGGCTCTACAGCTATCTGATGGGGTTCTACCGCGACGAGAAAGCCCCGTCTGGATGGAACAACCTGGTGTTCCCCAACGTAGCCATGCCGAACGTGCTGTGGCAATTGTCAGGGGTCAACAAGCTCGTCAAGACCGACTACGAAGACCATGAGAGGGCCCAGGCGGCCGCGATTGCGGTCAAGGGCCTCGTCGCGCTCGAGCCTGACGGCGAGAAGTACTCGGTGCTGCAAGTCGAGCCCGATCAGCGCGGGACGATGACCCGCGCCGAGTACGAGGCGTTCGTGACCGATCTCGTCAATTATCTCGACTACATGGGAGAGCCGATCAGGAATACCCGCATCCATCTCGGGCTCCTGGTGCTGCTTTTCCTCGGCGTGCTGTTCGTCTTCGCGTACGCGCTCAAGCGCGATTACTGGAAAGAACTGCATTAGGGCCGTTGGGGCCGCTCGGCCCCGCCGACGGGCGTCAGGCGGGAACGCCCGTCCCGACAAAAGCGTTGCGATCAGTGGTCGCTGCCCCGATCTTGACTACACATCCGGGAGAAACCGAAAGCGATGATGACCCTTTACTCCGGCACGACGGACCCGTTCAGCCAGCGCTGCCGGATCGTGCTCCACGAAAAGGGCATGGACTTCCAGATCATCGACGTGGACCTGGACCATAAGCCCGAGGACCTGGCGGTCATGAACCCGTACAACCAGGTTCCGGTGCTCGTCGAGCGAGACCTCGTGCTGCACGAGTCGAACATCATCAACGAGTACATCGACGAACGGTTCCCGCATCCGCAACTGATGCCAGCGGATCCCGTGATGCGCGCGCGGGCGCGGCTGTTCCTGCATCGGTTCGAGAAGGAGCTCTTCGTCCACATCGACGCGCTCGAAGGAGGCAACCAGAAGCATGCGGACCGGGCGCGCAGCCTCGTCCGCGATGCGCTCATGCAGATCGCGCCCGTCTTCGCCAAGCACAAGCACATGCTGGGCGAGGACTATTCGATGCTCGACGTGGCGATCACGCCGCTTCTGTGGCGCCTCGACTATTACGGCATCCAGATGCCGAAGACGGCCGCGCCGCTCATGAAGTACGCGGAGCGCCTGTTCGCCCGGCCGGCGTTCTCGGAGGCGCTTACCTCCGCCGAGCGGGGTATGCGGAAGTAGGCACCCCGATTGCTTGGAATCGCTTCCGGGTCGGCATTCGGGAGCGAATCGTAAAGCGCTTCGACAGTCGCCGGCCGCATGTAACGCACAAGCGTGGTGTAAGGTTCGCGCAACGCCGGCCGCTCGAAGGCAACGGCGGTTAAGTGCGTTTTCGCCGCGATCGCGAGGCACAGCGTAATATTTTCGCCATGTCAGAGCAGTCCGCGAAGCCCTACCTCGTACGCGCCATTTGCGAATGGTGCGCCGACAACGGGCTTACACCGTATCTCGCCGTGCGCGTGAATCCGCAAACGCGCGTCCCCGCCGCGTTCGTCAAGAACGGTGAGATCGTGCTGAACGTGAGCCCGACGGCGACCCGCAAGCTCACGATCGACAACCAGTGGATCCAGTTCACCGCGCGCTTCAACGGCTCGTCGCAGGAGGTGGCGGTGCCGATCGGCGCGGTCATCGGCATCTTCGCCAAGGAAACGGGCTACGGGTTCTCGTTTTCTGCGCCCGACGATCCCGTCGCCGCGCTCGCGTCGAGCAGCGGTGGCGCGCGCGACGCCGAAGGGCCGCCAAAGCTCGGCGAGCCCCCGCGCAAGCGGCCGACGCATCTGTCGGTCGTCAAGTAGCGATTTGTTCGGTTGCTATGGCGCGTGAGCGGTGCGCGCTTGCGTGCCGCGGCCGGCGCTAGAATCGAAGCCGCGCCGGCATAGCTCAGTTGGTAGAGCAGCGGTTTTGTAAACCGTTGGTCGGGAGTTCGAGTCTCTCTGCCGGCATCGTTCCGAATAGCTATAGCTTTAGGATATGTCCGCATGATCGCATGCGTGTGCGTCAGGGCCACGATCGACGCGCGCCAGTTCATCAAGTTCTCAACTGCTTCGCGCTATCTCAGCGCCGGCGTTGGCCCTTGCCCACCGCAAACCACGGCATTCCGACGTAGGAATCCGCCACCACCCAGCCACTGGCAGTCAACGCCCACGACACGGCGGTCTCGGTCCATTGAAACGCGTCGGCGTTCGTCGCCGCGACGGGTACCCACACGAGCAGTGTGAACAGCCCCATCTGCAACGCGGAAAGCGCGGTTGCCAGCCGCGCGCACACGCCGATTGGCACCGCGATGCCCGCAGCGAGGTAAGTGCATCCGGTGATGTACGCCCACGTCACATGCGAGGGCAGCCAGTCGGGCACCAGGGCAGCAGTCTGTTTGACGTAGATGATGTGAGCCAGGCCGAAGGGAATCATGGCGAGTCCGTAGATCGCCCTCCCGATGCGCACGCCCTTTTCGCCGCAAGCGAAACCGACGCGTTGCTTGTCCCAGTCGGTCGCGACGAGCGCATACAGCACCCAGGCGCCTGCCGCCAACACTGCGGTCTCGCTACATCCTTCCCAGGAAACCTCGACCGTCGGGGCTTTGAGAATGACCGGCAATCTGAACAGCAGCAACCAAAGCAGAAGGTACGCGAGCAGCATGCGGGCACCGAGAGCGGCATGGCGTGGCATGAGCAACGCTATGCCGGATGCCAGCGAGATGGCGCCGCAGAGGTAGGCCAGCACCTCGCGCCCCGGTAACCATTTGGGCACCGGCTGCCATATCGCGCCGAAATTGCCTTTGACCACGCCCAATGTTCCGAGGGCGATCAACGTCACTGCAAACACTGCGTGACCGAGGCTTGTGGCTCGCATCGCCAACGTTCCAGCCAAAGGCCTAGAAGCCGTAGTGCCGGGGATTGCTCAGTACGGTGGCAGCGGTGTATTCCGCCTGCTCGACAGTGAAGCGTGCCTTTATCAGCACGTCGACGACGGCCTGTCTGTCGTTGGAACGGATAGCCGCATCGAACTCGGGAAACGAATTGAAGCGAGCGAGCCGTTCGTTGACCGTCATGCCGTTGATCTCCTGGTCGTCATCCATGAGGGAAATCTCCGACGTTTGGGTTGTGCCTGTCATGGGCATTCCGTTGCAGCACGACGAGCGAGAGAATCGCAACGGGTTCAGCGTCTATCGCAGCATCGCGCTGCACCGATCAAGAGCTTCTCGCCTCCCGGCTGGGCGACGAGTTGCACGCCGATCGGCAAACCGTCGACCATGCCGCATGGCACGGCGAGCGCAGGCAGCCCCGCCATCGTGTAAATGCCCTGCAATCGCGCCGAGCCGGTCCCTTGCGCGCTGATCGGCGACGCCAGGCCATCGGTCGCCGGCGCGAGGATGATCGTCTCGGCGTCGAGAAGACGAACGAGCGATTCGCGATAGCCGCGCGCGCGATCGATTGCCTCGGCGTACTGAGCGTCCGAGATTCGCCGTCCACGATCGATGAGGTCTCGAAGTCGCTCGCTCATGAACTCGCCGGCGCGATCGCGATCGGCGCCGTGGTTGATCGCGATGTCCCGCATGAGGATCGTCTCGAGCGTCGTGTGCGCATCGACGAATTCGCTCGGCAGTGACATCGCGGTGACCGCAATGCCCGCAGCCTCCAACGCGGTTTGCGCGCGCGTCAGCGCCGTGCGGCTTGCGGGCTCGATGCATTCCGGCCACGGCCCTTCGACAAGCAGCGCACGCCGCGGTGGTATTGGATGCAACGGATTCGGATCGCGGTCGAACAGCACGCGACACGCGAGGGCGAGATCGTCCGGGTCGCGCGCGAGAAAACCGACATGATCGAGCGCCGCCGAGAGCGGCATCGCGCCTTCCCTGGTGATCGATCCGAACGTCGGCTTGAGCCCGTACACGCCGCAATAGGTCGCGGGGCGCACGATCGATCCCACCGTCTGCGAGCCGAGCGCGAGCGGCACCATGCACGCCGCCACCGCCGCCGCCGATCCACTCGACGATCCGCCCGGCGAGCGCGACGAATCGTGCGGATTCGTCGTCGGTCCTGCGCGTGCGATCGCGTACTCGGTCGATATCGTCGTGCCGAAGATCACCGCGCCCGCTTCGCGCAATCGCGTCACGACCGGCGCATCATGAAGCGGCACGCGTCCAGAATGAATCGGCGATCCCCATTCGCAACGCAAGCCGGCGACGTCGATGATCTCCTTGACGGCGACCGGTACGCCACAGAGCGGTCCGCGGCTTTCGCGCGGGGCTTCGTCACGCTCGCGCGCTTCCGCAATCGTCTTCTCGGGAGCGACTTGATCGCGAAACGCGTGCACGACGCTTTCGCGCGACTGGGTCTGCGCCAGACACGCGCGCACGAGCGCTTCCGATGTCGCCTCGCCGCGCGCAATCGCGCGGGCGGCCTCCGCTGCACCGAGCTCCGCCAATGTATTCATTTCGCAACTTCCCCTTCCGATGCGAAGCTCTTCGACAGTTCCTCGTCGAGAAGCGCGTAGATCTGACGCTCCAGATCCCGAAATCGATCCGACGGGATGTCCCGCGGACGCGGCGCATCGACCGTCCACTCCGCCTTGATGCGACCCGGTCGCGCCGTCATGACGACGACGCGATCCGCGAGGTACAGCGCCTCGGGTACCGAGTGCGTGATGAACACGACCGTCCGCTGCTGCTCGCTCCAGATGCGCAGAAGCTCACGCTGCAGGAATCGTCGCGTCAGCGCGTCGAGCGCGCCGAACGGCTCGTCCATCAGAAGAATCGACGGATCGACGGCGAAAGCGCGCGCGATCGCGACGCGCTGCTTCATGCCGCCGGAAAGCTCGTCGACACCCTTGTCCGCGAAGTCCTGCAACCCCACCAGACGAAGGTGATGAAGCGCGATCTCGCGTCGTCGAGCTTTGGGCACTTCGCGCAGACCGAACTCGACGTTGCCGAGTACGGAGAGCCAGGGAAACAGTGCGTAGCTTTGGAACACCATGCTTCGGTCGATGCTCGGGGCGCGAATCGGCTCGCCGTCCACCTTCACGCTGCCCTCGCTCGGTGCGAGGAAGCCCGCGAGGATTTGCAGCAGCGTGCTCTTTCCGCAACCCGTCGGACCGACGATCACGAGGAATTCGCTCGCCTTGACGTCGATCGAGATCGGGCCGAGCGCATCGACGCGCCCGCCCGAACGCGTCTCGTAGATCTTCGTGAGGCCGTGGATCGTCAGCGGCTTCCCTGCTCCTTTCGCCATTTCAGCCGGCGCGCGCGAAACGACGCTGCAGGAAGCGGAAAAACGCGTCGAAGAGGAATCCGAGAATGCCGATCACGACCATGCCGACGAGCACGAGGTCCGCACGCAGGATGTCCATGCCGTTCGCGATCAGATAGCCGAGTCCGGTGTGCGCGGCGACGAGCTCCGCGGCGATGATCGCCGCCCAGCCGGTGCCGAACGCGACGCGCAGGCCGACGACGACGCTCGGCATCGCGGCCGGAACGATGACGCGGCGAAACAGCAGGAAGCGATTGGTGCATCCGAACACGCGACCCGCATGGAGCAGCACCGGATCGACTTCCTTGACGCCCGCGACCGTGCTGAGAAGAATCGGAAAAAACGTGCCGATGAATACGACGAAGACCTTGCCCGATTCGCTGATGCCGAACCACAGGATCGCCATCGGGATCCACGCGAGGGGCGAGATCGGTCGCAGAAGCTCGACGAACGGATTGACAATCCGCTCGAGGCGCTGCGAGTTTCCCATCAGGAGGCCGAGCGGAACCGCGATCACCGCGGCGAGCAGCCACGCCGAGACGACGCGCCCGAGGCTGTACGCGACGTCGACGCCGAGCTCGCCGGTGCGCGACAGATTTGCGAATGCGTAGAGCACGGCCAACGGCGGCGGAAGCACCGACGGATCGGGCGCCGTCACCGTCACGACGAGTTGCCAGACGGCGACGATGACGATCGACGCGTAGACGAACGGAAGCGCGCGTGCGATCGCGGCGAGCGGATGCGCGCGCGGCTCGCCGCTCATACTACTCACTACTCAAGCGCCGGTCGTCGTGCAGGTCTTGCCGCGCTTGACCTCGTCGAGCGCTTTCTGCGCGAACGACGAATCGATTCTCGGCGTGTCGGTCGGCTTCAGGATCTCGGCATCCTTCAGGAACGTCGTGTACGCGTCCATCGTCTTCTGGGTCGGCACGACGTCGAGGCTGTAGACCGAGATTCCCTGCTTGAGCGAGAGCGCGATCACGTTTTGCGGAATCCGAATCTGCTCGCTCCAGAGCTTCGCCGCGTCATCGGGATGGCAGAGGATGTAGTTGATCGCCTGCACGTTCGCCGTGACGAGGCCCTGAACGATGTCCGGATGCGCTTTCAAATAATCGTTCTGCACGTAGACGCCATTGCCGATGTAGTGGCCGCCCATGATCGGCATGATCTGCTCGGCCTTCGCGAGGAGGCGCACCTTGCCCGACGCGAGGCCCACCGAGATCGACGGGTCCCACGTGATCCCCGCGTCGACCGATTTCTTCTCGACGAGGACCGGAATGTCCGGACCGCTCGACTTGAAGAGCTTGATGTCGTTCGCGGACAGCCCGCATTTCGCGAGCGCCTTTAGCAGCAGCGGGTACTGCTGCGAGCCGATGCCTGGGAAAGCAACGGTCTTGCCCTTGAGTTCGCACGGCGACTTGAGCGGCGAATCGATCGGCACCAGGATCGCCGTTTGTTCGAGGATGTTGATCGCAACGAGCGTCGCCTTGAGTCGCGAAACCGCGATCGTGGCGGGCCCCATGCCGGCGGACGCGATCTGCAGCGCACCCGCCGCCATCGCCTGATTCTCGGGTGCGCCATACGAGAATTCGCGGAACTCGACCTTGACGTTGTACTTTTTCTCGATGGGCTCGAAGTAGCCGAGCGCCTTCGCGATGAACGACGGATCGGTGTCGGGCTGCACACCGTAGTTGACGACCCCCTGCGCGAAGGCCGTTGCGGCGGTGCATGCGGCGATCGCCGCGAACCAGGCAAAGCGATGCGCGATTCTCTGGAATCCCATCCTTTCCTCCGAATTGGTGCGCGGGCGGGCCGTGGTCGACCTTCTGCCCGCGAACAAGGCGCCGCCGTGAAACGTTCCGCGCGAGCGCCGGGTAGCCTCGACGGGCAGCTATTGTGCGCCCGATCGCCGCGTGCGGCCAGTTGGCGCGCCCATCGCATGGCTTTGCCGACCGACGACGGCCTCACGCGATGGGCTTCGCGCTTTGGCGAAAACGATGTCCTTTCGTCTCCTCGTGCAGCGGCATCGAGCGCAGGATCCCGCCGAGTCTGCGCACACCTTCGTCGATTTCCGCCACCGGGCACGCGCCGTAGCCGAAGATGAGCCCGGGCGACGGTCTTTGCAGATAGAAGGGACCGATTGCGTAGAGGCCTACACCTGCTTCGTACGCACGCTGCACGAGCTCGTCGACGTCGAACCCGCGCGGAAGCGATGCCGCGACATGCAGTCCTGCATAAGACGGAAATATGGACAGGTAACCGCATGCGCAGCGCGCAAGCGCTTCGACGAGCGCGCCTCGGCGTTCCGAATACGTCCGCTGCATGCGTCGCAGGTGGCGCCCGAAATGACCTTCAGCGAGAAAATCCGCCATCACCGATTGCTCGAGCGACGATGCGTGACGGTCGGTGAGCCATTTCGCCGCGATGAACGGTTCCTGCAGCCATGGCGGCGCCACGACGTAACCCAATCGAAGCCCGGGGAAGAGCACTTTCGAGAAGGTCCCGAGGTACACGACGGTTCCATCGCGGTCGAGGCCCTGCAACGATTCCATCGGCCGGCCCGCGAAGCGGAATTCGCTGTCGTAGTCGTCCTCGATGATCACGCCGCCGCTTCGCTTCGCCCAGGCGAGCAGCGCCCTGCGTCGCGTGAGCGACAGCGTGACGCCGAGCGGAAACTGGTGCGACGGTGTCACGTAGACGATCTTCGCGCGCGGCGGCAGCTTGCCGACGATCAGTCCTTCCGCGTCGACCGGCACGGGTGTGATCTTCGCGCCCGCGGCACGGAAGATCGATGCCGCCGGCGTGTAGCCGGGGTTTTCGATCGCGACCTCGGTGCCGCGATCGACGAGGATGCGTCCGAGCAGATCGAGCGCCTGTTGCGAGCCGTTGCAGATGAACACGTCTTCGCCGTCGCAGCGGACCGCACGCGAATGCGCGAGGTAGCGCGCGATCCCGAAACGCAATCGCGGTTGCCCGGCCGCATCGCCGTACGCGCCGACATCGTTCGAAAGCTCGCGCAGATTTCGCGCGGCAAGCCGGCGCCAGATGGCGATCGGAAACGCGTCGAGGTCGGGAAGCCCGGGCCGGAAGTCGTGGACGATCTCGCGAGCGGGAACGATCGAACGCGACCGCGGCAGTCGGCCCGCCCATCCGCTCACGCGGCGCGGCGCCGCAGCGGTGGCGCGCGTGTCGCGCCTGCTTTCGGGCGCATGCATGGCGACGAAGGTTCCCGAGCCGTGGCGGCCGTCGAGATAACCTTCGCGACCGAGGCGCTCGTAGACGTCGCTCACGGTGTTGCGCGAAACGCAGAGCGCGACACCGAGCTCGCGTGTCGACGGCACGCGCTCCCCTGCGCGGAGCTGCCCATCCCGGATGGCGTCGCGAACGGCGCGATACAGGCGCTCGGCAATGCCACGTCCGTGGGCGATGTCGATCGACACGTCGGCCGCGAGCGCGAGCTCCATCGCTCTACGGATCCGGTGGAAATGTAAAAGTGGTCAAGCTAAAGCAGGCGAAAGTGGTTCTTGAAGCATACCAATTTGGCGCTTACACTGCGAAGCCCGGACGGCGAGGTGCCGCGCGGCGTGGAAGGAGAGGTCGCCCAGATGGCGCTGATCAAGGACGTCGATTCGATACTGAAGGGCAGGAAGGTCAAGGTCCGCAAGGCTGGCGAAGCGTTCGAGCATACGAGCCTCCTGCCCGACGACGAGTGGTATCCAAAAGCGGTTCGCACGAAGATTCGCCCGGCGCGGTGGAACTGGAAGGATTGCTACGCGAAGCTGCAGGAGATCGCGAGCTCGCCGATTCCCGGCGCCGATCGGCGCTTCATCATTCTCGTGAACAAGGACACCGAGGAGATGGCGAGCACGGCGCCCGGCGCGCTGATCGGCATGACGATCCTAAATCCCGGCGAAGGCCTGAAGCCGCACCGGCACAACTCGTTCGCGATCTACCACGTGCTGCAGGGCAGGGGCTTCGACGTGATGCAGGACGAGGACGACGGCGAGCCGACCAAGATCGAATGGGAGAAGGGCGATACGTTCCTGTGCCCCGCCTGGGTTTACCACCAGCACGTGAACGACGGCGACGAGCAGGCGATCATCCTGACCGTGCAGGATTTCCCGCTGCTCGCGGCGCAACGCAGCCTGATCTTCGAGGAGCCGCGCGGCAACGAGAACATCAGGCAGGTGAGCAAGAAGTTCGTGCCGCATCGCGACACGGCGGACAGCTTCAAGCTCGACATCTGATCGCGGAGGCATCGATGGCCACGCTTACCGAAGACATGCGGCGCATGGTCGCGCATTTGCGGCTCTGCTACGTCGCGACCGTCACGCCCGACGGCAAGCCGAATCTCTCGCCGAAAGGATCGCTTCGCGTCATCGACGACGAGCATCTCGCGTTCGCGGACATCATGTCGCCCTCGACCATCAGGAACCTCAAAAAAAATCCGTACATCGAGGTGAACATGGTCGACCCGTTCCTGCGGCGCGGCTATCGCTTCAAAGGTATCTGCGAGATCGTCACGGAAGGCGAGACGTACGACCTCGTCGCCAACGAGCTCTGGAACCGCGAGGGCCGGCAATATCCGGTCAACGCGGTCGTGAAGATCAAGGTGGAGACGGCGCTGCCAGTGCGATCGCCCGCGTACGTCTTCAACAAGGGTGTCAAGGAAGAAAACGTGCGCGCGATCTGGCTGGAACGCTACGGTGTCGCGGCGCTCGGTCCCGGTCGCGAAACCGAGGCCGAACCGTCCGGGGGAACACGGTGAAACTCGATCGACGTATCGTCGGCGCCATCGCGGCGGCCGCGTTGTGTGCCGTCGTATCGACGGCGAGCGCGCAAGCGCTCAAGGAAGTGAAGCTCGCGCTGTCGTTTCCGAACGGCGCCGCGTGGCCTTATCTCGCGGTCGCCGAGGAGATGGGCTACTTCCGCGACGAAGGTCTCAAGGTGACCATCATCAACCTGAACGGCGCGTCCGCGTCGTTCAAGGCAATGGCCACGGGGCAGGCCGACTATGCGTTCTCGGGTCCTGCGCAGGTGCTGAACGGGCTCGTCGCCGGCGAAGCGACGAAATCGTTCTACACTGCTTACCAGGGGCACGTGTACCAGTTCGGCACGCCCGAGGACAGCCCGTATCACCGGATCGCCGATCTGAAGGGACAGAAGATCGGCATTTCGACGGTCGCCGGCGGCCAGTATCCGTACCTGCTCGCTACGCTCAAGAACGCGGGCCTCACGCCGGGCAAGGACGTCGAGATCGCCGAGGTAGGCCGCGGCGGTGCGGCTGCCGTGGCGTTGGAGCAGAAGCGCATCGCCGCGTATTCGGCGTCGTTCGTCGACCTGATGGCGATCGAGCTCGCGGGCATCAAGATGCGTCGCTTCACGGAAGGGCCGACGTCGACGTTCATCAGCGATTCGCTGATCGCGACGAAGGAGACGCTCGACAAGGACCCGAAGACGGCAATCGGTCTCGCACGCGCGATCGCGAAGGGCACGGTGTTCTGCTTCGAGAATCAGAACGCTTGCTGGGCGAGCATCACGAAGGCCGTTCCCGACAACGGCAAGAACCCCAAATTCACGAAACCGCTTTTGCGCTACACCCTCGAGTTGCACAAGCTCGGTCCGGAAGCCAAGGGCCAGTGGGGCTACCAATCGCCGAAGGCGTGGGAAGCAATCGACGACTTCCTGATCGACAGCGGCCAGTTGAAGCAGAAGGTCGACGTATCGCAGGCGTACACGAACGCGCTGATCCCGGAGATCAATCGCTTCGACGCGGAGAAAGTCAAGACTGACGCGCGCAACTACAAGTTGCCGGAATAGCGGCAACGATGCTCGCGGCCGTCGACAACGCGACGATCGGCGCTTCGCAAACGTCCGCGACCGGCGCTTTCGCGATCGAGGTCGACGGGCTCGCGAAGGCGTATCGCCTCGGCGAGGCGACGCTCGTCGCGCTCGACGACGTTTCGTTTCGCGTCCGCGACGGCGAGTTCGTGTCGCTCGTTGGCCCGAGCGGCTGCGGCAAGAGCACGCTGCTCAACATCGTCGCCGGACTCGTCTCCGCATCGGCAGGAGAAGTGCGCGTCCGCGGGTCGAAGATGCGCGGGCCGAGCCGCAGCATCGGCATGATGTTTCAGTCGCCCGTGCTCTTGCCATGGCGCACCAACCTCGACAACGTGCTGTTGCCGATCGAAGTGTTCCGGCTCGATCGCGAGCACTACGTGTCGAAAGCGCTCGCGTTCTTGCGCCTGGTCGGGCTCGACGCGTTCGCGCATCGCTATCCGTTCGAGCTGTCGGGAGGAATGCAGCAGCGCGTGGCGATCTGCCGGATGCTTCTCTACGATCCCGCGGTTCTCCTGATGGACGAGCCGTTCTCGGCGCTCGACGAGATGTCGCGCGAGTTCCTGAACCTCGAGCTATTGCGCATCTGGGAGGAATTTCGCAAGACCGTGATGTTCGTCACGCACAACATAGGCGAGGCCGTGTTCCTCGCCGATCGCGTCGTCGTGATGAGCGCGCGGCCGGGACGCGTCGCGCGCATCGTTCCGATCGACCTGCCGAGGCCGCGCTCGAAGGCCACGCTCGAAAGCGACGCGTTCTTCCACCAGGTGACGGCGATCCGCAAGGAACTCGATGAGCTACGAAGCTGAAGCGACGCCGGACAAGGCGCCGCGCACGGGTCGGCGCGAAGCGGCTGTCGCCGCGCTGGCCGGCGTCGCGGTGGTCGTCGTCTGGGAGATCATCTGCCGGATCGGCCTCGTGTCGAAGCTCGTGCTGCCCGCGCCCTCGGCGATCGGCATCGCGCTTTGGGCCAGCGTGCGCGAAATCGCGACCGGGGGCCCGATGCGCGGCAACATGCTGACGACGATCTACGAGATCCTCGCCGGATTCGGCGTTGGCGTGGCCCTGGGTTTCGTGCTCGGCGTGCTGATCGCCGAGATCGCGTCGATTCGCCGCGTCGCGATGCCTTACCTGATCGCTCTGAACGCCGCGCCGAAGATCGCGCTCGCGCCGCTTCTGCTCGTATGGTTCGGCTTCGGCATGGGGTCGAAGATCGTTATGGCGGCACTGATCGCGTTCTTCCCGCTGCTGATCAACGTCATCACGGGTTTGTCGAGCGTCGAGGAAGCGAAGCTGAAGCTGATGCGCTCGCTCGCCGCGTCGCGTGCGATGACGCTCGTCAAGGTCAAGCTGCCCGATGCGATGCCGATGATCTTCGCCGGCCTCAAGACGGCGATCGTGCTCGCCGTCGTCGGCGCCGTCGTCGGCGAATTCGTGGGTGCCGAATCGGGCCTCGGCCACGTGATCAAGCAGAGCGAGTTTCAGCTCGACGTCTCGCAGACTTTCGCCGTCATCGTTCTGCTGTCGATCATCGGCATCGCTTTCTTTTACGCGATCGAGTACCTGGAGCGGCGCGCGCTGTTCTGGACTCGTCCGCCACGTTGATCCAAGGAGCACCTTTAAGATGAGCCAACCTGTTGCCGATGTCGTCGCGAACGCCGCCGCGACGCTGATCGATTCGCTGATCGCATCCAACAAAGGCGATCGTCCCGCGTTCGAATACGCGAAGAAAACGTATTCCTACCAGGATCTGGCCGCGCTGATGAATCGCACCGGCAACATGCTGCAGGCGATGGGCATGGCCGATAACGCTCGTGTCCTTCTGCTGTTGCCCGAGTCACCCGCATTCGTCGCCGCTCTCCTCGGTGCGATCAAGGCCGGTGCCGTGCCCGTCGTCGGTGCGCCGACTGACGACGACGGGCTCGGGCGGTGCGTTTCGGCGGTCCAACCCGCCGTGGCGATCGTTCACGAGCAAACCATCGGTACGGTCGCCCGCGGACTCGGGACGTTGCCGCACGACGCGATCATCGTCGCCGGCCAAGCAAGCGACGGGTACAAATCGTTCGCCGCCGAGATCCGCATGCAACCCTCGTGGCTCGTCGCGGCGCCGGTTGAAAGCGACGCGCCGGCGCTTGGTGCGTGGAGCGGCTCGTCCCTCGTCACGGCGAGCCATGCCGATGTAGCGGCGCTCGTGGCGCGCGATGTTGCGATGGATCGCGCGATCGCAATGCTTCGCATGTTCGCCGAGGGCGCGCAGGCGACATTTCGCTGAAGCACGGCGTTCCCGCACTCGACGCGGACGAGTATTCGTAGCGCGCGAGCCGTCGCGTGAACGAACGTCAATTACTCGCGACGTCGCCGCGACGCGATAGCGTGCCGCGGCGACGATCCTTCGTAGTCAGATACGGCCCATGACCAGGAGGATGATCAGGATCAGCAACACGATTCCGAGTCCTCCGCTCGGCCAATAACCCCACCCCGAGCTGTAACCCCACGACGGCAGTGCGCCGATCAGAAGAAGAATGACGACGATGAGAACGATGAGCGAAACCGACATGACGACCTCCCATGTAAGGCATACAAGCGCAATTCGCTGACATTCGCGACGCGCTTGCGCTTCGCGACATGTAAGAATTACGTTCGAGTCGATGGCGGCG
Organism: Casimicrobiaceae bacterium; assembly: GCA_035308425.1. GTDB lineage: Bacteria > Pseudomonadota > Gammaproteobacteria > Burkholderiales > Casimicrobiaceae > VBCG01. The sequence goes on along the minus strand of DATGGP010000006.1, from coordinate 11,734 downwards.
GTGACTCGACGTCGTGCGACGCTTCTTGAAGCCTTGCTGCCGCCTGCTTCGCTCCGATTCATCAAGCAACGCGTGTGCCGGCAGCGCCTTTGGCGGAGAACACAATGAATCGACTAGATTTTCAGGATCGCCGCGCGGTGGTGACCGGCGGCGCATCGGGCATCGGCCTCGCGACCGCGCGGAGGCTCTTCGCGAGTGGCGCGCGCGTCGCGCTATGGGATCGCGACGAGAGTGCGCTCGCCCGCGCCAACGATACGCTCGGCGGCAACGCAGTGACGAACGTGGTCGACGTCACCAACGCGTACGCGGTCGAGGATGCGGCAAATGCCGTCGCGAAGCATTTCGGCGGGATCGACGCGCTCGTCTGCGCCGCGGGCATCACCGGGCCGAACGCGACCACATGGGCGTATCCGGTGGATGCCTGGCGAGAGGTGTTCGACGTGAACGTTCACGGCCTCTTTCACTGTAATCGCGCGGTCGTGCCGATCATGCGCGCCGCGGATTACGGACGCATCGTCAACATCGCATCGGTCGCCGGCAAGGAGGGTAATCCCAATGCATCGGCGTACAGCGCGTCGAAGGCCGCGGTGATCTGTCTCACGAAATCGCTCGGCAAGGAGCTCGCGAAGACTGGCATTCGCGTCAATTGCGTAACACCCGCGGCGGTTCGCACGCCGATCTTCGATCAGATGACGCAGGAGCACATCGACTTCATGCTGTCGAAGATTCCCATGGGGCGCTTTGGCAGCGTCGACGAGATCGCGGCGCTCGTGTGCTGGCTCGCCTCGGAGGACTGCGCGTTTTCGACCGGCGCGGTGTTCGACGCGTCGGGTGGGCGCGCGACTTATTGACTGCGCTACTTGTCCACGCGCAGCATGATCTTGCCGATGTGCTTCGACGATTCCATCAACGCGTGCGCCTTCGGCGCATCGTCGAGATCGTAGGTCGTATCGATCACCGTCCTGATCTTTCCTTCCGCGAGAAGCGGCCACACCTTTTCCCGGAGCTCGCGCGCGATCGCTGCCTTTCGTGACGACGGGCTGGCGCGAAGCGTCGAGCCGGTGAGCGTCAGCCGCTTCAGCATCATGAAGCGCAGGTCGCATTCGACGCGGCTGCCCTTCAGGAAGGCGATCTGCGAAAGCCGGCCCTCGACCGCGAGGCACTTGAGGTTGCGCTCGACGTAGTCGCCGCCGACCATGTCCAGAATCACGTCGACGCCGCGCTTGTTCGTGATGCGTTTGACTTCGTCGGCGAAGTCCTGCTGCCGATAGTCGATCGCGTGATCGGCGCCGATGTCGAGGCAGAATTTCGTCTTCTCCGGCGTGCCGGCTGTCGTGATCACCGTCGCGCCGAACGCCTTCGCCAATTGGATCGCGCAAAGTCCGATGCCGCTCGTGCCGCCGTGCACGAGAAACCACTCACCGCTTCGCAGGTGTGCGCGGTCGAACACGTTGTTCCAGACGGTGAAGAAATTCTCCGGCAGACTCGCGGCTTCCTCGAGCGACAGGCCACCCGGAATGGGCAGGCACCATGCGGCGGGCGCCGTGCAATATTCGGCGTAGCCACCGCCGGGGGTGAGCGCGCACACGTCGTCGCCGATCGCGACGTCGCGAACTTCGGCGCCGCACGCGACGACGCGTCCGGCGACTTCCAATCCAAGAATCGGCGATGCATCGGGCGGCGGCGGATAGTTGCCCGCGCGCTGGATGCAGTCGGGCCGATTCACGCCCGCATACGCGACCTCGATCAGCACCTCGTCCGCGCGCGGCGCGGGCAGCGACGCGTATTCGATTCGCATCACGTCGGGTCCGCCGTGCTCGGCGATTCCGATCTGGCGCATCGACTCGGGAAGAGCCATAACGAATTCCTCTCGTTGAAGGGTGGATTCTACGGCGGCGCCGTCTCGCCCGCCGGCTTGAAGACCGCGCGCCGCGGCACGAGCCAGGTCATGACCATCGTGATCGCGCCGACGATCGCGAGCGTTAAGAAGACGTGCGACAGCGCGTACGACAATGCATTCGCGATCGATGCGCGCTGCTCGTCTGCAAGCGGCAGGGTTGCGCCGCCGTTGAACATCCGGCGAATCGTTTCGAGCCCTGCCGCCGCGCCACCCGTTTGCGCGAACGCGCGATAGAGGCTGCCGTTCAGCACCGCGCCGAGCGCCGCCGCGCCGAACGTGCTGCCGAGAATCCGCGAGAAGATGTTCGATGCGGTCGCGCTGCCGCGCTTCGCCCACGGCACGCTGCCCTGGATCAGGATGATGAACGTCGTGTTGAGAAGACCCATCCCGAAGCCCATCAGGAACGCGCTCGCGCCAATTCCGATCGGGCCGAACGCGCGCGGCATCGAGCAAAGCGCGAGCGAGCCGGCGAAGAGCACCGCGCCGCCGACGCGCACCGTCGCGCGCGCGTCGAGCGCGCGAAGGAAGCGGCCGGAAAGCATCGATGCAAGCGGCCACCCGACCGACATCGCGGTCAATGCGAACCCCGCGACGATCGCCGAGCGGCCGAGCACGCCCTGCACATACATCGGCACGAACGACGTCACGCCGATGATTGCGCTGCCGGCGAGAAGCGAGGTCGCATTGACGCTGGCGACGAGCCGCGAGCGCCACAGCGCGAGATCGACCATCGGCTCGGGTGCGCGGCTCTCGCGTCGAAGGTATAACGCGAGCGCCGCGACGAAGAGCACGACGAGCACGAGCGTTTGCATCGACGCCCATGGCCATGCGACACCTCCTTGCATCACCGCAACGAGGAGCGACGCGATCGCGATGCAGAAGAGCAGGATGCCGGCGTAGTCGATCCGGTGCTTGTGATGTACGACGTCTTCGCGCAGGAACAGCGACAAGCCGGTGATCGTCAGCAGGCCCACGGGCACGTTGATCCAGAAGATCCAATGCCACGACAGCGCTTCGACGATCAATCCGCCGGCGAGCGGCCCGACGATCGCCGCGAATCCCCAGACGCTCGAAAGCCAGCCCTGTACGCGTGGACGCTCCTTCGGCGTGTAGAGGTCGCCGACGATCGTCGTCGCGACCGGCTGGATCGATCCCGCACCAAGTCCCTGTAGCAAGCGAAACGCGATCAGGGCCGGCATCGACCATGCTAGGCCGCACAACGTGGAACCGACCAGGAATACGGCAATACCGGCAATCAGCACCGGACGCCGACCGTAGAGATCGGCGAGCTTGCCGAAGACGAGAATGGTCGACGCCTGCGTCAGCAAGAAACCGGAGAACACCCACGTGTAGAGCGCGAAGCCGCCAAGCTTGCCGACGATCGCGGGCAATGCCGTCGCGACGATCGTCACTTCGACGGCCGCCATGAAAAGCGCGAGCATCACGCAGCCGAGCACGACGGGTCGCCGCGAGGGCGCGCGCACCGGCGCTTCCGTCGTTTGCCCCGCGCGCTCGTTCATTTTGCGCCTCCTTTCTTCGCAACGCGCAGCATCGACGCGCAGCCCGCGGCAACGAGCGCCACCGCGCCCGACGACGCGAAAACAATCGCCGGATCGTAGCGCTCGAGCAGCGCGCCGCCGAGCGCGTTACCCGCCCCGATGCCGCTCACGATGCATGTCGTCGACCAGGTGAACGCTTCGGTCGCGTAGCGCGACGGCGCATACGACGAGATCAGAAGCGACACGACGGTAAGCGACGGCGCGATGCACAGGCCCGCGATGAACGCCACGAGCGCGAGCGCGCCGGCCGACCCGATCAGCGCCTGCGACGCGAGCGGTATCGCTAAAAACGCGAGCAGGCGCCGCAGTTGCGATTCGCGCGCGAGCGCGATCGATACGCCGCCGTAGACGAGGCCACCGACGGCGCTTCCGACGGAGTTGACGGCGATCAGCAGACCCGCGAGCGGCGGGCGCGCGAGCTTCGTCGCGAATCCGGGGTAGCCGATTTCGAGCAGGCCGAGCGCAAGCGTCAAGAGGAACGTCGTCGCGTAGAGCGCGATCAGCCGCGGTTCGGTGAGCGGCCCGAGCAGGTGGCGGTCGGCGTGCGGCTCGTGGCGCCAGTAGCGAAGCGCAGGCGATGCGACGAAGATGGGCACCGCGAGCGTGACGAAACCAAGCGCGACGCCGAACGCCAGCATCGGCGTGCCGACCGCGAGCAGCAGCGCGACGAGCGCAGGTCCGGCGGTGAACACGAACTCGACCAGCACACCGTCGAGCGCGAACGCCATCCGTCGCGAAGATTCGTCGTTGAAGCGATGGCGCCACATCGTGCGCGTCAGCACGGTGATGGGCGGCGACAGCGCACCCGCGATCGCCGCGATGATCCACATCGCGTTGATCCCGAGCGCGAGCGGCTTCGCGAGCCACAGCACGCAAAGCGCCGCAGGACAGCCGATGCCGGTGAGGATGAGCGCGCGCCGCGGTCCGCGGCGATCGATGAAGCGGCCGAGGATTGGTGCGGTTGCGGCCGCCGCGCCGAGATAGCACCCGACCGTCGCGCCCGCCGCCGCGAACGAATCGGTGAGCGCGCGCACATGCAAAAGCATCGACAGCGTGACCATGCCGATCGGCATTCGCGACAGCAGCGCCATCGCGAGCATCCGCACGACGTCCGGAAGACGGAAGAACGACGCGTATTGCGCGCCCGCGCTTTTCAGCATGAAAATGGGGCCAGGCTCGATTTTCGGGGAAATGGGGCCAGGCTCGATTTTCGGGGCACATCTTCGGGACGTCGGTGTCCGAAAATCGAGCCTGGCCCCTTTATCCCCTCGGCCCCTTTATCCGCGCGGCTCTAATAGAGCACCTGCACGTTCTCCGGCGCGACCCATTCACGCAGCCGCTCGATCAGCGCGTCGTCGGGTGTCACGCGCCAGCTTTCCGGCAACGCGACCTCCCCGCCGACGCGCTCGTTGGTATAGCGAATCGTGACCGGAAGCTTGCCGGGCCGGAACGGCGACAGGATTTCGGCGAGGCGATCGGCCGACGCGTTGCCGTTGCACGCGATGCGAAGTCCCGTGGCCCAGCGATTGCGCACGCCCGCGAGGTCGTAGATGCTCTCCGCGATGACGCGCAGGCCCTGCGCCTCGCCGTCGTCGGTGATCCGCTGCATCACGCGAATGTCCATCACGACGAGCTGGTCCTCGCGCAAAAGCGTGCGCGCGGCGTCGAACGTCTCGTTGTACACCATCACCTCGGCGCGTCCCTTGCCGTCGTCGAGCGTCACGAACGCCATCTTGCCGCGCCGGCTCGTCTGGATGCGCAGCGCGGTGACAATGCCTGCGACGAGCACGCGATCGTTCTTCGATGACAGATTGGCGAGCGACGTGCGCACGATCGGCGCGAGCTCGGCCGCGTGCGCGTTGAACGGATGGCCGCTCATGTAGAAGCCGAGCGCCGCCTTCTCGTTGACGAGCCGTTCGGTCTCGGTCCAGTCGCGCGTGGCGACATTCGCTTGCACGGGCGCCGCCGAATCCTCGCCGAAGAGCGACACCTGCGACGCCGTCGCGGCCGCGCGCTCGCCTGCGTCGAGCGCCAGTCCGACGTTCGCGAAGAGCGCGGCACGTCGCGCATCGATTGCGTCGAACGCGCCCGCGCGCACGAGCGCCTCGACGACGCGCCGGTTGACGAGCCGCTTGTCGACGCGCTTGCAGAAATCGAAGAGGTCGGTGAACGGGCCGTCGTGCTCGCGCGCCGCGGTGATCGCATCGATCGCCGTCCTGCCCGTACCCTTGATGCCGCCAAGACCGTAACGGATGCTTCGCGCATCGACCGGCTCGAAGCGATAGCCCGACGTGTTGACGTCCGGCGGCACGATCGCGATTCCCTGCGCGAGCGCGTCGTCGTAGAGCGTCTTCAGCTTGTCCGTGTCGTCCATGACGAGCGAAAGGTTCGCCGCCATGAACGCCGCCGGATGGTGCGCCTTGAAGTAAGCGGTCTGGTAGGCGACGAGCGCATACGCGGCGGAGTGCGACTTGTTGAAGCCGTAGCCCGCGAACTTCTCCATTAGATCAAAGAGCTGGCCCGCCTTCGCGCGCGACAGGCCGTTCTTCTCCGCGCCCGCGATGAAGATGTCGCGATGCTGCGCCATCTCCTCGGGTTTCTTCTTACCCATCGCCCGACGCAACAGATCGGCGTTTGCGAGCGTGTACCCGCCGATCACCTGCGCGATCTGCATCACCTGCTCCTGGTACACCATCACGCCGTACGTAGGTTCCAGGATCGGTGCAAGGCGAGGATCGAGATATTCGACGCGCTCGCGTCCGCTCTTGCGCGCGTTGTAGATCGGAATGAGCTCCATCGGCCCTGGGCGATAGAGCGCGACGAGCGCGATGATGTCCTCGAAGCGCGACGGCTGCGCCTGCGCGACGAGATCGCGCATCCCGCGCGATTCGAACTGGAACACCGCGGTCGTGTTCGCCTTGCGGAAGATGTCGAATGTGGCCGGATCGTCGAGCGGCAGCGTCTCGAGCGAGATCGTGCAGCTCGGGTCGAGCTTTCGCACGTAGCGAAGCGTCCAGTCGAGGATCGTGAGCGTGGTCAGGCCCAGGAAGTCGAACTTGACGAGCCCGATCGCCTCGACGTCGTCCTTGTCGAACTGCGACACGGGCGCCTGCGCGCCGGGCTGCACGTAGAGCGGACAGAAATCGGTGAGCTTGCCGGGCGCGATCAGCACGCCGCCCGCATGCATGCCGACGTTTCGCGGCAGGCCCTCGAGCTCGCACGCGAGCGCCAAGAGCTCGCGCACCTCTTCCTCGTCGGCCTCGCGCTGGTCGATCAGCGGCTCGACTTCGCGCGCGTAGATCACGTTCGGCTCGGGCTCGCCCTTACGTCGTCGAAGCGTGACCGTCTTGCCGGGCTGGAACGGAATCAATTTCGCGATACCGTCGACGAACGAATAGGGAAGGTCGAGCACGCGCCCGACGTCGCGCACCGCTGCTTTCGCCGCAAGCGTGCCGAACGTCGCGATCTGCGACACCGACTCCACGCCGTATTTCTGCTTGACGTAATCGATCACACGATCGCGGCCGTCCTGGCAGAAGTCGATGTCGAAGTCAGGCATCGAAATGCGGTCGGGATTCAAAAACCGCTCGAAGAGCAGTGCGTAGCGCAGCGGATCGAGATCGGTGATGCCGAGCGAGTAGGCGACGACCGAGCCCGCGCCCGATCCGCGCCCCGGTCCCACCGGCACGCCGTTCTGCTTCGCCCAGTTGATAAAATCGGCGACGATCAGGAAGTAGCCGGCAAAGCCCATCTGCACGATCGTCGCGGTCTCGAAGTCCAGGCGCGCTTCGTATTCCGTACGGCGGCGCGCGCGCTCGGCCTCGTCGGGATAAAGCTGCGAAAGACGAAGCGCGAGACCGCGCGACGCTTCCGCGCGCAGATGATCGTCGAGCGATACGCCGGCGGGCGTCGGAAATTTCGGCAGGTGGTTCCTGCCGAGCGGAATCGTCAGGTTGCAACGCGTTGCGATCGCGATGCTGTTTTCGAGCGCCTGCGGCAGGTCGGCGAATTTCTGCGCCATTTGCGCCTGCGTCAGGAAATACTGCTCGCCGGTGAAGCGCCGCGGTCTGCGGCTGTCGGACAGCGTATGACCTTCGGCGATGCACACGCGCGCTTCGTGCGCGCGGAAATCGTCGGCGGTCAGGAACTGGATCGGATGCGTCGCGACGATCGGAATGCCTTGCGCTTCGCCGAGCGCGACAGTGGCCTGCACGAGCGCTTCGTCGTCGGCGTTGCCGGCGCGCTGCACTTCGAGCGCGAAGCGGTTTGGAAACCATGTTGTCCATTCGCGCGCGAGCCGCGTCGCGCTCGCGTCGTTGCCCTGCAACAGCGCCTGCGCGATCTCTCCGTCGCGCGCGCCGGAAAGCGCGATCAATCCGTCGGTGCCTTCGTCGAACCACGCGCGGTCGAACTCCGCGCGCCCGCGATGCTGATTCGAAAGATACGCACGCGAAAGCCACGCGCAAAGCCGCAGATACCCATCGCGCGTCGCGGCGAGCAGCAACGCGCGCGTCGGCTGCAGGGGTTCGCGCGCGTTTGCCAGGAAGATGTCGCAGCCGGCGATCGGCTTGATGCCTTGCGCTCGCGCGGCGCGATAGAACTTGACGAGCCCGAACTGGTTCGCGAGATCGGTCAACGCGAGCGCCGGCATCCGATCGCTCGCCGCCGCGTCCACCGCATCGTCGATCCGCACCGTGCCGTCCGCGATCGAGAATTCGCTGTGCAGGCGCAGATGAACGAAGGCGGGCGGCGACATGACGTGCGAAACGTGGAGCGATGGCTTTTCGGACTGCTAGAATTTTACTCTGCCAACTGCGCGCGATCGGACCCGTTCTCCGTGACCGTCATGCATCGATCGACCCCGGGCGAGCAGCGTCTTGCGCGCACGCTTTCGTTCGCGATCGGCGTCGCGATCCTCGTCGCCGGCTGCGCGACGGCGCCGCCTGGGCCGTCCACCCCACCGGCCAGTGCCGCGCCGATTCCGCGTAACACGGAGCCGCCGCCGCCTTCGGTCAATCTCTCCGGCTTTCCGTTGCAGTATCGCCAAGGCTATTACGATGGTTGCGCGAGCGTGTCGGGCACGGAGCGCAAGGATGCGGCGCGTTTCGCCAGCGACCCCAACTATCGCACCGGCTGGCAGGACGGTCTCGCGCTTTGCAAACGCAAGTAGCGGTCAAACCGGCGACGTCGCATTTCGTCGACGTTCGTGGCGCGCGTCATCACGTGCAGACGTGGGGCGAGCCCTCGTCGCCGCCGCTCGTCTTGCTGCATGGATGGATGGATGTCGGCGCATCGTTCCAGTTTCTCGTCGACGCACTTTCACGCGACTGGTACGCGATCGCACCCGACCTTCGGGGCTTCGGCCGCTCGGCGTGGCAACCGCAGGGCTATTGGTTCTACGATTATTTTGCCGACCTCGAAGCGCTGCTCACGCACTTCGTACCGGACGAACCCGCGCGTCTTGTCGGACATAGCCTTGGCGGCAACATCGCGATGGGTTACGCCGGCGTGCGTCCCGGGCGCGTGCGTTGCGTCGTGTCGCTCGAAGGCTTCGGCATTCCGGCCGAATCGGCGGACGCCGCGCCGCGCAAGGCGGCTGCCTGGCTCGCGGCGGTCGCGAATCCGCCGGGCTTTCGCACCTACGCGAATCTCGACGCGGTCGCCGATCGTTTGCAGAAGAAGAACGCGCGGCTGCCTCGCGACAAGGCGGACTTTCTCGCGCGACATTGGGCCGCGGCGTTTCCCGACGGTCGCGCGAAACTGGTCTCCGATCCGCGGCACAAGCTTCCGTTTCCGCACGTGTATCGGATGGACGAGATCCTGGCGATGTGGCGGCAAATCAGCGCGCCGGTGTTGTGGGTGGCGGCGGAAGATTCCGAGATTCCGCGCTGGCTCGCCGCGCATCCGGAAGGCGAAGCGGGCGCCGACGGTCTCGACGAAGTGCGAAAGCGCATCGCGCACGTGCCAGGCGCGCGTCTTGTCACCGTTTCCGATGCGGGCCACATGCTGCATCACGATCAGTCGGAGCAGGTCGCGAAACTGATCGAGCCGTTCCTCGCGCCGGCGTGAAATTGGCGCTTTCGTCGCGCCGCGGCGCCTACACGGCGCTCGCGCTGTTGACGCTGATCTGGGGATTCAACTGGATCGCGATGAAGGCCGCGCTCGCGCACGCGCATCCGCTCGCGTTCAACGTGCAGCGAACGTGGCTCGCGGCGCTCGCGCTGCTTGGCGTTTTGATCGCGCGCAAGGGTCGCTTCTGGCCGCACAGTTGGCGCGCGGTCGCCGTGACGGCGATCTTCCAGACGGCGATGAACTTCGGCGCGACGACGATGGCGGTCGCGGGCGGCGGCGCGGGGCGAACGTCGGTGCTCGTGTTCACGATGCCGTTCTGGACGCTTTTGATCGCACGCTTCGTGCTGCACGAGCGCGTCCGCGGCCTGCAGATCGCAGCAATCGCATGCGCATTCGGCGGGTTGCTGCTCGTCGTCGCGCCGTGGGCGTGGCAAGGCGATCTCACTGCAAAGCTTTGGGCCGTTCTTTCGGGATTCGGCTGGGCGGCGGGCACCGTCGCGATGAAGTATTACCAGCGCGAGCGCGGCTTCGACATGCTGAGCTTCGTCACGTGGCAGATGCTGATCGGCGTCGTGCCGCTCACGATCCTGCCGTTCGCGTTCGACGTGAGCGCGACGCAGTGGAGCGTCATGCAAGTCGCGCTTCTCGTCATCGTCGGCCTCGTGTCTACCGCCGGCGGATTCCTCATCTGGATGGAAGTGCTGCGCTTCCTGCCCGCGGGTACCGCTTCGCTCAACATGTTCGCGGTGCCCGTCATCGCGCTGCTCTCGTCGATGGCCGTGTTTGGCGAGCGGCTCGCGGGCAACGAGTGGACGGGGATCGCGCTGATCGGCGTCGGGCTGGTGCTCGTCGCCGCACAGGCGCTGCTCGCGGGCCGGCGAAGCGCACCGTTGCCGGCGGCGCCGACGCCGGTGGACGGCGGATAGCGGTCGGTCGGCTTCGTGGCGCGGATGCCCGAGCCCGGGTGCGCGCCAGTCCGTTCGCCCAGAGGTACTGCGCGCCGCGCGACCGTTCGGCGGAATGATAATCGTTATTATTTACATTGCCACCGAGCTTTGCTATGCTCGGTTCGAATCCCCAAGCTTCGGACAACGACCGTGGGCAACGCACTCTTCATCGTCTGGCGCGAATCGGCCGAGGCGATGCTCGTCGTCGGCATTCTCTACGCGTGGCTTCGGCAGCGTCCCGATGCCGCGATCGGCATGCGCTACCTGTGGGGCGGCGTGGCGGCAGGCGCGGCGCTCGCGATCACGCTCGCATTGATGATGCTCGGGATCATGAGCAATCTCGCAGGTCCCGGGCTCGATTACTTCGAGCTCGCGATGATGCTCGTCGCCGCGGGCCTGATCGTGCAGATGGTGTTCTGGATGCGCAAGCACGGGCGCACGTTCAAGAAGGACCTCGAAGCGAGCATGGCGCGAAACGCACGCAACGCGAACTGGTGGGGACTGTTGATCGTCGTTGCGCTCGCCGTCGGACGCGAGACCGCCGAAGCGGTCGTTTTCCTCTACGGCCTCGGCGCGGAGAAGGGCGGCATCGCGCATCTTCCGATCGTGCTCGTGCTCGGATTGGCGGCTGCCTTCGCGACGTTCTGGTTGCTGCAGCAGGGTTCGCGCGTGCTTTCGTGGCGGATGTTCTTTCGCGTGAGCGAAATCCTACTGCTGCTTCTCGCCGGCGCGCTCGTTGTGTCAGGAACCGAGAAGCTGATCGCGCTCGATATCGTGCCGTCGCTCGTCGATCCCGTGTGGGACACCTCGCGCATTCTCGACGACTCGGGCCGGCTCGGCGGATTGATCGCTTCGTTCACCGGCTATCGCGCGCGTCCCGCGCTCCTGCCGCTGCTCGTGCTCGCCACATACTGGATCGTCGTGTGGACGTTGCTCAATCGAAGCAATCGCGCGAATGCACCGGTGGCCAAAGTTGCGAAGGTAGCCTCCACGCCGGACGCTCTTCGCGTCGAGCGGCGCTGATCTTCTCTCGCATTGATTGAAAGAAGCGGCCGGTGCGTCCGGTCGCCTTTTCCGCATCTCCGTTCGATCGTGACGGGGTAAAATCGCGTGCTCGCCGGCCCTCTTGGCCGGCAATTCGTTTGATGACCGCGACGCCTCCGGACCTCGCCAAACTTCGCATCGACCGCGAGCTCGCGCCGATCCGGCGGCGCAGGCGTCGCAAGTGGATCTGGCTCGGCACGATCGCCATCGCG
>DATGGP010000005.1:0-58618 GCA_035308425.1 Casimicrobiaceae bacterium | reverse complement strand
CAGTCGGCGAGTCGCGTAACGACGTACTTCAGCAATCGTTTCCAGACAGAGGTTGCCGAGTTCGCGTTGCTTGGTATAGCCGAACAGGTACTCGACCGGATTGAGTTCGGGGGCGTAACCGGGAAGGCGCTCAAGCGCGATGCGGCCGTCCAGCGACTCGACGTATTCGCGCACCAGGCGACTGCGATGCGCCGGCAAGCCGTCCCAAATGATCAACAGCTTGCCCTTGATCGTCGCTGCCAGAGCCTGGAGGAATTCGACCAGTTGCGGCGCTTTAATGGCACCGTTGAAGAAGCGGAAGTAGATGCGCCAGCAACTGGCGCCAGCGATCAGCGACAACTGCTTCCAGGTAAAGCTGTATTGCAGGACTGGCGTGCAGCCTTTGGGGGCCCAGGTCTGGCGTTTGGCGTTTTTTTTAGCGCTGGCCAGCGCTTGGTCTTCCACTCCTTGATGGCTCGCTCGTCGCGCTGCAAGGCGCGTCCGGTCGGCCGCTGGCTCGAAAACCCAAGCTCGCGCACGATCCGCCACACGTGCGTGGTGCCAAACACGTGGCCAAACTCGCGCTTGATCAGTGTGCCGATACGCGCGAGCGTCCACACCTCGGTCGGGAAGCCATTGGTAATAGCGCCTGCGATCAGCATCTTGCTGAGCTGCTTGCGTTGTTCCATGTCCATGGAACCCGGACGTCCTAGCGGCCGGCGCCGCCACGCTTGCCGATCCCCGGCTAGTTTCTTCGCCCAGATCGATACCGTCTGCCGGCTTACCTCGCATGCGCGGGCTACGTCCGCCTGCATCACCCCGCGCGCGAGCATCTGCATGCCACGCCGACGCCGTGCTTCGAGCTCTTTGAAATCGCGTTTGTACCGTTTCGTGGCCATGCGCACCCTTCGAAGTAACGACACTTCGAATAACGTGCAGCATACCCAAACGGTTGTCACACATTTACGGAATTCTCAATAATTTCGTCTTCCAAGGGGCTTTGGATAGGATAGACGAAATGGAGGGTTCGAAATGTTCAAGATTCCGAAGCAGGAATTCACCGCGGAGTTCAAGGAACTGGCGGTGAAGGGGGTCGAAGTGGCCAGGGCATCTCGCATCCCAGCGACAACGCACAGGACCGCAGCCGCTCTAACGACTTGTCCGTGTTCGTGGAACGACCGGCCGACATTCAGCGGCTCATTGACTACCTGCTCGGCTCGTGGAGCTACGCCGCCACCATCGATCGGGATCGCATCGGCCTGTTCGGGGCTTCTCACGAGGCGGGTACACGGGACTCGTCCTGGCTGGTGCCAATCCTCGATTCGGCCGGGACGAAGGGATGTGTGTGGGCCAGACCAGCACGATCTGCGAGGACGTTCGCGAAGGCAAGGTCGCGCCTTTGGTCCATGACAGGCGGATCAAGGCGTTGGTCATTGCTGATCTGCTGAGTGTCTTCTTCACGAAGACTTTGACGAGGTGCGGGTTCCGATTCAGCTCTGGCGTTCCGAGCGTGTCGGTGACCGGGTGACGCCTGAGAGCGTGGCTGCTGTCGCGGACGAATTGCCAGTGAAGCCGGATTTCCGCACCGTTCCAAACGCCCAGCACTTTTCGTTCTTGCCTCCCTGTTCGGACGAACTGGCTCGAGGCGCACAGGACATTTGCACGGACCCGCCGGGTTTCGACCGCGAGGCGTTCCACGAGGAGTTCAATACCCAAGTGCTGGATTTCTTTCGGCAGGCCCTGCATTGACATAAGCGCGGAATGGCGATCGGCAGTTCGGCGATTCAACTGGCCGCCCTCCAGCTGGTAGCGTGACTTCGACCGGACGACCGACCGCTTCAGGGTCGAATGGGGACGTTCGCGTTCGCTGCGCGAAGTACTTCGCACGCCGCGCTTGCCCGCCGCACTTCGAACGTCGTACTTTGTAGCTTCTAGCGATGTAGCAAAAGCCCGCGATTAGCGGCCGTTCGAAGGTGCTATGACTTTCAGATCTTCGTGTACCGGAAAGCTGCTTTACTCGCGGCCCGATGCCCCCTGGCAAAGCCGATGCTCAAAGGGTATCGTATGTCACCCCGCAAACAAGAAAAACGCGGGGCCTTCGTCTGTCGCATCCGACGTCCGGGAGGCACGATGAATCAGGGAGTGCAAGGGATAAGCGAGGACTGGTTATCACTTTGGATCGGCCTGGCCGTTTTCGTGCTTTCGTTGGGCCTGCTTGTCAATGCCGACCTGCTGGGATGGGTCGTCACCACGAGCGTTTGGAACGACCTTTTGAAGGCGCTTTCGCCTGCCTCGAAAGCCTACGCGGGCCTGGGCGGCGTCGGCTCGCTGATCGTCACGTACGTCGCGCTACTGGTCGTGATGACGCTCGGCGCGGCGGCGCTCAAGGCCGACGTCAAGCGCTTCGCGCTCGGCTTCACTGCCGTCTTCTGGATCGCGTACGCCTGCTGGATCATCGGCAGCATCGCGAACTTCGCGGTGAACACGCCCGCTGACATGCAGAAGTTCGGCATCACCTGGTCGCTCAAGTTGACGAACGAGGGCGGCTTCATCGTGGCTTTGATTGGGGGGCTCGTCGTCGGCAACTTCTTCCCCGGTTTCGCCGACTGGATGCGCGAGGCGGTGCGGCCCGAGCTCTACGTCAAGACCGCGATCGTCATCCTCGGCGGTTTTCTCGGCGTAACGGCGGCCGAGAAGCTGAGCCTCGCGACATCGCTCATGTTCCTCGGCCTTGCCGCGATTGTCGTCGCGTACCTGATCTTCTGGTCCGTTGTCTATTACGTCGCCCGCGTGTGGTTCAAGTTCAGCCGTGAATGGGCGGCGCCGCTGGCATCGGGGATTTCGATTTGTGGCGTGTCGGCGGCTATCGCTACCGGCGCGGCGATTCGCGCGCGGCCCGTTGTCGCAATCATGGTGTCGTCGCTCGTAGTCGTCTTCGCCGTAGTCGAACTGCTGTTCCTGCCGTTCGTCGCGCAGACGTACCTGTCCCACGAGCCGCTCGCGGCGGGTGCGTGGATGGCGCTTTCTGTGAAGACCGACGGCGCGGCGGTCGCGAGCGGCGCGATCACCGAATCGCTGATCCTCGCCAAGTCGGCCGCTGAGGGGATCAACTACCAGAAGGGCTGGATCCTCGGCACGGCCGCGACCGTGAAGGTTTTCATCGATATTTTCATCGGCCTCTGGGCGTTCGTCCTTGCCTACATCTGGACCCGGCACATCGAAGTGCGCGAAGGCAACGTCGCCCGCGCCGGCGAGATCTGGCAGCGCTTCCCCAAGTTCATCATCGGTTACGTGATCACCTTCGTGCTGATCCTGTTGCTGGCGCTCGGCGCATCGCCTGCGTTTCTCGGCAAGGTCAAGGCCGCGATGGGCGAGGCGAACACGTTCCGCGGCATTTTCTTCGTGCTAACGTTCTTCACGATCGGTGTGATGTCGAACTTCCGCAAGCTCTGGGAGGAAGGCATCGGCCGGCTCGCGGCCGTCTACCTCGTGTGTCTATTCGGATTCATTATCTGGGCAGGCCTCGTCATTTCGTTGGTGTTTTTCGCCGGGGTCAAGCCGCCCCTGGCCGCCGGTTGAAAGGAGGTTCGATCGTGGCCCGCGTGCTGAAAGACACGAAGATTTCGGAAGAAATTCAGAAGATGACGTACGAGCCGCTCCTTCCGATCGAGAAGAAATTGATCGGATGGAGCCTCGGCCTCGGCATCGTCTTGCTGATCGTACTGTTCGCCGTCGCGCGCTTGTTCATCACCGCGTAAGCGAAGCATTCCGGGGATCGTGTCACAGGCGATCGCTTCACGATCGGCAGATTGCCGAAGCCGAAGATGTCGGTCAACCCGATCGGAATCAGGGAGATCGCGACATTTCCGCCGGTTGCTTCAATGACACCGCGGCGATCGCGGTTTTTCTGCGCAACGCATTTCTTAAGTCAAAGGCGTAATCGGTCCGCTTTGACCTATTCCGTGAGACGCGGTCGTGGTGCGCGCATCGAACAGAGCCGACGCGGGACTCTGCCAATCTTGGGACTTCAGTGAGCGCTCAACGGCCGAGTTTCAGAATGGGCTTCTCAGCAATGAAGCAAATGCGACGTTGACCGTCCGCTTCTGGCCGTACTCGGAAATTGGCGAACGTTCCTTCTATAAGGACGCGAGAAACTCAATCAGCTCACAGAGCCGACTGGCCGTACCTCGTACCGAGTGCTCGGTACTCCGTACTGAGTGCTTCGAACGTCGAACAAGCACCCCATCCAATACTGGGTTGCGAATGCTAAGTACTCGCTGCTGAGAACGTTGCGGTATCGAACCTCGAGGTTTGGAAATGCGCTCGCTCGTGTCCGCCCTCGAACGAAGTACTTCGTACTTCGTGGCTGGTTGTCCGGGATCGGCCAGATCCGGACATTGAGGGTCGTCGCTCAATTTACCCGAAACCCGCCGTTGGTCTTCCAGTCCTAACAAGACGGCGATATGGCGCATGCGCGTCGCCACACTGCGCAGCTGTGTTGCCTCATTCGCTCTCAATTCGAACTCCGCCGCTGCTCGCGACAATGCTCGTGCGGCGTCCACCGCTGACGCGCTCCTCTCGCGGAAGTTGACGAAGCGTAGGTATTGCAGGGTCAGGATGTAGCGACGGAACACCATCCGGTCACGCGCTTCGATCATTCGGCAATTTCTCTGGAAAAAAGCGTAGCTCCGGCGTAAGCGTCCGGTAATCACCACCTTGCATGGCAGCGTTGGTTGAGGTCGGGTTACTTCCTGCCCCACGCGTTCCAAGCCATTCGAAGCAGCGCTGCGTTGGCGGCGTGGCGGTCGAAACGATCAGGATCAAAGTCCTCCCCTGCCCATTGCAGGAACGAAACGACTTCTTCGTCCCGCGGGTCAGCGGCCAAGCCAGCGAGGAAGTCCTGGTAGCCACCGGCTCCGCCGCTGTCTTCTGGCGGGCAGGCTCGTGCGCCGGCCTCGACATACGCGGCACCGTGCGGTTCGTCGATCTTCTTTGCCTCCTCGACGCGAACGACATGTATCCAGCTGTCGCCGAAGTCGTATTGGTACTCGAAGGCCAAGCCTACTTTGAGCACTCGGTCGAGGCGGATAGTTCGCTCGTCGATGACAGGCAAGTCGTCGGGATCATCGTCACGCGGAATGCTGTAACGGACCCCAGCAATGGTGAAGTCGTGCAGATGGGCATCAGTCCAACCCATCGCTGCCTGGGTGATGTGATGCAGCTGCAACAGGTGCATGTGTCCTTCAACCCACACCTGCCGCCAGATCAACGGCTTGATTCGAGCGAGTTCGATGTGCAGCCGATAGCGGAGCAACGGCTTTGCCGTGGATCGTCGCGCGGTGGTCACGAGCGTCAGGCCGCGAGCCGCTGCTCCGCGCCGGCAATGTGCGAAGCTACCGTCCAGGGCAGCAATTTGTGCAACGCATTGATCGGATGCTCGGCGATGCGTTTGAGCACCAAGCGCAGGTACGCTTCCGGATTGAGGTCGTTCAGCTTAGCGGTCTCAAGCAGGGTGTAGAGCACTGCCGCGCGTTCCCCGCCAGCGTCGGAGCCGGCGAACAGAAAGTTCTTGCGCGACAGCACCGGGCCGCGCAAGGTCCGTTCCGCGGCGTTATTGTCGATCTCAATGCCGCCGTCGTCGCAATAGCGCGTCAGCGCCGTCCAGCGCTTGAGCGCGTAATGGATCGCAGCGGCCAGGTCCGATTTAACCGACACCTTGGCTCGCGTGTCGAGCAACCAACGCTGCAACGCATCGAGCAACGGACCGGCACGCTCCTGGCGCACGCGCTTTCGCTCGTCCGACGGTTGCCCGCGGACCACGGCTTCGATTTCGTACAGCGCCTTGATGCGGTTGAGCGCTTCCTCAGCCAAAGGGGACTTGTGCGCCGCATAAAGCTCGTAAACCTTGCGCCGGGCATGCGCCCAGCACGCTGCCTCGCGCACTCGCCCGTCGACATACAAGCCATCGAACCCGCTGAAGCCGTCGGCCTGCAGCGTGCCCTGGAAGCTCTTCAGACGGCACGTGGATGCGCACCCTCGCGCGTGGCGGTGTAACGATAAAACGCCGCCGGTGGATCCGTTGCTGCGCGCGGGGCGATCATCACGTACGTACACCCACAGTCGCCCGGTCTTGGTCTTGCCGCGCCCCGGATCGAGCACCGGCACCGGCGTGTCGTCGGCATGCAGCTTGGTCGCCGTCACCGCATAGCGGCCGATCAAGTCGGCCATTGGCGTCACCAGCCGCGAGATCCCGCCGATCCAATCGGCCAAAGTCGAGCGCTCTAGGTCGATGCCTTGCCGCGCGTAGATCTCCGATTGACGGTATAGCGGCAGGTGGTCCAGATACTTCGACACCGCCACGTGCGCCAGCAGCCCCGAGCCGGCAATACCCTTGTCGATGGGACGCGACGGGGCCGGTGCCTGCACGATGGTCGCGCAGCGGCCGCAGGCGAATTTCGGCCGTACGTGCCAGATCACCTTGAGTGCTCGGGAATGAACTCGAGTTGTTCGGCGACGTCTTCGCCGATCTGTTTCAGGGCCCCACCGCAGTCGGGACAGCGGCACACCGGCGCATGCGTTACCGTCCCGCGCGGCAAGTTTGGTGGCAGCGGTCGCCGTACCGGCCGGGTGCGCGGCGACGGCGATGGGCTCGCGGCAGCGACCGTGGGGCTCGCCGCCAAGCTCGTCTCCAGCTCCTCTACGATCAGCTCCGATTGCAGCACGCGCGCATCATGCTGCTCGGAGCGCCGCCCGAACTGGATACGGCGGAGCTGCGCGATCTGCAACTTAAGCTTCTCGATCAGCAACCGCGCGTCCAGCACCTCGCCGCGCTGCAGTTCGAGCTCGGTGCGATGCTGCATCACCTCGGCATCGCGCTCGAGTAGCAGGCGCTTCAGCGTCGCAACATCATCGGGAAGTTGATCGAGCGACAGGGCCATGGCCGCGACTGTAATGCAGCTCGTCTGCGCCGTGTGCGCGCGCAATTCACAGCGTTCGCGACATCGTTACGCTGTTGTTATGCCGCGACACTCGGCTGCCAAACGCGCCGGCGCTTCGACGTAATAGATCGGTCCTGCTGCTCTTGTGCCTCTCGCGCCATAAGCGTCCGCCTATTTCGAAGCGGACGCCATGTTGACCCGTCGGAAGGCGTCAAATCAAGGTGGTGATCACCGGACGCTTAGTGCGCCAGCGAAGCTGGCAAGAGACAGTCGATGCAAGTTCGATACAGGAAAGGAGTAGCGATCCGTTCTGGCCCCGAGTCATGCGGTGGTCGTCGCGAGGCGGCTACTGAAGCGTTGACAGGGGAACCGGCAGGCCAGCCATTGAGCCGCGAAATCAGGAATCCGGGATGCCGACGCTGTTAAGCGAAGCGGAAGGCTACATGGAGCATGGCGCCAATCGCCAGTCATGCTCTGATCCCGCGCGGTCGAAGACCCTGCGCATGTCGGGAAGTCTCTTGCACAGAAGCTGGGAGATCTCATTCGTGCCCGGGCCGTTTGACGGGCGGGGCAGGCAAGGCTCATCGCCGCAATCCTGCCGTCAATGCGGATGAGAAGTCGGATGTGTCCATAGTACCGATGAAGCTGCCGAACAAGGGGAAGTCTCCCGCGGAGGTGGTCGAGGGAAGGGACGCAGCCAAAGGGAACGTCGACCAGATCCCCGCGCCCCGGACGCAGAGCCGGAGCAATCGCGCGTCGATGGGTTTGGAAGGCGTGCGCGAAGTTGCTCGCCGGGACAAGCGAGTGCGGTTCACGGCACTGCTGCATCACGTCACGCCATCGCTCTTGGTGGAGAGCTTCTATGCGCTCCAGCGAAACGCGGCGGCCGGTGTGGACGGCATGACGTGGCGAGAATACGAGTCGGTCCTCTACGAGCGGGTGCACGCGCTGCACTGGGAAGTCCAATCCGGCAGCTACCGTGTCAAACCATCGCGGCGGGTGTACATCCCCAAAGCGGACGGGCGACAGCGCGCACTCGGCATCGCCTCCTTGGAGGACAAGATCGTGCAACAGGCGGTAGCTACGCTGCTGAGCGCGATCTACGAAGAGGATTTCCTCGGGTTCTCGTATGGGTTCCGTCGTGGCCGCGGCCAGCACGATGCGCTGGACGCACTCACGGTGGCACTCAAGAGCCGGAAAGTGAACTGGATACTGGATGCCGACATCCGCTCATTCTTCGACGAGATCGATCATGAGTGGATGCTTCGGTTTCTGGAACACCGGATCGCGGACCCGCGGGTGCTATCACTGATCCGTAAATGGCTCAAAGCGGGCGTGGTCGAGAACGGCGTCCGGGTTCCGGCCGTGCAGGGCACGCCACAGGGTTCCGTGGTTTCGCCTCTGCTGGCGAACATTTACCTGCACTACGTGTTCGACCTCTGGGTGCATCAATGGCGTCGCCGGAACGGTTGTGGCGATGTCATCGTTGTTCGCTACGCTGACGACAGTGTGTTCGGATTCGAGAGCGAGAAGACGGCACGGCGTTTCCTGGCAGCCATGCAGGAACGCTTTGCCCAGTTTGGCCTGCCCTTGCATGCCGAGAAGACGCGGCTGATCGAGTTTGGTCGATTTGCCGCAACGAATCGACAGCGTCGAGGTCAGCGCCGGCCGGACACGTTCGACTTCCTTGGGTTCACACACTGTTGCGGCCGGGACCGGCTGGGCCGGTTTCAGATCGTTCGCCTCACGGCGAAGAAGCGCATGCGGGCGACGCTGCTGTCCATCCGGCAAACGCTGCTCCGCCGGCGGCACGAGTCCGTCGCCGCTGTCGGTCGCTGGTTGCATCGCGTGGTACAGGGATACTACAACTATCACGCTGTTCCGACGAATCTCGAACGGCTTGACGGCTTCCGCAGTGAGGTGTGCCGCGCATGGCGGCACGCTCTGCTTCGACGTAGTCAGCGCCATCGGCTATCGTGGGACCGATTCAACCGGCTTGCCCTCCGCTTCATACCGTGCGCTCGCAAGCTTCATTCTTACCCGGAGGCGCGCTTTCACGCGTCACGACCTTAGGCAAGAGCCGTATGCGGGAATCCCGCACGTACGGATCTGTGCGGGGGGCGGTGGGTAACCACCGTCCCTACCGCGACCACTTCTTATATCGGCACCGGTTTTACATCTCCTTCACGGGCACTTACAAGCGAATCGGGAGACCCGTAGGGCTTCCGGCGGCGTGCAACGACCGCCGGGTTCACATCGTCCGCGTTGTGGCCGCCACGTTCGCAACGTCACACGCGACGAATGCTATCGCCGAAAAATCACGCCCTATGCCAGGGCAACCGCCTCGATTTCGACCAGCCACTCGGGATCGGCGAGGCTTGCGACCACCGCGAGCGTGCTTGCTGGAAGGTGTCCCGCCTCCTTGAAAACGCGAGAGCGAATCTCGTGGACGATCGGCCGGTACTCGAGCCGCGTGATGAAGACTGTCACCTTGCCAACCTTGTGCATTCCGGATCCAGCAGCCTCAAGCACCGCGCGCAGATTCTTGAACACCTGCTCGGTCTGAGCGCGAACATCGCCTTTACCGACGAGATTGCCGTCGACATCCCGCGCCACCTGGCCAGCAACGAAAATGAGGTCTGCCATGCGTACCGCGTGGGCATATGCATAGGCCGTAGTGTCATGAACTGCTTTCGGCTGAATGATCTGCAAGCTCATGCGATTTTCTCAGCTGACGAGTGCCACGGGACGCACGGGCGAAGCGGTTCCGTCCCGCATCTTCAGTGGCAGGCATACGAAGAGGAATTCCTTACCGACAAGCTTGTCGAGGTTGCAGAGCTGCTGAACCATGCAGATCCCAGCGTCGAGCCATATCTTGTGCGATGGCCACCACCATTCGTCAGGGTCGTCCATCCCGACTAGATCCGTGCAAAACAGCGTGACCTTGCGATCCACCAACCATTGCGCCGAATCCGTCGGCAGGAAAGGCCGCGACATCGTGAAATTGGGCTTGCCCCAATCCTTGTCACACGCGGTCCAGCAGATCGTTGCCGTTCCCGGGCCGATGCGCTTTCCGGACTTCTCCTCCGCACGCTCGAGATCTTTCACGGTAATCGCCTCGCCGTTCTTGCGGTGTGTGAGGTCGAGCAGGTGACCAGGGAGGATGAGGGTCTCCAGCGGAATGGCGTTGATGTCCGCACCGCCGGGGACGAAGTGCCGCGGCACATCGATGTGCGTTCCGCAATGCTCGGGCATCAGGATCATGCGGCCTTCCATCGACAGCTTGCCGCCCGTAATCTGATGATAGTGCTCATGCGTCTCCAGGGGCCAAAACGCGACCATCGGTCCCCCGATGTTCAGCATGCCGTTGAAATACTCGTGCCCTAAATCGATGATCTCCTTGAACTGAAGCGCCATGGCGTGTATCTCCTCGGGTTCAACTGCAGGTGTCATGCAAGTAAGTGGACAGGCATCCCGCGCGCGCGATCACTCGGCACCTTCTCCCATTGGCTCGAGATACTCCTTCAGATCCACGTGATCGTAGTACCGGTCGAGCTTCTCGGCCGGCGTGTCGACGACGACATTGCCTTCCTTCATGAACAGCAGGCGGGTCGCGAGCGACCGCGCGAACTCGACGTGATGAGTGACGAGAATCATCGGAATGTGAAACGACTCGTTGATCTTCCTAAGGTATCGCAGGATCTCTGCGGCGAGCGGCGGATCGAGGGCCGACGTGATCTCGTCCAGGAGAAGCACTTCCGGGTCCATCGCCAGCGCTCTTGCCAACGCGACACGCTGGCGCTGACCGCCGGACAGCTCAGAGGGATATTTGGCAGCGCTCTTGCCGTTTTCCGATGAGCTGTGGAATGGGTTCACGTTGACGAGCGCGCAAAGCTCCTTCGCGCGTGCAGTCGCGGTGGCCCGGGCGACTCTCTTGAGATAAATCGGACCCTCGGTAATGTTCTTGATAATCGTCTTGTTCGGCCACAAGTTGAATTCCTGGAAGACGATACCTACGCGCGACCGGTGGACGTTCTCATCGACCAGCACCTTCACCCTGCCGTTGCGCGCCTCGATGATCTTGGTGCCGCGAAAATAGATCGTGCCGCGCTGGATACGCTCGAGCAGGTTCAGGCATCGCAGTAGGGTGCTCTTGCCGGTGCCGCTCGGACCACAGATTGCGACGCGCTCCCGGTCGTAAATGACCAGGTTGAAGCCCTTTAGCACCACCTGCGTTCCGTACCCGACAGTCACGTCTTCGAGGCGAAAGAGCTCGTTCATCGCTTCATGCCCGCTGCCTGAAGAATTGCATCCGTTGCATGCGCACATAGATCAAGTTCGCGAGACCCACGATGACGAGGTAGATGATGGCGATCGCCGTATACGACTCGAGCGAGCGATACGTCTGGATCATGATCGTGTCGGCAGTATGTAAGAGCTCGCTAACACCGAGGACCGACGCAAGCGTCGTCCACTTGAACTGATTGATGTACAGCGCGACCATCGAAGGCAGCGAAATGCGCACGATCTCGGGGAAGATGATGCGTCTCAGGATGAGCGAAAACGGCATGCCGATCGCCTTGCCGGCGTCGATGTAGGAGCGGGGGATTTCTTGAATGGCGCCCCGGATGACATCCGCGATAAACGCCGAAAGGTTGAGCGACAGGCCGATGTACGCAACGGTGAGTCCGTCGAACTTGATGTTGAAGAGCACCGGCAGAAAGTAGTACATCCACACGATCAGCACGAGTAGCGGCAGCCAGCCGAGCAGTGCGCTATAGATGGCGATCAGATACCGTACGGGCTTCAGATAGGCGGACTTCGTCGAAAGCAGCACGCCGAGCACGTAGCCGATGGCGGTTCCCGCGACGATCGAGACGATCGTTAGCTTCAACGTGATGACGAGACCGGCCACGAATGCCGGCCAGTACTGGATGAGCACTCCGAGCTGCCAATCGTAGGCCACCGCTTGTCCTTTGTGAGTTATGTAGGAGTGTCCTCGACCGACGCTCTCTATTGCACGCTTCCGGATCGGGCGTCGACCCGAACGGCCAGGAATTCACTCCGAGTCGAAAGCGGGGCGTTCCCGACGGGTATCGCTGCGTGTCCTCAATAGTTCTTTTTGAGCGAGATCCACTCCGATTGGCCCTTTTTGTACTTCTGCTCGAGCCGGTCCAGGACTTTGGAGTATTCGAGGAAGTCGATCGCCTGGTCAATGAAGTCCTTCCATTGCAGATCGCGTGGCAGGAGCAATCCACACCCGTAGACGAACAGCGGGTGCTCGGCGAACACGTTGACCGCCTGCCCCCTATGCGCCTCGACGAAGTTCGACACGCTGATCGAGTCCGCAATCCCGATATCGGCGTGCCCCGATAGGACCTCGAGCATTGGTCGTGTGATGTCGGGCGTGTCGAGCACCGTCAGCTTCGCACCCGGCAGATATTTTTGTGCATAACTGTGGCCGATCTCGCCTGCCGTTACCGCTATCGTCAGTCCCGGCTTGCGCAGGTCCGCCTCAGTCTTGAAGCGGTTGTCGCCTGCCTTCGCCACGGCGCTCAGCCCGATCAGCAGAACCGGCCGCGTGAAGGTCACCTGCATCGAGCGGGGAATCGTGCTTAGGACGCCCGAAACGACGATGTCGAACTTGCCGCTTTGTGCCCCGACGACCATCGTGCCCCACGTGGTCTCCTCGTACTCGATCTTGACCCCTTGGCCCATGTTGTCGACGATCGCGTCCATGAGCTCGATGAAGTATCCGCTCAGCTTCTTGGTGTTCGGGTCGACGAGGACGAACGGCGGATACGGGATGTATCCGGCATGAATGACCTTGGTTCGCTGGACTTTCTGAAGGATGGACTCCTGCCCCGGCGCCGGCGCTTGTTGCGCCAGTGCTGCAGTCGCCATGCACGCGATGGCAAGCACGAAGCCGGTGAATAATTTCCTGCCGAGCATTTCCGCCTCCTGTAGGTGAATCGCGCGAACGTATCCGCGAGAACTGCGGCAACTAGAGGGAAGAACGACCGTCTTTCCCGGCTGCCAGTAAAAGCGATTGCGTCGTGCGCCATCGTCGAAGCGCAAACCGACGCTTCCTGTGCCCCGGGCGATCGGCAGACTAGCGAGGGTTTTATTCGATGTCAATAGTTGCAAAATAGGAAAACGGTTGAATACCTGTGCCGCAGAGCGGAAGCGCGAAAGGCGCGCAGAGGTTTAAGATAGGTTCACTACGGCGCAGCCGCGACTTACCGCTGCTTTGATCAGCGGAGGTCGCGCCGCGCTGGCCGAATGGCGTAAAGGGCCGCACCGGAAACCGGCGTCATGGACAAGACCGACGAAGCGCATAAGCTCGATCTCACGATCCTCAAGAGGAAAGTCGTATCGAGAGGCAAGCCGAAGACGCAACCCGCGTCGAAGCCCATCGATACACGAATCCGCATCGGGTTTCACCTGCGTCGCGAGCGCCGGCTAAAGAATTGGCGACTCCAGGACGTGGCCGACGCAACCGGACTGTCGGTAAGTCTTATCTCGAAGATCGAGACCAACAGCGTCGGCCCATCGTTGTCGACCCTGCACCGTATCGCGCAGGCGCTTGACACAAGCATCTCGGCGCTTTTCGCCATGGAGGAACTGCCTACGCAGGTAGTTCGCCGCCAGCGCGAGAGACCGATCGCAGGCAAGGTGCAGTCGATATCCGAATGGGATGGCATCGAGGCGGAGATCATGGTCCCGTTCGGCGAGGGACGCCTTCTGGAAGGCTTCGTATTCGTTATGGAGCCGGGTGGCAATAGCGGCGGCGTTTTGCAGCACGAAGGCGAGGAGTGCGGCTACGTTCTTGAAGGTCGACTCGAACTCTGCGTTGGCGGAAAGAAGTACTCGCTTGGCCGCGGTGACTCGTTCTTCTTTCCTTCGACTATTCCGCACACGTATCGCAATCCAGGCCAGGTGACCGCCCGCGTCGTCTGGATCAATACGCCCCCGACGTTCTGAACATAGGTCGCGTTGGCAACGGGTTTCGTTTCGTGCGTTCAAACGTTTGACATACACTCAAACGATTGCGATACTCATGCGACCCGCGCGCGTTCGATCAGGAGCACGAATCCCATGAGCACGACAGTCGCCGTCATCGAGACCGAGACAGCGCAGGACGCCAACGTGCGTTTGCACGAAGAGGCGAAGCGCTTCATCCCCGGAGGCGTTGGGTCGGCGATCCGCATCGCCGACCCCCCACTTTGCATCCGAAGGGCTCAGGGCGCCTATCTATGGGATGAAAACGGCAAGCGATACATCGACTATCACGCCGCTTTCGCGCCAATCATCCTAGGCCATTGCTATCCAGCGGTCGTCGACCGCGTGATTGACACGGTGCGGGAGAGTGATCTATATGGCGTCACGACGACGCACCTCGAAGTCGAACTCGCGAAAAAGATCGTGGAGCACGTGCCGTCGGTCGAACAGGTTCTACTTTGCTGCACCGGGTCGGAGGCGACGTTCCACGCCGTTCGGCTTTCCCGCGCTGCAACCGGACGACGCAAGGTCATCAAGTTTCAGGGTTGCTACCACGGGTGGTTCGACTATGTGTTGCGCAACGTGATCAGCTCATCTCAGGTCGTCAACAAATGGGACCCGGGATCGGCCGGTATGCTGCGCGAAGCGGTCGAGCACACGCTCGTATGCCGCTTCAACGACTTGGACAGCGTCGAACGGGCGATTCGCGATAATCCAGGCGATGTCGCCGGGATTATTCTGGAGCCAATCCCTCATAACGTTGGATGCATCCTGCCCAAGCAGTCGTTCTTGGAAGGCCTGAGAGCGATCTGCGACCGCGAGGGAATCATCCTCATTTTCGACGAGGTGATCACCGGTTTTCGGCACAATATCGGCGGCTATCAGGCGATTTGCGGCGTAACCCCCGACCTTACGGCGATGGGCAAGGCGATCGCAAACGGATTCCCTATTGCGGCGATCGGCGGCAAACGCGAGCTGATGCAGCGTTTCAACACGCAAGTCGGCGGCGACGTCTTCTTCTCGGGTACGTTTAACGGTCACTCGAGTTGCGTGGCGGCGGCGCTCGCCACGATCGAATGCCTCGCGACCGGTGATGTCCATGAGCACATCTTCAATCTGGGCGAAAGGATGCGAAACGGCCTCAAGTCGATCGTCAAGCGCAACGGCTATCCGTGCACGGTCGCGGGCTTTGGCTCCGTCTACACACTCTACTTCATGTCCGAGCGCGCGATTGAGAGCTACGACGCGCTGCTCGATAACGATGCAGCGATGTACGTCCGCTACCGGCAAGAACTAGCGAAGCGTAATGTCTTCGAGATGCCTATGAATCTGAAACGGAACCACATCAGCTACAGTCACACCGAACCGGACATCGATGTTTCCCTTGAGGCCGCTGAAGATGCCCTGCGGGCGACGTTTGCCGCCAGGGCATCGAAAAGGACCTAGCGGCCGCGGCGCTGCCGCGCGCCGATTTCGCATGGATGGGGTTGCGCTGATCGTCAAGGGGTAAGGTCTGTCTAATGGGGATAGCGCGGTGAATGTCGATGCGGCCAATGCCGAGGCTCTTCATCGCATTGCATCGGCACAAGCCTTCCTCGTGGACGTCCGTCCGGCGGGCGAGGTGATTCCTGGCATCGGGGAAGCCTTGCTGCACGCCGGCCCCCCGCTTACAAACTGGGCCGAAGCGTGTGGCGCCTTGCGTGGTGCCATCGCGGGCACGCTTCTACAACTCGGCAAGGCCTCGAGCCTCACGGCCGCCGAAGCGGCAGCCGCGAGCGGAGCCATCGAGCTTCGTCCGGCGAACGACGTTAACGCGCTTGCGACCTACGGAGGTGTCATCAATGCCCGCACGCCGCTTTTAGTGGTGGAGAACCGTGAGTCCGGCGTTCGAGCGTTCGCAGCGTTGAACGAGGGGCGCGGACGAGCGCTTCGATATGGCGCGAACGACGCGAACACGCTCGCGCGGCTCGCATGGCTTGAAGGAGAGTTCGCGGAATTGCTTGGCAGTGCGGTGCGTCTGTGCAAGGGCGTCGATCTCTTCGCGCTTCTCGCGCAGGCGCTGCACATGGGGGACGACGGTCACAGCCGTCAGAAGGCGGCGTCCGCGCTATTTCTCAACGCGATCGCCGCATTTATCGTGGAAGCCGATTTCGGCAAGGAACAGACTACACGTGGGCTGCGATTCATCGCACAGAACGAAATCTTCTTCCTGCCTATGACGATGGCAGCTGCCAAGTGCGCCCTTGCGTCGGCAGCGCACATCCCCGGCTCGACAGTCGTAACCTGCATGTGTGTCAACGGTGTGCGCTTCGGTGTCAAGGTCAGCGGACTCGGCGATCGATGGTGCACTGCGCCGCTGCCGACGATTCATGGCCGATACTTCGAGAATTACGGTCCCGACGACGCAAATCCGGTGATCGGTGATAGCGAGATTGCCGAAGCGTTCGGGTTGGGGGCGTTCGCGATGGCGGCGGCGCCTGCACTGTCGCGCTATGTCGGCGGTACGCCTGAGGAGGCAAAACGCTTGTCGGAGCAGATGTATTCGATCACGCTTGCCGAGCACCAGCGCTTTACGATCCCGGCGCTCGGATTCCGCGGCGCGCCTCTCGCCATTGACGCAAGGCTTGTGGTCAAGCGAGGCATCGAGCCGATATTCAACACGGGCATCGCACACCGCGAGCCGGGCGTCGGGCAAATCGGGGCCGGATTCGGACACGCGCCGCGCGCCTGCTTCGAGACGGCGCTTGAAGCGCTTTCGAACGCCGCTCCTTAAGAACGCTACACGACACGCTGCGGGTCGACGACGGAAAGCCGAATGGTGCCGCCATTCATCTAGATGAATCTAAGCTTCGAGCAGGAAGTCCCAGAAGTTGATGATTGCAGCTTAAGCGACCGATTTTCATCAGCCATACGAGGACAGCCCTCGAGGAGAGTCTATGCGCGAGATACAAATTGATCGTAACAAGCCTCTGTCAGATCAGCCGCACCTGGGCCATAATCGTTTTCACCCCAAGATAGAGCCGGTACTCGAAGTCGATCAGAACGGAATATCTGAATATCGAGCCGCAACCTGTTGGCTAGACTGGAATCATTCTGGTGTTGGTTTCCTGCGGGACATCTTCAATGAACGGTTCGTAGTGCATTGGAACATCAAGGGCGGCTCGGCCACGTCCCAACAACTTCCCGGTATCCGTATTCCGGGGCACGCCGTTTATGGGCAGCTGACTGGTTTTTCGGTTGCGTCGGAGACCGCGGTCAAGTTGCTCGGATCGTCGGTCACGATCGTCTGAAATCGCGGTCGTGATCGCGCTGGGGACGTTGCGGCGCGCGGCAATTCGAACCCTTGGCTCGGTACCCTCGCTCCCTTTTCTACATGATCGAGGCGAAGCCGGAGAACCTGATCGGCGACAAGGCGTATGACAGCGACGTGCTGCACGAGGCGCTGAAGCAGCAAGGCGTAGTGATGATTTCGTCGCATCGGTCGAATCGCACACTCAAGACACAGGACGGACGGCGCTTGCGCCGCTATGCACGTCGCTGGTTGATGGAACGCTTCTTCGCATGGCTACGGAGGAAGCGGCGGCTGGTTACCCGCTGGGAGTACTACGCGAGCAATTTCCTCGGCTTCGTGGAGCTCACCAGCATCACCATGCTCCTGAAACGAATTTGAGATCGGCAGCAATCGGCCGCGACATCGGTGCGACGCCCTGAATGCCGGTTTGGACGGCGCTGTCATAATCTACAACGTGAAAAACGGCCGCCAATGACAGCAGCCGTTCGTCTACCACTTTGCACGCTCTGAAAGCTTACTGACCCTTCGCGTCGCGCCCGTAGTAAATACCGCGTGCCTGCTCGGGAGTCAAGTAGCCGCGATGTTCGGTGTCGAGCCGATCCCAACGCTCTCCCATCTGGTCCAGATATTCCTGACGTGTGATACGGCCATTATGCTTCCCCGAATAATCATGCATCCACGCGTCGAAATCAGCGCGGTTGGTGTTGTTGTCCATGCGTTCGCTTCCTCCCACAGAATCCATCCGGCCATTGTGCGTATCGTTGTCTTGCATCTGCCGCGTGCCGTTGTCCTGAATCTGTCGCGTGACGTCGCCGGCATCGGCAGCGATCGCGTTGCCGACGAGGCCGAAGCTAGAAGCCATGGCGGCGATCTGCATCCATTGTAGTGTTCTCATGCTGTTCCTTTCGTAACTCGCGTCTTGAAGGACGAGCAGGGCAGGGCCGATTGCCCGTGACTCCTCTGGTGCGTCCCAACTCGACGCAGCAAGAGAAGCAGCATGACAGCAGCCGGAGGCTACAGCTATGCGACATCTGCGCATTCCGGCGTAGTCCAATCTGCCTTGCGCGAGGCCCCTGGCGACTTTTCACTAGCGGTCGTTGGTGAGGATGCCCTCGGACACCTCCGCCTCCCGCAAATAGAGCGGCGGGTCGTAATGGACATCCCCGGCGCCTCGGAGGCACCTTCCGCTCGAGCGGGTCATAATGATGAGCGAGTAGCCCCGCAACCGCCATATCGTTCGTTGCCGACGTCGCTCCTCGTATGAGACACGAGGTACTCAAGCTCTTCGTATTGAGTGCTTCTAACGGCGCGCTTGGTTCGCCGCACTTCGAACGTCGTACTTCCGGCCTGAGCAACGTGGACGAAGCGTTGCCGAAAACAGTCGTTCGGTGGCGCTATCGACCCATAGCTGACTATCGCGCCGTGAGGAAGCGGTCCTACCGGTATATTGCAACGTGGCCCGGCACGTTGGGCCAACACAAGTACTTTCCGCGCGTCCGTTACCGGATCCGAACATTGTTTGGAAGTATTCGCGATGGCTCAGACACCGGCAGCCAATAAAATATACTGCGGGAATCGACGGCATTTGGCGAGCCGCCGAAATTACCGTTTGCGCACTTCTTACCGTTGGCGCACTTCGTTGCATAGTTTAGACAGGCGGGTGCGACATAGCGCTCACCCCTTTTTCTTTGGACTGATGAACGTCGGGCGTAACGAGCCGTGCCCGTGCGGCAGCCGCAGGAAATACATGCATTGCTGGGGATTCTTCGGAGATCGACGCAGTGATGAGCTGCCTCGCCGCCGAAGCACGTGCGACACACGACAAACTGATGCAGGAGCGTGCGGCACGGCGCGCTCGATTCGGAGATCTGCGAGAGCCGCTGACCGCGGTCGCTTCGAGCTACAACGCCGTTGTAACGGGTGACGAATTGTCATGGTCACCGGAGGAACAGTGGCGCTACCTGGCCGACTTCTCACGACTACGCCCGCATGTTTGGTTTGGAGTGGTGGAAGCAACTGCGCGCCCAACCGAGGGAGCAATGCACCCCGCTGTCGACTGGGAAGATCGCACGACTGTCTCTGGCCGCGATGAGCCGTATGTGATGAGGCCCGACGGTCCGCCTCATACTTACAAGGAACAAATTGTCACAATTTCGTCGGCGCCGAACCGCGACATTACCGCCGATTGATTGTCCGACTGTCGCACTAGCTTTACCCAATGACCGTGAAAGCGCACCGCTTGAGAAGCGCAGGACGAGTCTGCGGTGCCCGAGCGCTTTTTGCTGGTCGGCATCCGCACCCCCCGCGTCGACCGGAAGCCTCGCCTGCGCTGCTCGTGCAGCGGGCGCGAAGAGTCTGCGTGCCCTTTCGCGGGTAGCGGCTTCCGCAATCATTCGATGCCGATGAACGCCGTCGCATTCCTTTGGCTCGTTGCCGCGATGCTGCTTGCGCCGGGTGTCGTGCTGGCGCAAACCTCCGTTCCACCCGCGATCTCCCAGCCACCTAAGAGCAAATCGGCAACGGACAAGACAGCCCTCCTGTTGCCGCCATCCGCACCGGCGCTCGCGATTGTGCTGCCCGAGCCGACGGCTTCGGAGCGCGCGGTGCTGAACGCGAAGTCCAGAACCACTTCATCGAAAGCCAAGATCGCCGACAAGCGACTGGCGATTGGTTTTGCGCGCCCCGTGCCGCCGGCGCAACGCAGCCTCCATCTGTCCGATCTCGACTGGACGGCGCTCGATGACGGCGGGCGAGCCACGCAGATCCGCCTGACGTCGCCGGGTGCTGCAGCGCTGCGCGTGCAACTCGCGTTGAGCGACGCACCTGCTGGTCTCAGATTCCGCTTTGCAAGCGCGTCGAGCGGACGTGTCTTCGGTCCCTATCCTGCCGCGGTAGCGACGCAGAGCGCTTATTGGTCGCCTGTTCTGGAGGGCGACACGGCAACGATCGAGATCGCCCTGCCCGCGGACACCACGGTCGGCGACGCAACCGTTTCGTTGCCGATGGTCTCGCACCTCGTCATCGGTGGAGCGGCACTTAAGCAGGCCGATCCCCTCGGCGCAATCGGCACCGCCGGCGCCTGCGAGGTCGACGTCGCATGCATGAGCACCACTGTGCAACAGCAGGCCGCCACCGCGATCAACGCCGTAGCACGCGTCGTCCTTACCGACCTCGGTCAGACGTACCTATGTTCCGGTACCCTCATCAACGACTCAATCGCCTCAGGCACGCCGTATTTTCTCTTCGCCAACCACTGCATCGACGACGACGACGGCGATCCGGCGGCGTCGAAGGGCAATCCCGCGGCGGCCGCGGCGTCCATCAACACGTTCTGGTTCTTTCAGGCGGAGCAATGCGGCGTCGATACATCCAGCGACGTCAACTTCGTCATGCTGGCGGGAGGCGCGAAGCTGCTCGGACGCGGCGTCGACTTCGACTGGAACCTGCTCCTCTTGAACGATGCGCCACCGGCGGGCGCGACCTTCGCGGCGTGGAACGCGAGTGCACCGGTTGCTGCTGGGACCGGGGCGGACGGCATTCATCATCCCAACGGCGATCTCAAGAAGTTCAGCGAAGGCAGCGTCCACGGGTACGACAGCTACTCCGACGGTAGCAGCTTCGTGGCGATGCAATGGTCCCAGGGGGTGACCGAGCCAGGCAGCAGCGGCAGCGGACTTTTCACCTACAACGCGATCGGCAACTACTACGAGTTGCGCGGGGCGCTTTCCGGCGGTAACTCGTCGTGCAGCGTCCAAGATCGCGACGGCATCGATGACTATTCGCGCCTTGATGTCGCGTTGCCATTAATCGCACAGTATCTGACACCCACTGCCGTGGATCCCGCCAAGAAAGTGCTTGTAGTCGAATACTATGATGCAACGCTCGACGATTACTTCATCACCGCGAATCAGGCTGAAATCCAGGACCTGGATAGTGGCGTACACCCCGGTTGGGTGCGAACCGGGCTTACGTTCCTCGCCTATTCGGATCCGACCGTGGCTCCCGCGGACGCACAACCGGTCTGTCGCTTCTACGTGCTGCCCCAGGTCGGCGACTCGCACTTCTATTCAGCCGACCCGGCCGAGTGCGCAGCTACGACGGTGAAATTCGCGGGTACCTGGCTCGAGGAAAGCGCAGCGGTCTTCTACATCCAGGTTCCGAATCAGTCCACGGGCGTTTGCCCTGCGAATACGCGCCCAGTGTTCCGGTTCGTCAACGACGCGAACGGGCTGCATCACCGCTATACCGCCGAAGTCGACGTGCGCGATTCGATCAGCAGCGACGGTGGTTGGACCGAGGAAGGCTACGGGGCGGCGCCGGCGGCATCCGTGATGTGCTCGCCAACCGTGTGATGGTTGGCACTGGCATGTCCGCGTGGGCACGTCGTTGATCACGCGGCCACGACAGATTTCAGTTGCCCTTGCAGCCATTCAAGAACAGGCCCACTACCTTAGGTGGCCATTCGGTGAGCTCTCGTTTGCTCATCGGCGCGCCGAGACCCATGGCGCGGCGCCGCGGAACCGTAATCACCATCTGCAGGAACTGCTGTGCTGCGAACGCACAGTCATCGAGCCTAAGGCGCCCCGCCTTCATCTCACGCTCCAGTACGCCCGCGATGAGCGTGGTCGCTTCCTCGGCCGCACCTTCGCGCGCGAACACCTCGATGAGCTCAGGAAACCGCACCGATTCGGCAACGATCAATCGGTGCAACGCCGTTGCCTGTGGCGAAAGCGCAGCGCGCAGAATGAGCGCCGCGAGCCGCTCGAGCACTTCCTGGACGTCGGCGCCTTCAATTAGCCGGCTCCCTGCAGGTGGCCGCAGTTGCTTGATGATGCGATGGACGACGGCGGCGAACAACACCCGCTTGTCCGAGAACCGGTGATAGAACGTACGCTTGGAGATGCGGACGCGTTGCGCCACGGCTTCGACGCTCGTGGCACCAAAGCCGTGGGTAAGAAACAAATCTGTCGCCGCGTCGAGAATCAGCTCGCCAAGCTGCTCGGAAGCTTCTGGTGACGGGCGCCCACCCTGGCGTACCTTCGGCATCCCCCACTCAGCCTGTTGTCAATCCGGCTCTCCACGGAAGCGAAAACTGTCTTGCGTGCGCGGGCGCTCATTTCCAGTCGACAAGCGCATAAAACGAACGACATGCGCTCAGCGGGACGCAATAGCCGGTGCAGAACGGTGCGATGCCTTACTGACGATAGTAGGCGCCGTTCCCGGGCGGATAATCCGGCGGGGCGTTGTAGGTCGGCGGCGGCGGGTAGTAACGCTGTGCTGGCGGAGCGTACGCGGGTGCAGACTGCGCGTCTTGGTAGTACTGCTGCGGACCTGCCGGCGGGTAATAGTCCGAGGGTACCGAGCGATCGTACTGAGGCGCGTTGCCGTATGAAGGCGCGTAGTACCGCTGCGGCGCATAGTACCCCTGCGGAGCGTAGTACTGCGGCGGGCCGTAGTATGGCGGTGGAGGAGCATACGTCGAGTAAGTCACCGCGTTGCCGATCGCCACGAAGGGCGCCGCGACCAGCGCAGCCGCAGTGCCGACGACTGCAGCAGCAGCCGCGGCCGGCCACCAGACGCCGCCGCGCCAGTGACCGCCCCCGCCATGCCAATAACTGCCGTGATATGAGGCGCCGTGCGACCAATGCGAACCACCGGCAAGAGCGGTCGACATCGGGGCGATCGCGAGCGCGCTCGCGATCAGAGCTGTCGATAGGCCACGAGGTTTATGCATGACGTCACCTTGGGAACATGCGAGCAAAAGCGCCCGCCTGATCCTAAGGTGATAGCGATCCGGACAAAACGCAACGGCGGCGTTTCGTTTTGTTACAACAAGTCCGATCGTCAGCGACTTGACCACGCATCCCACGGGCCTTAGCATGTTCGGCATCGGTGAACGAATCGTTCGCCAGACCTGAACATGCTCACGAGCCTCGCGCGCGGCCTTCGCGTCATCGAGATCCTTTCCGCCGAGTCGCGGCCACTCGGCGTCACCGAGATCGCACAGCGAACCGGATCGTCCAAGTCGGGCGCGCACTCGCTGCTCGCAACGCTCGTTCGCGCAGGCTACGCCGAGCATGGACCGCGCGGCGAGTACCGGCTTGGTTTCAAGGCATGGGAGGTCGGGCACGTATTCCCGGTGTCGCGGCTGCTTCAGGCGGCGACGCCGGTCATGACGCGCCTCGTGAACGAACTCCACGAAGGAGCGATTCTCGGCGTTCTGAACGGCGCGGAGGTCGTCTATCTGCATCTCATGGAAAGCGAGCAGCCCGTTCGCGTGCATGCCAGAGTCGGCGATCGTATTCCGGCGCATTGCACTTCGACCGGGCTGGTGCTCCTCGCCGAACGCACCGACGCTCAAGTCGATTCGCTATTGCCGTCGAGGCTTGTCGCAGTGACGCCGCGCACGATCATCGATTGCACTTCGCTTCACGCCGAGTTGCGTCGTGTGCGGGCGCGTGGCTACGCGGTAAACCGCGGTGGATGGCGGCTCGACGTGGGTGGTATCGCGGCCGCGATTCCATCGGCCGACGTGCCCTTCGCGCTCATTGCCGGGCTTTGCGTGGCCGTCCCGCTGTATCGGATGACGCGGGCGTGGATCGCGGAAAGCGCCCCGCGGCTTGTCGATCATGCGCAACGCATCGGGGACGCACTGGCGCACTCGTTCGCAAGCGCAGCCTGATCCCGCCGAAGGTGAAAACGGTCGGCGCCTTCCGTATCGGCGTCGACATCGGTGGAACGTTCACCGACCTCGTCCTGCGCAAACCGAACGGCGCGATCGAGGTACACAAGGTGCCCACGGTCACGGACGATGCCAGCGAGGGTGTGATCGACGCCCTGAAGAGAGCTGCGACTTCCGCATCGATGGAGATGCCCGCCCTGGTATCAAGTTGCGCACTTTTCGTCCACGGCTCGACGATTGCGACGAACACCGTCCTCGAGGGCAAGGGCGCGCGGACAGGGCTCGTCACGACCGAAGGTTTTCGTGACGCGCTGGAAATTCGGCGTGGGCAGCGTGACGACCCTTGGACACACCGCATCCCGTATCCCCCGGTTCTCGTTCCGCGCGTTTTGCGCCGCCCAGTACGCGGGCGCATCGATCGTTCGGGTCGCGAACGCGAAGCGCTGCGAACCGACGATGTCGACACGGCTTTCGCGCGGTTCCAGCAGGAGCGCGTCGAAGCAGTCGCCGTATGCCTCTTCAACGGCTATCTCAACGACACGCACGAGCGAACCGTCGCAGATCGCCTGACTGCGCTCGGTTTCGGCGGTCCTTTGTCCCCATCCAGCGTGGTCGCGCCCGTCATGGGCGAATTCGAGCGCACGTCGACGACCGTGCTGAATGCTTACGTCGCGCCGCGGACGCTTTCGTATCTGCGCAAGCTCGAACGGCGCCTCGTCGGCCTCGGTTTGCGCGCTCCGCTGCTTCTCGTGCAGAGCAACGGTGGCACGATTTCGCTCGACGAGCTTGGCGAGCGTCCCGTCACCCTGCTTCTGTCCGGCCCGGCGAGTGGCGTCGCTGCACTCGACTTCTACCGAGCGGCGATTGGATCCGATGACTTGATCTCGATGGAGATCGGTGGGACGAGTTGCGACGTCATTCTGATGACGCATGGCGAAGTCGCCTTTACCGATCTCCTCGACGTCGGCGGGTACAAGTGCGTTACGCCCGCGGTGGATGTTCATACGGTCGGGGCGGGCGGCGGCGCCATCGCGCACCTCGATGCCGCGGGCCTGCTGCGTATCGGTCCGCGCGGCGCGGGCGCGCATCCGGGACCCGCCTGCTATGGTCGCGGCGGACACGAGCCGACAGTCACCGACGCGCAGGTGGTCCTCGGTCGAATGCGACCCGGTGAATATGCCCATGGGGCGGTGAGGATCGACCGAGACCTCGCGGCATCGGCGATCGAGTCCGCGATCGCATCGCCGCTGGGACTTGCAGTCGAGCGAGCGGCAATCGGCATTCTCGAGCTCATGGATCAAACGCTGTTGCATGCCGTACAACGCGTGAGCTCGGAGCGCGGTCACGACCCGGCGCGATTGACGCTGGTCGCCTGTGGAGGCGCGGGCCCGCTGCATGCGTCGGCCGTGGGACGGCGGCTGGGATGTCGAGGCGCGTACGTCCCGCGGCTGTCGGGTGCGTTCTGCGCGCTCGGCATGCTGCACGCCAACGTGCGCCATGATTTCTTCGCGATGCATTTTGCCGAACTCTCGGCGCCGGCTTGCGATGCGCTGGGTCCGGCATTTCACGCGCTCGAACGACGTGCGCGCGAAGCCCTCGCACGCGAGGGTTTCGACGATCGGAGGATCGAGATCGCGCGGGGACTCGATTTGCGGTATCGCGGCCAGCAATGGGACGTTTCGATCGTCGTCGATGCACCGTTCGACGTGGCCGCGACGCGGAGCCGCTTCGAGCGGGAGCATGATCGGCTCTTCGGTCACATTCAGCCTGAAGGGACGATCGAGATCACGAAGGTGCGGGTGAGTGGCATCGGCCGTATCGAACCGCTCGACCACGCCATGATGCCGAAAACCAAGTCGGAGGCGAAGCCGCGCACGTGTCGCAACGCATGGATCGACGTGCGCACGGGCTGGCGGGAGACGCCCGTCTATGCCGGGGCCGACTTGCGCGCCGGGCACGGTTTCGCCGGTCCTGCGATCGTCGAGGAGGATACGACCACGTTGCTCGTGGGAGCGGGCGATCGGCTCGACGTTGACACGTTCGGGAACTATCGCATGCAACTCGCGGAGTGACGGTTTGGATCAGCTCGACCCCGTCGTCCTTGCCCTGGTGCAAAACCGGCTCGACCAGATCTGCCGGCAGATGGGCTGGGTGATGGTCAGGACATCGCGCAGTCCGATCTTCAACCAGTCGCACGACTTTTCGTGTTACGTCACCGATGCCGCCGGCACGATCGTGTCGCAGGCGGACGGCATTCCCATTCATACGGGCGGCGGAGGATTCGCGATTCGGGCACTCGTCGCGGCGTTCGCCGAATGCATCGCCGAAGGCGACGCGTTCTTGTTGAACGATCCGTACGTCGCGGGCGGCAACCACCTGCCGGATTGGGTCGTCGCTCGCCCGGTGTTCGCCGAGGGGCGGTTGCTCGCATTCGCCTGCAATCGCGCGCACCAGTCGGACATCGGTGGCGGCGCCGCAGGAACCTACAACCCGAAGGCGACGGAGATCTTTCACGAAGGTATCCGGTTGCCGCCGCTCAAGCTTGTCGAGCGGAGCATGGTCCGAGAGGATCTTTGGCAGCTCCTGATGATCAACACGCGCTGTCCCGAGCTGCTCGATGGCGACCTGCGCGCCATGCTTGGTGCGACGCGCGTCGGGGGCGAATCGATTGCGCGAATCGCGGCCGACTATGGGTCGAGCACGGCGCCCGCGATCTTCGATGCGATCCTCGACCACGCCGATCGCGCAATGCGAAACGCATTGCGCACGCTGCCTGACGGCATCTATCGTGCCGAAGAGCGCTTCGACACCGACTGCTTCGAACGCGCGGACATCGCGCTCGTCGTGACGATCACGAAATCGGCCGACGCGCTGACGGTCGATTTCACCGGCACGGACAAACAGATTCGCGGGTTCAAGAATTCGTCGCTCGCGAACACGTACGCAGCGGTCTATGCAGCACTGGCGTCGTTCTTCGATCCTGGCATCCCGCGCAACGAAGGAACGTTCCGCGCTGTTTCGATCGTCGCTCCGCCAGGCTCGCTCGTAAACGCCTTGCCGCCTGCACCGCTCACCATGTGCACCGTCTTCCCCGCGCACGAGATCATGCACATGATCTGGTGGGCGCTCGGCGAAGCCGTTCCATCGGCCGCCATTGCCGGCTGGGGCAAGAACGTGTTTCCGGTAACGTCGGGGCAGCGCGAATCGGGAACGTGGGTCATGTACCACTGGGGAGGATGCTCGGGCGGCGGTGCCGTGCGCGGGCGCGACGGTTTCAATCAAATGGGGCCGATGGTCACGCTCGGTGGA
Source organism: Casimicrobiaceae bacterium (assembly GCA_035308425.1). GTDB lineage: Bacteria > Pseudomonadota > Gammaproteobacteria > Burkholderiales > Casimicrobiaceae > VBCG01. Next base: position 31,416 of record DATGGP010000005.1, on the reverse strand, counting down.
CTCGTGATTCCGAATGCCGAGACGTACGAGCAGCTGTACCCGGTTCGCGTGATTCGGCATGAGCTACGGGCCGACGGCGGCGGTGCAGGGGAGTTTCGCGGAGGCACCGGCGCGACTTACGAGGTGGAGGTCGAGGCGCCGGCCGAATATTCGTTCCGAGGTGAAGGATTGCTTCGGCCGACGGGACGCGGTGTCGAAGGCGGAGGCGATGGCGAAGTGGGTGAGCTCGAAATCGTGGTGGACGGGACCGACCGATCGCCCGACCCGTACGCGTTGCTGCGGCTGATGCCCGCGCGCCTGTCGATTCGCTCTCCGGGTGGAGGCGGCTTCGGCGATCCGCTGCGCCGCGACATCGGCGCCGTGGTTCGCGATGTGCAGGACGAGCTCGTGAGCGTGCGCGCGGCCGCCGAGAAATACGGGGTGGTCATCGCCGCGGACGGAGTGAGCGCCGATGTCGAGGCGACCTGGTTGCTGCGGATGCACCTGTCGACGAAGCAAGTTGGCGAGGCTGCGCTGCACCGAACGACCGTTGGAGAGTCCAGTGAACGATCAGGCCTGTAACAGCTAAGGAGGAACACGTGATGAGCCAAAAGAGATCGAGCATCCTGCTGGCCGGTCTTGCTGCTGCCGCGATTGTCGTCGGCCGTGCTGCGTTCGCGCAGGCGCTGCCGGTGACCGACAAGATTCCTGCTTCCCCGACAGCGATCCGCATCATGGTATACAACGGCGCGTACACGTCGCTCCCTGTCCAGATCGCGAAGGATCTTGGCTTCTATCGCAAGTACAACCTCGAAGCCGAGTTGGTCGTAGTGAATTCCGGGCCGGCGGGCGTTGCGGCACTGCTCGGCGGCAGTCTCGATTTCATCGAACCGCCGACCGACCAGATCATCGAGAACGTAGTCAAGGGCACGGACCTTCGGATCGTCGTTGGAAACGAGGTCAAGAACTTCTACAAGGTGATCGTCGCGAACAACGTCCAGCTCCCGCACGGCAACGAAGGGTATCCGGCGGTCATGCAGGATCTGAAAGGCCTGCGCATCGGCGTCAACGCATTGGGCGCGACCACGCATCTCATGTCGAATGCGCTGTTCAAAGGCGCGAACATCGATCCGGCGAGCGTCAGCTACGTTGCCGACGGCTCTTCGAATTCGGCACTGGCGGCGTGGCAGGCGGGACGCGTGGATGCACAGATGGCGTTCACGCCGTTTCCCGAGATCACCGAAGCGCTGGGGACCGGGAGATCGGCGATCGACATGAGCAAGGGTCAGGGGCCGGCCGTCCTGCAACGCCTCGGTGGCGCGTTCGAGGGTTTCTCGGCGAAGGCTTCGTACATCCGCGACCACCCCGACGTCGTCAATGCCTTTATCAAGGCGCACGTCGATACGATCGACTGGATCAAGGATCCCGCGCATCGCGGCAAGCTCCTCGACGAGGTCGGCAAGTTCGTGAACACATCGGTCATTCCTCCCGACAAACGCGAGCAGACGGTAGCGCTGATGGTCGACAACTACAACGGTTTCTTTGGTTATACCGTGGATCGCGGCGCAATAGACGCCTGGAACGAGTACCTGCTCGACAACAAGCTGGCTCCTCGCAAAGTGACGGCCGCGGAAGTGATCTACGCCGGGGCGCCGAAACCCTGACGCGGGTCGCCGCGATGGAGGGTGGCATCGTCGTCGAGCGCGTGAGCCACGTGTACGCGCAGCGGGGACGGAACGTGCATGTCCTAGACGACATCTCGCTTGCGATACGCCACGGACAGTTCGTGGCCCTCGTCGGACCGAGCGGCTCTGGCAAGACGACGCTACTCGACATCCTTTCCGGGCTGGTGCCCCTTCAGGCAGGCGACGTCCTCGTCGCCGGCCGTGCGCCGCACGCAGGACGTCCCGACACTGCGCGGATGTTTGCACGCGACGCGCTGTTGCCGTGGCTTTCCGCTTACCAGAACGTCTACTTCGCCGCGCGCACGCGTCCTGGTCTTCAGGAACGAGAGAAGGCGATCCTCACGCTTCTGAACGAGGTGGGACTCCATGGGTTCGAGCGCGTCTATCCACGGCAGTTGTCGCAGGGAATGCGGCAACGTGTCGCGCTCGCGCGCACCTTCTCGCTGCAAAGCGCATATGTCTTTCTCGACGAGCCATTCGGTGCGCTGGATGCGCAGACCAAGCTGCTTCTGCAGGACAAGCTGCTCGCCCTTTGGGAACGGTTCAGGAGCACCGTCGTTCTGGTCACGCACGATCTCGGCGAGGCGGTGGCCCTTTCCGATCGCGTCATCGTCATGTCGTCGAGGCCGGGACGCATCCTGGCCGACGTGACGATCGATCTGCCGCGCCCTCGCTCGGTCCGCGCGCTGCAGACGCGGCGCGAATATCACGAGATCTACAGCCGCTTGTGGCGCGAGCTGGAACGTGCGGCAGGCATGACGCCCGAGTCGGTCGGCGCAGGTTGACAGGGTGACAGGCGCAACGCGCCAGCAAGGACCGATGCCGGCGTCCGCCGAGTGGGGCGCGGCGAGCCGTCATTTCGGCTTCATCGTCCTCGGGCGTCTGGCACTTCTCGGCATCGGCGTCGCGGTCTGGGAAGCGCTTGCGCGCACCGACGTGGTCCCGGCAGCCTTCATCGGCCAGCCGTCGATATTCCTGCCGTTTCTGCTCGCGCATATCGCCGACGGCTCGCTGCTGGTCGCCATACGCGAAACTTTGACCGCGACGCTTGCTGCATTCGTGATCGGCGGGATCGCTGCCCTGCTGACCGCGTTGGTTCTGACCGCGTCGCCGCTGATCAAGCAACTCGTCGATCCATTCATCGATGCGATGAACGCATTGCCGCGCGTGGCGCTGGTGCCGCTGTTCATCGTCTGGTTCGGTCTGGGCACGCTGTCGAAGATCGTGTCGGGCATATCGCTCATGTACTTCATCCTGCTGTACAACACGCTCGCGGGCGCGCATTCGGTCGATCCCGATCATATTCAGCTCGCGCGAAGCCTCGGCCTTTCGCGAAAACGGATTTTCACGAGCATCGTCGTGCCGACGGCGATACCGGCGATCTTTGCCGGCTTGCGGCTCGGTCTCGTGTACACGCTGCTCGGCGTGGTGACGGCCGAGTTGATCGCGGGCGGCAAAGGACTCGGAAGCCAGATCAGTTATTACTCGAACACGTTCGATGCGAACGGGGTGTTCGCAGTGCTGCTCGTTCTCGTCATCCTCTCCTATGCGCTCGCGCGGCTCATGACGTACGTCGAGGGCCGTCTCATGCGATGGCGTTAGCGGTTCCATAATGCCGGAAACGATCATGCGTTCGAAACTTCCGTCAGCAAGTCTCCCGCGCGAAGACATATTCGCGCGAATGCGCGCATTGAGCGGAAGCGACGCCGATTGGCGCGGCGGCCGTGTTCCGCTGTACGTCTTTCGTGGCAACGAGCAGGCGGCGGCCATCGGGCGCGATGCCTTTATGGAGTTCTTCAACGAGAATGCGCTGGGTGGCAAACGCGCCTTCCATGGGCTGAAGCGAATGGAAGACGAAGTGATCGAGATAGGGCTTTCGATATTCCACGCTCCGCCATCGGCAGCCGGTCACTTCACGACCGGCGGCTCGGAAAGCATCATCTCGGCGGTCAAGGCGTGCCGCGATTTCGCGCGCGCACGAACGGGTGATCGCGAGCGCCGCGGCAATCTCGTGCTGCCTTACTCCGCCCATCCCGCGTTCACGAAGGCAGCACTACTGATGGATCTCGAAACTCGACGCGTTCCCGTGGCCGCCGATTACCGGGCGGACGTGCGAGCGATGGGTGCCGCGATCGACGCCCATACGCTGATGGTTGTAGGCTCTGCCCCGTGTTTTCCCTATGGCGTCATCGATCCGATTGCCGAGCTCGGCCGACTCGCGCTGGAGCGAAACGTGTGGCTACATGTGGATGCGTGCGTCGGCGGCTATTTCGCGCCCTTCGCAGCGCTGGCAGGCTACGACATTCCCGATTTCGACTTCTCGGTGCCAGGCGTTACGTCGCTTTCGGCGGACCTGCACAAGTTCGGCTTCTGCCCCAAGCCGGCTTCGACGATCTTCTACCGATCGACGGAGCACGCCGCGTGTCAGCCGTTCGAGGTCGACGAGTGGCCGGCCGGCCGATTCGTCACGGCAACGCTCGTAGGCACGCGACCAGGCGGCGCCGTCGCGGGGGCATGGGCAACCTTGCATGCCATGGGCGAGAACGGTTTCGTCGAAACAGCCGGGCAGATCATGGCGGTGGCAAAGGCCTATCGGCAGGATATCGAGAGCGCCGGTTTCACGATGCTCGGCGATCCGCAACTTTCGATCCTCGCCTTCACATCCGCTGACCGGGACATGAACGCGATAAGCGACGGCATGGCGAGTCGCGGTTGGGTACCGGGTGTCGTCCGCAAGCCCCCGGGCATGCACTTGATGCTGTCCTTGCTGCACGCGCCCGCGCGGCACGATTACATTCGAGACCTGCGTAGCGCAAGCGAGGACGCGCCGTTACAAAGCCATGGGCGTTCCGCCGCCGATCGCAGCTATTGATGGCGTTCGGCTGCGGCCGGGCCGACCTTTCCTTGGCCTCTTGCGGATGACCGTCTACCGATCGCTCATCGCCGCTTTCTGGCTCATCCTCTTCGCCTATTGGGCGATCGCCGCGATCAGCGCCAAACGAACCATCGGCTCGCGCGAGCGCAGAAGGGCGATGGCGCTGCGACTGAGCCTCGTCGTGCTCGTCGTTCTTGCGCTACGCATTCCGGCTTTGCGTCAGATGCTGCGAATCGCGCAGATCCAGCTTACGAACTTTGCGATCCTGAACGTGCTCGGCGTCGTGTTGAGCGCCATTGGCGTTGGGCTTGCCATCTGGGCTCGCGTACATCTCGCGAGAAACTGGGGCATGCCGATGTCGCGCAAAGAGAATCCCGAGCTCGTCACGACGGGACCCTACGCGTACGTCCGCCATCCGATCTACGCCGGCATTCTTCTCGCCATGCTGGGCTCGGCCATCGCTGCAAGCGTGGTCTGGGTGATACCGCTAATCCTGTTCGGAGCTTATTTTGTGTATAGCGCGCGGCGGGAAGAAGATCTGATGTCCAGCCAATTTCCAGAAGCGTATCCGGCGTACATGAAGCGTTCCAATATGCTGCTGCCGTGGCCGGGTCGCGCCAAGCGAAGCCCGCGCTAGGTGGAGAAAAGCCGTGCGCGACCGAGCCCTGCAACAAACTCGAACGCTATCGCCTGAATCGACCACCTCCTTCTCCCCCTCCGAGGCGACCGCCGCCCATCCGCTGCTGGCGCTCGGCGCCTTGCGTGCGCGCCATTCGGTCGCGGTCGAGCTGCTCGAATTCGCTGCTTTGGAACATCCCTTGTCCGAGCCTGCCGCCGCCACTCGTTGCGCCGGTGCCGCGCTGATTCGCATTCGCGGATCGCTTCTGTGATGACGATCCGGCCGTTGCGCCAGAGAGATTGTTCTCGGTCGCACTCGTTTGCCGCGTTGCGCCTGAGAGATTGCCTTGCGACGTGCCCGATTGCCGCGTCTCACCCGACAGATTGTTCTGGCGCGAGCCCTGATTCGCATTCGTCGGCGGTGTCACCGGATTCCACGAACCATCGCTCCACTTCGACCAGCCATCCGACGTGTGACGATAGACATTTCCATTCGCGCCGGCGTAGACGTTTCCGCCCGAGCCCTTCGCGATGCCTGCGCTATTTCCGTTGGCGCCCTTGACGCCTGCGCCCTCGGCACCCGTACTCGATTTGAAGCTGCCCGCCGAACCCTGTGCGTTCGTCTGGTGCTGCGTGTTCACCGTCTTGTTCGCGCCGCTGAACGTGCTCGATCCCCAGTTTCCGTACTCGTTGTAGTTCTGGTTCGTCGTGCCGCTGATACCGGTGCGCGCGTTGTACCAGCTCGCGTTCGCGGTGCCACTGTTCGTTCCCCACGACGCGCTGCCGTGCGCATAGCTTCCCGTCGACGGGTTGTACGCCGACCATGCGCCCGCGCCACCATTGGGACCGTAAACGGCGCCGCCGTGCGCCCACGCGCCCGTATTCGGGTTGTACGCGGTGCCGCCCGAGACCGCGCCGCCATACGGACCGTAGACCGTGCCGCCGCGCGCCCATGCGCCGGTGTTCGGGTTGTACCATGTGGCACCCGACCACGTGTACGGATATGGGTAGTAGATCGGAATGGGCGCGGGCCAGATGACCGGCGGATAGTAATAGCCTGTTCCGTACACGATGACGCCGCTCGAAACGTAGCTCATCGTGTAGCCGGCCGTGTAGCCGAACGTCACCGTCGTCGGCGTCGTCGCGTACACCTTCACGTACGTGCAGCGATACATCGGACTCGACGACGGAATCGTGTAGATGACCGTGGGCAGGTTGTCCGCCAGCGCCCAGGCGCCATTGGGCGTGCTCGACACGAACCATGCGGCCTGATAGCACGTGTAGTACTTGTCCGTGACCTGGATGACGTCGTATGTCGTGTTGACCGCATAGCGCATCGTCGTGCCCGTGATCGGCACGAACTTCGGGGGACCGCTGTAGATCACTTCGACCTTCGCCGAGTTGCGCGCGAGCGTGCCTTGCGTTGGCGCCTGCGCCTGAAGAATCGCGAGCTTTGCTTGCGGCGTTCCGGGCACCGATACCAGCACCGATCCGCGCGGACTGGACGGCGCAATGCGCGCGAAGTCTGCCGGCAGATTCGATGTCGCGAACGTCCACGGTCCGTCCAGGCTCGCCGCCGAGAACCAGCGCCCGGCGATCAAATAGTAAAACCGTCGCGTGTTCGAATCGACGAACAGATTCGCGTCGGTATTCGAGACATATTTGAGCGACGTGCCGGGGATCGCGACGAGCTTCGGCGTGCCGGCAGTTACGATGATCTCGGCCGGCACCGTGCTGACGAAAATGGTCGGCAGGTCGCGCGCCGTCAGACGCTTGCCGGGAATCGCCTTCTTGACCGCAGCAAAGTTCGCATCGGCGGGCAGCTTCCTGAACGCCAGCGGAAGGAAGCCGGCCGGCGACCACTTGCCCTTGAAATCGGTGGCCTTCAACCACGCGCCGTTGTTGAGCCAATACCAGGTGTTGTCGGCCGGATCGACGAAGACATCCCAGTTCGTATTGACCACGACTTGCAGCGACGATCCCGTGATCGGCGCGAGCACCGGTTCGCCGTCGAACACGAGCAGGCTGGCCGAGCGCGAGCTGTAAAAGATCGCGGGTGGATCGTTCTTCACCTCGGCTTGCGGCACCGTTTCGCCATCGCCGAGACTCAGCAGGACCGTGTCGAGCGGCACCTCCTTGCCGCTCATCGCATCGAGCGCGATCTTGATCGACTGCTCGAAATGCTGCAATTGCTCGGGCGTTGCGCTCGGAAAGTTGACTGACGTGATTTTCGGCGCGGTGAGCGTCACCGTGCGAGCCGCGACATCCGAGTCGGTCGTCCACGCGACTTCGATCGTCCCGAGCGTCGGACCTTTCGCGCCGCGCGGCGTGAGGCCCAGTGCGATGCGCGTGTTGAGCGTACGTCGATCAGGCCACGACAGCACTTGCGGCTCGAACACGACCGCGCTGCCGCGCTCGGTCGTGATCGTGTGCGGCCACGACTCCGCGCCCGACGATGCACTTCCAGCAGCCGACGTTGATGCCGCGTTCGCTGCCGGCGCGGCGGGCGTTGACGCCGCCTTCGATGCCGGCGCGGCGGCGCTGGCGGGCTTCGGTACGCCACTTGCTGCGCGTAACGCCTGTTGGCACGCTGGGGATGCCTTCGCAGCGTGTTGCTGCAGGCACGCGAGCGACTCAGCGCCTCCGGGCGGCACGCTCGAGCAGTGCGCCATGTAGTCGCTGCGGCAATTCTGCCGAATCGCGGTGGCCTGCGCCTGCGACGGCTGCGCCGCGGCCGGAATGGCGGCCGCGAACGCGAGTGTCGCTCCGATTGCGGCTCGTGCAAGCCGATCGCCGATTTGAATCAAGTCAGTCTCCCCAGGGTTGTTGTTCGCCGACAGGCATGACACGCGCATCGGCTTTGGTTATTCGGCGCGGCGCATCGCGCCCAGGCAAGTCACATCTGCTTCTTCGCTTCGAACAGTTCGCGCTTGCATGGCCGCGAGAGCGCACGGAAGTTCGATTTCAGGCATTCCTTGGCGGTCCCGGGCGCCGCATTGCTGCAATACTTGTGCAGGTCGTCCTCACACGCGTCGGCGACTTCCTTCATCGTCTTCGCCATCTGCACCATCTCGCGCCGGCAGGCGGGTGACACTTCCTGTCGATGCGACTCCAGGCACTTCGCAAGGCGGCCTTCGCCTTGCGGCACGCCGGCGCAGAATTTCCTGATGTCGGGCGCGCACGCCTGTTGCGCCGACTGCGCGATTGCGGCGCCCGACGAAAGTGCCAACGCGCCGGCGGCGAGCGCGGCGAAGATCGCATGCTGTGTCGACTTCATGAACGAGACCTCCCTCTGGTTTGTTGATGCTCTCAGCGGCCCTGAACGGCATCGAGCCGCGCCTTGAAGTCCTGTGCCCACGAGGCCAGAACCGGTCCCACGTCGTCCCAAGTAATCGGTTGGCCTTCGACGAATTTTCGGTTGCCGACGCCGGTGATTACGGCCGCGAGCAATGGTCTTTGCGAGACGCTGTCCTCGCATTCGATTTCCGCCGACACGCGCGCGACCTGTGCCGAGGTGCCGGTCGCGGCGCGTACCAGGCTGAACGCCGCCTTGATCGGAATGATGTCGCGTGGCCTGAACGCCGGGCGCTCGGGCGTCACGCCGGTGAGCGCGAAGCGGCAGGTCGCAATGCCCGGGCCCGGCTGTGTCACTATGGCGTATTGGGGCGCGAGCACCTGCGCAAAGCTCGATTGATAGATGTTCGCGAGGCGCTCGACCACGTCGGCCGACAGCCCGCGATACTGCGCATCGCGATCGACCCAGATCTCCATCGGCGGCAGGATGAAGCGGGTGTAAGGCTCGAGTTCCGCGGTCGGCGCGGTCCATGCATAGCGCCCGTCCTTGCCGGGCACCGGCTGGAGCATCGAGTAATCCTCTAGAAAGCCGGATGGATTCGGCACGCCGCCTGACGTGCCCGAATGCTGCGCTGTCGCATCGATCGCGAGCGCTGCAAGGAAGAACAAAGCAAGTGCGGCAGTCGTCGCTCGTGGCATCGTCAATCCTCCGATCAGGACCGCTTGGGTCGCCCGTGGGGAACGCTCCGGGCCGGCAGTCTACCCGAAAGCAACCGACCGCACGTCGGCGCGCCAAGTGCCCGCCAAAGCGCCCCGAATGGCGAAGGACTGCCGAGCACGCGCGGATAATCCGATAATCGATGTCGTTTCCCGGATGAGACCGACCCCGCGCCACAACACGATGACCATCCCGGTCGAAAACATCCGCAACGTCGTCGTTGTCGGTGCGGGCACGATGGGACCCGGCATCGCGGCGACGTTCGCGCGTCATGGCTATGTCACGACGCTCTCGGATATCGATCCGAAGCAGATCGACAAGGCGCGCAGTTCGGTCGACTTCGTATTCGGCACGCTGACGAGCGGCGCGCTCGCTAGCGCTGGCGACATCGACGACGCGCGCAAGCGACTCGCTTTCACGACCGATCCATCGGACGCAATCGCGTCAGCCGACTTCGTGCTCGAGAACGTTCCGGAACGGCTGGAGCTCAAGCAATCATTATTGAGATCGCTGTGCGACAAGACGCGCGAGGACGTCATCCTCGCCTCCGACACGTCGGGCATTCCAATCTCCGCGCTGCAGGCGGGTTTGCCGAGCCCCGGACGCGTCGTCGGCATGCATTGGTCGAATCCGCCGCATCTGATTCCCGTGATCGAGGTGGTCAAGGGCGCGCAAACATCGCCATCGACGATCGATACGGCGAAAGCAATCGTCGAGAGTCTTGACATGCTGCCCGCGATCGTCGATCGCGATGTGCCGGGATTCGTCGAGAATCGCATCCTCTACGCGATCATGCGCGAAGCGCTGCACCTGCTCGACGAGCGGGTCGCGTCCGCCGATGCGATCGACACGATCGTTCGCTGGGGCATCGGTTACAAGCTCGGCGTTGTCGGTCCCCTGCGGCTGCTCGATCTGGCGGGGCTCGACATCTACACCGCGGTCGCCGGTTACCTCAACAAGGATCTTTGCAACGACGAAGGCATTTCGCCGACCGTCGCGGACAAGGTGAGCGCGGGCAAGCTCGGCATCAAGACGCAGGCGGGTCTCTTCGCCTACACGCCCGAGGAAATCCAGCGACTCGCGCGCGAACGTGCGCGCCTGCTCGTTGCATCGAAGAAGGCGTTGACGAACTGAATGGATCAGGCCGCGTTCGCGGCCGTGAGCCGGTTCAGGATGATGCGGTGCACGGCGTTGAGATGCGCGCGCATCGCGGCTTCGGCGCCTTCGGGATCGCGCGCTGCAATCGCTTCGGCAACCGCGTGATGCTCGCGGTCGCGTTGGGCGAGGCGATTGGGGCAGGGCGGGTCGCTGGTTTGCACGCGTACACGGGCATCGGATCCAACCTTGCGCAGCAACGCATGGAAATCGGCCGCGAGCCCGTTCCCGCTCGCGGCGGCGACCAGCTTGTGGAACACGAGATCCTGCGTGCTGCGCTGCGCAGTCGATGGCGTCGTGGCCGCGCGCATGATTCGCGCGATCTCGAGCGGCGTCGCGCGTACCGCTGCAAGGCGAGCGAGCGCGGGCTCGAACGCGAGACGCAACTCGATCACCTCGAGCGGATTGGTGGAACGGATCAGCGATTCGCCGTCGGCGACATTCGTGCGTGGCGATGAATCCAGGTCGCCCTGCTCGCGCAGCAGCGCGAGCGCTTGTCTCACACGGTGACGCTTGACGCCATATTCATCGGCCAGCGCTCGTTCGGCGGGTAGCGCTTCACCGCCTGCGAGACGCTGCCGCAGTTCGCGGGCAAGCACCGTTACCGAGGGGTCTTTCAAGGATGCGGGCCGAGCGTGGTTGCGCATGGTTGAGGCTCCGAAGTTGCCGGATGCTAGTCACAATTCCATTGAAACGCAAGGCGACGCGGATTCCCAAGTGACAACCAAATGAAATCATGGTTGGAAGTGGTAGACGCCTTCGCACAGCGTGGGTACCATCGGCGTATCCACGCTGCGGGAGGCATCACTCATGGGCAATCCTCGCGAACTGACGCTGACAGGACCCGCGACGGAAGCGGCGCTGCACGAGATGTACGCCGAAATCGCGGCGCGCAACATGTTTCCGTTCTGGGCAAAATCGTCGGACGTCGAGCACGACGACATCCGGCAGTTGATGAGCGGGCCGAAGCCGGTGCCGTTCCGCTGGAGCTACAGGGACGACATCGAGCCGCTGCTGTTTCGCTCGGCGCAGCTCATCACCACCGAGGACACCGACCGCCGCTCGCTCGTGCTGATCAATCCCGGCCTCGCGCCGCGCCGCGCGAGCGTGAGCACGCTTTACACGGCGTACCGCGTGAACGAGCCGAACGAGATCATGCCGCCGCATCGGCACACGGCGAGCGCGATCCGCTTCGGTCTCACCGGCAACAGGAACTTCACCGGCGTCGAGGGCGAGGACATCACGTTCTGTCCGGGCGACATGGTGCTGACGCCGCGCGACACGTGGCACAACCACGGCAACATGGGCGACGAGCCGGCGATCAACCTGTCGGTGCTCGACTACCCGCTCGTCGAGAATCTGAACGCGCTCGCGTTCGATCACGACTACCGGGAAGGCGGCGTCGCGAAGCGGAAACAATCGCCGCGTTTTCCCACCGACTACTCGTCGCGTGTCTATGGCAGCGGGGGTCTTCGGCCGCGCTTCGTCGATCACTTCCGCGGCGTCGGCGGCTCGTCGCCGATGTACGTGTATCGCTACGAGCCGATGCGCGAGCTGCTCGAGAAGCATCGCAACTTTGCCGAAAATCCCCACGAAGGATTGCTGATCGAATACGTCGATCCGCTGACCGGCGGTCCGGTGTACAAGACGATGACGTTCTTCATGCAGATGGTGCGCAAGGGCGAGACGACGCTGCCGATGAAGCAGTCGGCGAGCCTCCTCGTCGCGCCGTTCGAGGGTAATGGCCACGCGCAAGTCGACGGCGGGCGCTTCGCACTGGAGCGGTTCGACACGCTCGCGATTCCCGGCGGGCACTGGGTCGAATACGCGAATGACGGCGACGATCCGTTGATCCTGTTCGTTGCCAGCGACGAACCGGCGCTCGCCGCGTTCGGGCTGCTGACACGATACGGACGAAGCGCCGGCGGCGACGTGGTCAAGCTGGTGTAAGCAAGGCTCGACAATGGCGCGCGCAGCGAATACCAGGCTCGTCAGCTATATCGACTGTCCGGGCGGCGGTCAGGTCACGTGGGACCGCGATACGCTTTACGTGTCGCACATGCGGCCGCCCGATGGCACGTCGATCTACGACGTTGCCGACCCGAAGCATCCAAAGCTTCTCGCGAAGCTCGAAGTGCCGATCGGATGGCACTCGCACAAGGTGCGCGTGGCCAACGACCTGATGGTCGTCAACTACGAGAAATTCCGCGACGGCGCACTGGAGTTCGGCGGCGGCCTCGGCATCTTCGACGTGTCGACGCCGGCGATGCCTCGCCTCGTCTGCAAGTGGCGCGTCACGGGAGAGGGCGGCGGCGTGCACCGCTTCGACTTCGACGGACGCTACGCCTACATCTCGCCGACGGCGGAAGGCTACGTCGGCAACATCATGATGATTCTCGACCTCGTGAATCCGCAGGCACCGCGGGAAGTGGGACGCTGGTGGATTCCGGGGCAGCACGTCGCCGGCGGCGAAGCGTACCCGTGGAACGATTACGTCAAGCCGCGCTGCCATCATCCGTTGCGCAATGGCGATCGGTTGTACGTCTCCTATTGGCACCACGGCTTTTACATCCTCGACATTTCCGACATGTCGAAGCCCAAGCTCGTCTCGGGCATCAATCCCGGTCCCGCCGATCCGCATCCGACGCACACGGCGCTGCGCATGCCGACGAAGCTCAAGGGTCGCGACATCATGCTCGTCGCGGACGAAGACGTCGCGAAGCTGCGGCCGTCGCCGCCGGCGTTCGCGTGGATCTACGACATCACGTTCGAGCGGCAGCCGATGCCGATTGCGACGTTCCAGGTGCCGGGACTCGACACCGACGGTGCACCGCAGTCCCCGATGATGGGCTGCCATCAGCCCGCCGAGCGTTTCCATGGCACGATCGTTCCATTCGCATGGTTCGCGCGGGGCTTGCGTTTGGTCGACGTGAGCGATCCGTTCGCGCCGTGCGAGGTCGGCTGCTACGAGCCCGATCCGCCGGAAGGTTACGAGATTCCCTCGTCGAACGATGTCACCGTCGACCCGTCGGGTCTCATCTATCTGATCGATCGGCAGCGTGGCCTGAGCATCATCGAAAGCCGCGTGTCATGAACCGGCGCATGATGGAGCGTCAGTTATGACCAACTCGAAGATCGAGGTCTACGGCAAGAAGAATCCGAACCTGCCGTTCCACCCGGCCGTGCGCGCGGGCGACTACGTGTACGTGTCGGGTCAGGTCGGCAAGGACGCGAACGGCAACATGGTCGCGGGCACGATCGAGGAGGAGACGCGCGCGACGCTCGAAGCGGTCAAGCGCGTGCTGGCCGACGCGGGCTGCGAGCTTTCCGACGTGGTGAAGGTGACGACGTATCTCGAGGACGCACGCGACTTCGGGCGCTACAACGGCGTGTTCAAGGAATATTTTCCCGACGGGCGCATCGCGCGCACGACGGTCGAGGCGCGGGCGGTGATCAGCACGAAGATCGAGATCGACTGCATCGCATACAAACCGCTTTGAGCTTTCAACGACAACGAACGGAAGGAAAACCACGATGATCGAGCTACTGGGCCGGGCGACGTCCGGCAACGTGCAGAAAGTAATCTTCGTTCTCGAGGAACTAGGCCTGCCGTACGAGCGCAAGGATTACGGCCGGCAATTCCAGAACACGACTACGCCCGAATACGCGGCGATGAATCCGATGCAGAAGGTGCCGACGCTCGTCGATGGCAACGAGGTCGTGTGGCAGTCGAACACGATCCTGCGTTATCTCGCGAACAAGACGAAGAGCCCGCTCTATCCGACCGATCCCGCGCCACGATCGCAAGTCGAGCGCTGGATGGACTGGCTTCTTGCCGAGCTCAATCCCGCGTATCTCGCCGGTTTTCGCGACGCGAAGAAGGCCGAAGGCGAACGCGCGCCCGACACTGCGACCAATCTCGCGAACGAGCTTTCGCTGCTCGAAGGCGCATTTCAGAAGACACCATGGGTCGCGGGAGCCCAGTTCTCGCTCGCCGACGTCGCACTCGGCCCGATCGTCAAGCGCTGCATCGGCTTTCCGCTCAGCCTTCCTGCGTTGCCGAAGACGCAGGCCTGGGTGAGCGAATTGCAGAAGCGGCCAGCCTTCCGGAAGGCGACGGCGACGGGCTGATCGAGCCACGTTCGCTGCAATGAGCGCCGTGCCGAACGCCGCCGCGCTTCGCCGATTGTCTGCGGACACCGGTGCGCCGAGCACGGCCGCGCTTGCCCCGGCGCACATCAGCGCGCGTGGTGTCTGCGTCGACTTCACGGTCGCGGGTCGCGTCACGCGCGTGCTGGACGACGTCAGCCTTTCGGTGCCGAAGGGCGGGTTCGTGTCGCTGATCGGTCCATCGGGATGCGGCAAGAGCACGCTGCTCAAGGTGCTCGCCGGATTGCTGCCGCCGACGCTGGGCGACGTGTCGGTCGCCGGCGTCGCGCCGATCGAAGCGGTGCGGCAGCGGCGAATCGGCATCGTGTTCCAGGAAGCGACGCTTCTGCCATGGAAAAACGCGCTCGACAACGTCGCGCTGTTGATGGAAGTCGCGCACAGCGGGCGTACCAACGACGAGATTCGCGATCGCGCCATCGACATGCTGCGGCTGGTCGGGCTCGACGGTGCGGAAGCGAAGCGTCCGGCACAGCTTTCGGGTGGCATGCGCCAGCGCGTGTCGATCGCGCGTGCGCTTGCGCTTGATCCTGAAGTGCTGATGATGGACGAGCCGTTCGGCGCGCTCGACGCGATCACGCGCGAGGAGATGAGCGAATTCCTGCTCGAGATCTGGGAGCGGACGAAGAAGACGATCGTGCTCGTCACGCACTCGATCGACGAGGCAGCCTTCCTGTCGCGTGAAGTGAACGTGATGGCGTCGAACCCGGCGCGGATCATCGAGGCGTTGCCGATCGACCTGCCGTATCCGCGCAACGAGGACAGCTACTCGGCGCCGGAGTTTGCACGCGCGACGGCGCGCCTTCGCCGGCTTCTCAAGGAAGGTCATCGACAGGCGATGGCGGCATGACGGTGATGGTCGATGACAATCCTGCTCCGACCGCCTCGCCAGTGGAGGTGCCGGGAAGCATGCGCATGCGCGAGGCGATGTCGCGTTTCGCCCCCGCGGGCGCCTTGTTCGTCGGCGTCGTCGTGTTGTGGGAGGTCGTCGGGCGCATCTTTCACGTTCCCGAATTCGTGCTGCCCGCGCCATCGAGCATCCTGCGCGTGCTGGTCACGCGCCAGGTCAATCTCGGCTACGCCGCCTGGGTGACGGCGCAGGAGGTGGTTTGGGGATTCCTCTTGTCGGGCGCGATCGGCGCCGCCGTGGCGCTCGTCATCGCGCGCTTCGCGACGTTCGGGCGCGCGCTGTATCCGCTGGTCGTGCTGTTCCAGAACGTGCCGAAGGTCGCGCTCGCGCCGCTTTTCATCCTGTGGTTCGGCTTCGACCTCGCGCCGAAGGTCGTGCTGATCGTCGTCATCGCGTTCTTTCCAGTCGCCATCAACATGCTCGTGGGCTTACAGACCGTCGATTCCAATCTCGTCGCGCTGATGCGCTCGGTAGGTGCAAGCCGCAACGAGATTCTCTGGCGCATCCAGATTCCGAACTCGCTGCCGTACCTGATGGCGGGACTCAAGGTCGCGATCACGCTCGCGGTGATCGGCGCGATCGTCGGCGAGTTCGCCGGCGCGCAGGCCGGTCTGGGCTACATGATCCAATTCGCATCGACGCAGATGCAGACGTCGCTCGTATTCGCGGCGCTCGTCGAGGTGTCGGTGCTCGGGATGCTGTTCTACTATGCGATCGAGTGGATCGAGCGGCGCTACATCGACTGGATGCCGCACACGGCGTGAAGCCCGAACGATTCGGACATGCTCATAACGAAAGGGCGTTGATCATGATCAAGAGGCAATGGAGGACTGCGCTCGTCGCGGCCATCGCCGTGATGTCATCGTTCGTCACGATCGGCTTCGCCCAGGCAGCCGACGACGTTTCGATCCAGCTCGACTGGCTCGTGCGCGGCGATCACGCGATGTTCTTCGTCGCGCGCGACAACGGCTACTTCAAGGAGCAAGGCATCAACATCACCGTGATCCGCAAGGGGACGGGATCGACCGATGCATTGAAGCTCGTCGCAAACGGCAATGCCGACTTCGGCTTCGCCGATCTGCCGACGCTTCTCGTCGGACGATCGCAACACCTTCCGGTCGTCGCGCTCGTCGCAGTCAACCAGGAGAGCCCGCTCGCGATGATCTCGATCAAGTCGAAGCATCCGATGTCGAAACCCGCGGACATGAAAGGCATGAACATCGGCGTGCATCCGAGCGGATCGACGTACGTGTTCCTGAAATCGTTCTTCGCGAAGAACGGATTGAACCTGGCCGATTTCAAGCAGAGCACCGTCGCGCCTCCTTACGAGAACATGCTGCTGCTCGGGCGCGTCGACGTCGTTCCCGGCTACATCGACGCCGAGGTTCCGGAGCTCGAGGCGCACGCCGGCGGCCCGGGGTCGCTCTCGATCCTGCTCGGATCCGATTACGGCTACGACGCGTACGGCTCAGGCGTCTTCACCGCCGAGAAGACGATCGCCGAGAAGCCCGATCTCGTGCAGCGCTTCGTCAACGCGTACATGAAGGCATTCGCGTTCACCATCGAGAACCCGCAGCAGGCCGTCGACATCGTCGTGAAGGCGAATCCCGAGTACAAGGGGAAGGAGCACACGCTGATGGCGCAACTCCAGGCGGACGTCAAGTCGACATTCTTCAGCCCCTACACGAAGCAGCATGGCATCGGGGCGATTTCCGAGAAGCAGTGGAACGCCACCGTGCAGGTGCTGAAGGACCAGAGCGTGCTGCCGACCGATTTCAATCCGGTCGGGGGTTTCAACTCGACGTTCGTCGAGAAGGCCAAGCCGCTGAAACGCTGAACGCAGGCGATCATCGTCGGGAAGGGCGATTATCGGCGACGAGTTCGACTACGTCATCGTCGGCGCCGGCTCGGCCGGCTGCACACTCGCGTATCGCCTCGGCGAGGACCGCGACGTGCGCTTGCTCGTTCTCGAAGCGGGCGGCTGGGATCGCAGCCCGTGGATCCATGTGCCGCTCGGCTGGGGAAAAATCCTCACCGAGCGACGCTACGATTGGCAATACTTCACGAGCCCCGAGCCGAGCGTCGGCGGGCGTGCGGTGGAATGCGCACGCGGCAAGGTGGTCGGGGGCTCATCGTCGACCAATGCGATGGCCTTCGTTCGGGGCGATCCTGCCGACTTCGATCGTTGGGCATCGACGGGGCTGCCGCAATGGGACAGCGCGCACGTTCTGCCGTACTTCAGGCGCCTGGAGCGCTGGGAAGGCGGCGCGAATGCCTGGCGCGGCGGCAATGGTCCGCTCGCCGTGCAGTATTGCCGCTACGAGGATCCGCTCAACGACGCCTTCATGCAGGCTGCGCACGAGGCGGGTCATCCGGTCACCGATGACTACAACGCGAAGCATCGCGAAGGATTCGGGCGGCTGCAGGTAACGATCGCCGGCGGCAGGCGGATGAGCGCGGCGCGCGCGTACCTCCGTCCCGCCATCGCGCGCGGCAACG
Source organism: Casimicrobiaceae bacterium (assembly GCA_035308425.1). Classification (GTDB taxonomy): domain Bacteria; phylum Pseudomonadota; class Gammaproteobacteria; order Burkholderiales; family Casimicrobiaceae; genus VBCG01. Next base: position 13,516 of record DATGGP010000005.1, on the reverse strand, counting down.
TCGAGGTTCGCGTGAACGCGCATGCGACGCGCATTGTTTTCGATGGCGATGTCGCGCGCGGCGTCGACTGCGTGCAGCACGGGACGGCGCATCGCTTCACCGCGATTCGCGAAGTGATCGTCGCCGCCGGCGTCATCAATACGCCGCAGTTGCTGATGCTTTCCGGCATCGGCGACCCCGTGCAGCTTGCGGAGCATCGCATTCCGGTGAAGTCGACGCTGCCTGGCGTCGGCCGCAACCTGCAGGATCATGTGTCGGTGATCGTGACGTACCGGCGTCGCGAGCGCAGCCCGTTCCTTCGCAACATGCGCGCCGATCGCATCGCGATGTCCCTTGTTCGTGCCTGTGCCTTGGGTCGCGGTTTTGCGTCCGACATACCGGGCGGCGTGATCGGCTTTCTCAAGAGCGAGCCGCACCTCGCGTGCCCCGACATGCAGCTCATCGTGACGAACGCGTCGCTTCCGGCGTGGCCATGGTTCCCGGTTTTTCGGAAGCCTTTCATTGACGGCTTCGCCTGCCGCACGGTGATGCTTCATCCGCGAAGCCGCGGCGAAGTGCGGCTTGCCTCGGCCGACCCGCTCGCCGCGCCGCGCATCGACCAACGGTTCCTCTCCGACCCGCACGACTGGCGCATCGTTCGAACGACGATTCGACGCGTACGCGAGATCGTGCGACAGCCGGCGCTCGCGCGTTTTGCCGAATGCGAAATGCTGCCCGGACCGGAGATCGAAAGCGATGCCGGGCTCGACGATTTCATTCGCAGGACCGCGATCACGGTCCATCATCCGGCGGGGACCTGCAGGATGGGTCCGCCGGGCGATCCATGGGCGGCGACTGACGACGAGGGGCGCGTGTTCGGCGTCGAGCGCCTGCGTCTGGTCGACGCATCGCTGATGCCCGATCTCACGTCGGGCAACATCAATGCGCCGGTGATCATGATGGCCGAGAAGATCGCGGATCGCGTGCGCGGGCTGCCGGCGCTCCATCCTGTCCCCCCACAGGTTACGGCGACCGTTCCTCCACGGACACGTTGAACGCCACCGAGATGCGTTCGCCCTTGCCGTAATACGGATGGACCATGTGCTTGAGCCAGCTCGGAAACAGCAGCGTCAGCCCCGGAACGGGTTCGATCACGTATCGGCCATCGAGAACATTCTTCTCGATGAAGACCATGTTGACGCCGTTACGGGGATCGAGCAATTCGATCTTGCCGTTTTCGCTCGGCGTGGGATCGGGGTCGCCGCGATCCACGTAATAGACGCCCGACCAGACGCTGTTCGGGTGATTGTGCACGCTGTTGTAGCCGCCGTTGCGCAACACGTTCGCCCAGGCCGAGCTTTTGAACTGGAACGTCCGCGCATGCGGTGTCGGGGCCGCGACCATGCGCGTGAGCTCGATCGCGAGCGACTCGACCCGCTTCTTCAGGACGCGCGCGCAGTCGACCTTGCTGTCGAAGAAATCGGTGGTGGAGTGCCACCCCCTGACGTTGCTGCGCAGCACTCCCGCGCTTTGCGCTTCGGCCTCGAGGATTCGCTTCCTGAGCTCTTGATTGAGCTCTTCGCTTTCAGGCCATCGGTACGCCACCACCGGCGTACCGAAGGCCATCGCGACGTGTTCCCTGAGAAGCAAATCAGCCGTCTTCTTTCGCGCGTCTTCGCCTCGAGGCCATGCCCGCGAGCGCCCCCATCGCGACCAGCGCGAGCGTGCCCGGCTCGGGCACCGGCGTGACGGCGGGCGTGTAGGTATAGAGGACGTTGAGGCCTTCGGGCGGCGGCGGATCCCAGGTGCCGCTGCCCGATCCTTTCGCGGCCGGTTCATCCATGAAGTTGTTGGAGACCGACACGGTCAAGTCGAGAGCGAGGCTCGCCGTCACGCTGCCGGTACCGATGTACGATGCGAAGTCCACGGGGGAAAGCGAAATCCCGGTCAATTCGTCAAACGACGGAGAGCTGCTGTTGCTGCACGAGCCGAAGTCACAACTCACCGTGAACGTGTGCGGGTCGGAAAAGTTCACGCCCGGCATCGTCAGCGTAACGGTCCCATCCCACGTCGACGTTGAATTGTCGCTTCGTTCGGCGACGCTTCCGCTGACCGACAGCGAAGCAGCGAGCGTCGAATCCAGCGAGATATCGATTCCGGTCAACGTGCCAAGCAGCGGATCGAACTGATCGAAAGTGACCGTCGTGCTCTCGTTGTCGGAGGACGATGGCTCGCCTGGATCGGTCACGTTCGTCACCGTCGAGGTCACCGTGAACGTGTGGTTTTGCGAGATGACCGCAGCATGGCCCGTTGCAGCAGGCAACAGCATTCCCACTCCCGCCGCGAGACCAACGGGTCCCAGGAGCGTCCGCTTCCGATTCATATCCGCCCTCCAGAATGGGCGCTCCCCCGGCGCCGAACGAATGACCGGCCCCCGGTGGCCGGACACTGAGCCGATGATGAAAACGCAGCACGCTCGCATATTCCGTGCCCCGTTCCACAACTGACGCTCGTTCAGCGATTTAGCGATCGACATCTGCGCGACCCCGTGACCGATCGTAAAGTTGCTCGACGCCGAAACCGTGCCGGCATCCTTCCGGGACGACCCGCGCAATCATTCCCGCGTCAATTCAACCTCATCGCGTAGACCGGGCCATCGACATGGCGCACCAATATGGCCACGTCGGTCCCGTCGAACGACGCAATCCGAAACCGGCCGAACGCGTGCGCGCGGTTGACCGCGAAGCGCGAGCGGCGCGCGGCGTCGGCAATCGGATTCATGCTTTTTGCCGCAAGGGCGCAAACCTGCCACGTCCACGGGCAGGTCAATGCACGCGGTCCATCCTCGTTCGGCGCGGCAATGAGATGCACGACGCCGCCATCCATCGGCGAGAAATAAACGATCCTGTCGATGCTCGGCGCGCATTCCATCGCCGCGAATGGTTGCAGCGGAGGCTTGTGTCCAACGGATTCGAGAGGCACGATGTCCCGCCCTGGATGCGCCGGATCGATCGCGAACAGCGCGTCGTGCGCGTGAACTGCAACGACGATGATGTCTCGCTTCGGATGCCACTGCATCGCGTTGCCGTTCGCCACGCCGGGGAGCTTGCTCGGAAACATTTCGCCCCAGTGCCCGAATGTGCCGGCACGCTCGTCGAAATCCGGACAAAAGGAGATGAACGCATTGCCTCCGCCGTCGTCGCCCGCGTGACCCCAGATCACGCGTCGCGAAGCGTCCCACGTCGTGAAGCCGCCTGAACTGAGGATCGCCTTGTCGTGCCGCGGTCCGCGACGCCACGTGAAGGTATCGAGATTGAAGAGATGCGGTATCGCAACCGCCTTCACGTTCGGCCCAAGCTCGGTCTGGCCCTTGAAAAGGATGTAGTCGTTGCCGATCGGGTCGTATTGCACGTAGCCGTAGGTGTGCGGCGGAAGCGGCGACCCATCCGGATACTCGGCGTTGGGGTAGCGCGCGCCCTCGCCGTATTCGCTGTCGTCGCCATCGATGTAGCCGTCGCTGATTCGGCGCCATTGCCGCGTGGCGAGATCGAACGCATGAACGTCGGAGCCGAAATAATCGTTATGCCCGCCGCCGAAGACGATCATCGAGCCACTCGCGCCGGAGCGCGATGCGTACACGGCGCCGTTCCAAGCCTCGGTGATCGCGCTGAACCCCACGACGCCGCTCCATGCTGCCTTGGGCTCGCGGCCCGATCGCCGGCGCAGCCATTCGCGCATCGTGCGCGCGGGATTCAACGTCGGATCACGCGCGGGATCGTTGTCGATCAGATAGCGCATGCCGCGAGATGTCGGCGATAGCCCCAGGTCGGGATGATCGCCGGAGATCGCGTACCAGCGATGGACGTTCATGCGGGCGAGCCACGCGGGAGCGGCCTGAGGCGCTGTACTCGTTTTCGCGGTTTTGTTCTTTGTCATGTGCGGCGGATTGCAAATGCTTCGCGGTGATTCTTGACGGCGCACGCGCGGCGGGCTAGTTTCGCCCGGCCATGCGCTGCGTGTCCTTCGCCTGCTGCCTTGTGCTTGCGGCCGCGCTCTCCGCGCCGGCGCTCGCCGTGCCGATCCCGTGGAAGAACTGTGGCAAACCCACGGATGTCCTGAGCATCACGCAGGCGATCGCGAGCGTTTGGCCGCCGCGCGTTGCTGCGCCGGCGCGTGCGACGGCGACGTTCGACCGCGCGGGGAACCTCATCGATCTGCGACTCTTCCTCGTGCACGGGATCGCATGGACCTTCGACAGCGGTCCGCTGCCCGCGACGACCAGCAGCGGCTTCGTCTCGTTGCCAGCGTCGTTCCCGATGTTCTTGACCAGCCCCGCGTTACCGATTGCCGCCGGGCCGTACGTGACGACGCGCACCTTCGACGTTGGCAGCCCGACGCCGGTGACGATCGTCGACCATGCAAATCTCGCGGCGCACGTCAACGCACCCGTCACGACGACCGTGAGCCTCTCGTTCGATGGAACGCCCGGATTCCCGCTGACGCCCATCGCGGGGAGCGCCTACGCGATTCACGTTCAGATGGCCGAGTCCGGAGGGGCCGAAGTCTTCTGCATGGACTTCGTCATGCCGCTCGAGACAGCCGCGCCGTTCGTAAGCATCGAAAAGCCGTCCAACATTCCGGCAATTTCGCGTTCAGGCTCGGTCGGGTTGACGACAATGCTCCTCGTAATCGCATTTTTCGTCATGCGCCGATGGCGCAACTGAACGCGGAATCGACATCATCGACGCCCATGGCCGGCATGCCGGCGAGCGCCGCTTACTCCTCGCGCATGCGCTCAACCAGCGCGCGAAGCCTTGTTGCCATCTCGTCCGCGGCCAGATGTATCGGCCACCCGTGGCCAGGCAGCAACCATTCGAAGCGATAGTCGGCAAGTTTGCGAAGCGATGCCGTGAGCGCCGTCCACGAATACCAGCACGCATCGCGGAAAGCGACGAGGTCGTGATCCTTCGTGCTCCACGCGAGCGAATCGCCCGCGAACAGCACGTTCTCGTCGAGCAGGTACACGACGCTGCCGCGCGTGTGGCCGGGCACGGGAATCGCAACGACGCCCGGCTCGATCGTGCGCGACGATTCGCCTTCGATGAGGTCCGTGGCATACGGCGCCGCTGTTCGATCCTCGCGATGTATCCATACGCGCGCGCCAAATCGCTCGGCGTACTTGTCCGCGTCCGCCACATCGTCGCGGTGTGAGAGCAGGACATGGTCGATGCCGCCGGCATCGGCGAACCACTTCACGAGCTCTGTCGCAAAGCGCGGCGAATCGACGAGCAGGTTGCCTGCCGCACGCTTGACGAAATACGAGTGCGCGCCGAAGGACGGGCGCGCATTGAACCCGCAACGCCACACGTTCTGAGTGATTGGTTGTGGAAAGATGGGACCACGCGGGCGTGGCTGCTTCGTTTCGCTCCGCACCGATGCAGTCGGACATACGAGCGCCGCACGCCACGCGGCAAGCTGCTCGTCGGGCGTCGACGGCTGGCGCGCGAAGACGCTCTTGTCGTTTTGCTCGATGACGAGACCCGGCGCCACATGACGCGAAGCGCCACAGTCGATGCACGCCGTGTCGACGTACCAGTCGCCAGGCGCCGAGTCGGGATTGCGCAACGGTTTCATCGGTTCGTCGAGGCACGGGCAGGTCGCCGCACCACGCTCACCTTCGCGGTCCCGCCGCCGCCGCAGAAGAGCCGATCCGCGCCGTCCGATGCGAGCCCCGATACGTCGACGCCATGCTGCATCTCGAGCGTTTCCAGCACCTCTCCGGTTCGCGCATCCACCCGTCGCAGGTCGCTTTCGTCGCCCTCCCACGTTGCGTGCCACAGCTCGCCATCGACCCATGTGACACCGGTGACGAAGCGATTGGGCTCGAGGGTGCGAAGGATGGCGCCGGTCTCCGGATCGATCTGATGGATCTTGCGCTCGCGGTAATGGCCGACCCACAGCGTTCCTTCGGCCCCCGCGAGCCCGAGTCGCCACCGCCCGCCGGCCCGGGGATCGTGGCGAGCACGCGTCCGCTTTCGGGATCGATCCTCTGGATGCGATCATCGGCGATCTGGTAGAGATGCCGCCCGTCGAAGGCAGTTCCCGCGTGGGCGGGGACGTCGATCGAGCGCAAGACCTTCCCATTCGACGGATCGAGCGCGTTCAGCTTGTCACCCGATGCAAACCACGCGTGCTCGCCGTCGTACGTGACGCCGTTCACGCGCTCCGCGCCCGGGAAGGGTCCGTACTCGCGCACGATTTCCGCTTTGGATCGTTTCATCCCTTCCATCCTAATCCGCCGCGACTTGCTCGGGGAGTAACAAGGCCGTCGCGAATCCGGCCATCGGCGGCGGATCCAGCGCCGAGCTCGCCCTTGACCGAACGACTGCGCCTTGCCTGACGACGCAAGCGCATCGAGTGCCCGCTGCACGCTGCACTGGCTCCCGCCGAGCGCAAGTGCCAGCGCAAAGCTCGACCACGACTCGCCGTCGGCAAGGAACGCGAGCACGTCGGCATGCGCGTCCTCGACCGGGCGCGTGGTCCTCTCTTTTTCCGGCTGGATTGTGAACGCGCGTTCGACTTCGATGATGCGAAGTGATGCGTTAAAGGTCGTTGTCGGTCCCCTAGGCGGCGCATGGTACGCGAAATCGGCGATTCGGGTGATGCGGTTTGCATTGGTTTAGCATGACGACGTGCGCGATGACCTCGCATGCGTGTGCCGTTTCCGCGAAAGAAGGAGATCGCCATGAGCGAAGGACACTCCCAACCCGCCGGTCCCGATCTCGCGCTCGGCGTGTCGATCGACTCGATCGCCGATGGTGCGATGCTCGCCGGTCACGTCGGCGACGATGCGGTGCTGATCGCGCGCCGCGGCCACGAATTCTTCGCAGTCGGCGCCACGTGCACGCACTACGGCGGGCCGCTGGCCGAGGGACTGCTGGTCGGCGACACCGTTCGCTGTCCGTGGCACCACGCCTGCTTCAGCCTGCGCACCGGCGAAGCGCTTCATGCGCCGGCGCTATCGAAGCTCGCGTGCTGGACGACCGAGTTGCGGGATGGAAACGTCTACGCACGTGCGAAGGAGGAACGCGCGCCTCGCGTTCGCGTTTCGCAAGGCACCGCGCGGCCGCAACGTATCGTGATCGTCGGCGGTGGTGGCGCGGGTTTCGCCGCGGCCGAAATGCTGCGCCGGCAGCAATACGACGGCGGCATCGTGATGCTGAGCGACGATTCCGCTCCGCCGGTCGACCGACCCAACCTGTCGAAGGATTACCTCGCGGGTACAGCGCCCGAGGAATGGGTGCCGCTTCGCGATGCGAGCTTCTATGCCGATCAGCGAATCGATCTGCGATTGAACTGCAAGGTCGTGGCCATCGATCCGGGCAGGCGTGAAGTCGAAATGGCCGACGGGAGCCGCATTCCCTACGACCGCCTGCTGCTCGCCACCGGCGCGGAACCCGTTCGCCTGCCGCTGCCGGGCATGGGTCTGCCGCACGTGCATACGCTGCGCACGCTGGCCGATTCGCGCGCGATCATTGCGCAATGCGCGATGGCGCGCGTCGCGTTCGTGATGGGCGCGAGCTTCATCGGCCTCGAAGTCGCGGCATCGCTTCGCACGCGCAATATCGACGTGCATGTCGTCGCGCCGGAGAAGATTCCGATGGAACGCGTGCTCGGTGCGCGCATGGGCGATTTCGTGCGCAGCCTTCACGAGGAGCATGGCGTCGTCTTTCATCTCGAGGACACGGCGACGGCCATCGACGCCCACGATGTCAAACTGAAGAGCGGAGCGAACCTTCCGGCCGATCTCGTCGTCGTCGGCGTCGGCGTGCGACCGAGGCTTCAGCTTGCGCAGGACGCGGGACTTGCGATCGATCGCGGCGTTGCGGTGAACGAGTATCTGGAGACAAGCGCACCCGATGTCTACGCGGCGGGCGACATCGCGCGCTGGCCCGATCCGCACAGCGGCGCCGCGATACGCGTCGAGCACTGGGTCGTCGCCGAGCGCCAGGGGCAGACGGCCGCGCTCAACATGCTCGGCGCCCGGCAACGGTTCGATGCCGTCCCGTTCTTCTGGAGCCAGCATTACGATGTTCCGATCAACTACGTCGGCCATGCCGAGACTTGGGACGACATGGCGATCGACGGCGATATCGCAAAGCGCGACTGCGTCGTCCGATACGAACGGAACGGTCGCACGCTCGCCGTCGCGTCGATCTATCGCGACCGCGCGAGCCTCGAAGCGGAGCTCGACATGGAGCGCGACACGGCATCCTGAACGCCGCTCGCTTCACGTCGTTGCCGACATGCTGAATCGCAACGGCCGGTTGCTGCTTTCGCCGACCGACCTCAACGACTACGTCGAGTGCGAGCACCGCACGGCGCTTGCGCGTCAGGTCGCGCTCGGCGAGCGGGAAAAACCGCACGTCGCCGACGAAGGCGCAAAGCTTCTGGCCGAAAAAGGCGGGTTGCACGAGCACGACTTTCTCGCCCGCGTGCGGGCCGAGGACCGCGAGGTCGTCGAGATCGCAATGGACGATCAGTGGGATTTCGACATGGCCGCGGCTCACACCGTCGATGCAATGCGTTCGGGTGCCGACGTCATCTCGCAAGCGACATTTGTCGACCGCCGATGGCGCGGCCGCGCCGACTTCCTGCTTCGAATGCCGGGCGCGACGAAGCTCGGGGCGTGGCGTTACGAAGCACTCGATGCGAAGCTCGCGCGCGCCGAGAAACCCACTTACGTCCTGCAGCTATGTTTCTACAGCGACGGCATCGCGGCGATCCAGGGCGAGCGGCCCGAGCACATGCACGTGTTCCTCGGCGTCGGCGAGACGCGCACGCTTCGCTACGATGATTTCGCGGCTTACTACCGGCGGGTGCGCACGCGTTTCGAGTCTGCGATCGCAGCGCCTGTCGCGACCGAGCCGTATCCGGTCGAGCACTGCGCGTTGTGCGACTTTCGCGGAATCTGCAATGCACGCTGGCGTGCCGAGGACAGCCTGGTGCTGGTCGCTGGCGCGCGGCGCGCACAGGTCGCTCGGCTGCGCGACGCAGGGCTTCCTACGCTCGCGGCGCTGGCACAGGCGCCGAAGGGAACGGCCGTGCCGCAGCTACCCGCGCACGCGTTCGAAGCGATGCGCGACCAGGCCGCGCTACAACTGAAGACGCGCGCATCCGGCCGCCTCGATTGGCACCCGCTCGACAGCGGGACCGGCCGCGGCTTCGCGCTGCTGCCGCGGCCTTCGCCAGGCGACATCATCTTCGACATCGAAGGCGATCCGTTCTGGGAGCCCGCGCGAGGATTGCATTTCCTGTTCGGCATTCTCTTGGGCGATGGTGACGATTGGCAATACCGCGCGATGTGGGCACACGATCGCGACGGCGAGCGACGAATGTTCGAAGATTTCGTCGATCTCGTGCACGCGCGGCTCACCGCCGATCCGGCGATGCACGTGTACCACTACGGCACGTACGAGAACGCGGCGCTCAAGCAGTTGATGGGCATCTACGCGACGCGCGAGGACGAGGTCGACGAGCTGCTGCGCCGTGGCGTGCTCGTCAATCTGCACACGGTCGTGCGCCAGGGCCTTCGCGCGGGCGTGGAAACCTATTCGCTCAAGGAAATCGAAGCACTGGTGCCGTTCGAGCGCCGCGCCGACGTGCGAAGCGGCATCGGCGCCGTCCTTGCGTACGAGCAATGGATGAGGCTTCGCGAGGACGGGTTGCTCGCCTCGATCGCGGAATACAACGAGGACGACTGCCGCGCGACGCTCGCGCTCCGCGACTGGCTCGCCGCGCAACATCGCGATGACGCGCCGTGGCGCGAGCCGCGCCCGGTCAAGCAGGAGGAGGACGTGCAGGAAGCGGGCGCGCGTGCCGAGCTGAGACATCGCCTCGTCGATGACGAGATGGCCGGTTCACCGCGATGGCTCGCAGGGGAACTTCTCGAATATCACCGGCGCGAAGCGCGGCCGGGCTGGTGGTGGTTCTTCGAGCGATCCGAGCAGATGACCGACGACGAGCTGCGCGAGGACAGCGAATCGATCGGTGGGCTCGTGGCAGCCGGCGCGCCGGTCGCGGACAGGAAGTCGTTGATCTACACGTTGACGTTCCCGGCGCAGCAGCACAAGCTCGCGCCCGGCGTCACGCCGATCGATCCGGCGACCGGCCAGGGCGCCGGCACGGTCGTCGCGCTCGACGACAACGGCGGGACGTTGCAGCTTCGTCGCAGCGTCAACCGCAAGGACCACGCGTTGCCGCGCGCGCTCGTTCCGCGCGGTCCCTACGACACGGACGCGCAGCGGGACGCGCTCTTCCGACTCGCATCGTCGATGCTCGCCGATGATGTCCGGTATTCCGCATTGCGCGACATCGTTGCCCGTGCGCCGCCACGCGTTCGCGGTCGCGCACCAGGCGGCAACATTCAGACGACCGACATCGCCGGGCAGCGTGCATTGACGCTCGACCTCGATTCGAGCTACCTCTTCGTTCAAGGGCCGCCCGGCACCGGCAAGACCTGGACCGGTGCGCGGCTCATCACCGAGCTTATGCGGCACGGTCGGCGCGTCGGCGTGACGGCGACGAGTCACAAGGCAATTCACAATCTGCTCGACGAAGTGGAGCGCGCCGCGGAGAAGGAAGGACTGCGATTTCGCGGATTGAAGAAATCGTCCGGCGACAACGCCGAATCGCACTACGAGAGCGCTTCGATCGCGAGTGCCGGAAAGACGGAAGCTTTCACCGGCGCGACCGCGGACACGCTGCTCTTTGCCGGAACGGCATGGCTCTTCGCCGACAAGCGGCTCGACGATGCCGTCGATACGCTCGTCATCGACGAAGCCGGGCAGGTCTCGCTTGCCGATGCGCTCGCGATGGGCACTTCCGCGCGCAACGTCGTGCTGCTCGGCGATCCGCTGCAGCTCGCCCAGGTGTCGCTGGGCGCGCATCCGCAGGGAACGGGCGCTTCGGTGCTCGAGCATCTGCTCGGCGACGACCTCACGGTGGCGCCGCGGATGGGCGTGTTCCTCGAACGTACGCGACGGATGCATCCCGACGTCTGCCGGTTCATCTCCGAGATCGTCTACGACGGCCGGCTGCATGGCATTCCGGAGGTCGAACGGCAGAGCACCGCGTTCGGAACCGGCCTGCGCTTCAAGGCGGTTTCGCACACGGGAAACGGTTCGTCGGCGCCGGAAGAAGCCGCGGCGGTCGCCGCCGAGATCGCGGCGATGGTTGGCGCGCCGTGGACGAATCGCGAAGGTGTAACGCGCGGGCTTCGTCCCGAGGACTTCATGATTGTTGCGCCCTACAACGCGCAGGTGCGGCGGTTGCGGGAGGCGCTGACGCGAGTCGGTCTTGCGGATGTGCCCGTCGGCACGGTCGACAAGTTCCAGGGTCGCGAAGCGGCCGTCGTGCTCTATTCGATGGCGACGTCGAGCATCGAGGACGTGCCGCGCAATCTCGAATTCCTCTTTTCGCGCAATCGCCTGAACGTCGCGATCTCGCGCGCGATGTGCCTCGCCATCATCGTCGCGAGCCCTCGGCTGCTCGAGTCGGATGCGCGTACCATCGAGCAGATGCGCCTGATCAATGCGCTTTGCAGGTTCGTCGAGATCGCCGAGGAGCAGGCGCGCGATGCTGAACGGCGCCCGCAATTGGCGGACTAACGCGACATGATCCGAAAGCTTCGTTCCGGCGAGTACCGCCTCTATTCGCGCAAGCTCGATCCGCGCACCGGCAAGCGCCGCAATCTCGGGACCTTCCCGACCAGAGAGGCGGCGCAAAAGCACGAGCGCGAAATCCAGTACTTCAAGCGGCACTGACGTTGCCGCCCCTGACGGTACTGCTTATGCGCCCCACGCGCGCCGTGAGGCAGTTGCGTCCTCGCGTCCGGGGAACTACGCTTTGGCTTGGGGAGTGCCGTTCACATTGGCGCAAGGAGGGACCCAAGCCATGCCGCACTACTCGATCGACGTGAACGGCCGTCGCGAGCGCATCGACGCCGAGGCCGATACGCCGCTCCTCTATGCGCTTCGCATTGCGCGGACCGGGCCGCATGCAGAACACCTATGTCAACGAGTGCTTCATCGACGAGATCGCAGCCGCCGTCGGCGCCGATCCCGTCGAATACCGGCTGCGACATCTGAAGGACGAGCGCGGCGCCGAATGCATTCGCGCGTGCGCGAAGCTCGCCGGCCGGCAGCCGCGACCCTCGCCATCCAGGTCGGCAAACGGTGGGGATCGTGCGACCGGTCGCGGCTTTTCGTACGTGTTCTATGACAACAGTCGCACGTACGTCGCGATGGCGTGCGAGGTCGATGTAAGTCGCAGTACCGGTCGCGTACGCGCGACGCGGTTCTGGGTGGCCCACGACTGCGGTCTCGTCGTCAATCCCGACGGCACCAAAGCGCAGATCGAGGGCAGCGTGATCCAGACGCTGAGCCGCACGCTGCTCGAGGAGCTTACGTGGGATCGCTCGCGCGTGACGAGCATCGACTGGAAAACGTATCCGAAATCCTCACGTTCCCCGTTGTCCCGAAGATCGAGATCATGCTGATCGATCGACCGGACAAGCCCGCGTGGGGCGTAGGCGAGCCGTCGTGCGCGCCGGTTCCGGCGGCACTCGCGAACGCGATCTTCGATGCGACCGGCGTGCGCCTTCGCCGCGCCCTTCACGCCCGAGCGCGTCAAGCCGCTGCTGAGTCCCGCGTAAACGGGCCCGTGCAACACCAAAGCCAGGTACCGGTTGACACGGCGGCGGCATGCGCGCACATTGGCGTCGCCTCAATCGCTAAAGGAGGTGATCCATGAAGAAAACCCTGATCGGAACGACGCTCGCGCTGTTTGCCTTCGCTCCCGCGATGGCAGTGGCCGACTGCGGCGGAATGCACGAGCAGGCGGCCGCAATGGCATCGTCCACGCCGGTTGACAAGGCCACGCAGGCGCAGGTCACGAGCAAGGCGACCACGCCGGTTGTTGCCAAGGCGACCACGGTGAAGCACGTGAAGCAAGCGAGCAAGACGACAACGTCGCCGTCGAAGACCGACGGATCGACTGTCGTCGCGAAGAACAACTGACCTCGTTCCGGTGTTCGCTTCAAGGGCCCGCCGAGCGCGGGCCTTTTCATGAGGTCAATCGTGCCCGTTGGCGAGGACGAAGCCGCCACCATCGGATGCGGCTGCGCGTCGCGTCCTTGCCCGAGCGCTGGCGAATCTGTTCGGCGGAGGGTAGATCGGGCCATGCGCCCGCGAGCTCACGAACACTCGCAGGCCATTCGGCTCGCGCGTCCTTTTGAACCCGCTCGGCGATCCACTTGCTCAGCGAAACGCCCTTTGATGGCCAAGCCGCTCGCGCGCGCTGTTCCGTTTCGTCGTCGAGGGAAATGGTGATCCGGGCCATCCGTTGCTCCACTATTGCGCGCCGCCGCTTCCTCGCTGACGAATCCGTCTCGACGTCGGCGCGGATCGCCTCGTCGCGGCGCTTGCGCGGATCGCCGTACCGCCCCCGCAGCTCCAGCGTCGTCACGCGATCGCCG
>DATGGP010000004.1:0-43294 GCA_035308425.1 Casimicrobiaceae bacterium | reverse complement strand
AGTCTTCCTCCATCGCGATCTTGCGACCGAGCTTGTGCTGTTCGCCCTCTTCCTGTTCGAGGATCGCGTCGCGCCAGGCTTCGAATGCCGAGAAGCCCTCGTCCAGCGTTCGGGTGATGCCGCGGTCGAGCCATACCGTGCCGCGCGAGAACCGTTCGAGCAGGCGGCGGTCATGGCTGATCAGCACGATGCCGGAGCGCAGCCCGGCCAGCTCATTTTCCAGCCACTCGATGCCCGGCAGGTCGAGATGATTGGTCGGTTCGTCGAGCAGCAGGATGTCGGGCGAGGGGGCCAGCGCCCGCGCCAGCGCGGCGCGGCGCGCCTCGCCGCCGGACAGGGAGGCGGGGTCTTCGTCCCCCGCGAGGCCGAGCTCCTTCAAGAGATAGAGCGCGCGGTGGCGACCGTCCGTTGCGGCGGCGCCGAACCCCGCCTCGACATAGGCGAGCGTGGTCTCGAAGCCGGACAAATCGGGTTCCTGCGACAGGTATTGGATCGCCGTTCCCGGCTGAAGGAAGCGCTCGCCGGCATCGGGCTGGACCAGCCCGGCGGCGATCCGCACCAGGGTCGATTTGCCGGAACCGTTGCGCCCGACCAGGCATATCCGATCGCCGGCGGCAACCGCCAGCGAAGCGCCGGAAAGCAGCGGCGCCGCCCCGAAGGTCAGGGTGATATCGTGCAGCAGAAGTAGCGGCGGCGGCATGTCTGGTTTATCGGCTCGGGCCTATCTTGGCATTTCATCGTGCCTCCCGCCATCGTCGGCCGGCTGCTATGCGCTTTCGCAGCGCGACAAGCTGGCGCTTCTTGGTGCTCGCGGTGGCGCTTTGCCTTGGGGTCACTGGACAAGGGCGCTCTGCCTGAGTAAGTCTCGACGATGGACGAGAGAGGCTTCAGCGTGCGCCAGATCTTGGCCGGCGCGGCGCCGCCCGACCGGCCGGTTACGGTCAAGGGCTGGGTGCGCACCAGGCGGGACTCGCGGGCCGGCATCTCGTTCGTGCAGCTGTCGGACGGCTCCTCGTTCCAGCCGCTGCAGGTCGTCGCGCCGAACGCCTTGGCCAATTACGAGGGCGAGGTGCTGCGGTTGACGGCCGGCTGCGCGATCGCGGCGAGCGGCACCGTTGTACCGTCGCCGGCCAAGGGGCAGAAGTTCGAGCTGCAGGCGAGCGCGATCGAGGTGATCGGCTGGGTCGACGACCCCGACACCTATCCGATCCAGCCGAAGCCTCACACCCTCGAATTCCTCCGCGAGGTGGCGCATCTGCGGCCGCGCACCAACGTGATCGGCGCGGCGACGCGGGTGCGCCACACGCTGGCGCGGGCGATCCACCGTTTCTTCGACGACAACGGCTTCTTCTGGGTCAACACCCCGATCATCACCGCCTCCGACGCGGAGGGGGCGGGGGCGCTGTTCCGGGTGTCGACGCTCGACCTCGCCAACCTGCCGAAGACACCCGGGGGCGCGGTGGATTTCACCCAGGATTTCTTCGGCCGCGAGGCGTTCCTGACCGTCTCGGGCCAGCTCAACGTCGAGGCCTACTGTCTGGCGCTGACCAAGGTCTACACCTTCGGGCCGACCTTCCGGGCCGAAAACTCGAACACCAGCCGCCACCTCGCCGAGTTCTGGATGATCGAGCCAGAGGTCGCATTCGCCGATTTGGCGGACAATGCGAGCCTGGCGGAAGGGCTGCTGAAATACACGTTCGAGACGCTGCTGAACGAACGGGAGGAAGACCTCGCCTTCTTCGACGAGCGGATCGAGAAGGGGCTGGTCGCCAAACTGGCGGGGATCGTCGGCTCGGAGTTCGTCCGGATGGATTACGGCGAGGCGATCCAGGTGCTCGAACGGGCGAAGGGGCAAAAATTCGAGTTCCCGGTCGCGTGGGGCATCGACCTGCAATCGGAGCACGAGCGTTACCTCACCGAAAAGCACGCGAAAAAGCCGGTCATCGTGGTGAACTATCCGAAGGACATCAAAGCCTTCTACATGCGCGTCAACGACGACGGCCGGACCGTTGCGGCGATGGACGTGCTGGCGCCGGGGATCGGCGAGATCATCGGCGGCAGCCAGCGCGAGGAGCGGCTCGATGTGCTGGAGGCACGCATGGCCGAGCGCGCCATCGACCAGGAGCACTACGCCTGGTATCGCGACCTGCGCCGCTACGGCACGGTGCCGCACGCGGGTTTCGGGTTGGGCTTCGAGCGGACGATTGCTTACGCGACCGGACTTGCCAACGTGCGCGACGTCATTCCGTTTCCGCGAACGCCGGGGAACGCGAGGTATTGAGAGAACCCCACGGCACGTAGCCGAACCGGTCGTGCCCGAGCCACGTGTAGTAGAGACCGATCGTGCCGCGCGTCTGGGAACTGTCGCCGGCGTCGGGATAGAACGCATCGCGGCGGTTCAGCAGATAGCGCAGGGAAATGCCGTGGCGACCCGCGATTCGCACGGTGAACGAGGCATCAAGCCGCAGGATGTTGTCGTGGCCGCCGCGCGCGGCGGCGCCAATGTTGCTCACGAAATACTCGCGCGCGGTCAGGTCGAGCGCCGCGCGAGTCCCCGCGATCAGGCGCAATGCGACGAGGCCCTGCGGCGACATGCCGT
The DNA here is from genome assembly GCA_035308425.1 of Casimicrobiaceae bacterium. Taxonomy (GTDB): domain Bacteria; phylum Pseudomonadota; class Gammaproteobacteria; order Burkholderiales; family Casimicrobiaceae; genus VBCG01. Next base: position 40,695 of record DATGGP010000004.1, on the reverse strand, counting down.
AGTGGTAGTCGCGATCCGACGTGCTTCGCGTGGTGCCGACGGCCGTATAACCGACGCCGCCGAGCACGGTCCCCTGAAGCGCGAGCGCATTGGAAATCTTCCATTGCGCCGTCGTTCCGATGCCGGCCGCGGTGCTTGACACGCGGAAGGTTTGCGGCGCGATGTAGTCGTAGATGCCGTACAGCCCGAAGACGCCGCGATAGTCGGCGTCTGCTTCGTACGTTTTTCCAAGCAGCAGGCCGCGCGTCAGAAGACTCTCGGCGCCATTCGCGGTCGATGCGCTGGCCTCGAGACTGAAGTAATCGAATGGACGCGAATACGTGTACCCGGGACGCCCCGGCAATCCGTAGTCGATCGCGTAGTCGACGAGCGCCTCGTTCGGCTTGTCCTCCGCCGCCGACAATCCGGCGCTGTTCTGAATGCGGCGGCTGTATCCGATTTCGAGCCGGCTGAAATAAATCGGATCGTGACTGGGGAAGATCGTCCTGAAGCGATCGCCGAACGCGAGACGATTGAAGCCGACCGGCGGCGAGATCAGCGCGGCGGCCGTCTCGCGCCAGACGGGCGGAACGTTCTCGTGCTCGAGCGTGAGATTCGCGAGGCGGAACAGGATTTCGCCGAGGAAGCTGCCGCCGATGCCCGTGTTGATCTGGTCGTTGCGCGACGGCAGGCTGCGTTCGCCCCCGATCTCCCACAACGCGCTGCCCGCGAACGTATAGCCGAGCGATTCCCAATAGTTGAGTCCGCTCGCGCGCGCGAAGCCCTGGTACATGGACCCTGCGTATGGATGGCCGAGCTGGTTGATCTGAAACGGATCGCGGTCGACGACCCAACTGCTGCGCAGATTGCGCCTGATCGTCGAGATGTTGCTCGCGAAATCCGTGCCGAGCACATGTCGATCGAACTGGTTCAGCAGGAACTCGAAGCCGAAGATCTCCGCGGCCGGGATCAGATAGCTCTTGCGTGCGTCGATGCGCACCTCGGTGGCGCGATCCTCCGCAGGTGTCGCTGCCGGATCGCCGTCCGGCATCTCACGCACGATCGACGGGCTTACGTCGGCGCGCCCGTCTTCGACATCGGCCGCGATTCGCGACGCGCGAAGCTCCGCCCATTGCGTCGGAAGATCCGCCGCCGCGGCGCTCGAAAGCGCGGCGAGCGCGAGGACGCCAAGCGCCGCGCGCAGCGGCGCCGCCATGCTCATTTCGGACGGATCGTCGCCCGCTTGAACTCGTCGAACGAGAGCGTGCCGTCGTGGTTCGTATCGAGCTCGTCGAAGACCTTGCGCGCTTCCGCGTCAGTGGCTGTGTTCGTGTTGGCGCCGGCCGTCGAAGACGTCGGCGATGCGCCGTTGCTCGATGCGGCGGTCGACGACGGCGCCGCGCTAGTTGAAGGCGCGCCCGTTGTCGGGGGAGGTGTCGTGGTCGAATTGCCGTTCGATGCCTGCGCAAGCATCGAATCGGTCGCGGGCGTTGCGGCGCCCGCGGGGATGGCAGCGAGTGCCAAGCCGACGGAAGCGAGCGCCGATGCGAAATTCGCGCGGAAGTTCATGGCAACTCCTTGGTAAAAGGGGCGGGCGCCTGCGCGCCGCCGACACAACCGTCGATGCAAGGAACCTGCCCGGACGCGTCCGATGCGATTCGATGCGCGCGCACGGCCTCGTATGGACGGTCGGACCGGCGCAGCGTGTAGCGGCGGCGCGCGTGTAGGACGGACACCGTCAGCACGACGCGCGCCCCGCCTACAGGAGGCGCCTTGCGTCACGTATTGCTTCGACATTCCATTTCCGAGGCCGATGGTCGACAATGCGCTGCCATCGCCTCCCGGAGAAGAACAATGCAGAAGCCGCTTGCGTGCCTGCTCCTCTTGTCGACGCTGCTCGCCGGTTGCGCCGGGATGAATCCGCGGCCGCCAATCGAGAGCAGGATGCTTACGTGCGAAGGCGAGGGCGCGTGCGTCGTCACCGTCAAGGTCGCCTGCACGCACTTCCTCGGCTGCGACTTATCGGTTGACTACGACCTCGTGCTCGTGAAAGGGCGCGGCAGGCAGACGACCATCGCCTGGCGCCTGGGAGGCGACGCTTCCGCGCAATTCGCGGTGAACGGCATCGCGATCAACGATCCCGAGATTCAGTGTGTCGCGAAACCGGAAAGGCGCGAATTTCAGTGCACGGACAGGCACCACGACTTCGGCATCTTCAAGTACCGCGTCAATGTCACGGTGCCGCAGAGTGTCTTCGGGCCGCGCGGCGTTCCGTCGCTCGATCCGTGGATCGTCAACGACTGAAGAACCGAACGAACAGGGAGGTCACATGAACGCAAAGCCGATGCTGGTTGCCGCCGCTTCAGCGCTCGTCGTCGCCGGTTGCGCGACGGGGGGCTTTCATCCGACCGGGATGCATCAGATATGCAGGGGCCACGGACTTTGCGAGATCCCTGTGACCGTTAACGCCTGCGGCATCGCCGTTCCGGATACGATCGATCTCTACGATGGCGCCAAGGAGATTCACTGGGATATCCAAACGCCGGGTTACTCTTTCCCGGAGAATGGGATCGTGATCAAGGAAGATCCGGGCGGCAGCGTAAGCCAGCTTCAGCGTCTCAGCGCAACGAAATTCAAATTGCACGACGACAACGTGCCGCAGCCCAAACCGATCTCGTACGGCATCAACGTGCTGAACGGTAGCATGGCGTGTCCGCAACGCGATCCCTGGATCGTCAACCACGGTTGATCGCGGCCTTTTCGTCAAGGCTCGCGAGCCAGGCGCGCGCTTGCGCCTTCGCCTCTTCGTAGGCGAACGCGCGCCCGGCCGCTTCGCTCGACGCGAACGCTGCATCGCCGAGCGCCCGTCGGGCTTTGTCGATACGCGGGGCGAGAAACGCCTCGTCGGCCGGATCGCGATGAAGGCCGGTCGAGTGCGCATGCGCTTCGGTCGCGCCGAAGAGCGTGGCCGCGCGCTCCCATTCGCCGCGCGACGCGGCGAGTCCCGCGCAGACTTCGAGCATGCTTTGCGCCGCGGGTTTCGACCCGGTTTCGTCGACGATGTCGATCACTTCGAGCAGCATCGCTGGCACGCGCGCTTTCGCTTGGTCGACCGTCGACATCGCAAGGTTCAAGAGCCCGATCGCGATGCTTTCGCGATCGTCGATCCGTCGCGCCAGCGCGAGCACGCTCTCGTAGAGCGGCACGGCGGCGGCGACGTCGTTTTGCGTTCGGTGGAACTGCGCCATCGCGTTCAGCGCCGCGACGAGATCATGCTGGTCGCCCTGCTCACGTGCGAGCGCGACCGCTTCCCCGAGATGGCCGCGCGCGGTTGCCGCGTCGCCAAGTCCGAGACACGCCATGCCGAGCGGCTGCAGCGCCGCGGCGATGCGCCGCTTGTCGCCACGGGCGCGCGCAATCGCGAGGCTCTCGTCCAGGTATCGGCGCGCCTCGTCGTAGCGGCCGAGCCAGCACGCGATCTGGCCCGTGTCGAATAGCGCGCGGCAGCGCGCAAGCGATGGATCATCGGCGCGCGTTCGGGCGAGCGCTTCGGTCGCGAGGCGAAGCCCGAGACCGAGCAGGCCGCGGGTGATCCAATAGGGCTTGGCGGCATGTACCAGGCGCAGGCCCAGCTCGACGCCTCCGTCGGCGCTATTGCACCACGCATGCGCGGCGAGCAGGTTCTCGCGCTCGAGATCGAGGCGCGCGAGCCACGCGCCCTGCTCGGGTCCGATGAGCTCCGGCCGGGCGGCTTCTGTCAGCGCGACGAAATGCGCAAGATGGCGATCACGAAACTTGCCGGCCTCGTCGGACATCTCGAGACGCTCGGCCGCGTATTCGCGAACGGTTTCGAGCATTCGATAGCGCGTATCGTCGGCATCCAGCACGGCAAGCGATTTCTCGATCAGATGCGCAAGCACGTCGAGCACGTCGTCCCGTCCGAGCGTCTCGTCGGCGGCGATCGCTTCGGCGTCTTCCAGCGTGAAACCTCCCGCAAACACCGACAACCTGCGAAAGAGCGTTCTCTCCGCCGGTGTAAGCAGCTCGTGGCTCCAGTCGATCAGCGCGCGCAGCGTCTGCTGGCGCGGCAACGCCGCACGATCGCCGGTGGTGAGCAGACGAAAACGGTCGGTCAGGCGTGCGGCGATCGTTTGCACCGGCAATGCGCGGGCCCGCGCAGCCGCGAGCTCGATCGCCAGCGGAATGCCGTCGAGCCGCTGGCAGATTTCCGCGATGTCCGCCGCGTTCTGCTCGCTCACGACGAACGACGGCTGCGCGGCCGCGATGCGGTCGAGCAGCAGGCGCACCGCATCCGATTGCACGAGCGACGACAGCGACGCGGTGCGCGACGGATCGGGAACGACGAGCGGCGAAAGTGGATACGTCGCCTCACCGCGGATGTTCAGACGCTCGCGGCTCGTCGCGAGAAGCTTCACGTTCTTCACGGCCTGCAGGAGCTCGGCGGCGAGGTTCGCGCACGCATCGATCAGATGCTCGCAGTTGTCGAGGATCAGGAGCATCGTGCGCGTGGCGCAATGGCGGATCAGCGCCTGCGTTGGCGATGCGCCATCGTCGCGAATCCCCAGCACCGAAACGACCGCCTGGGGAACGAGTCGCGGATCGGCGAGCGACGCGAGCTCGACGAGCCATACGCCGTCCGGGAAATCGTCGAGCAGGTCGGCGGCAGCCTGCAGCGACAGTCGCGTCTTGCCGAGGCCGCCCGTTCCGACGACGGTGACGAGGCGCGACTGCAACACGAGCTTTCGCATCTCGGTGAGCTCGCGCTCGCGTCCGATGAATGACGTGACCTGCTGCGGAAGATTGTTCGGAATGCCCTCGAGCGATCGCAGCGCGGGAAAGATCGAAGGAAGCCGAGGATGCGCGAGCTGGAAGATTCGTTCCGGTTGCGCCAGATCGCGCAGCCGCACGAGGCCGAGGTCCCGCAACCCGACGTCGGCCGGCAATCGCCCGGCGACGAGATCGGCAACGGATTGCGATAAGAGCATCTGCCCGCCGTGCGCGGCGCTCATGATCCGCGCCGCGCGATTGACGGCGCTGCCGAAGAAGTCGTTGTCGCGGCGCTCGACGACGCCGGCGTGCATGCCGCAGCGAACGCGCAGCGACACGTCGTCTTCGCGACGCTCGCCCAGCGATTGCTGGATCGCGACGGCGGCGAGCACGGCATCGAGCGGGTCCGCGAACACCGCATGAACTCCGTCACCGGTCATCTTGACGACGCTGCCGTGCCGTGCCTCGATCGCGCTTCTGACGAGCGCGTCGTGACGCGCGAGCGCGCGCTCCATGCGCGCCGGCTGCTCATCCCAGAGGCGCGTGCTCCCCTCGATGTCGGTGAACAGGAACGTCGTGACGGCGGACGGCTCTTGCACGATTCGCTTTCGGCGGAAACGTCCGCCACTACTGTACGGCATTCGTCGCATGGCGGGCGCGGTATGATCGACTGCGTTCGCGCCCGTAGCTCAATCGGATAGAGCACCGGCCTTCTAAGCCGGCGGTTACAGGTTCGAGTCCTGTCGGGCGTGCCTCCCGTTCGCGCGTCCAGCGCACACAAAAAGCTCCCGCCACGTCGAGGTTCCACGGTCATTGACTTGGCCGCTGAAATGGCGTTGCATACACGGCCCGCAGCCGGCCAATCCGCATCGACCGCCGGGACGCCTTGCAATGAATCGAGGTGCAGGAGGAGAAGCCGAAAGGCGAAAACGACAACGGCAAAAAAGCGCGCGCCGGCGACCCCAAGCCGGCGTGTTTATTTCACGCAGGACCGGCGCAGCGAATGCTTTCATTGCCATGCAGGACTCGCCGGCTTTATGGAGGAAGAAAAGATGTCTGCAATGACCGATCGTCCGTGCCCGCCACGACAGGCCGTACCGAGTCGCCACGGACGCAAACTGATTTATGCGGCGGTCGCGGCGGCGCTCGCCGGCGGCATCGCGTCGCTGCCCGCGCAGGCGCGCACGACGCAGATCCACATCCAAACCCGCACGTCGCGTTCGGCGGCTTTTCATTCCCGGGCGTCGGCCAGTACGAAGTCATCACCGGCTATGCGCAAGGCGAGATCGATCCGAACGATCCGAAGAATGCCGTCATCACGGACATCAGGCTCGCGCCGACGAACGCGAACGGCGACGTCGAGTACACGCACAATTTCTACATCCTGAAGCCGCTCGATCTGTCCAAGGGCGCGCACAGGGTGATGTACGAGCCGCCGAACCGCGGCGGCAAGACGTTCCAGACGCTCAATCGGAGTCCCGGCGGCAACGACCCGGGCAACACGATCACCGATCCCGTGGCGCTCGCGAATTCGTTCCTGTGGCCGCGCGGCTACACGATGGTGTTCAGCGGTTGGGAAAACGATCTCGCCGATCCGACGAATGCGAAGAATTTCGTCGCAAGCGCGCATTTCCCGGTGCTCACGAATGCCGACGGCTCGGACATCACGGGACCCGGATACGAATACATCGTAAGCCCCGGCGCGACGTACAAGCTCACCTATCCCGCCGCGTCAGGCAGCCAGGCGCCAGGCGACGCCGTGCTGACGCATCGCATTCATCTCGACGACCCGCCCCAGATGGTTCCGGCGAGCGGCTGGGCCTACACCGATTCGACGAACTCTTCGATCAAGCTGACGACGGGCAGCTTCGTTGCAAACGACATCTACGAGTTCTCGTACGTCGCGAAGAACCCGACGCCGAACGGAATGGGCATGGCGGTCGTGCGCGATTTCAACTCGTTCCTGCGTAACGCGACAGAGGACGACGTGGGCACGCCGAACCCGCTCGCCGGCGACATTCAGCGCGTCTACACCGAGATCTCGTCGCAGCCGGGGCGGTTCCTGAACGATTTCACGTACTGGGGTTTCAATCAGGACGAAAGCAACCACAAGGTCTTCGACGGCATGTTGCAATGGATCGCCGCGGCTGACGGTCTCAACATGAATTACCGCTGGTCGCAAACGTCGCGCACGACGCGCAACCGGCAGGACGAGCTTTACGAGGAAGGCCTGTTCCCGTTCGCGAATCCCACGACGTTCGATCCGATCTCCGGACAGACCGACGGCCGTTACAAGCGCTGCGAGCAGACGAATAACACGTGTCCGCTCGCAATGGAGTTCTATTCGTCGAACGAGTACTGGGTGAAATCGGCGTCGCTGTTCCATACCGATCCCACGGGTTCGTACGATCTGCCCGATCAACCTGAAGCTCGGCTTTACCTGCTTTCGAGCAAGCAGCACGGCGGGGCGGGCAATCCGACGTCGAAGGGGAGCTGCCAGCAGTTCCTCAATCCTCTCGATTCGGCGCAGGTACAGCGCGCTCTGTGGATCGACCTCGATCAATGGTCGACGAACGGCACCGCGCCGCCGGCGTCGCGCGTGCCAACGCTCGCCAACGGGACGCTCGTGCCGGTGCCCGATCCGACGCTGACGGACTTCCATTACGTGAACATCCCGTTCGTCACGTACACGGGTCTGCAGACGACGCGTTACCGGCTGAATTACGGGCCGAACTTCTACCCGGACGCCGCTGGCACGCTGACGAGCCAGACGTTCGTTCCGACCATCAATCCGCCGGTGCCGCCCATGTTCGCCGGGCCGTACGAGCACAACCCGGCGCTCGGCGCGATCTACAAGACGTACGTGCCGAAATGGGACAGCGACGGCATCGAGATCGCGGGCATTCGCCTGCCCGAGTTGACGGTCCCGCTCGCGACGTACACGGGTTGGGCGCTGCGCTCAGGCGTGTGGGCGAACGACGGGTGCGAAGGATCGGGACAGTACATTCCGTTCGCGAGCACGAAGGCGCAACGCCTCGCGAGCGGCGATCCGCGGCCTTCGGTCGAGGAGCGCTACAAGGCGTTCGGCCAGTATCGCAGCGCGGTCGTGAATGCCGTCGACGACCTCGTCAAGAATCGGCTGTTCCTTTGTGAAGACACGCAAGCCGAGGTGAAGCGACTGATCGACGCGGGACTCGCCGCCGGCGTGCCGGGTCCGCACGGACACGAACCGATGTATCCCAACGTGCCGCATTGCAACTAACGCAGGATCGTTCGCTCGCGCCGGGTCGATCCGGCCGCAAGAGAAGCCGCCGCGCGCCATGGCGCCGGCGGCTTATTTCCGTGTTGACTTCGCGCGCCAATCGCGGTTGCATAGCGGTTCGACACGCACGCGTGTCGAACGGCACCGGGTACTCGCAAAACAACAATGCAACGGGAGACGCGGCTGTCGCGGCAACGGCTCGGGTATTCGGTTCTTCGTGATTCCATTTGAAGCGAGGAGGAACCATGTTGCCCGTCTGTCGCTTGCTCGTGCTCGTCACGCTCGCCGCTCCGGTTGCGGTCGCCGCCGCGGGAGGCAAGGCCGGTTACGTCGACCGGCTCGAGGTCACCGCCAGCTACGATGCATACGGTGGTGCATCGTTCGGCGATGTCGGCACTTACCAGGTCGTTGCCGGCATCGTTCACGGCAAGCTCGACCCGAACAATCCTGCGAATGCCGGCATCGTCGACCTGACGCTCGCGCCGCGCGATGCAAGCGGGATGGTCGACTACAGCACCGATTTCGTCATTCTGCGTCCGAAGAGCATCGACAACGCGAAGCGCGTGCTCTTCTACGACGTCGTCAACCGCGGTAACAAGCTCGCGGCCGGCACGTTCAACGGTGCAGGCGCAAATCTCGCGACCGGACAGCCGGGCAACGGGCTTTTGCTTCGGCTCGGCTACACGCTGGTCTGGAGCGGATGGCAGGGGAACATTGCCCAGACTGGCCACGGCGACGCGGCCGCGGTCGGAACGAGCTTCCCCGTCGCGACGAATCCCGACGGCTCGTCGATCACCGGTGGCAATCGCGACGAGATCATTCCCGACTACATGGGCGTTTCTCCCGACGCGAACGGCAATCTTCTCGTCAGCCTGAGCTATCCCGCGGCGACCCTCGACAAGTCGCAGGTCCTTTTCAATTGGCGTCCGACGTGGAAAACGCCTGCGGGCATGACGTTCAATTCGCCGTCGACGCCGATCGCGTCGTCCGACTGGTCGTTCGTCAACAACGGCACGCAGATCCAGTTCAAGATGCCGGCCGGTTCCGATCTCGGAACGATCTTCACGTTCGCCTACGAGGCGAAGGATCCGACGGTGATGGGCATCGGCTTCGCGGCGGTGCGCGACCTCATCACCTTCCTCAAGTTCGATCAGCATGACGCGCAGGGCAATCCGAATCCGCTGAACGATTTTCAGCACGCGCCTTGCTTGAATGGCGGACACGGCAAATGCCACGGCGGCGGCGATTCGAACTTCGAGGTCGCGGTGATGGAAGGCATCTCGCAGTCGGGCCGCTTCACGCGCGATTTTCTCTGGCGCGGCTTCAACGACGACACGCGCGGCCACGCGGTTTTCAACGGCATGTTTCCGATCATTCCCGGATCGCGAAAGACGTATACGGACTTCCGCTTCTCGCAACCCGGCCGCTGGTCGAAGGAGCACGAGGATCACTGGCAACCTGGCGACCAGTTCCCGTTCGCCTATAACGTGATCCGCGATCCGCTGACCGGCGTGAGCGACGGCGTCATGAAGAAGTGCCTGGAGACAGGCACATGCCCGAAGATCGTCCAGCTCGACGGCGGCTTCGAGACGTTCGGCGCGCGCGACTCGCTCGTGTCGACGGACGGCGCCGGGCATGACCTCGTGATCCCGGACAACGTGCGGCTTTACGTGGTGCCGGACGCGAATCACGGCGGCGGCGCCGGTGTGGCGGCGATCGCAACCAACCCCGTTTGCGTGTACGAGACGAGTGCCGTCGTCGAAAGCACGTTCGATCGCGCGCTTGCCCCGGTGCTGGTCGACTGGGTAGGCAAAGGCATCATGCCACCGCCGTCGCAGTGGCCATCGGTGAATGCTGGGACGCTCGCCGTGCCGACCGATCAGAGTGCTGTCGGCTTTCCCGATCTCACGTCGATCGGCGTTCCGTATCGCGGCGACCTCTACAACGAAATCTCGGTGACGGACTACAGCAACGCGGTTCCGGTCGCTGATCTTTCGCGCAAGTACACGGTGCTGGTGTCGAAGACCGACGCGGATGGCAACGACATCGCGGGAATTCGCGTGCCGGAAATAGTCGCGCCGCTCGCGACCTACACGGGATGGAATGTCCGCACGACGAATCACACGTCCGGTGAAGGCTGCATTTCGTCGGGCTCGACCATCCCGTTCGCCAAGACGGCCGCCGATCGCCAGGCGTCGGGCGACCCGCGGCCTTCGCTCGCCGAGCGCTACAGCAGCAAGGCGGACTACGTGACCAAGGTCCAGGCAGCCGCGCAGGCTCTCGCCGATCAGCGGCTGCTGCTGCAGGAGGACGTCGCGACCTACGTGCAGTCCGCGCAGGCGCAAACGCTCCTTCAATAGCCGCATCTCGCGCGGTGCCTGGCTCGCGCCCGGGGCACCGCGCGACGCCCGTTGAAACCGGCCATTTACTGATTACAATGGCCGGCGCGCGAATTTCGGTCATCGCGAGCGCAAGACAGCATCGGTCAGGGGAAGCTTGCATGGCTGACCGATGAACGAACTCTCGGAGGAAAGCACGATGAAACGAATCCCGGTCATCCTCGGCGCGCTCGCGTTCGCGCTTGTGAGCGGCTCGCTTGTCGCGGCACCGTTGGTGCTTCGCGCATCGCACCAGTTTCCAGGCGGCAAGGGCGACGTGCGCGACGACATGGTGCAGATGATCGCGCGCGACGTGAAGGGCGCCAATGTCGGTATCGAGATTCAGGTCTACCCGGGCGCGTCGCTGTTCAAGCCCGAGCAGCAGTGGAACGCGATGGTCAACGGCCAGCTCGACATGACGCTCTTCCCGCTCGACTACGCGAGCGGGCAGGTGCGCGCGTTCAGCGCGACGCTGATGCCCGGCCTCGTCCGAAGCTACGACCGCGCGAAGCGCCTGAACGATTCGCAGTTCATGAAGGACGTCCGCGCGCACATCGAGCAGGCTGGCGTGATCGTGCTGTCCGATGCATGGTTCGGCGGGGGCATGGTGTCGAAGAAGAACTGCATCCTCGAGCCTGAAGACGTAAAGGGCCTCAAGATGCGCGCGGCCGGGCCGACGTTCGCGCAGATGTGGCAATCGGCGGGCGCGTCGATCGTATCGATCCCGTCGAACGAGATCTACAATGCGTTCCAGACGGGCGTCGCGGATGCGACCGACACGAGCATGGGCAGCTTCCTGTCGTTCCGCCTCTACGAGCAGGCGAAATGCATGACGGCGCCTGGCGAGAACGCGATCTGGTTCATGTACGAGCCGGTTCTGATGTCGAAGAAGACGTTCGACAAGCTCGACAAGAAGCAGCAGGATGCCCTGCTCGCGGCGGGCAAGAAGGCGCAGCAGTACTACGAAAGCAAGGCGGAATCGGTCGACGCCCAGACGATCAAGGCGTACAAGGATCACGGCGTCGACGTCAAGACGCTCTCCGACAAGGAATACAACGACTGGCTCGAGGTCGCGAAGAAGAGCTCGTATCTCGAGTTCGCGAAGGACGTTCCCGACGGCAAGAAGCTGATCGACGAGGCGTTGAGCGTCAAGTAAGGCTTCGTTGGCCACAAGCGCGCCGGCGTCGACGGCTCCGTCTTCACCCCGCGCGCTCCCCGGCATGGAACGCTTCGCTCGCGGCATCCGGCTCGTCTCGCGGCTGTGCGGCTATTTCGCCGCGGCGCTCATTGCGATCGGCGTCGCGGTCGTTTGCGAAATGGTGTTCGTACGTTTCGTGCTGAACGAGAACACGATCTGGCAGACCGATTTCGTCACGTACAGTCTGGTCGCCGCGACGTTCATCGGCAGCCCGTACGTATTGATGCTGCGCGGTCACGTGAACGTCGACGTGCTGCCGCTGCATCTGCGCCCGCGACGGCGCTACTGGCTCGCGATCTTCTCGATGCTCGCGGCGATCGCGTTCTGCATCATCCTCGCGATCCTGACGACGCAGTACTGGCTCGAGGCGTGGCGTCAGCACTGGCTTTCCAACACGATGTGGCGCGTGCGGCTCTGGATTCCGTACGCGTCGATGCCGATTGGACTGTGGGTGCTCACGTTGCAGTACGCGGTCGAGTTTCATGCGCTCGCGACGCGGCGCGCGCCGCCGTTCGGGATCGTCTACCAGGGGCACGGCGGCAACGTTCCTCCTGGTGGGCCGATCGCCCCGGGGCCGCCGGTCGACGAGGCGGCGCGTATCGGCGCCCGCGGATCATGAGCGGCCCATCGCGCTCCCGGCGCCGTCGATGAGCGCATCGACCCAAGGCATCATCGTCCTCGTCGTCACGCTGCTCGTGCTGCTTTCGGGCGCGCCGGTCGCGTTCGGCCTCGGGCTTTTGTCGATCATCTTCATCGCGATCTTCCAGGGCCTCGGTGCGCTGCATGTCGTCGCGGAGACGTTCTTCTCGGGTCTCAACGACTTCACGCTCGTATCGATCCCGATGTTCGTGATGATGGGCGCCGCGATCGGCTCGTCGCCCGCCGGCAAGGATCTGTACGAGGCGCTCGACCGGTGGCTTTATCGATTGCCGGGCGGCCTCGTGCTCGCGAATCTTGGTGCCTGCGCGATCTTCGCGGCGCTGACGGGATCGTCGCCCGCGTGCTGCGCCGCGATCGGGAAGATGGGCATTCCGGAGATGCGAAGGCGCGGCTATCCGGACGACATCGCGACCGGTTCGATCTGCGCCGGCGGCACGCTCGGCATCCTGATTCCGCCGTCGATCACGCTGATCCTCTACGGCATCGCGACCGAGACGTCGATCGGGCGCCTGTTCATGGCCGGCGTGCTGCCCGGAATCATGCTGACCGGGCTCTTCATGCTGTGGACGCTGTTCATCGTCTGGAAGCGCGGATTCCGCTCGCACGCGGCCGGCTTTCGTTATTCGTGGAAGGAGAAGTTCCAGTCGATCCCGAAGATCGCGCCGTTCATCGTGATCATTGCCGCCGTCATGTACGCGCTCTACGGCGGAGTCGCGACGCCGTCGGAAGCGGCCGGCGTCGGTGCGGCGCTTTGCGTGCTGCTCGCGATCGTCATCTACCGGATGTGGGGCGCAGGCGAGTGGTGGACGATTCTGCGCGACACGACGCGCGAGTCGGTCATGATCCTGATGATCATCGCCGCCGCGGCGGTGTTCGGTTACATGCTGACGTCGCTCTACCTGACGCAGACGCTCGCGCAGGCGATCGCCGACATGCACGTGAACCGCTGGGTGCTGATGGGGCTCATCAACGTGTTCCTGCTGGTCTGCGGGTTCTTCATCCCGCCGGCAGCGATCATCCTGATGACCTCGCCGATCATTTACCCGATCATCAAGGCCGCGGGCTTCGATCCGGTCTGGTTCGGCGTGATCCTGACGATCAACATGGAGATCGGGCTCATCCATCCCCCGGTAGGGCTCAACATCTACATCGTGAGCTCGATCGCGCCCGACGTGCCGGTGACGCGCGTCATGTGGGGCACGATCCCGTACGTGCTCTGCATGATGCTCGCGATCGTGATCCTCTGCGCGTTTCCCGAGATCGCGACGTGGCTACCCAACACGATGATGGGTGCGCAGCACTGAAAGCGGCCGGGCGCGAGCGGTATAATCGCCTCGCGATGCGATTTGTTTCGTCATGCATCGCGCGCCTTCCGTGGTGGCGGTAGCTCAACGGTAGAGTCCTGGATTGTGATTCCAGTCGTTGTGGGTTCGATTCCCATCCGCCACCCCAATTCTCCTCGATCGCACCCGCGCCGATCCAAAGCGTGCGATCTCACGTTCGGTTCTGCACCGCAATGGCCGCACAAGGGAGGACCCGACGATAGACGGCTGCCGTCGCGCGCTATAGGGATCGCCACCTGAGTGCCGAAAAGCGGGCATAGTCGCGGTCCAGCGTAATCCATTCGCAGCCCGACTCGATCGCCAGGGCAGCAAACCAGGCGTCGGGGACCCGATTGCCTCGGGCGTCGGCTTCTTCGCAGAGGCGACAAAAGATCGACCAGTGCCGAGTGCCCGGCTGTACGAGGACACAGTGTGCGGGTGCCATCACCGTAATGCAGAAGGCAAGCACCTCTTTGAGCTCGCTCGGCCGGGCGAAGACGCGCGAGTGGGTTGCGATGCGAACGACGCCGCTCAACGCATGCGTCGATATTCCATACCGCGATTCACCGTTGACGACGCTGTTCAACCAGGAGCGGCAGCGCTCGTGCGCGGTTGAATCCGCTCGGAATGCAGATAGAAGGACGTTGACGTCGGCGAGGGTCACCGCTCTTCCATCCGGTCGAGCAGGTCGGCCGAACGGCTGAGATCGATTCCCGGCAACGTTCCACCGGACGCCTTCGAGACGGGCAGGAGGACCGGTCGACGACGCGACGCCTTGGGCTCCGCAAGCGCGAGCCGCAAGCCCTCCTCGAGCAACGACGTCAAGGTCGTGCCTTGCTCGGCGGCGCGCCTCTTGGCACGACGAATGAGCTCATCGGGAAGCCGTACGGTGGTGCGCATATGTCAAACCATACACCTATGACATACATATGTCAAACGCCTGGAACCATCCCCGACCGGCACCGCTCTCGCGCCACGTCGCGCGTTCGTCGGCAGACGTGGCATGGACCCTGCTCGCGCGCGATGGCCATGTCACCTGAAGCACCTCCGTCCATCCTGGCGAGCGCCATCGCGCCCCTCGTCCAACCGGGCGGTCGCCGCGGCAAGGAGCCCGGCGAATCGTTCTTCGACACGCTGCGCCGCGCCCCCGCCCGGCACCCCTGGCTCGCCTGGCTCGCGCTCGTCGTCGGATTTGGTCTGTCCGTCGGCGTGCTGCTGCTGGTGAACGACGAGGTCGAGCGAAAGGCGCAGATCGCGTTCGGCGAGGACGCGAGCGACATGGCGCGAGAGGTCATCGAGCATGCGCGCGGCTACGCCGACGTCGTGTTCGCGGTCCGAGGACTCCTCGATGTGTCGCAGCACGTCAGCCGCGCCGAGTTCCACCGCTTCGCACGCGGCCTCGAGGTCGAGCGCCGCTACCCGGGCCTCACGAGCATCTCGTACGCGTTTCGCGTGCGAAACGACGAGCGCTCCGCCTTCGAGCAGCGGATGCTCGCGGAGAGCGCGGACCTTCCTCCCGACCTGCCGCCATTCGCGATCAGGTCGACCGAAGCACGACCCGAATACATCGTGCTGAGCTACGTCGAGCCGCCGCAGGAGGCGGCGGGCGTGCTCGGCTTCGACCTGTCGCAGGAGCCGGTGCGAAACGCCGCGGTCGAAAGCGCGCGCGACAGCGGGACGTTGTCGACCACGTCGTCGATCGCGGCGCTCACCGATCCCAATGCGCGCCTGTCGAGCTTCGTGCTGCGCCTCGCCGTGTACGAGGGTGGCGTCGTTCCGCCGACGGTCGAGGCGCGTCGCAGCGCGTTCGTCGGCGTCGCGGGCGCGACGATTCGCCTGCCCGAGATGATTCGTGCCGCGTTGTCCGCCGTGGCGCCCTATGCGCTCGCGAGCGTTCGCGTACGCGTCGAGGACGTGACGGGCCGTGCGGCTACATCCGCGGGGACGCTTCTGTTCGATACGGCGCAAGGCGCGGACAAGGCAGCGCCGGTGCTGTATGCCAAGTACGGTTTGGTGAATCGTTTCGCAATCGGCGATCGAACGCTCGCCGTGCACATCACGCCGCTTGCCAAGCCCAGGCCGCGCGGCGCTGACGTGTTCCTGCCGCATATCGCGGGTGCGCTGACGATGATCGGTGCGCTGCTCGTTTTCGGGCTCGTTCGCGCGCTCGCCGAAGCGGAAGTACGCGGCGCGTCGCTGCGCCGAAGCCTGAAGCGACTCGAGTTCCACCGCGCGCGACTCGCCGAGACGCAACAAATCGCGAACATCGGCGGATTCGAGTGGGACATGCGCGGCAAGGCGCAGATCTGGTCGGATCACCTGTATCGGATCCTCGGGCGTCCGGTCGGCGATCCGCCGCATCCGGATCACGATTTCTTCTACGCGAACGTCGTTCACAACGCCGACGCACCCGCGGTGCGCGATGCGTTGCGGCGCGTGCTCGCGGATCGCGGCCCGGTCGCGCTCGACTGTCGCATCGTGCGACCCGATGGCGTCGAGCGCATCGTCTCGACGCTGACGCGCCTCGAAGCGGCCGACGATGGTGCTCGCACGCGCGTCGTCGGCACCGTCCGCGACATCACCGGCGAATGGCGGGCCGCGGAACGCGAGCGCGCGCAGCTCCAGTTCATCCAGACGATGATGGATGCGATCCCGATCCCGGTGTATCAGAAGGACATCGACGGGCGCTTTCGCGCGTGCAACGATGCGTGGTGCCGTTTCGTCGGCATGTCGCGCAAGACGATGCTCGGGCGCACGGCCGACGAAGTGCTGCCAGGCGCGCACATCGAGGCGGTGCACGCGCAGGATCAACGCCTGTTCGGGCGCGTAGCCACCGACAGCATCGAGGTCGACCTGAGAAACGCCGCGGGCGAGCTGCGCCGCGTCATGCTGCACAAGGCGAGCTACGCCGCGCAGGACGGCGCGATCGCGGGACTCGTCGGCGCCGCGTTCGACATCACCGAGCTGCGCCAGACGAAGGAGCGGCTCGAGGAGACGGTCGCCGAGCTCGACAGGCGCAACCGCACCGCGATGCTGCTCGGCGAATTCGGCGAAGTGCTGCAGGCGTGTCTCGGTCTCGACGATGCGTACGAGGCGATCGGCAAATACCTGCCGCGCCTTCTGCCGCGAAGCTCGGGCGCCGTCTATCGCCTGGGCACGGGACGCGGCAACGCCGAGCGTTGCGCGAGCTGGGGCGCGCCGGTCGACATTCCCGACACGATGACGACGACCGATTGCGTCGCGGTCAGGCGCGGTCAGCCGCGTTGCGTCGAGCGGTCGGAAGACGAGCTCAACTGCCGCCACTTCACCGTTCCGCCGCCTTCCTACGCGTGCCTGCCGCTTTCATCGCACGGCGAGCTTCTCGGCCTTCTGCACGTGCAATGCGCGGCGGCCGGCGGACGCGCATGCAATCCCGAAACCGAATGGCCGGCGCTTCGCAGCGCCGCGGAGCAGATCTCGCTCGCGCTCGCGAATCTCGCGATTCGTGAGACGCTGCGCGAGCAGGCGACGCGCGACAAGCTGACGGGCCTTTACAACCGCCATTACTTGAACGCACGCTTCGAGCAGGATCTCGCGCGCGCAAGCCGAAACGCAAGCACGATCGGCATCGTGTTGCTCGACATGGACCATTTCAAGCGCTTCAACGATACGTTTGGTCATGGCGCCGGCGACCATGTCTTGCGCAAGCTTGCGGGCGTGCTCGAAAAAGCGACGCGCCGCTCGGACGTCGCGTGCCGCTATGGCGGCGAGGAATTCCTGCTGCTGATGCCCGACGCGTCGCGCGAGATCGCGACGCGGCGCGCGGAAGAGGTGCGCGTGGCGATCAAGGCGCTTCGTCTCGAATGGGAAGGCGCGCCGCTCGGCCCGCTCACGGTCTCCGCGGGCGTTGCCGCATTTCCCGTCGACGGAAGCGATGCCGATACGCTCGTGCAACGCGCCGACCAGGCGTTGTATCGCGCGAAGGAACTGGGTCGCGACCGCGTCGAGGTCGCGATGCCAGCTTCCGTGACGAGGAGCGCTTCCAAAGCGACGGCGGGCTGAACGGCGGAATCTTCGACGCGATCGAGCGCGTCGCGGCCTATCGCGAAAGAATCAGGCGTGCGGCTGGCCGCGAATGCCCGCGAGCTGCGCGGTTTTCAGGAGCGCGGAATCCTTGCCGAGGACGAACTTGGCGATGTCGTCGAGCACCGACTCGCGAATCGAGCTGCTCTTGAATGCGAGGCTGATGCGATCGAGGCGATCGACATTGACGAGCGTCACCGTGATGACGCCGGTCCGATAATCGGCGTTGAATGCGACAGCCGCGGGAATGGCCGGCGTCACCGAAATCGCGAAGCGACCCGTGCCGGCGCTCGTGCCCTCGATGCGGCGCAGCGTGAAGCGCAGATTGGCCGCTTCGAGGCGCGCCTTGAGGATCTCGGCCTCGACCGACGAAACCTGCGCCGACAGTGGGGCCGCCGCGGCGATTTCGTAGTAGAGATTCACCTCGTCGAGCGCCGAGAAGCCGCGGATGTTGCGCGCGTGCTGGCCGACGACGCCGCGGCCGAACCGCGGCGATTCGAAAGCCAGTCCGTAACCAAGGTCGAAGCGGCGGTTGATCGGCGATTTGAGATCGTTCAGATAAGTGACGGCCTTCTCGAGCCAGCGGAAGGACTTGCGCATGCGCGCGTCGATGACGTTGAATGCCTCGACGTCGTCGGCCTCGTGCAGCGATCGCTGGACCGTTTCGTATTCGTCGCGAAGGGCATCCAGAAAGGAGGAATTGCCGGTCATCGTTGGTGTTCGGTTCGGGACGCCGCTGGGAAAAAGCAGGTTTCGGGCCAGTTTCAGGCCGGGCGGCCGGGCGGCCGCAGCGAACGCGCCGCCGAAAGACCCCGAGGGCCTTAGCTTCTCGCGCGCGGGCAGGGCAGCCGGGAGGGCCCGCGTATCGCGATGCGTCACTCTTGGCCGCGCGACGTTTGTCGCGCAGTTCAAGGTCGCGCTGGACGTAGCGCCGGCGCGCCGCGCTAAGATTCGCTTCATGCACAAGGCGGATTCGTATCGCTTCACCGTCGCGACGTACAACATTCACAAGGGCTTCTCGCAGCTCGCGCGGCGGATGGTGATTCACGAGTTGCGCGAGCGGCTTCGCGGACTCGCCGCCGACATCCTGTTCCTGCAGGAAGTGCTTCATACGCACGAACGGCATGCGACGCGCTATCGCGAATGGCCGACGCGGCCGCAGCACGAGTTCATCGCCGACGCGTTCTGGCACGAGGTCGCGTACGGACGCAACGCCGTGTATCCCCATGGCCATCACGGCAACGCGATCCTGTCGCGTTATCCGATGCTCGCGCAGGAGAATCTCGACATCTCGGCGCACTTGTTCGAAAGTCGCGGGCTTCTGCACTGCGAGGTCGCGCTCGGCGATGCGCTCCCCAGCCTGCATTGCATCAACGTGCATCTCGGCTTGTTCGAGCGCGGGCGGCGCTTCCAGATCCAGGCATTGATCGATCGCATCCAGCTCGCCGTACCGCGCGGCGCGCCGCTCGTCATCGCGGGCGATTTCAACGACTGGCGCAGCAAGGGCGATCGCGCGCTCACCGACGCGCTCGATCTCGTCGAGGTGTTCGGCGCGGTGAGCGGGCGGCCGGCGCGAACGTTTCCGTCGATGCTGCCGCTGTTCCGTCTCGATCGCATTTACGCGCGTGGCCTGCGCGTGCTCGACGCGCACGTGCACTATACGACGCGTGGTGCACGCATGTCCGATCACGCCGCGCTGACCGCGACATTCGAGGTGAGCGCCGAGAGATCTTCGCAACGGCAGGCGGTGAACAGTCGTTGACGCGATGGCCGCGATGAACCGCTATACGGCGGGCAATGCGGTCACCCTCCTTCGCAGCGGGGTCGAATATTTCCCGGTGCTGCTCGAAGCGATTTCGCTCGCCGAGCGCGAAATCTGGCTCGAGACGTACATCTTCGCCGACGACGAGACCGGCCGCAGCGTCGCCGACGCGCTGATCGCGGCCGCGCGGCGCGGTGTCACCGTCCGCATGCTCGTCGACGGCTGGGGCGCGCGGCACTACCTGACCCCGTCGCTCGCGCAGCGGCTTCGCGATGGCGGCGTCGATCTGCTGATGTATCGCCCGGAAGTGATGCCATGGCACTTTCGCTCGCATCGGCTGCGAAGGCTCCATCGCAAGGTCTGCCACGTCGATGGCCGCGTAGCGTTCGTCGGCGGCATCAACGTGATCGACGACATGAACACGCCCGGCCACACGCCGCCCCGCGTCGATTTCGCCGTATGCGTGCGCGGGCCGCTGCTCGTGCCGATCGCGCAGACGATGCAGCGCGTGCGCGCGATCGTCGAGCTGACGCAATTGCGAAATACGGACGTATCGCTCTTTCCCGACGAGGAGCTGTTCGCCGAGGCGGTCGGCACGCAGGTCGCGAAGTTCACGATCCGCGACAACCTGGGCCATCGCCGCGACATCGAGCGCGCGTATCTCGCCGCGATCCGCACGGCGCGCCGCGAGATCGTGATCGCGACCGCCTATTTCTTTCCAGGCATTCGGTTTCGACGTGCGCTGCTCGCGGCCGCGTCGCGCGGCGTCACGGTAACGCTGCTATTGCAGGCGCGCGTCGAGTTCCGGCTGCTGCATCACGCGTCACGAGCGCTTTACGGACAGCTTCTCGCGGCCGGCGTCTCGATCCAGGAATATCACCGCTCGTTTCTGCATGCGAAGGTGGCCGTCGTCGACCAGCAATGGGCGACGGTTGGTTCGTCGAACATCGATCCGTATTCGTTCCTGATGGCGCGCGAGGCGAACGTGTTCGTCCGCGATCCGGTGTTCGCGAGCGGCTTGAACGACGAGCTCGCGAAGATGATCGAGAGCGGCGCGCATCCGGTGCCGCCGCAGGATTGGGCGCACCGCTCGCGGGTCGCGAAGGCCGCGAACTGGGTGGCCTATGGAATCGTGCGCGTCGCGATGGGCATGCTCCGCTACGGCGGCGACGAGTGGTGGCGAAGCGGCCGGCAGGCGCGATGAGTTAGCCTTCGATCGTGTCCGTCCTAATGACCGGTTTTCAGCCACAGCGCGAGACGACGAGCCATTTCCGGAGAAATGGCGAAGCGACCATTCAGCACACGCGAAAGGGCGACACGCGTCACACCGAGTTGCTTCGCAGCCTGGGTCACCGTGAGACCAAGCCCGGGAAGAACGTCATCACGCAGGATTTCACCAGGATGAGGGGGTTGTGCATTCGGTTCATTTTCGCAACATCAGTGATAGTAGAGATAATCAAACTGGACGGCTTCGCTGTCCTCGAAGCGAAACGTGATTCGCCAGTTGCCGTTCACCCACAGCGAGCACTGCCCCGTGCCGAGGCGATGCATGCGCCAGCCGGGAATGTCGAGCTGTTCCGGCGCCGTGGCATGGTTCAGTGGCTGCAGTTGTCGTCGAAGTCGCTCGGCATGATCCGGCTGAATGCCCGCGCGGTTGCCCGTTTCGAAGAATTTCCCGAGTCCCGCCGGGTGAGGCGCCCCCACTGACCAATGCGGCGCGCCTCCTCGATGCCATTGCCCGCCGATACGCACGTCCCCCGTACGCAGCGCGGCGACTGGAAGACGATCGCCACGCTCCTGCCCTATCTCTGGGGCTACCGCTGGCGCATTGGCGCGGCGCTCGCGTGCCTCGTGCTTGCGAAAGTCGCGAACGTCGGCGTTCCGCTGCTGATGAAGCGCATCGTCGACAGCCTCGATCCGCGCATCGCCGCGCTGTCGGTGCCGCTGCTGCTGCTCGTCGCATACGGTCTTTTGCGCCTTTCGACGACCGTTTTCACCGAGCTTCGCGAGTTCCTCTTCGCCAAGGTGACGCAACGCGCGGTGCGCCGCATCGCGCTCGAAGTATTCCGTCACCTGCATTCGCTGTCGCTGCGCTTTCATCTCGACCGCCAGACGGGCGGGCTCACGCGCGACGTCGAGCGCGGTCAGCGCGGCATCTCGACGTTGATCGGTTATGCGCTGTTCTCGATCCTGCCGACCGCCGTCGAGATCGGATTCGTCTCCGCGATCCTGATCGCGCGCTACGACTGGACGTTCATGGCGATCGCCGGCGTCGCGCTCGGACTCTACGTGTTCTTCACGATCTCGATCACCGAGTGGCGGACGCATTTCCGGCGCCAGATGAACGAGCTCGATTCCCGCGCCAACACGCGTGCGATCGACAGTCTGCTCAATTACGAGACGGTCAAGTATTTCGGCAACGAGGAATGGGAAGCGTCGCGCTACGACGATAGCCTGCAGCGCTGGGAGCGCGCGGCGGTTCTGTCGCAGACGTCGCTTTCTGCGCTCAACATCGGCCAGAGCGCGATCATCGCGGTCGCCGTGTCGCTGATCATGTGGCGCGCCACCGTTGGCGTCGTGCACGGCGCGATGACGATCGGCGACCTCGTGCTCGTCAATGCGTTCATGATCCAGCTCTACATTCCGCTCAACTTCCTGGGGGTGATCTATCGCGAGCTCAAGCAGGCGCTCGCCGACATGGAGCGGCTGTTCCGGCTGATCGAGGAGCACGCCGAGATCCGCGATCGCGAGGGCGCAAAACCGCTTCGCGTGCACGGCGCCGAAGTGCGCTTTTCGCACATCGACTTTGCGTACGAGCGCAATCGCCAGATTCTTTACGACGTGACGTTCACGATTCCAGCCGGACACAACGTAGCGGTCGTCGGTCCGTCGGGCTCGGGCAAGTCGACGCTCGCGCGACTGCTCTATCGCTTCTACGAGGTGACATCAGGCGCGATCACCATCGACGCACAGGATATCCGCGACGTCACGCAGGCAAGCCTTCGCGCGGCGATCGCGATCGTTCCGCAGGACACGGTGCTGTTCAACGATACGATCGAATACAACATCGGGTACGGACGTCCGGGTGCTTCGCACGATGAGATCGTCGAAGCCGCAAGGCTCGCGCAGATCCACGATTTCGTCTCGCGTCTGCCGCAGGGCTATGCCACGCGCGTCGGCGAGCGGGGCTTGAAGCTTTCCGGCGGCGAGAAGCAGCGGGTCGCGATCGCACGGGCGATCCTCAAGCGCCCGGCGATTCTCATCTTCGACGAAGCCACGTCGGCGCTCGATTCGCGTTCCGAGAAGGCGATCCAGGCCGAGCTTCGCGCGATCGCACGCGATCACACGTCGCTCACGATCGCGCACCGGCTGTCGACGATCATCGACGCCGACGAGATCCTCGTGCTCGAGCACGGACGCATCGTCGAGCGCGGCACGCATGTTGCTCTTCTCGCCGCTGACCGCGTTTACGCGCGGATGTGGCACCTGCAGCAGGACGAGCGGCGGGACGAGTCACCGTCACCGGACGCAGGGGGAGGGACCCCGCAGGCGGCTTCTGTAGTGCACGAGCTCAATCCCGCGTCTGCCGCGGCGGCCGCAGCTACCATTCGCAGCCCGCCGTAGTTCGCCGTTCATTGGTCGGTGGTTGACGACCGAGGAGCAGCCGTGAGATAAAGCGCGGGACTTTGTTGAGAGTTCTGCTGATGAAACGGCTGCTATCGGTTGTTTTTGCGGGTCTTGTTGCCACCTCGGCGTGGGCAGGTCCGATCGTCCCCGATCCGTCCCGGCTACGGCTCGCCTCGGCCAACGTGTTGATCCTCGACGCTGCCGAAGATCGTCAGATTTACGCAAAAGCGGCAGACGAGGTGACGCCGATCGCCTCGGTCACCAAGCTGATGACCGCGATGGTCGTCCTCGACAGCCAGCAGCCGATGGACGAGACGATCGACATCGACAGCGCCGACTACGACTACCTGAAGGGAAGCTCGTCGCGGCTTCGCGCAGGCACGGTGCTCTCGCGGCGCGAGATGCTGCGACTCGCATTGATGTCGTCGGAGAACCGTGCTGCGGCGTCGCTCGCGCGCCATTTCCCGGGTGGGACGCGCGCGTTCGTCACGGCGATGAACTTCAAGGCCGCTTCGCTCGGCCTGACGCATACGCACTATTCGGATCCGACCGGCCTTTCGCCGCAGAACGTCTCGACGGCGAGCGATCTCGCGAAGCTCGTGCAGGCCGCGGCCGACTATCCGGTGATCCGTGAATTCACGACGACGCCTTCGTACATGGTTGAAACCGACAGCGGACGCATGCTCGGCTTCAACAACTCGAACGCGCTCGTCAAGAAGCAGGACTGGGACATCACGCTGCAGAAGACCGGTTACATCCGCGAGGCCGGCAAATGCGTCGTGATGCTCGTCAACATCGAGAGCAAGCCGTTCGTGATCGTGCTGCTCGACTCGCTCGGGCGTTATACGCGTTTCGCCGATGCGCAGCGCGTCAAGCATTGGCTCGAAACCGGCGAGGCGCTGGCGTTGACGCCGGTGAAGGCCGCGCGCTCGGTGAAGGTTCATGCGTCGCGCCTCGGTCATCGCGTGCACGCGACGATTCGCGCCCGACTCGTCAAGACGTCGCAGAAACGGTAGGACGTCCCGGAAATACATCTCTGGCACCGATTTCCAACGTACGGAAATACATCTCTGGCACCGATTTCTACCGCCGGTGGCGCTCGAACAGCTCTGCCGCATGCGCGCGCGTCTTCGGCGTCACTTCGCGTCCCGATAGCATTCGCGCCAACTCGTCGACACGCTCGTCCTTCGTGAGGGCGAAAAGCGCGCTCGTGGCCTGCTCGCCGCGACCCGATTTCGTCACCCGGAAGTGATGATCGGCATGGGCCGCGACCTGCGGCAGATGCGTCACGCATAGCACCTGGCGGCGCTCCCCAAGTGATTGCAGCATGCGGCCGACCGTGGCCGCGACGGCGCCGCCGATGCCCGTATCAACCTCGTCGAACACGAGCGTCGGCACGCGCGCAACGTCGCTCGCGGCGATCTGGATCGCGAGCGCGAGACGCGAAAGCTCGCCGCCCGACGCCACGCGCGATAGCGGCATCAAGGGCTGCTTCGGATGCATCGCGATCTGGAAGACGACGTTTTCGCCACCGAAGCTCGTCGGCTCGCGCGTCGGTTCCAGCACGACCTCGAAGCGTCCGCCGGTCATCGCGAGCGCATGCATCGACTTCGTCACGCGGCGCGCGAGCGCGTCGGCTGCCTCGCGGCGCTTTTCGCCAAGATCACGAGCAAGCGCGTCGTATCGCTCGAACGCAACTTGTACCGCGCGCGCGAGCGCCTTCGCATCGGTCGCTTCGGCAAGCTCCGCGAGTCGCGCGCGCGTCGCCTCGGCGAGATCGAGCAACGCTTCCGGACGCACGCGATGCTTTCGCGCGAGATCGTGGATCGCCGACATGCGTTCGGAAACGCGCGCGAGCTCGGCGGGATCGAGATCGAGGCGGCGACGATAATCGCGGATCGCGTGCACCGCCTCGTCGACTTGAATGGCCGCGGGCGCGAGCAGCGCGCCGATCTCTGCAAGTGCGCGATCGTCCACGCTCGCCTGCTCGAGCCTTTGCATGACGCGCGCAAGCTGCGTCGCAATGGATTCGTCGGCGTCGCGAAGCGTTTCGTCCGCGTACGCCGCCGCTTCGATCAGGCTCGCTGCGTTGGCGAGCCGCCGCTCGGTTGCCACGAGCGTCGTCCATTCGTCGGGAACAAGCGCAAGATCGGAGAGCTCGCGTTCGCGCTCGCGTAGCGTGTCGCGCTCGGCGGCAAGGGTAGCTTCCGCCTGCGCCGCGGCATCGCTTCGGTCGACGGCGTCGCGCCATGCCCGGAACGCTTCGCCAACATCGCGCGACAGCGTGCCAAGATCGCCGAATTCGTCGAGAAGCGCGCGTTGCGCCGCGGCGCCGACGAGGGCCTGATGCGCGTGCTGTCCCTGCATGTCGAGGAGTTGCGCACCGAGCTCGGTCAATTGCGCAAGCGTCGCCGGTCGACCGTTCACGAATGCGCGGCTTCGTCCCTGAGCGTCGAGCACGCGACGCAACAGCAACTCATCCTCCGCATCGAGCGCCTCGCGTTCGAGCCAATCGCGAAGCGCGGGAAGCGTTCCGATGTCGAATGTCGCCGCGAGCTCCGCGCGTTCGGCGCCGGCGCGCAACTGCCGCGTCTCGAAGCGATCGCCAAGAAGAAGCGAGAGCGCATCGAGCAGAATCGATTTTCCCGCGCCCGTTTCGCCGGTCAGCACGCTGAAGCCCGGCGCGAACTCGACGTCGAGCGCATCGACCACAACGAAATTGCGGATCGACAATGCGCGAAGCATTCGCGGCGCGCGGGAAGGATCGGCCGCTTTTCGAGCGCCGTTCTCGCGAAACGCTACGCCGGGTCGCGCTGCGCGCGGCGCTCGGGCGTCTCGCTCCAGTGCAGCTTCTCGCGCAGCATCGCGAAATAGTCGTGGTATTCCGGATGCAGAAGCCGTGCGGTGTGCGGTGCGCGTTTCGCCGTGACCCGCTCGCCTTCGGCCAGGTCGAAGCGCGCCTGGCCATCGCAGTGGACCGCGGCATCGCGGCTGCGGCTGACCGTGATGTCGATCGTGCAGTGATCCGGCAGCGCGATCGGCCGATGCGTGAGCGCATGCGGCGCGATCGGCACGAGCGCGAAGGCCGGCACTTCCGGCGCGATGATCGGGCCACCGGTCGACAGCGCATACGCCGTCGAGCCCGTCGGCGTCGCGACGATCACGCCGTCGGCGCGCATCGTGTAGACGAGACGGCCGTCGATCGCAACCGCGCAATCGATCATGCTGCCGAGGCCCCCACGGTTGACGACGACCTCATTCAGCGCAGGCACGGATGCAAGCGTGCCATCGGCACGCGCGAGGGTGATCGACAACAGCGTGCGCCGCTCCTCGGTGTAGCGGCCCTCCAGCATCGCGGCGATCGTGGGCTCCATCTTCGCCAGCGGAATGTCGGTCAGGAAGCCTAGCCGGCCGAGATTGACGCCGATCACCGGCACATTGTGCGGCGCGAGGGTTCGCGCGGCCGCGAGCATCGTGCCGTCGCCGCCCAGCACGATCGCGAGATCGATCGCGCCCGGCAGCGCGTCGTCGGCGAGCGCGGTGACGCCTGCGATCGTCAGCGCCGACGCGGTTTCCGGTTCTAGCACGACCACATGACCGCGGGCGAGCAGGAAGGATGCAAGGCCGGCGATCGGCGCTGCGCCCACACCGCCGGGCCGGCCGACGAGCGCGATGCGGCGAAAACGTTCGGGTGCGCGGGCGGGCATGCGCGGATTAAACCATAGCAGCCGCGCGCATCACGTCGATCGCATGGACGAGTGCAGCCGGTCTGCGCGGTAATATAGGCGCATGGTGCGAGCGGACCCCGCGCGCCAGGCGGCAACCGAGATGCTCGACGCGCGCGCGCAACACCTCCTGAAGACCCTGATCGAACGCTACGTGGCCGAGGGCCAGCCGGTCGGCTCGCGCGCCCTTTCGCGCCATTCGGGACTCGACCTCTCGCCGGCGACGATCCGCAACGTGATGGCCGATCTCGAGGAGATGGGCCTGATCGCGAGCCCGCATACGTCGGCCGGCCGCGTGCCGACACCGCGCGGCTACCGCTTCTTCGTCGACAGCCTGATGGTCGTGCAGCCGCTCGAGGACGTCGAGATTCATCGCCTCGAGGACGAGCTCAGCGTCGATCGCCCGCAGCAGATCGTGAGCGCCGCCGCTTCGATCCTGTCGCAGCTCACGCAGTTCGCGGGCGTCGTCGCGACGCCGAAGCGCCGCGAGGCGTCGTTTCGCCATCTCGAGTTCCTGCGCCTTTCCGATCGGCGCGTGCTGCTCATCATCGTCACGCCCGAAGGCG
Organism: Casimicrobiaceae bacterium; assembly: GCA_035308425.1. Lineage (GTDB taxonomy): Bacteria > Pseudomonadota > Gammaproteobacteria > Burkholderiales > Casimicrobiaceae > VBCG01. Next base: position 13,366 of record DATGGP010000004.1, on the reverse strand, counting down.
ACGTGCAGAACCGCATCCTGCATACCGATCGTTCGTACACGCCTTCGCAACTGATCGAAGCGACGAACTTCTTCAACCAGAATTTCGCGGGCCAGCCGTTTGGCGGCATTCGCGAGCGTCTGGCGGAGGAGCTTCGGGCGCTCCGCGAGGATATCGCCGCGCTGATGACCGCGGCGGTCGAGGCGGGCGAGGGCGCGCTGTCCGAGAGCGATGCGCTCGTCGTCACGGGCGAGCGCAACCTGCTGAACGCCGAGGACCTCGCGTCGAACATGCAACGACTGCGTCGGCTATTCGACCTCTTCGAGCAGAAGACGTCGCTTCTGCATCTGCTCGACATCTCGCAGCGGGCGCCGGGCGTGCAGATCTACATCGGCGGCGAGTCGGGGCTCGTGCCGCTCGACGAGTGCAGCGTCGTGACGGCAAGCTACGAGGCCAACGGCCAGGTGATCGGAACGCTCGGCGTGATCGGCCCGACGCGCATGCCCTACGAGCGCGTCATCCCGATCGTCGACGTGACGGCGCGGCTGTTGTCGAACGCACTGTCGCGCGAGCTGGCCGAGGACTGATCGATGTGGTTGCGACGGCGCCGCGGCATAGGTCGATTGTTCTGACCTCTGACCTCTGATGCAGCACGACCGCATCCCTCGCGTCGGCGTGCTGCTCGTCAATCTCGGGACGCCGGATGCGCCGACGCCGCCGGCAGTTCGGCGCTACCTGCATGAGTTCCTGACCGATCCGCGCGTCGTCGAGATTCCGTCGTTCGCGTGGCGACCATTGCTGCACGGCATCGTGCTGCGCACGAGACCCGCGAAATCGGCGGCGCGTTACGCGGCGATCTGGACGAAGGACGGCTCGCCGCTTGCCGTGCACACCCACAAGCAACGCGTGCTGTTGTCGGGCTACCTCGGACAGCGACTGAAGTCGATCGGGCTTCCGGCCGATGCGGTCGTCGTCGAGCATGCGATGCGCTACGGCGCGCCGTCGATCGGCTCCGCGATCGAGCGCCTCACCGCCGCGGCTTGCGAGCGCATCCTAGTCGTGCCGCTTTATCCGCAGTACTCGGCGAGCACGACGGGCTCGGTCGTCGATGCGCTCGCCGCGCATCTTCGTCGCATGCGTCGCGTGCCGGGACTTCGGGTGATCGACACGTTCCACGACGACCCGGGCTATATCGCGGCGCTCGCGGCGGTCGTGAACGATCACTGGGTGCGTCACGGCCAGCCCGAGCATCTCGTGCTGTCGTTTCACGGACTGCCGCGCCGCTCGCTTACGCTTGGCGACCCGTACCACTGCTATTGCCAGAAGACGGCACGGCTGCTCGCGCGCGAGCTCGGGCTCGAGGCAGCGCAGTGGACGCTCGCGTTCCAGTCGCGCTTCGGGCGAAGCCGGTGGCTCGAGCCCTATACGGCGCAAACGCTTGCCAGGCTCGGTAAAGCCAGGCTCCGTCGGCTCGATGTCTTCGCGCCGGGATTTGTCGCCGATTGCCTCGAAACGCTGGAGGAGCTCGTCATCGCGGGCAAGCACACGTACCAGTCGGCTGGCGGAGGCGACTACGACGTGATCGCGTGCCTGAACGAGCATTCGCGCTGGATTGCGGCGCTTGCCGATCTGTCGTTCGCGAATCTTTCGGGCTGGCTCGCCCCGCCGCCCGGGCCTGCGGAACGCGAGTCGACGCTGCTTCGCGCCAAGGCGCTCGGCGCGACGGCGTAGGTCGTCTGCCGACGCACGCGTTCGCGGCGCGCCGCTGCGGCCTCGCCGGGTCGCATCGGACGCGGGCATCGCTGTTGAAAGCACCCGGGCAGGCCCCATTTGCAAGGGGTCTTTGGTTCGACTCCCCGATAGAGCAAACGCACGATGACCGCTCGAGAACCCCGACATGCGAGCGATCGGCGCGGACCGGACGCCGAGGCGTCCCGCGACGGCGCCGATCGCACGGCCGATCCGATGACCGACGAGGCCGTCCACAACAACGGTAGCCCCGAAGAAGGCGCCCTGCAAAAGGCTTTGGCCGAAGCCGCCGAGATGAAGGATGCGTGGCTTCGCGCGCGCGCCGACGTCGAGAACGTCCGCCGGCAAGGGCAAAGCGACATCGCGAAGGCGCACAAGTACGCGATCGAGAAGTTCGCTTCCGATCTTTTGCCGGTCAAGGACGCGCTCGAGCAGACGCTCGCGGCCGGTGAGTCGGTGTCCGCCGATACGCTGAAGTCCGGCGCCGATCTGACGCTCAAGTCGCTCGATGCGGCGTTCGGCCGCGCGGCGATTCGCGAAATCGATCCCACCGGACAGAAATTCGATCCGCACCTGCATCAGGCGATGCAGGTGGTCCAAAGCGACTTGCCGCCGAACACCGTCGTCAAGGTCCTGCAGAAGGGCTACCTCCTGAACGACCGCGTGCTGCGGCCGGCGCTCGTCATCGTGTCCAAAACCCCAGACCGTTGATTGGCGCGCCCGGGAACCCCATTTCCACCATCAATCTGAATACCCCCGTACCGGAGGAATCCAACAATGGCAAAGATCATCGGCATCGACCTCGGGACGACGAATAGCTGCGTCGCGATCATGGAGGGCGGCAAGCCCAAGGTGATCGAGAACTCGGAAGGCGCGCGCACCACGCCTTCGGTCGTCGCTTACGCCGAGGACGGTGAAATTCTCGTCGGCGCGCCCGCGAAGCGGCAGGCGGTCACGAACGCGAAGAACACGATCTACGCGGTGAAGCGGCTCATCGGCCGCCGCTTCGAGGAAAAGGAAGTGCAGAAGGACATCAACCTGATGCCCTACAAGATCGTGCGCGCCGACAACGGCGATGCATGGGTCGAGGTGCGCGGCAAGAAGATCGCCCCGCAGCAGGTCTCGGCCGAAGTGCTGCGCAAGATGAAGAAGACCGCCGAAGATTATCTCGGCGAGGAAGTGACCGATGCGGTGATCACCGTGCCGGCGTACTTCAACGACTCGCAGCGCCAGGCGACGAAGGATGCGGGCCGCATCGCGGGCCTCGAAGTCAAGCGCATCATCAACGAGCCGACGGCGGCAGCACTCGCGTTCGGGCTCGACAAGAAGGAAGGCGATCGCAAGATCGCCGTCTACGATCTCGGTGGCGGCACGTTCGACATCTCGATCATCGAGATCGCGAACGTCGAAGGCGAGCACCAGTTCGAGGTGCTGTCGACCAACGGCGACACGTTCCTCGGCGGCGAGGACTTCGATCAGCGGATCATCGAATACATCGTCAACGAGTTCAAGAAGGAATCGGGCGTCGATCTCAAGAACGACGTGCTCGCGCTCCAGCGGCTCAAGGAAGCCGCCGAGAAGGCGAAGATCGAGCTTTCGAGCCTGCAGCAGACGGACATCAACCTGCCGTACATCACGGCGGATCAAACCGGTCCGAAGCACCTGTCGATGAAGCTCACGCGCGCGAAGCTCGAATCGCTCGTCGACGATCTGATCGAGCGTACCGTCGAGCCGTGCCGCATCGCGATCAAGGACGCGGGCATCAAGCTCGACGACATCAGCGACGTCATCCTCGTCGGCGGCCAGACGCGGATGCCGAAGGTGCAGGACACCGTCAAGCAATTCTTCGGCAAGGATCCGCGCAAGGACGTGAATCCCGATGAAGCGGTCGCGGTCGGCGCGGCGATCCAGGCGTCGGTGCTCGCAGGCGAGCGCAAGGACGTGCTGCTGCTCGACGTGACGCCGCTTTCGCTCGGCATCGAGACGCTCGGCGGCGTGATGACCAAGCTCATCCAGAAGAACACGACGATCCCGACCAAGGCGACGCAGACGTTCTCGACGGCCGACGACAATCAACCGGCGGTAACGATCCACGTGCTGCAGGGCGAGCGGGAGCGCGCGTCCGGCAACAAGAGCCTCGGCCAGTTCAATCTCGAAGGCATTCCGCCGGCGCCGCGCGGCATGCCGCAAATCGAGGTGACCTTCGACATCGACGCGAACGGCATCCTTCACGTCTCGGCGAAGGACAAGGCGACCGGCAAGGAAAACAAGATCACGATCAAGGCGAACTCGGGCCTCTCCGAGGACGAAATCCAGCGGATGGTCAAGGACGCCGAATCGCACGCCGAGGAAGATCGCAAGCTGATGGAAGTTGTCCAGGCGCGTAACGGCCTCGATGCGATGGTGCACACCGTTCGCAAGTCGCTTGGCGAATATGGCGAGAAGGTCGGCGGCGAGGAACGTGCACGCATCGAATCGGCGCTGAACGACGCCGAGTCGACGCTCAAGGACAAGGACGCGTCGAAGGAAGCGCTTAAGGCCAAATCCGATGCGCTGATGAGCGCGTCGCAGAAGCTCGGCGAAGCGATGTATGCGCAATCGCAGGCGCAGGGCGCGGCTGGCGGCGACCACGGCGGTGCGGGCGGCGGCGAGACGAAGAACGGCGAAGAGAAGGTGGTCGATGCCGAGTACACGGAGGTCAAGGACCGGAAGTAATGTGAAAATGGGGCCACGCTCGAATTTCGTCGCGCCGATACGAAAATCGAGCCTGGCCTTACCGCGATCGTGTCCCGTCGCGAATTCCGCTCCGAACCCTGTGTGGCGTCGCGACGACAGCGAGCCTGTGTCCGTCCGCCGGCTCTCGGCAACTCGCGATGATCCACTCGCAAACGACGTAGAATTCAGGCGTTTCGCTTTGGCCGCGCACTTGTTCGCGAGGCCGGCGTTTGTAATCGGGCGCGAGGTTGCGCCCGTTGTAGCAATTGGGTAGGGACGAGGCAGTCCGCGATTTTCATGGCGAAGCGCGATTACTACACGGTGCTCGGCGTCGCGCGCGACGCATCCGACGATGACATCAAGAAGGCCTATCGCAAGCTCGCGATGAGGCACCATCCGGATCGCAATCCGGAGAAGGACGCCGAGGAGAAGTTCAAGGAAGCGAAGGAAGCGTACGAAGTGCTGTCCGACTCGCGCAAGCGGGCAGCGTACGATCAGTTCGGACACGCCGGCGTCGATCCGTCGGCCGGCTTCGGCGCGGCAGGCGCGCGCGGCGCGGAAGGCTTCGGCGGCTTCGCCGATGCATTCGGCGACATCTTCGGCGAGATCTTCGGCCAGCGCGGCGGCGCGCGCGGCAACGGCGTCTATCGCGGCGCGGATCTTCGCTACAACCTCGAGCTTTCGCTCGAGGACGCCGCGCACGGCACCGAGGTCAAGATCCGCATTCCGACGATGGACGAATGCAGCACGTGTCATGGCAGCGGCGCGGCGCCTGGCACGCACCCGCAGACCTGCCCGACGTGCCACGGCCGAGGCGAAGTGCGCGTGTCGCAGGGGTTCTTCTCGATCCAGCAGACCTGTCCGCAATGTCGCGGCACGGGCAAGGTCGTTTCGCAGCCGTGCACGACGTGCAGCGGCGCGGGACGCGTGCGCAAGCACAAGACGCTGTCGGTCAAGATTCCGGCGGGCGTCGATCAGGACGATCGCATTCGCTTGTCAGGCGAGGGCGAAGCGGGCGTCAACGGCGGACCACCTGGTGATTTGTATGTGGTGGTGACGCTCAAGCCGCATCCGGTGTTTCAGCGCGACGGCGCCGACCTGCACTGCGAGATGCCGATCAGCTTCGCGACGGCGGCGCTCGGCGGCGAGATCGAAATTCCGACGCTCGACGGCCAGGCGAAACTTCGCATTCCCGTCGAAACGCAGACAGGCCAGGTGTTCCGGCTGCGCAACAAGGGCATTCGACCGGTGCGCGGGTCGGTGACCGGCGATCTCTATTGCCACGTCTCGATCGAGACACCGGTCAAGCTCACCGCGCGGCAGAAGGAATTGCTGCGCGAGTTCGAGGCGATCAACGAGCAGGACCCGGACGCGCACAATCCGCGCGCCAAGTCTTTTTTTGACAAGGTGCGGGCCTTCTTCGGCCCTTAACCTTGCGGCGACCGCTAACCTCTGCGTAGCCGCGCGTTGAGCGAGCGTTCGCGAGCGGCCGTCGCTATCGGCGGCACGCGATCCCCCTTTACGAACGGTACAAGGTGCGAAGCCGGTTCTTTTCCTATCGCAGGCGAATCGGATTCTCGAATCGACGCGCTTTACGGAAACGCAGGAATGTGCGGATCGATGCCGCGATCCTCGGCTTCCGGATGCTGCGCGTTCAGGAGTGTTCGCAGTTCCTCGATGCGATGCTCCGGCACGTCGGCCATCAGCAGCAGCTTGCCCGCGTCGATTGCCTGCGCGAACTGGCGCAGACGCGAGTTGGGAACGGCAACACCGACCATGCTCGCGACCCATGCGCCGAAAAGCGCGCCGACGAGGCCGCAGCCGAGGACGGTGACGATCTGCCACTGGTTGTAGATGCCGGCGGCAACGACGATGATCACGCCGAGAATCAATCCGAGAACCGCGCCCAGCGCGAGCCCGACCTGCGCGCCGTGCACGAGGTCGGATTTCTGCAGGTAATTCGCTTCGTTCAAACCCTCCATCGGCGTACCGCGCTTCGCGAGGAAGTGGATGTGCCGCTCCTCGATGCGCGCGAGCAAAAGGTCGCTCATCGCTTTTCGCGCGCTCGGAAGATCGGGCATGATGAAATAGAGTCTGCGGCGCATGATGTCCCTCCTTCGAGAGGAAGTTACGAGGACACTGTACGGCCGCGAAAATCGCCCTGCAACCCCTCCTTCCAAGCGGTTTGGACATCGTTTTGCGCATCGCGGGCATCCTCCTCGCAGCAGGTCGCGGCACGCGTTTTCACGGCGACAAGTTGCGCGCGCCGCTGCCGCGTCCGACGCACGGCGTACCGGCCGGCACACCGCTCGGCATTGCTGCGGCCATGCATCTTGTCGCGGCGCTGCCCGAGTCGATCGGGGTAGTGCGCAAGGGCGCAAACGCACTTTCCGACGCGCTTGCTCTCGCCGGACTGCGGCTCGTCGAATGCGCGAACGCCGACGATGGCATGGGTGCGAGCCTCGCGTGCGGCATCGCAGCGCTCGACGACGCCGATGGCTGCGTCGTTGCGCTCGCCGACATGCCATGGATCGCGCCGGCGACGATCGGCGCCGTTGCGATCGCGCTTCGCGAAGGTGCCGGCATCGTCGCGCCGGTCTATCGCGGTACGCGCGGACATCCGGTGGGATTTTCGCGCGGGCACTTCGCCGCGCTCTCGACGCTTCGCGGCGACGAAGGCGCGCGCGCGCTTCTCGCGCACGGAAACGCGATTAAGCTGATCGATTGCGACGACGAAGGCGTCACGAAGGACGTCGATACACAAGACGACCTCGATGACCGCCGATCGGTGCGCGAGCCGGAACGGAGCACAAGTGCGCGCCGCACCGATCGGCCTCGGGAATAAAATGTCAGCGCTTTGGCGCGAGCCATTTCAACGGCCGGTCCACCGGCCACCGCGTCGACTTCTGGAGGAGACACCATGACCGCAAATCGCATTCGCCTCGCGGCAACGTTTGCCGCAGTGCTTGCCGCCGGCATCGCGCAGACGGCTGTCGGCGCTGACGACGAAATTGTCCTCGGCGCCGCCGACTCGCTGACCGGCAAGTATTCCGTCAACGGCAAGAATACGCAGGACGGCTACAACCTCGCCGCGCAGGTGATCAACGATAAAGGCGGCGTCAAGGTCGGCAACAAGCATTACAAGCTGCGGATCGTCTACTACGATGACGAATCGACATCCGCACGCGGCGCGCAACTCGTCGAACGATTGATCACACAGGATCACGTGAACTTCGTGCTCGGGCCGTACAGCTCGGCGCTGACCAAGGCGATCGCGCCGATCACCGAGAAATACAAGGTGCCGATGGTCGAGGGCAACGGCGCCGACCGGGCGCTGTTCATGCAAGGCTACAAGTACATGTTCGCGGTGCTGAACACGTCCGACTACTACCTGCGCGCGGCCGTGACGATCCTCGCCGACGAGACGAAGAAGGCGGGCCGCGATCCGAAGTCGCTCAAGATCGCGATCGCGATCGAGAACGACAACTTCTCTCAGGACGTGCGCGACGGCGTCATCGAGGATGCGAAGAAGTACGGCATGAAGGTGGTCATCGACGACAAGCTCCCGGCCGATCTCAACGACATGAGCTCGACGCTCACGAAGGTGAAGGCGCTGAAGCCCGACGCGCTTTTCATTTCGGGCCACGAGAAGGGCGCCGTGCTCGGCATCCGCCAGGTTGCCGCCGAGAAGGTGTACGTGCCGATGCTCGCGCTCACGCACTGCGATTCGGCGCAGATCACCGAGAAGTTCGGCAAGGATGCCGACTACGCGTTCTGCGGATCGCAATGGGATCCGAGTCTCACGTACACCGATCGCTGGTTCGGCAATCCGCAGAAATACACGGAGCTTTTCAAGAAGACGTTCAACTACGAACCGCCGTATCAGGCTGCCGAATCGACCGCCGCCGTCGAAGTATTCGCCGACGCGATCGAACGCGCGGGTTCGCTCGATCGGGAGAAGGTGCGCGACGCGCTCGCAAAGACGAACCTGATGACGTTCTACGGACCGGTCAAGTTCGACTCGACCGGCAAGAACACGGCCAAGTCCATGGTGATGTACCAGGTGCAGCACGAGAAGTACGTCGTAGTCGCGCCGGCGAAATGGGCGACGGCGAAGCCGATCTTCCCGGCGCCGACGTGGGCCAAGCGCGAAGCGGCGACAACGGTCGGCGCCAAGTAAACGGTCTGATGCCAATTCTTTCCGGCGCCGGGCGCGGCGCCGGAGAGCGCGCACGATGGAAAACCTGAGCGTCCTGATCGAGGCGCCGATCCTGCTCGTGCAGCTCGTGGTTGGCGGCATTTTGATCGGCGCAATCTTCGCGCTGGTGGCGTACGGCATGGCGCTGGTCTGGGGCGTGATGAAGATCATCAACATCGCGCAGGGCGAATTCGTCATGCTCGGCGGCTACGTCGTGTTCTATCTGAGTCGCGCGGGCATTCCTCCGCTCGCCGGCGTCCCGATCGCGGCCGTCGTCATGTACTGCGTCGGCCTCGCGCTCTACCGGATCGTCATCTTCCGTGTCGTCGGCCGCGACATGTTTACGTCGATTCTCGCAACCTTCGGGATCAGCATTCTGTTGCAGCAGCTCGCGAACCAGATCTTCAGCGCGGACATCCGAACGGTGCCGTCGACGCTTCCGAGCCTGCTCTTCGCAGGCGGCCTGGTGACGATCCCGGAAATCAAGCTCGTCTCGTTCGCCGCGGCGCTCCTCGTCGGTTTCGCGCTGATCGTGTTCCTTCGCCAAACGCGTCTCGGCCGCGCGATACGGGCGACGGCACAGAACGACCGTGCCGCGCGCGTGCTCGGCGTCGACACTGATCACGTGTACGCGATGACGTTCGCGATCAATTGCGCGATCTGCGGCGCCGCCGGGGGTTTGGTCGCGATGACGTGGTTCGTGCAGCCGTACCTGGGACTCACCTACACGCTGCGCTCGTTCATGATCGTGATCGCGGCGGGTCTCGGCAACGTGCCGGGCGTCATCGTCGCCGGCGCGGGCCTCGGTGTCGTCGAGGAGGCCGCGGGCTTCGTGCTTGGCGCCGAATACCAGACCGCGTTCATCTTCGTGCTTCTGATCCTGATCCTGATCGGGCGCAATCTCGCGCTGGCGCGGCAGCGGCGCTATCTCAAATGAAGGGGTCGCGCGACAGCGTCGCGATGGCTGCGATCGGCGTCCTCGGCGTTGTCGCGCCGTGGGTCGCGCCGACGATCGTCACCCAGCTCGCATTCTTGTGGCTGATGATCCTGTTCGCGATCACGTGGGACATGAACGGCGGCCAGATGGGCTACAACTCGTTCGGCAACGTGTTCTTCTTCGGCATCGGCGTTTACGCATGCGCGGTCGTGCAGCGCGACGCCGGGCTCTCGTACTATCCCGGGCTTTTCGTTGGCATCGGGGCGGGCGCGCTCGCGTCCGGCGCGGCGGCGCTGATCCTCGGCCCGGCGATTCTCGGCATCCGCGGCCAGTATTTCGCGATCGCGACGCTGGGCTTGACGATCGTCGCCGGCAATCTGGCCTCTGCATGGGAATACATCGGCGCCGCATCGGGCATGGCGACGCCCGTTTATCCCGGAGCGATCGAATACCGCGCGCGCTTTTTCTATTTTCTGCTGTTCGCGCTTGCGGCGCTGACGTTCGTGGTCGCACGCACGCTCTACCGTACGCGCGTGGGGCTTGCGATCAATGCGATCCGCGACGACGAGGACAAGGCCGAGGCGATGGGCCTGCACACGTCGCGCTACAAGGTATTCATGTGGTGCGTGGCCGCGATGTTCCTCGGCGCGTCGGGCGGACCGGTCGGCAATCTCGTCGGCTTCATCGATCCGCAGGATCTGGCATTCGCCGGCGCGACATTCGGTGTGTGGATGGTATTGATGGCCGTGCTCGGCGGGAAGGGCACGCTGTGGGGTCCGGTGATCGGCGCGACGGTATTTCACATGACGCAGGAGCTGTTCTGGACGTATCTGCTCGGCTGGCAACGCGTCGCAATGGGCGTGTTGATCGTCGTGATCGTCGTGTTCTTTCCGACCGGCATTCTCGGCTTCGCATGGCGGCGGAAGCGTCCTCATGTCGGCACGGCAAAGGCAGTTGCCGATGCGGCCGTCGAGAGCGCGCGATGAGTTTGGTGGCCGAGAAAGCATCGTCATCGGCCCCACCCTTGCTCGAAGTGCGCGGCGTTTGCAAGCGCTTTGGCGGCGTTGTCGCGAATCAAGACGTATCGCTCGACGTGCCGGCCGGATCGATCACCGGCCTGATCGGTCCGAACGGATCGGGCAAGACCACGCTTTTCAATTCGATCGCCGGGTTTCATCCGATCGACACCGGATCGATCCGCTTCGCCGGTCGCGAGATTTCGCGCCTTCGCACGCCGGCGATCGCTCGCATGGGACTCATTCGGACGTTCCAGCAGACGCACGTCTACCGGCGGATGGCTTGTGTTGCGAACATGCAGATCAGCACATCGCATGCGCGCGAAACGCTGTCCTCGATGCTCAAGCGACCTTCGCGCGAATTGACGGAGCGCGCCGATGCGCTGCTCGAATTCGTCGGCCTCCATCCGAAACGCGATGTGCCGGCCGGCGAGTTGTCGTTCGGGCAGCAGAAGCTGCTCGAGTTCGCCATGGCGCTGATGAACGAGCCGACGCTTCTGCTGCTCGACGAGCCGACGGCCGGCATCAATCCCGTGCTCATCAACGGTCTCGTCGACCGTTTGAAGCGCGCGAATGCGGAACTCGGCATCACGCTGCTCGTGATCGAGCACAACATGCGCGTCATCATGAATCTCGCGAGCCGCATCTACTGTCTCGCGCACGGCGAGTTGCTCGCGCAGGGCACGGCCGCCGAGGTGCGCGACGACCCGCGGGTCATGGAAGCGTATCTCGGAGGACGTTGATGACCCATCCTGCACGCGTGACCGGCGGCTACGGCTTCGGCAGCACCGACGTCGTGCTTTCGGTCGACGAGGTCGAGCGCGCTGCGGGCGAGCTTGCAACGGAGGGCCCGGACGCGGCGATGCTGGCCGCACTCGCCGGCGGCGAAGCGCACGTGGCGATCGACCAGCTCGTCGCGGGCTACGGCAAGATGGAGATCCTGCACGGCATCGATCTTCGCGTGCGACGCGGTCAGTCGCTCTGTCTCATCGGCCCGAATGGCGCGGGCAAGTCGACGGTGCTTCATTCGATCCAGGGCGAGACGCACATCATGTCCGGCACGATTGCCGTGGCCGGCCGCGACGTGACTGACATGCCCGCGGATCGCAAGCTTCGCGACGCGGCGATCGCGAGCGTGCTGCAGGACAACTCGGTGTTTCCCGACATGACGGTCGAGGAAAACCTGCTGATGGGCGGGTATCTGCTGGCGAATTCGCGCGCGGCACGGCGCGCGGCGAACGACGTGCTCGATCGTTACCCGCGCCTTGCGGAGCGTCGCCGCCAGCGCGCCGGCGTGCTTTCCGGCGGCGAGCGTCGGCTGCTCGAGATCGCGCGCGCGCTCATCATGAATCCCTCGGTGCTTCTGATCGACGAGCCGTCGATCGGCCTCGAGCCGCGCTACATCGACATGGTGTTCGAGATTCTGTCGACGCTGCAGCGCGTCGAAGGGAAGACGATCGTGATGGTCGAGCAGAACGCGAGAAAGGGGCTCGAATTCGCCGATTTGGGCTACGTGCTCGCGTCCGGACGCATCGTGCTCGCGGGAAGCGGGCGCGATCTGCTCGATGATCGGCAGGTGGGGCGGCTGTTCCTGGGAGGCTGACCTGCGGTTGCCGAGCGACAAGCGGCATCGTTGGCGGCGCACGCCGCGTTCGGTAGACTTGACCCATCGGGCGACGTTCGAACCGCACGGCATGTCTTTCGGAGGAATGGCCATGGCGAACATCCAATCGGTGATGCACGAGGAGCGCGTGTTCGAGCCGCCGCGCGAGCTCGCGGCGAGCGCGAACGTGACGAAGGCGCGCGCCGAGGCGCTGAACGCGAAAGCAGCGCGCGATTACCAAGGCTTCTGGGCCGATCTTGCGCGCGAGACGCTCGCATGGAAGAAGCCGTTCTCGAAGGTGCTCGACGAAAGTCGCGCGCCGTTCTACCAATGGTTCGAGGACGGCGTGCTGAACGTTTCATACAACTGCCTCGACCGCAATCTCGAAAACGGCAACGCCGACAAGGTTGCCATCATCTTCGAGGCCGACGACGGCGCGGTCACGCGCGTCACTTATCGCGATCTGCACGCGCGCGTGTGCCGGCTCGCGAACGGCCTGCGCTCGCTCGGTGTTGCGAAGGGCGATCGTGTCGTGATCTACATGCCGATGTCCATAGAAGGCGTCGCGGCGATGCAGGCATGCGCGCGAATTGGCGCCACGCACTCGGTCGTGTTCGGCGGCTTCTCGGCGAAATCGCTGCAGGAGCGCATCGTCGATGCAGGCGCGGTCGCGGTGATCACCGCCGACGAGCAGATGCGTGGTGGCAAGCCGATCGGGCTCAAGAGCGTCGTGGACGAGGCGCTCGCAATGGGCGGGTGCGACGCCGTGCGTAACGTCGTCGTTTATCGGCGAACGGGCGCGAACATCGCGTTTTTCGAAGGCCGTGACGTGTGGCTGCACGAGCTCACCGCTGAACAATCAGACCAATGCGAGCCCGAATGGGTCGGCGCCGAGCATCCGTTGTTCATCCTTTACACGTCAGGTTCCACGGGCAAGCCGAAAGGGGTCCAGCACAGCTCGGCCGGCTACCTGTTGTGGTGCGTGTTGACGATGCAATGGGTGTTCGATCTCGAGGCGTCCGACGTGTTCTGGTGCACGGCGGACATCGGCTGGGTCACCGGTCACAGCTACATCACGTATGGGCCGCTCGCATGCGGTGCGACAGAGATCGTCTTCGAAGGCATCCCCACCTATCCGGATGCCGGCCGATTCTGGAAGGTGATCGCCG
>DATGGP010000003.1:0-240269 GCA_035308425.1 Casimicrobiaceae bacterium | reverse complement strand
TGGCCGAGATCGGCCAGAATCGGCCACACAAGTTAAAAAGGTAAAAAGGTGGCATCTCGAAAGCGGCCATCGGCAGAGGTTGCCGAGGGGCTTTGGCAGGGGCCACTCGTCGCGCTCAGGTGGCAACGCTCACGACAGTAGTGAACAACGGCCGCGGGGGTCGCTCGCGTGACGTCGGACTTCCGTCGCGTTTTGTCAGTGAACGAAGCGGAAGGTGAGATTGATTCGGGCAGAAGGTACCAAGAGACGGCCGCCGGTGGAGTTGCTAAGACCCGTCCCTCCGGCATGAACGGTAGCTTCGGTTGATCGGTGGTGGTGCAGCGCGGACTTTCTTCAAGCTGAACCGTACCCGAGCAGGTCAGCCCTGCGATAACGAACGGTGGCAGCGCGTTCCCACCGATCGTTGGTTGAGCGCAGTCGCGGAGCGCGTCTGTTCACGCCTTGGGCTTGATATTCTGGTTGACCCGGAACAGATTGTCGGGATCGTACTTAGCCTTGATCGCGCTGAGACGCTTGTAGTTATCGCCATAGCTGAGTTCGACGCGGTTGCTCGCCTCGTCAGCGTCCATGAAGTTGACGTAGGCGCCTTTCAGGTTGAACGGGTGGATGGCTTCCCAGTAGACACGGCCCCAGGTCCTGAGCGCCCCTGCGTCCTTAGGATCGGAGCCGATGCCGACGATCACCATAGACCACGACGCGTCGCGCGCGGCCCACGGCGTGGCGTCCTTGGCGACCCGCCGGACGGCACCGTCGATGGGGTAGAGGTGCATGAGACAGAATGGGGTCGGCGCTTTGAGCGCGTTGGCGATATGCACGTCGATTGCTTCGTCGGACAGCGCCTTGACGAAGTCACCCTTCCAGTACCACTGCAGGCCTGTGGGGAAGAATGGGTCGAACAGTCCGTTGATCGCAGGCCACGGCATTTCGCCCATCCAGTTGAACAACGGGGCCGGCAGCTTTTCGAGGAGCGACGCCATTAGCTTCTGGCCGTCCGCGACTGGCCCGTTGAACGCACCGATCAGGGCACAGGCGCGCTTGCTCCAGTGCTCCTTGGGGAAGGGATCGATCGGCGGCACGGTCTTGAGACCAACGAACAGGCCAAGCTCCTCGGGAGCATTTGCGATGAAGTCGCGGTAGGTCTCCATGATCTTCTTGGCGTCCTTGGCGTCCCAAAAGATCGGACCAGCGAAGACCATCTTGGCCGGGTGGGCCTGGAATAGAAAACTGGTGACCACGCCGAAGTTGCCGCCCCCGCCGCGCACCGCCCAGAAAAGGTCGGCGTGTTGGTCCTTGTTGGCGGTAACGAACGAGCCGTCGGCCAGCACCACGTCGACCTCGAGCACGTTGTCGATCGTCAGACCGTGTTTGCGCGTAAGGTAGCCGGTTCCGCCGCCGAGGGTCAGGCCTGCGACGCCCGTGCTGCCGACGATGCCGAGCGGTACGGCGAGGCCGAAGGCGTGGGTCGCGTGGTCGAGATCGGCCGCGGTGCAGCCCGGATCGACCCGCACGCTCCGGTTCGACGGATCTACGCGCACGCTGCGCATCTGCGACAGGTCAATAACTAGGCCGCCGTCGCAGCTCCCAAAACCCGGGCCGCTGTGCCCGCCTCCGCGGACCGCGAGAAGCAGCTTGTTCTCGCGCCCATAGTTGACTGCCGCCAGAACATCGGCGGCGTCGGTGCAGCGAGCGATCAGCTTGGGCCGCTTGTCGATCATCCCGTTGTACAGCGCCCGCGCCTCATCGTAGTCCTTGTCCGGCGGACCGATCAGCCTCCCGCGAAATCCCTGGATCGCAAGCTCGCCCATGACACCGCCTCCTTCACCATAGTCACAGTGCCCGATGACACGCTCCCATCAATTCGCACCGATCGGTCGCCGAAATCGACGCTGCGGCGACGCGCAATTTGGTGCGCACCCTGATTAAGTAAAATATACCGCCAATCCGCGCGGATGGAAAAGTCTGGACTGGTCAGAGTTGTTTGGACCCCGGCGGATACTCGCCACTGACAGCAACGAGGTCGACAACAGCCACTTGCCGAGGGCTCGGCACAGGATCATTGCCGTCCTGCGAGCAGCGATGCTCTCGCTACTGTCGGCCGCCGTTCGAGCCGCACGTACCGACTGGTCGCGCATTTCGAGTGCTCGAATTCGATCTCATTACAGAGCGCGCCGCACGAAGAGCTTACAGCCAGTGCGTTGTGCCCGCCGTGGCCGCTTTGTACGTCGTCCGCAGCTATGAAGCCAGCGACAAGGCGCTTCCTATGCGGTACGAAGTTCTTGGAACGGAGTTCCTAACCTCGGCGCTCCGTACGACGCGCTGTCCACCTCGTACGAAGTTCGACGCGCGACGTACGACGTGCTAAGGAGCTCGAACGAACTGATGAATCGGGGTAAGCGCGCCGCAGCTAGGCGGGGTGGGTAAACCAAATCGTCGGTGCCCCAACGACCCCTGCGGTCTGCATCGCCGTCTTGAGCTCGAAGGAGTTCACGAATGCCTTCGCCGCCTCGAGGCTGTCAAAGTCATGGCATGCTGTGACGTCGTTCCCATCATCGACGTCGCGAAACACATCATGGCCCCGCGCGCCGAGTCCGATCCGGGCCGGCTCGAAGTCGTCGTAGCCTTTGCGCCATGCGGCGTAGTCCTGCACCTTGTGCCTGATGAAAAGGCGAACCATGGCGGAGACCTCCTTGGTGCTGTACGAACAAACATACTACGCGCCCGTACGAAGGGGCCCCGTACAAGGCCCCAGGAGCGTCGTACAGCGTGCGTAGGAGCGCGGAGGCTGCGGCCACGACCTGCTCGCTTGCGTCGCGCCACGATGCGATTAGCGCCTTTATGAGCGACGTTCTGAGGCCAAGTCCCTCGTGCTTCGTCGTGGGCACTACGTGCTGAGGCGGAGCCCCATCTACGTCGTACTTCGCACTATGAATTTGCCCCGCCATCGATGCCAACGCCTCGCTTCTCGAGCGTCGTTCGAGGTGCTTTGTACTCTGAACTTGCCCCGCTATCGATGCTGAGGCCTCCGGACCGCGGCTCGTTCTTAGTTCCCGGCACGTCGTATGAGGTGCTGAGGACTTCGGGCTTTGAGCGAAGTGGCTTGGCGACACGGCGGCCGTCAACTTCGCGGACGCTTCTTTCTGACCATGCAGCGGCGCCCAAGAACGGCGTCCTTCGCTCTAAGAACAGCGACTCGGTGTTGACTCACAGTAAAGCCGTCGAGAGCGTTGCACTTTAGGCTACGCACAGCAAAGATCGGCTACGAGCCTCAATGTCGGGCTCGTACAAGGACGAAGTGTTTGGTGCGAAAGACTGCGCGCACTCAGAACGAACACTTCGCACAGACTGCCTGGTGGCCCGTAGAACGCGCCCAAGCGTTTTGGCGATGGACGTGTCGCAAACGGTGTCCGGGAGCGCGAATCGCGAGAGTTGGACACCCTGAGATTAGTTGGACACCGTCTTGATCCGGCGCCGTTAAGTCATTGAATTTGGTCGGGGCGAAGTGATTCGAACACTCGACCCCCTGCACCCCATGCAGGTGCGCTACCAGGCTGCGCTACGCCCCGACCGATCTTCGATTATACGTCGCGCGTGAACGGCGCACCGAATGTCAACGTGCTCGCATCACCGTTCGCCTGCCAGCACCCGCCGAATCTCGCGCAACTCCTTGCGTATCGCTGAAATGTCGAGCGGCGCCGCAGCAGGAGCCATCGACGTTGCCACGCCGCGCACTGCCGCCCGCGGCTCGGCCAGATTTTCCGAATCGAGCCGGTGTCGCGCGCCATTGATCGTGAATCCCTGCTCGTAGAGCAGATCGCGAATGCGACGGATGAGCAGCACCTCGTGGTGCTGGTAGTAGCGACGATTGCCGCGACGCTTGACCGGTTTGAGTTGCGCGAACTCCTGCTCCCAGTAACGCAGCACGTGCGGCTTCACCGCACAAAGGTCGCTTACCTCGCCAATCGTGAAATAACGCTTGGCGGGAATCGGCGGCAGCGAAGCGTTAGCTCGGCTGGCTTCGGGCATGGTTCGCCGCTTCGACCATGGCCTTCAACTTCTGGCTCGCGTGAAACGTCACGACGCGACGCGCGGTGATCGGGATCTCCTCCCCGGTTTTCGGATTGCGGCCCGGCCGCTGTGGCTTCTCGCGCAACTGAAAGTTGCCGAAACCGGAAAGCTTCACGCTTCGACCTTCCTCGAGCGCCGTGCGGATCTCCTCGAAGAAGCGCTCGACCATGTCCTTCGCCTCGCGCTTGTTGAGACCCAGTTGCTCGAACAGGAGATCGGCAAGTTCGGCTTTGGTGAGCGTCATCATGGGGCTCTACAGTCTCAAAGTGGCGCCGAAGCGGGTTTCGACCATGGCGAGCAGGGCTGCGACGACACGCTCGCTGTCCTCGTCGGTCAAAGTACGTTCAGTATCTCGCATAACCACAAGAATCGCAACGCTTTTCCTGCCGTCCGGCAGCTCGGGGCCCCGGTAGACGTCGAAGACGTCCAGACGCTCGACCTGTGGCGGCGCTACCTCTCGTAGTGAACGAATGATATCGTCTACCGCAATGTTTTCATTGACAACAATAGCCAGATCGCGGCGAACCGACGGCAGGCGCGAGACCGCGTGGGCGACAGGCACCGGTGAATGGGTCAGCACGTTCGCATCGAGCTCGAACGCGATCGGCGCCGAAGGCAACTCGAAATGCCGAACGAGCCGTGGATGAAGCTCGCCGAGCCAGCCCGCGACCTCGCCGTCGAGGCGCACTTCGGCGCTTCGTCCGGGATGCAGCCACGCGCGCGCCGATGCAACGGTGGCGATACTCAACGGCGCCACGAGCGCTTCGAGATCGCCCTTGACGTCGAAGAAGTCGACAGCGCGCGCCCGCGTTCCCCATTGCTCCGGTTCTGCCGAACCCAGCGCAAGCCCGCCAATCCGTAACGGTTGACGGTGATGGTCCCGTGGAAACGTGCGGCCCATTTCGAAGATGCGCACGCGCGGCAGCTTTCGCTTCACATTGGTGAGCAATACTTCGACGAGGCCGGGCAGCAGCGTCGTTCGCATCGTGTCGCGCTGCGTCGCGATCGGATTCAGCACGGCGATCGGCTTCGCAGCGGGATCGAGCGCGTGCTGGTCGTCGCGCGCGACGAAGCTGAATGTGATCACCTCCTGGTAATCGCGAAGCGCCAATCGACGTGAGAGCGAGGCAATGCTTCGTCGCGTCTCGGGCAGCGGCAGCATCGTCTGCACGTGCGCGCGTGGCACATCGGGGATCGCGTCGTAGCCGTGAATGCGGGCGATCTCCTCGATCAGGTCTTCTTCGAGCACGAGGTCGAAGCGATACGAGGGCGGCGCAACGACGAAACGACCACGTTCGCGCGTGAACGGCAGGCGCAATCTCGAGAACACGTCGGCGATCTTCTCGTCGGAAAACGAGACGCCGAGAATTCGCGCCACGCGTGCGCTTCGCACGGTCACCGGAGGACGCGCCAGGAGGGTGCCTTGCGTATCGACAAGCGGTCCCGCACGGCCGCCGCATGCATCGAGGATCAGCTTCGTTGCCCGCTCGACCGCGCGGGGCCCGAGCTCGAAATCGACACCGCGCTCGAAGCGATAGCCGGCATCGCTGATAAAGCCCAATCGCCGCATCTTGCCCTGGATCACGGCGGGATTCCAGAACGCGCCTTCGAGATAGACCGTCGTCGTGTCGTCGCCGACGCCCGAATGCTCGCCGCCCATGATGCCGGCGAGGCCGAGCGGTTTCGCGCTGTCGCAGACGAGCAAGTAATCGGCCTCGAGATCGAGTACCTGTCCGTTCAGGAGCGGGAGTGTCTCGCCTTGGCGCGCGAAGCGCACGACGATGTCGCCTTCGAGCTCGCGATCGTCGTAGGCGTGTAGCGGCTGCCCGAGCTCGAGCATCACGTAGTTCGTGATGTCGACGACCGCCGAGATCGAGCGAATGCCGGAACGTTCGATGCGCTCGCGAATCCACGTCGGCGTCGGCGCACGCGCATCGATGCCTTCGATGATGCGCGCCGTGAATCGGGGACACGCGGCAAAGTCCTCGATGCGCACATCGCGCTTGGCCGATGTCGCGATCGGCACGCGCTCCTCGGCAGGCAAGTTCAGCGCAGCCCGCGTGATCGCCGACACTTCGCGCGCGATGCCGACGATCGACAGGCAATCGGGCCGGTTCGGGGTGAGCTTGATCGTGATCAGCGCATCGTCGAGCGCGAGCGCTTCGCGCACGTCCTGCCCGACCTGCGCATCAGTGGCAAGCGAGAGCAACCCCGATGCGTCGTCGCCTAGCCCAAGCTCGCGCGGCGAGCAGAGCATGCCTTGCGATTCGATGCCGCGCATGGACGTTCCGCCGATCGCTTGTCCGCCGGGCAACGTTGCGCCAACAAGCGCACATGCAACGCGCATACCGATCGCGGCATTCGGCGCACCGCAGACGATCTGCAACGCGCGATCGTGTCCGACATCGACTGTGCATACACGCAAACGATCGGCGTTCGGGTGCGGTTCGATCTTCGTGATCGCGCCGACGACGACGTTTGCAAACGGCGGCGCCGCAATGGTCACGTCTTCGACCTCGAAGCCGCCCATCGTCAGCTTGTCGCACAGCGTCGCGGTGTCGATCGTCGGATCGACGAGCGTGCGAAGCCAGCGCTCCGAAAACTTCATGAAGCGAATTGCCGCAGGAAGCGCAGGTCGTTCTCGTAGAACAGGCGCAGGTCGTCGACGCCGTAGCGCAGCATCGCGAGGCGATCGGGGCCGATGCCGAACGCGAAGCCCTGCCAGCGCTCGGGATCGATGTTCACGGCACGAAGCACGTTCGGATGCACCTGGCCGGCGCCGGCGATCTCCAGCCACCCGCCGTCGCCGAAGCGCATGTCGATTTCCGCCGATGGCTCGGTGAACGGGAAGAACGACGGCCGGAAGCGCAGCGTCACGTCGTCGCGCTCGAAGAAGTTACGCAGGAACTCGCGCATCACCGCCTTCAGATCCGCGAACGAAACGTCGTCGCCGATCCACAGTCCTTCGACCTGGTGGAACATCGGCGAATGCGTCGCGTCGCTGTCGACCCGATAAACGCGACCCGGCGCGACGATGCGAATCGGGGGCGCGTGTGTCTCCATGTAGCGGATCTGGATCGGCGATGTGTGCGTGCGAAGCACGAGTCCGCCCTCGACGTAGAACGTGTCGTGCATCGAGCGCGCGGGATGATTCTCCGGCGTGTTGAGCGCCGTGAAGTTGTGGAAGTCGTCTTCGATCTCCGGTCCATCGGCGACATCGAAGCCGATCGAGCGGAACAGCGCCTCGAGGCGCAAGAGCGTCAACGTCAGCGGATGCAGACCACCGACGCCGCGACCGCGACCGGGCAACGACACGTCGAGCGCATCGGCCGCGAGCTGCGAGGCGAGCTTCGCCTCGGCGATCGCGTTGCGCCGCGCGACGAGCGCGTCTTCGAGCGTTGCCTTCGCGGCGTTGATGCGCGCGCCCGTGGCCGCTCGCTCGCCCTCCGGTAGCGCGCGCAGCGATTTCAACTGAGCGGTCAGCGCGCCGACCTTGCCGAGATATTTCGCTTTCGCGTTCTCGAGCGTCGCCGGATCGTTCGCGGTCGCGAAATCGGCGAGGGCGGTTTCGACGATTTGGTTCAGCTCATCCATGCGCTGCGAAAATCGGTGCCAGAGATGTATTTCCAGAAAAAAGTGCGACGATTTGCAACCGCAGTGCCAGGAAATACATCTCTGGCACCGATTTTCGTCCAACTCCCAAAAAGAAAGGGAGGCCAGCCGAGCCTCCCTTTCGATCGAACCTGCGTCTCAAGCCCGGGATGCCTTGGCTTGCTCCGCGATCTTCGTAAACGCTGCCTTGTCGTGCACCGCGAGATCGGCGAGCACCTTGCGGTCGATGTCGATCGACGCCTTCTTGAGGCCATCCATGAACGCGCTGTACGTAAGGCCAAGCTCGCGCACCGCGGCGTTGATGCGCGCGATCCACAGCGCGCGGAACTCGCGTTTTCTCGCTCGCCGGTCGCGATACTGGTACTGCCCCGCCTTCATCACCGCTTCCTTCGCGATGCGATAGACGTTGTTGCGCCGGCCGCGGTAGCCCTTGGCCTGCTCGATCACCTTCTTGTGCCGCGCGCGGGCGGTCACGCCACGTTTGACTCTTGGCATGGTGCGCTCCCTACGCGTAGGGCAGCATTGCCGCGACCGACGCCTGGTTCGTCTTGTCGACGCCGAGCGTGCCGCGCAAGTGCCGCTTGTTCTTCGTAGACTTCTTCGTGAGGATGTGGCGCTTGAACGCCTGCGAGCGCTTGACCGAGCCGCTTCCGCGTACGCGGAAGCGCTTCTTGGCGCCCGACTTCGTCTTCATCTTCGGCATGATGCCGTTCCTTTATTTGCTGCCCACGGCGGTGCGCTCCGGTTTCACGGGAGCGGCTTTGCGGCTTTGCAGCCGACCGTCCTCGGGCTTGTCGGGGTGATGCGTCTTCGGCAACGTCTTCTTTGGGGCCAGCAGCATCACCATTTGCCGACCCTCCAATCTCGGAAACTGCTCGACCGTCGCGATCGGCTCCAGGTCGCCCCGGATCCTTTCGAGCAGGCGCACGCCGAATTCCTGGTGCGCCATTTCGCGGCCGCGAAAACGCAGCGTGACCTTCGCCTTGTCGCCCTCGGACAGGAACCGGGTCAGGTTGCGCAACTTGATCCTGTAATCCCCTTCGTCGGTCCCAGGCCGGAATTTCACTTCCTTGACCTGGATCTGCTTCAGCTTGAGCTTCGCTTCGTGCTGCTTCTTCGCCTCGCGGTACTTGAACTTGCCGTAATCCATGATCCGGCATACCGGGGGCTTGGCCATCGGCGCGATCTCGACGAGATCGAGTTCGGCCGCTTCCGCCTTTGCGAGCGCTTCCTGCAATGCCACGATGCCAAGTTGCTCGCCATCGACCCCGACCAGCCGAATCTCGGGGGCATTGATTTCACCGTTCAGTCTCTGGTGCTGCTTGTCAAGAGCGATTGTGTGACCTCCATTTCAAGTGACAAAAAACGGCCGGCAACCCCGGGACACCGCCGTCGCCTCGAAGGCTATCGGCGGGCCGCCACCTCCTCGCGGAGGCGCGCCAGCAAGGACGCAATGGGCATCGAACCCAGATCCTCGCCGCCGCGGGTACGCACGGCCACGGTGGAAGCCTCCTGCTCCTTATCGCCCACGATGAGCTGATAAGGCAGCTTTTGGAGGCTATGTTCGCGAATTTTATAGCTAATTTTCTCGTTCCGCAAATCGGTCGCGACGCGCAATCCCGCGGCTTTCAGCGCGTTTTCGACCTCGATCGCGTAATCGCGCTGCCGATCGGTGATCGTCATGACGATGGCCTGCACCGGCGCGAGCCATAGCGGCAGCGCACCGGCGTAATGCTCGATCAGGATCCCGATGAAGCGCTCGAGCGAGCCGACGATCGCCCGGTGCAGCATGACGGGCGTCTTGCGCACGTCATCCGCGTCGACGAACTCTGCGCCGAGTCGCCCCGGCATCTGAAAGTCGACCTGCATCGTGCCGCACTGCCACGAACGGCCGAGCGAGTCCTTGAGGTGGTACTCGACCTTCGGGCCGTAGAACGCGCCTTCGCCGGGCAACTCCGCCCATTCGACGCCGCATTCGCGGAGCGCGTCGCGTAGCGCGTTCTCGGCGCGATCCCACGTCGCGTCGTCGCCCAGACGGTGATCGGGCCTGAGCGCGAGCTTGATCGTGATGTTCGTAAAGCCGAAAACGCGATAGACGTCGAGCGCGACCTGGTTGAACGCCGTGACCTCGGCCTGGATCTGCGCCTCGGTACAGAAGATGTGGCCGTCGTCCTGCGTGAAGCCGCGCACGCGCATCAATCCGTGCAGCGCACCGGACGGCTCGTTGCGATGACAATTGCCGAACTCGCCGTAGCGAAGCGGCAGGTCGCGGTAGCTGCGCAAGTCCGAATTGAAGATCTGCACGTGACCAGGACAGTTCATCGGCTTGATCGCGAAGTCGCGCTTCTCCGATTCGGTCGTGAACATGTTGTCCTTGAAGTTCTGCCAATGCCCCGACTTCTCCCACAGCGAGCGATCGAGAATCTGCGGCGCGCGCACCTCCTGGTAGCCGCTCTCCTGATAGATGCGGCGCATGTACTGCTCGACCTGCTGCCAGATCGCCCATCCCTTCGGATGCCAGAAGATCATGCCGGGCGCTTCGTCCTGCACGTGGAAAAGGTCGAGCTGCTTGCCGAGCTTGCGATGGTCGCGCTTCGCGGCCTCCTCGATTCGATGCAGGTACGCGTCGAGGTCGGCCTTCGACGTCCACGCCGTGCCGTAGATCCGCTGCAGCATCTCGTTCTTCGAATCGCCGCGCCAGTACGCGCCGGCGACCTTCATCAGCTTGAATGCCTTGAGGCGTCCGGTCGACGGTACGTGGGGCCCGCGGCAGAGATCGACGAAGCTGCCTTCGCGATAGAGCGAGATCGGTTCGTCGGAGGGAATCGACGCGATGATCTCGGCCTTGTAGTGCTCGCCCAGCGACTCGAAGAACTTCACCGCCTCGTCGCGCGGCATCACCTCGCGCCTCACCGGTTCGTTCTTCTTCGCAAGCTCCTGCATCCGCTGCTCGATCGCGGCAACGTCTTCTGGTGTGAAAGGCCGCTCGAACGAGAAGTCGTAGTAGAAGCCATCCTCGATCACAGGGCCGATCGTGACCTGCGCGTCGGGAAAGAGCTCTTTCACCGCGTAAGCGAGAAGATGCGCGGTCGAGTGACGAATGATGTCGAGGCCGTCCTGGTCGCGCTCGGTGACGATCGCGACATTGGCATCGCGGTCGACCACGTGCGAGGTGTCGACGAGCTTGCCGTCGACGCGTCCAGCGAGCGCGGCTTTGGCGAGGCCAGGACCAATCGACGCGGCGATGTCGGCGACGGAAACCGGCTTGTCGAATGGCTTGATGCTGCCGTCGGGGAGTCGGATGTTCATAGTTGAAGGCCCGAAGCGCAATAAAAAAGTGCGGCAGCGCCGCACTTTCTTCGATCGGACCTTTCGTCCGAGTGCCAGGCGACACCGCCAAGGTGACTACATCGGGCCTCCACGCGTTCGCGGTGTCATAACCTTCCCTTTCGCCACCCGCCGTCGCCAGGTTCGGCGCGTCGGGCGGAGCCGGCCGAACAGGACGTCATTGTAACGCAACGGCGATACAATCGACGCGCGACGTTCCAGCGGGGATTGTTCCGCGCCGGATTTCTACGCCGTCGACCGCCGACAACAGGTGAAGGAGGTAATCATGCAGCGAATGATGCTGACCGCATGCGCGTTCGCGCTCGCGTGCGTCGCCGCGGTGCCGTCGATGCCGGCATCGGCGAAAGAGACGGTCAAGATCGTGTACATCGGCCCGCTGACCGGCGGCAATGCCGCACTGGGCCTCGGCGGCCGCAACTCGGCCGATCTCGCCGTGCAGCTTCACAACGCGGACGCCAAGGCGAAATACACGTTCGATCTGGTGAAGCTCGACGATCAGTGCAAGCCCGACATCGGCGTGCAGGTCGCGACGAAGGCGGGCGCCGACAGCAGCATCATCGCCGGCATTACGCACTACTGCTCGGCGGTCGCGATCGCCACCGTCGACACGTATCACAAGTTCGGCCTGCCGGTCATCGTCTGGGGCGCCGTGCTTCCCGCGATCACCTACGGCAACGACTATCCCGAGATCCATCGCGTGAACGGCACGATGATCAACCAGAACGAGGTGAATGCGAAGCTCGTCACGAGCCTCGGCTACAAAACCTGGGTGATCATCCACGACACGACCGATTACGGCAAAGGCCATGACGAGTACTTCACGAAGTTCCTGACGCAGGACGGCGGCAAGGTTCTCGCCGACTTCGGCGTAGGCGCCGACCAGCAGGACTTCACAGCGATCCTCACCAAGGTCAAGGAGCTCCATCCCGATGTCGTCTATTTCGGCGGACTGACTCCAATCGGCGTGCGCCTGCGCAGCCAGATGGACAAGCTCGGCATCCAGTCGCAGTTCGAAGGGACGTCGGGCATCGTTTCCGACTCGTACATCCAGGCGCTCGGCCCGATCGCGGAAGGCACGATCGCCTTCATCGACGGCGCGCCGATCGAGAAGCTCCCTGGCGGCAAGTTCTTCCTCGACCAATACGCCGCGCATCATTACGCCGAGCCGCCCGAGGCGTATGGCGCATACGCGTTCGTCGCCGCGAATCTCATCATGGATGCGATCGAGAAGGTGGGACCGAATCGCAAGGCCGTCACGGCCGAGCTCGCGAAGACGAAGGATCATCCGTCGATCGTCGGCCCGATCACGTTCGACGCGCACGGTCAGAACATCGTGCCGATCGTGACTGCATACGTCGTCCAGGACGGCAAATGGGTCGTCTGGCAGGACAGCGACTACGCGAAGGGCAAGCGCAAGCTCGCCGGCAGGAAGTAGGTTCCGTTTGACGCCCTGAACCGGCGGCGCGCCGACCTGATGGACCCCGGCGTCGCTGCGCAGTACGCGTTCAACGGCCTGATGCTCGGCGTCATCTATGCGATGGTCGCCGTCGGCTTCACGCTTTTTTTTGGCGTGCTCGACGTCATCCAGTTCGCGCATGGCGACGTCGTCATGGCGGGCGCATTCGTGGCGTTGGCGACGTCGCTGGCATTGCACGCGCTCGGCATTGCCGTTCCGGCGCTCGTCGTGATCGTCGTCGCCTGCGCAGCGGGCCTTGCGATGGCGCTCGTCGGCGCGCTGATCGCGCGTTACCTGGTGCTGCCGCTTCGCGCCGCGCCCGCGTTCAACACGCTGCTCGTCACGCTGATGCTCGGGTCGATCCTTCGCGAGCTCGTACGTCTGTTCTATCCGAATGGCTCGAATCCCCAGCCTTTTCCGCGTCTGTTGCCCACAGTGTCCAAGAACTTGGGCAACTTCACGCTGCGCCTCGACAGCGTCATCCTGCTCGTGACGGGCATCGCGACGATCGTCATGGTGAACCTCGTCGTTCGACGAACACGGTTCGGACTCGCCATTCGCGCCGTCGCGCAGGATAGCGACACGGCGCGCTCGATGGGCATCGACTTCGAACGCGTCGTCCTCGTCACGTTCGCGATCGGATCCGCGCTCGCAGGCATCGCCGGCGTCGTCTACGGCCTCTACTACAACGAGGTGAACTTCGACATCGGCCTCCTTCTCGGCGTGATCGGCTTCAGCGCGGCCGTTGTCGGCGGCCTTGGCAGCATCTACGGCGCGATCCTCGGGGGATTCCTGTTCGCGGCGCTGCAGACGATCGGCTCCGTCGCGCTGCCCGTTTCGAGCGCGTACAACAACGTGTTCGCGTTCGCCGTCGTGATCATCCTGATGACATGGAAGCCCACCGGCCTCATCGCGGAACGGCCGAGCGAACGCGCATGAGAAGTCACATCGCCGTCGCCGCGGCGGCCTTTGCCGTTGGCGGCGTATGGCTCTGGGCATTCCTTTCGACCGACAGCGTGTGGCTGTTCGCTTCGCTGATCGTCGTCGCGGTACTCGCGTTCGCGTTCTTCCAACGCTTCGATGCGGCCGGTCGTTACCGTCGCGCGCTCGCCACGCGCCCGCGCCGGGCAGCGCTCTTCGCCGTGCTCGCTGTCGCCGGCGTCGCAGGCGGCCTTCGCGACCAGGCGTACCCGCTGCTCATGCTTTGCACGGTGCTGCTGTTCGTCGTCGCATGCATCGGCCTCAATATCCAGACCGGGTACTGCGGCATCGTCAACTTCGCGGGCGCCGCGTTCTTCGGCACCGGCGCGTACACGGCGGCGGTGCTTTCGGCGCACGGCGTGCCGCATCTTTTCGCGATCGTCGCCGGCGGCATCGTCGCCGCGCTGGTCGGGTCGCTTCTCATCCTCCCCGTGTTGCGCACGCGCGGCTATTACGCGGCGCTCGTCACGATCGCCTTCGGCATCCTGTTCAGCACGTTCCTGGAAGTGAACAGCGCGCTTGGCGGGCCGCAGGGACTGAAGCTCCCGGGGATCGACCTCTTCGGCTGGAGGTTCAATCGCGACATCCAGCTCGGGGGTGCGAGCGCATCCTTCTACGTGAACTATCTCGTGCTGTCGCTCGCGCTGGCGCTCGCCGCGTTCGTCTTCGCGCGACGCGTCGAACGCTCGTGGCTCGGGCTCGCGTTCGATGCGGTCCGCCTCGACGAGACGGCCGCCGCCACGTTCGGCATCGGCATCGCGCGGGCCAAGATCATCGCGTTCACGCTCGGCAACCTGCTCTGCGGGATCAGCGGGGCGACATACGCGATGATGCAGGGCTTCATCGCGCCCAACAATTTCACGTTCGGCGAATCGCTGATCCTCGTGTCGATCGTAATCCTCGGCGGCATCGGAAATCCGCTCGGCATCGTGCCGGCGGCGTTGGTCATCATCGTCGTTCCACAGAAGTTGCAGTTCATCCAGGAGTATCGGTTCCTGCTCTATGGATGCCTCGTGATCCTGATCCTGCTGTTCCGGCCCGAGGGGTTGCTGCCGCGGCCGCTTCGCAACTATTTTCCGGAGTCGTCGGCATGACGCTCGCGGAGCCGGTAACGGTTGCGGATTGGCTCCTCACATGCCGCGGACTGACGATGCGCTTCGGTGGCGTGCTCGCGCTCGATTCGCTGGATCTTCACGTCGTGCAAGGCGAGATCCTGGGCCTGATCGGCCCCAACGGATCGGGCAAGACGACATTCTTCAATGTTCTGACGGGGCTTTATCGTCCACACGCCGGCCGTGTCGAATTCGCCGGACGCGACATCACCGGGCACTCGCCGCAGCAGGTTTGTCGCGCCGGCATCGCACGCACGTTTCAGCGCTCGCGTCTGTGCTTGCCGCTGACCGTGCTCGACAACGTGCTGATCGGCAACCATCCGCGCCTCGACAACGGCGTCGGGTTCAACGTCTTTCGGCGGCGCGCGCTTCGCCATCAGTTCGATGAGGGCGTGGAGACATCGCGATGCCTGCTAGCGACGTTCAATCCTGACCTCGCTGCACGGCTGTTCGATGCGGCCGCCACGCTCGACATGATCGATCGGCGGCGCGTCGAGATCTGCCGCGCGCTCGTGAATGCGCCGACGCTCTTGCTGCTCGACGAGCCGTCGGCCGGCATGACGCACGGTGAGACGCGCGAGCTGATGGACGACATCCTGCAAATTCGCGCGTCGAGCAGCGCGCTCACGATCGTCATCATCGAGCATGAGATGAACGTAATCGAGCGGATGACGCAGCGTTGCGTGGTGCTGAACTATGGCGAAAAGATCGCCGAAGGGCCGTTTCGCGCAATCGCATCCGATGCCGCCGTGCAGGAAGCCTACCTCGGGCAGGCGATGACGACGTGAGCGTCGCGGTAATACCGTGAGCCCTTCGCTCGAAGTCGAAGGCCTCTGCACCGGCTACGATCGCGCCGACGTGCTGATCGAAGTTGGCATCACTGCGCGTGCCGGCGAGATCACGTGCATCCTTGGGTCGAACGGTTCGGGGAAGACGACGCTCGTGCGTTCGATTCTCGGCCTTACGCCGCCACGGCGCGGTCGCATCGTGTTCGGTGGCGTCGACATTACCGGCTTGCCGACGCATCGCGTCATCGCGCACGGCATTGCATGCATCCCCGAGGGCCGCAGGGTGTTCCCGAAGCTCACGATCGAAGAGAACCTGCGCGTCGGCGCGTATCGCGAGGCCGACGAAGCGACCATTCGCGCGCGGCTGCGCAATGTCTATGCGATCTTTCCCCGTCTCGAAGAGCGGGTCACGCAACTCGCCGGCACGATGTCGGGCGGCGAACAGGCGATGTTGTCGATCGGAAGAGGGCTGATGGCCGCGCCGCGGATGCTCCTCGTCGACGAGCCGTCGCTCGGCCTTTCGCCGCGCTTCGTCGCGCAGAATTTCGATGTCATCCGGCGCATCAACGCGCAGGGCGTGACCGTGCTCCTGGTCGAGCAGAACGCGCATCAAACGCTCGCGATCGCCGATCGCGGCTATGTGCTGTCGAAAGGGCGCGTCGTGGCCGAAGGCAGCGCGGCAGAGCTTCGCGGCAACGAGGAGGTGCGCCGCGCGTATTTCGGTTGAGAAAAGGGGCCAGGCTCGATTTTCCGATTTTCCCTTCCGCCAAGGTCAACGCGCTCGCTTGCAGCAGCGCGGAAGCGAAACGACCGGCGTCGACGGCCGGTTGCAGTGGAAGTTGGTAGGCGCGATTGGACTCGAACCAACGACCCCCACCATGTCAAGGTGGTGCTCTAACCAGCTGAGCTACGCGCCTGATGCGAGCGACATTGTAGCGTAAAGGCCCATGCGGCGGACCGTCGATTCGCCGATCGTTGCAGCGTCATTTCCATACTTCCTTGAGCACGCGCAGATAGTTGCCGCCGAGGATCTTGCCGATGTCGGTTGCGCTTCGGCCGCGCTCGAGCAACCCGACGACGACATTGCGAAGCTCGGCGCGCGTCGCGAATCCTTCGAGGCCGAGCGCACCGTATTGCGCGCCGCGCGTGACCTCCGGGTAGTACCACGGCGTCGCCCAGTTCGTTTTCGTCTTGCCGTCGAACCAATCGGTGGCGAGGCTTGCGTGATCGATGCCGACCAGGTCGATCACGTAGTCGAAATGTTCGAGATAGTCGCCTAACGTGGGCCGTCGATCGATGCGGATGAACGGTGCATAGGCAGTGATGCCGACAACGCCGCCCTTCGCCGCGACAGCCTTGATCTGCTCGTCGGTGATGCAGCGCGGATTGTCGGTGAGCGCGCGCACCGCCGTGTGCGAGATGACGATTGGTTGCGCCGATTCGGCCGCAGCGTCGAGCGTGGTGCGAATACCGACGTGCGAGCAATCCACGAGGATGCCCAGTCGATTGCATTCGCGAATCACCTGCATCCCGTAATGCGTCAGACCGCGATTTTCCTGTTCGAGACAGCCGTCGCCCAGCAGGTTGCGCTCCATGTACGTGAGCTGGAGCGAGCGCAGCCCGAGCTTGTGCAAAAGCCGCAGCCGCTCGCGTTCGGCGCCGATGCAGCTCGGGCTTTGAATGCCGAAGATGATGCCGAGCTGTCCGTTGCGCTTCGCCTCGAAGAGGTCTTCGACGCGCTCGACGTGACGGACCTTCGGCGACATCTCGAAGTTCAACAGATTCTCGTAGATCGCGCGCTGAACCTGCTCCCACGTCGGCGTGTACGACGGCTCCGAAACGAGCGTTACGTGCAGCGCGTTCCAGCCGTCGCGGACGAGGTTCTCCTCGTAGGTTCCGCTCGCGACGTGCGGCGTCGGGTGCACGACGGCGCCACCGAGCGTGTCGATGACGATCGACTCGGCGAGGATTCGCGCGGCGTCGGCTTCCCGCTTAGTCATTGGATGTCCATCGTGAAGTGGTGGACGTCAAGCATATCGACTGCGCTCATCCGAAGCGAGCGGCAGCGAATCGGCGGCGCTCATCCTTCGGGCAACCGCGCGCGGCGCCGGCTCGCTCATCAGCGCATCGACCGTGCCACGGTCCATTTCCGCCAGCGCGAGCGCGATGAAGTCATACATGTAGCTCGTGACGTAGGTGTTGCGATGGACGCCGATCGTCGTCATGCTCGACTCGAAGAGCGGACTCGCGTCGAGCACGCAGGTGTCGCCGATCGGATTGCTCGAACGCGATCGACGCAATGAGGCCGATGCCGAGACCGGCGCTGACGTACGTCTTGATGATGCGCGGATCGGTCGACGTGACCACGACGCGCCGCGCCAGGCCCGCTGTCTCGAACGCGCGCTGGATCTTCGAGCCTTTGCGAAACGCGAAGTCGTACGTGACCAGCGGATAGCGCGCGATCGCGGCGAGGCCGAGACGGCGCTGCCGAAGCAGCGGATGGCGAGGCGGCGTAATGACGCAGCGATGCCAGGGATCGCCCGGCAACATCGCGAGGTCGGGGAACGTCGCCACGACTTCCGTCGACAGGCAAAGCGTCGCTTCACCGCGGTGCACGCGCTCGGCAGCTTCGGAGGGACTGCACGGATGGATGCTCAAGCGCACCTTCGGGTGGCGCGCCATGAACGCGCGCACACGCCCGGCAAGGTGACGTGCGCCTGCGTGCAGGTTGCGGCCACCGCGAGATCGCCCTCGGCATCCCGTCCCGCATCGCCGGCGACGCGACGAAGATTCTCGCCGTCCGCGATCATCCGCGTGGCGATCGCGTGGACTTGCTCGCCCGCACGCGTGAGCGCGACGAGCCGCTTGCCGCCGCGCACGAACACGTCGAAGCCGAGCTCGTCCTCGAGCAGGCGGATGTGATGGCTGACGCCGGGCTGCGACGTGTAAAGCGCACCGCTTCGGTGACATGCATGTCCTGGCGGACGACCTCGACCAGGTAGCGCAATTGCTGGAGCTTCATCGCCTGCGTAGCGTGGTTGCCATATGAAAAACTGTGTGACAGGCGATCTCCTTCCTTGGCATTGATAAACGCTCCCGTTACGATCCTACGCAGCGTCGGCCGCCGCGTATCGCGGCCGCCGAGCCGGGCGGGCGGCCGCGCCTGTCCGTCGACGATCGACATCAAGGAGCTTCGCAATGATTCTTCGCGTCGTGCATGGCGCCGTCCCGCCGGAAAAGCGGGAAGCGTTCATCGAATTCATCGATAAGCAGCTCGCGCCGGCCATCCGCAAGATGCCGGGATGCCACTTCATTTACGTTGCCGAGTGCGTCGAGAAGCATCACGAGCACGAGGTGATCTACGTGAGCGGCTGGGACTCCGAGGAAGCGTGCGAGGCGATGGACACCACGTCGGTCTACAAGGGCGCCGCATCGATGGCCAAGACCTTCTACACGCACCGTTATCATGACGGCGCGCTGCACGTCCACTACAGGACGTTCGCGGCGCTCGAGTAGCGGAGGGCACGCCTGCCGCGCCCCGGGCCGATCTTCGCCCGGGGCCTCGAGGTCCGCTTCGCCCCGAGAAACGACATAAGGAGATCGGCATGAAGCGCGCACTTTCCCTGGCAGTGCTGCTTGTCCTCCTGGCGTTGCGTCCCGGCATGTCGCGCGCGGAGGTCGGCGAGGTCACGATCGCGCAGCAGTACGGGATGGCCTATCTGCAATTCCTCGTGATGCAGCGCGATCATCTGGTCGCGAAGCACGCGAAGGCTGCGGGCCTGGGCGACATCAAGGTGACGTGGCACAAGTTCTCGGCAAGCAACATCATGTACGACGCCGTGTTGTCGGGCGACTTGCAAATCGCGTCGGGCGGCTTGACACCGCTGATCACGATCTGGGCGCGCACGCGCGACAACTACAAGGTGCACGGCCTCTCGGCGATGAACGCGATGCCGCTTCTGCTCAACACGCGCGAGCCCGACGTGAAGACGATGAAGGACTTCACGAGCAAGAGCCGGATCGCGCTGCCGGCCGTCAAGATTTCGCAACAGGCGATCACGCTGGAAATGGCGGCTGCGAAGGCCTTCGGCGATGATCAATTCGCGAAGCTCGATCCGCTGACCGTGTCGATGTCGCATCCCGACGCGATGCAGGCGCTGCTGTCGAGCGCGAGCGAGGTGACCGCGCACCTGACGTCGCCGCCCTACGAATACCAGGAGCTCGACGACCCGCGAATCCACACGGTGCTCAATTCCTACGACGTCGCCGGCGGTCCGACGACGTTCACCGTGCTTTGGTGTACCGGCAAGTTTCGCGACGAGAATCCGAAGACCTACGCGGCGGTGTTCGCCGCGTTCAAGGAAGCGACCGACATCGTCAACAAGGACAAGCACGCGGCGGCGAGGCTTTACATCGAGATGGAGCACCCGAAGCTCACCGAGGAGCAGGTCTACAAGATGCTGACCGCGCCGGGCATCGACTACACGCTGACGCCCTCGGGTGTGATGAAGTACGCCGATTTCATGTACGAGCACGGGCTCATCAAGGTCAAGCCCGCGTCGTGGAAGGACGTGTTCTTCCCGGAAGTGCACGACCTCCCGGGAAGTTGAACTGAAATGGTGCTGGCCGAAATCAGCCGGCCGGTGCCGCCGACCGCGCGATCCAGCGCGTGCGCATCCCCTTCAGCACGAGCACCGCGAGAAGCGCCGTGATGACGTCGAGGACAATGACGATCACGAAGACGGTCGTCCAGCTTCCGCTCGCTTCGCGAATGTAAGCCGCGACCGGGCCGCCCAGCACCGAGCCCACGCCCTGTGCGATGTAGAGGAAGCCGTAGTTCGTCGTTGCGTACCGGGTGCCGAACAGATCGGTCAACGTCGAAGGGAAGAGTGAAAAAATCTCGCCCCAGCCGAAGAAAACGAGGCCCGTCAGCACGACGAACACCGCGGCGTTATGCGCGAAAACCAACAACAGCAGGATCGCCGCCGCCTCGAGCGAGAACGCGACGAACATCGTGTTTTCGCGACCGATGTGATCCGAGACCCATCCGAAGAACGGCCGCGTGATGCCGTTCGTGGCGCGCGAAAGCGTGAGCGACAGCGGCAGCGCAGCGAGCCCGAGCACGAGCGTGTCCTTGACGCCGTAGTCCGACGCGAACGGCCCGACTTGCGACACGACCATGAGGCCGCTCGTCGCCATCATCGACATCATGATGAACATCAGCCAGAACACGGGCGTGCGCAGCATCTCGGCTGCGCGGTAGCTATGGCGTGACTGACGATCCGCCTGCCGCGTCACCAGATCCGCCGCCGCGGGCTTCCAGCCGGCCGCGGGAATGCGGAATCCCTGGCTCACGATGACGCCGATGACGAGCTGGATCCATCCCCAGATGAAAAGCGTGTGCGCGTAACCGGACGCCGGGATCATGTCGGCGATGGGGAACGACGTCAGGATCGCGCCGGCGCCATAACCCGCCGCCGCGATGCCGGCAGCGAATCCGCGCCGATCGGGGAACCAACGCACCATGTGACCGATGATGCCGACGTAGACGATGCCGGTGCCGAAGCCGCCGATGATCCCGTAAGTGAAGTAAAGCGACCAGATGTTGTCGACGTACGAGGACAGTACCCAGCTCAAGCCCGACAGCGCGCAGCCGATCGAGATCAGAAGCCGCGGGCCGAAGCGGTCGACGAGCCACGCCTGGATCGGCGAGCAGAACGTCTGCAGAACGATCAGCAGCGAGAACGTCACCTGCAGTTGCGCGAGCGTCGCGTTGAGCTTGCCTTCGAGCGGATGGATGAAGAGCGTCCACGTGTACTGCGGGCTCGAGATCGACATCATCGCGACGAACCCGAGCAGCATCTGCCACCAGCGGTTCACGTACGTTGACGGCAGTGCGGTATCCGGCAACACTGTGCTCATCGTTTCCTCCGAGACGACTTTCTCACGATCGAACCGTTCGCCGCGACGTCGCGCTTTATTGATGTGCGCGAGCCCGGCTTCGCGTCGACGACGCCTTGCGAACGGCGCCTTTATGTCGTAGTGCGACGCAGTATCCGCCCGAGCGAGGCGCGCGTAAAGGCCGCCGGATCAACCGTCGCCGGCCGGCGTGCGGCGGTGCATTGGCTTCAACTGCCTGCGACAAGCCACAGCGTGCCCATTATCAGCGGCTGATGGACGAGATAGACGAGAAGACTATGCCGGCCGAGCAGGTGGAACGCCTTCGGTAGCCGCGCGAGCGGCGCGATCGGCCGGAATTGCGCGCGCACGAGCGCGTGCCCGACCGCGACACCGACCAGCAATACGCCCATCCACGGAAACAGCGGCACGTAGTCCTCGGTGATCGGCTTCGCTGTCATGAAGCCGATCCATCCGAGAAGCCGCGAGTCGAACACCGGATGCGAAAACGCGATCCCCGACGCGATGATCGCGAAGCCGGCGATCGCCGACACCACCGGCCGGCCGAGCAGCGGGCGGGCGAGGAAAAGCGAAACCGCGATCGCGTGCAGCACGCCGAACCAGATGAACGATTGGGGAAAGACGAAGTAGCTTCCAGCGGTCACGAGCAGCGCCGCGAGCGCGATCACGCCGATGCGGGTGAGCCAATGCGCTTGTGACTTTTGTTGACGATACGCGAGGACCGCGCTGATGCCCGCGATCAAAAGGAACGACGCGAGGATCGCCGATCGTGCGGAAAGCCAGCGAATGTCGTGCTCGAAATCCCAGCGCGTCAGATCGAAGTAGCGCAAGTCGAAGCAGAAGTGGTAGACGATCATCGCGACGATCGCCACGCCGCGCAGCGCGTCGAGACTCGCGATCCGATGCGAAGCGGCTGACCCGGTCGAGGATTGCGGGCGGCGCGCCGGTACGCGCGAGAGCATCGCTTTGGCCGCCGGCACGCGCGCCTTCGCAGGCGGGCGAGGCTTTGCAGTGACGGTACGCGCCTTCATCGCCGCCGGCGTTGCCAATGCAGGCGAACGTGGCCCGTATCGTCCGCGGGACCCAGCATGCCGAGCAGCGTTCGCGTCGCTTCCGTGGCGCTGCTTCTCGGTGAGAGGTCGAGCGACGTTTCGACCGTGTTCGCTCTTGCAGCGAACGTCCCGCTCACCGCGACATCGCCGCCTTCGTTGTGAACGATGCCGCCGATTCCGTCGCCTTCGGGGGCGCCATGCGCGACGACGCGACCGAGATCGACGCTCGAAGGTCCGGCGACGATGCGCGCGCGCGTCCATGTCGCATCGAAGCTTCCGCTCGCGCCGCGATCATGCAGCACGAGCGACGGCACGCGCAGATCGAGATCGCCGCGAAGCGCGAGAAGTGCGAGTTCCGGATCGAACGCCGAGGCGACGGCCGCCGGGGCGGAGACGTGCAGATCGCGCGCGGCGACCGTCCCTTTGCTGATGACGAGCGCTCCGCTCGGCGTTAGCACGGCGCCCTCCGGATACAGGTCGACGGCCAGATTGCCGATTGCGAGCGGCGCGAGCGCGACACGCCATTGCAGCGGCATGCGCAGCGCGCCGTCGCTCGTCGCGAGCACCCCTTCCCCGCGCCACCAGAGCCCGCGCGCATCGACGAGACGCAGGTGCCGCGCGGTCGCCGCCGCGAGTGGCGCGTCAAGCAGTGTCGCGGGCGCAAGCACGAGCACGGCGATCGCGAGCACGACCAACGCCAGCACGATCCGCCAGAAAGTCACCAGAAACTTCAGTGCGTGAACGCGAGCTCGGCGCGTACCGTTCCCGGGTCGACGCGCGCGGTCAACGTCGCATCGATGACGCGAACGCCGTCCTCGCGCGAGAGGTCATCGATCGCGCGCACGAGCGTCGCGAACGGAGCCACATCGATGACGACGCGCTCGGCGCCGTCACCTGGCTGCGCATCGACGCGCGAATAGTGCATGCCGCGCGCGGAGAGCGCACGGTCAATGGCGGCGCGCATGTCGCCGCGTTTCGCCTGCACGTTGGCATGCACGAGCGACGCGCTGTCCGCCACTCGCCCACGCGCGATGTCGAGCGCGAGGAGGTTGCGCAACACTTCGTCATGGGCGCGAGCTGTCGCGTCGGAGAGCCGCATGGCGATCGAGAGCGTAACAATGATGGCGACCGCGATCGCGAGCGGAAGCCAGAATCGGCGACGTGCGGCAAACGCGTCTTCGATGTTGCGGATGGACATGCTGTCAGCGTGCCATAGGCGAAAGGGCGAGGCGCATTCGCGTACCTGCTTGCGTCGGTGCCGAAAGCGTTTCGACGCCGCTCGCCGCGAGAGAGCGCGTCACCCGCGAAAGCGTCGGCGCATCCATTTTCCCGAGTTCGAGCGTCCACGCGTCGCCGGCATAGCGCGCCGAACGAAGCGTTCCCGGAGGCAAGGCATCGAGCGCGGGCGCGGCGCGGGCGAGCAACGGCAGCGCGTCCGTCGAGACTGTCTTCATCGCGTGGTGCCGCACTTCTGCGTTGCGTCGAGCGATCGCCGTGATCGCGGCAGCGAGTGTCGCCGCATCGGTCAGTTGCGCGGCCGCTGCCTCGGAAACGAGCGCCCGCGAAAGGCGCCAATTCTCGAAAACCAGATAAGACCATTGAACGCCGAGACCGGCGACGTAGAGCGCCAGCGCGAGTCCGCAAAGCAGAAGCGCGGGCCGAAACGCGCGCACGATGCCTTCGCGATTGGCCGTTGTATCGCCGAGCTTGTCGGCGTCGCTGAGGAAGTCGGGCACCCCCGCGAATGCCGCGGCCGGCGCATCTTCCCATCGCCATGCCGGTGCTGGAACGAACGCGATGCCCGATACCTGCGACCAGCGTGCGAGTTGCGCCGCATCGACCGAAAATGCGACGTGCACGCGCGATGGCGCGTCGTGCGTTCGCTTCGCGGCATCGAGCGATGCTCGGAACTCCATTGGAAGTTCGTCGGTCGCGCCAGCTTGCGTCACCACGAACGCGCTGCCGTCGGCGCGTCGAACGAAGCCGTCGCCCGTCGCGGATCGACACCAGGTCCAACCTTCCGCGTGCGGTGCGAGCGCCGATTCGGGAACGATGCGTGATGCACGGGGCACGTGCGATTCGATCGCACGAATCAGTGCTCGCGAGGCGATCGCGGCGATGCTCGTTCCGTTCGCCTGCTTCGCGAGCGCGATGCACGATTCGCCGGGGGCACTCGCGATCTGGTCTTCGAGTGCGTAGCGTGCCGCGCCGGCCAATCGCCCGCGTGGCATCGGCGGCAGCGCGAGCGCGACGAGCCGCGCCTGGTGTGCGGCGAGCATGATCTCGACGTTCGGATCGGCGGGCAAATGCGCGGGAACGTCCTGTCCGTGCGCGATCGGTCGGCCGTCCGGCGAATAGCGCACCCAGCGCAGCGGACGCTCGGCGTTCGGAAAACCGGCAGCGAAGACGCGAAGCATGGGGCGGCAGTTTACGGGAATGCGGCGAGCCCGCTTGTATCTCATTCGATCGTCTGCCACACGATGCTCGACGGCTGGTTCGAATCACGCGTGATCAGCGCACGCGCGTTCGCGATCGTCTCGCCCTGACGCGCGCGAACGGCCACGAGGAAATAGTGGCTGTTCACCGAGTACATCGCTTCAGGACCGATCAGCGATCCGCCGAGCGTGGCGAGCCTGGTTCGAAATTCCGCGATCGAGCCGAACGGGTGCTCGGCGCGGCTCGCAACGAGCGACGCCAAGGCGTCGGCATCGATGTCGAGCGAGGCGGCGAGCACCTCCGGCGATGCCGTGTTGACGTTGAGCGGCGTGCCGGGCGGGAGCGCAGTCACGAAGCGAACCATTCGCGCCATCGCGGGCGCCGTCATCCCGCGAACGTTCGCGAGCTCCTCGATGCGCACGGCGGGTGCGTTCGCGGCGAGCGATGCATCCGGCTGGTTCATGTACCACGCATCCTCGGCGCCGCCGTCCTGCGCGATGTCATCGACATCGATCCAATCGATGATCGGTGCCAGCGTGGCTGGCGGAATGCCGAGCGTCGAGAAGAGCCGCGCGAAGCGCTGGCGTTCGATGCCCGCGTTGTCGCCGACGAGGTTGTTCGCATTGAGCATCGATTGCGCATCGACGATGCGGCCTCGCACATCGCCGTTTTCGACCGGCGTAGGGGGCAATGGCAGCGCCCATGGTTCACCGAGGTGATCGACGAGCGGCGGGGCGGCGTCGAGAATCGCGCGCGCCCACTGCACGCCCGCCGCAGCGATCGACTGCGCTTCGACCTGATCACGGCGATGCTCGACTTGCGCGAACCATTGCGATTGCGCCGTGGCGACGGAGACGGCGACCGCCGCGGCGAGCGCGGCGATCAGCATCGCGACGATCAGCGCAAGGCCTGTGTTCTGTCGCCTCATTGCAGCGCCAGCCAGCGCTCGATGGCGCCGCCGCCGTCGAGCCCGATCTCGATGCGCACGCCGCGCGGCATCGCGTTTGCCGTCGAGACCGGCCAGCGAT
The DNA here is from genome assembly GCA_035308425.1 of Casimicrobiaceae bacterium. GTDB lineage: Bacteria > Pseudomonadota > Gammaproteobacteria > Burkholderiales > Casimicrobiaceae > VBCG01. Next base: position 214,472 of record DATGGP010000003.1, on the reverse strand, counting down.
CGATCCAGCGACCGTCGGGGCCAAGCTCGAGAACGCGAAACCGCGCGATGCCTTCGGCGAGCGCGTACGCATCAGGCTCTTTCGTCGCGACGTTGTCGAGGTGCGCGAAGTAGAGCACCTCGATGCGGCCGTTGCGTAGCCGATAGCCGACGCGTTGTCCACCGCTGCCCGGCTCGTCGAGCGCGCTCGGTCCCGCACGCGTGAACACCACTTCGCTGTTGCCGTCGGCATCCGCGGGCCGCGCATACCACGCCGGCTCGGAACCCGTGCCGTGGCGCACCGTGCGTGGAATCGCTTCGCGCATATCGGCTTCCATCCGCGTCAGCATCGCATCGAGTTGGCGCCAGCGGGCGCTCTCAGTCGTAAGCCGTGCTTCGCTATCGGTCATCGCAGCGGTGGCGCGCCAGGCGATCGTCGCGACCAACGCGAGAATCGCGATCGCGACGAGCGCTTCGACGAGCGTAAAGCCGCGCGCGACCGCATTCATTGTGGATGCGGGTTGCCGACGTAGCCGACGAGGCGCGCGAGCACGTAGTCGGCATTCGCAGGCTCGCTCACGAGGATCTCGACCCTGCGAAACGCGGGATTTGGCGTGTCGCTCACCGTCTCGCGCCAAAGGAGCCGAGTGGCGGCCTGCGTTTCCGCGCCGCTCGCGCTTCCGCGCGCGGGCCATGGATCGGCGAGTTGCGCCTGTGCAAGGCGATTCTGGGCAACCCACAGGGCGAGCGTGCGCATGCGCAGCGACGTCGCACCGTCCGCGCTTTGCGCGACCGCGCGCATGCCGGCGGCAAGTGCGACGGCAACGATGGCAAGGGCGACCAGCACCTCGATCAGCGTGAAGGCGCGTGCCGCGCGCATTTACGAGCTCGGATCGGGTCCCGCGATCGACGCGCGGTTCAGCGGATCGAGGGCGACGATCGTGCGAAAGCCCGGCGTCTCTATTGCGAACGCGAAGGGCTCGTTTCGACCCGACGCGCGAAGCGGCACGATTGCATCGGGTGCGGGCGCCCGCCCCGCATAGCGCAGCGCGATCGCCTGCATCGGCGACGGCAGCACTTCCGCGCGAAGCACTTCGTCGTCGAGCGGGAGCCAGCGATCGTTCGCCGCGTCGCGTCGCCAGAAACGAACGACGCGTCCGTCAGCGGACACGCCGAGCATTTCATTGCGCCATTGCGCGCGCGCCGCGGCGTATTCGAGCGCACCGGCGAAACGCCGCGCCTCGCGTGCCGAGAGGTCGCGCTCTCCCGGTGCAACGAACGCGACCGCGAGGCCGGCCACGATGCCGAAGATGACGATGACGACGAGGATTTCGACGAGCGTGAAGCCCGACTTGCGCATGCGCTACAAATCCCACGAGCCGATATCGGCATCGGCGCCGGTTCCGCCCGGTTGCCCGTCGGCCCCGTACGTGAACACGTCGACTTCGCCCTTCAAACCGGGATTCAGGTACTGGTAGGGACGCCCCCAGGGATCGACCGGCAATTTCTCGAGGTAGCCGCCGGGCTTCCAGTTGGGCGGGATCGGCGGCTGCGTCGGCATCGTGACGAGTGCGCTCAAGCCCTGTTCGGTGGTCGGATAGCGCTGGTTGTCGAGGCGGTAAAGCTTGAGCGCCTGGCGGATCGCGCCGATATCGGTCTTCGCGGCGACGATGCGCGCATCGTCGGTGCGCGAAAGGACGCTCGGCACGACGAGCGCGGCAAGCACGCCGAGGATCACGATCACGACCATGATCTCGATCAGCGTGAATCCGCGCACGGGTGTTGGACCCCCCACGCTTGCGGCTCTGCCGCTGCGCTGCCCCCGGAGGGGGCGCAATTCGCGCTCGGGGCGGCGCTTCGCGCGGAGGTGGACCCCCACGCTTGCGGCTCCGCCGCTGCGCTGCCCCCGGAGGGGGCGCAATTCGCGCTCGGGGCGGCGCTTCGCGCGGAGGTGGACCCCCACGCTTGCGGCTCCGCCGCTGCGCTGCCCCCGGAGGGGGCGCAATTCGCGCTCGGGGCGGCCCTTCGCGCGGAGGTGGACCCCCGCGCTTGCGGCTCCGCCGCTGCGCTGCCCCCGGAGGGGGCGCAATTCGCGCTCGGGGCGGCCCTTCGCGCTCATGGGGCGCGCCATCGCGCCGCACCCTGGGTGCAAGGAACGTGGCACCGATCCGAACATGCGCGCCATTATAATCACGGACATCGCTGCGCCATGTGCGGACACCGGCGCGGATCCGCACGCTTCTCCCGCAACGTCGACCGCATGCGCAAATCCCGCGTCGCGACGCTTTTCGTTCTGCTGCTCGTGGCCGGCGCGGTGGCGCTCGCGGCGATCGGCCACGCCTGGTATCGCCGGCCGCTGTCGTTGCCGCGAAGTCCGTACGATTTCGACGTGCGTGCGGGCGCGTCGCTTGCGGGCATCGCACGGACCTTGCACGCCGAAGGCGTCCTCCCGCACCCGCTCGCGCTCACCGCCCTTGCCCGCATCGAGCGCGCCGACCGCACGATCAAGGCCGGCAGCTACGAGATCGAGCAGGGGATCACGCTGCCCGAGCTTCTCGCGAAGCTGACGCAAGGCGACGTGACGCAGACGGCGATCACGATCGTCGAAGGGACGACGTATTCGCAGCTTCGTCGCGCACTGCACGACGATCCGCACGTCACGCATCAGGCCGACGCGCTATCCGACGCGGAGCTGCTCGCGCGGATCGGCGCGAGCGAGCCGGCGCCCGAGGGCCTCTTCTCTCCCGACACTTACTATTTCGCCGCCGGCACGAGCGATATCGCCGTGCTGAAGCGCGCGTATCGCGCGCTGCAGACGCGTCTTTCGGCCGCATGGGCGCGACGCTCGCCGGACCTGCCGCTCACCTCGCCATACGAGGCGCTGATCCTCGCCTCGCTCGTCGAGAAGGAGACGGGCCGGCCCGAAGATCGGCCGCTCGTCGCGTCGGTCTTCATCAACCGGCTTTCGCGCGGGATGAAGCTGCAGACCGATCCTTCCGTCATTTACGGGATCGGAGAGCGCTTCGACGGGAATCTGACCAAGCGCGATCTCGAAGCCGACTCGCCATACAACACGTACGTGCGCGACGGCCTGCCGCCGACGCCGATCGCGCTGCCGTCGCAGGCATCGCTCGACGTCGTCGTCGATCCGCCATCGACGCCTTATCTCTATTTCGTGTCGCGCGGCGACGGCACGTCGCAGTTCTCCGCGAGCCTGATCGAGCACAATCGCGCCGTGTCAAAATACCAGCGAGGCGGTCGCTGATCGGCAGGCTGCCGGTTCGCGACACATCGCTTCGCATCCCATCGACCTCGTGCCCGAGAACGCGTCCCGCGGCCGATTCATCACGCTCGAAGGCATCGACGGCGCCGGCAAGAGCACGCATGCGCGCTTCATCGCGGAAGCGCTGACCGCGCGCGGGCGACGCATCGTCGTCACGCGCGAGCCCGGTGGCACGCCCGCCGGCGAGGCGATCCGCGCGTGGCTGCTGCACCAACCGATGACGCACGATGCGGAAGCGCTCCTGATGTTCGCGGCGAGGCGCGAGCATCTGGCGAACGTGATCGAGCCAGCGCTCGCGCGCGGCGACATCGTGCTTTGCGACCGCTTTACGGATGCGACGTACGCGTATCAAGGCGCTGGTCACGGCGTGTCGACCGCGATGATCGACGCGCTCGCCCAATGGGTGCATCGCGGTGTGGACCCCGATCTGACGCTCCTCTTCGACGTGCCGAGCGAAGTGTCGCGCGCGCGGCTCGCGCGAATGCACGCGAAGGGACAGGCGTCGGACAAGTTCGAGCGCGAGACGCAAGCCTTCTTCGAGCGCGTGCGCGAAGGCTATCTCGCGCGCGCAGCCGCCGAGCCCGAGCGGTTTCGCATCATCGATTCCACGCGCCCGATCGCAGAGGTGCGCGAGGAGATCGCGCGCATTGTCGACAAGCCATGACGAACGAGCCAACGATCACGCAAAATTCGGCCGCCGTGCTTCCCTGGCAACGCGAGCTCTTCGCATCGCTGCTCGCGCGCAAATCGACGTGGCCGCACGCGATGCTTCTGAGCGGTCCTGCCGGCATGGGCAAGCGGACGCTCGCGCTTGCGCTCGCACAGGCGCTCGTCTGCGAATCGCCCGGTGAGAATGGCGCTGCATGCGGCACCTGCGCCAGTTGCCGCTACGCGGCGGCGGGACAGCATCCCGATTTGCGGCTCGTCGAGCCGATCGAAATCGACGACGACGAGGTCAAGGTCGTCGAATGGATCGCCGTCGATCGCATTCGCGCGTTGATTCGCTGGTCCGAAATCACGAGTCATCGCGGCGGGGCGAAGGTCGCCTTGATCATACCTGCGGAGCGGATGAACGAATCGGCGGCCAACGCGCTCTTGAAGACGCTCGAGGAGCCGCCGCCCGCCACGCATTTCATTCTCGTCGCGCATCTGGCCGGTCGACTTCCCGCGACGGTCGCAAGCCGCTGCCAGCGCATCATCGCGCCGCGACCGAGCGCTGCCCAGGCGCGCGGATGGCTTGCGAGCGAAGGTGTCCCCGATGCCGAAGCGCTGCTCGCCCAGGCGAACGGCGCGCCGCTACGCGCGCTCGCGCTCGCCAATGCCGAGTACCAGGCGGAGCGAAGCGTGTGGATTCGCGCGTTCGGCGCGCCAGCGAAACTCGAGGTCACCGGGCTCGGCGCGCGGCTCGATGCCACGCCGCGCGAGATTCGCAAGGAACACCTTTCGGCGATCGTCGACTGGCTGCTCGGATGGTGCGCGGACTTGGCCCGCGTGCGCGCCGGCGTTAACGCCGTCGAGAATGTCGCTCACCAGGATGCGCTCGCGAGGCTCACGCCGTCGGTGGCGCCGATCGCGCTCTTTCGCTATCATCGCAGGCTACTCGAAAGCCGAGCGCTTCTTGCGCATCCGCTGTCGCCGCGTCTGGTCGCAGAGGCGCTCATGATCGAATACCGCGCATTGTTCGGGTGACCATGGCCGACAAGATTCCGCAACCGACACCCGCGCTCGCCCGCCCCGGCGTGCTCTCGCTGAACATCCGGGAAAAGGCGGCGCTCTATGCCGCGTACATGCCGTTCCTGAAGGGCGGAGGCATTTTCATTCCCACGTCGCGGCCTTACATGCTCGGCGAGGAAGTGTTCATGCTGTTGTCGCTGATGGACGATCCGAATCGAATCGCCGTGCAGGGCAAGGTCGTCTGGATCACACCCGACGGCGGCCAGGGGAATCGCACGCAGGGCATCGGCGTGCAGTTCACGCTCGACGAAACGGGCGCCGCGGCGAAGGCGACGATCGAGCGGCTCCTCGGCGAGCATCTCGCGTCGACGCGGGCCACGCATACGATGTAGCTTGTTCGTCGATTCCCACTGCCACCTCGACTTCCCCGAGCTTCGTGACGACTTGCCGCGCGTGCTCGATGCGATGCGCGAAGCTCGTGTCACCCACGCGCTGTGCATCGGCGTCGAGATGGGCGCATGGCCGAAGGTTCATGCGCTCGCGCTCGAGCATCCGAACCTCTACGCGAGCGTCGGCGTGCATCCGGATTACGAGAATCTCGACGAGCCGACGGTCGACCTGCTCGTTTCGCGCGCGCACGAACGCAAGGTCGTCGCGATCGGCGAGACGGGGCTCGACTACTTTCGGCGCAGCGGCGATCTCGAATGGCAGCGCCGGCGATTTCGCACCCACATTCGCGCGGCGCGCGAGGCGAAGCGGCCGCTCGTGATCCACACGCGCGGGGCGGCCGACGACACGATCGCGATCATGCGCGAGGAGCACGCCGAAGAGGCGGGCGGCGTGATGCACTGCTTCACCGAGACCTTCGACGTCGCGCAGCGCGCGATGGACCTGGGCTTTCACATCTCGTTCTCCGGCATCGTGACGTTTCGCAATGCGCAGGCGCAGAAGAACGTGGCGAAACGGGTGCCGTTGTCGCGAATGCTGATCGAAACCGATAGTCCGTACCTCGCACCGGTGCCGCATCGCGGGAAGCGCAACGAGCCGGCGTTTGTCGCGCACGTCGGCCAGGAGATCGCGGCGCTGCACGGAATCGTCGTCGACGAGGTTGCGCGCGCGACGTCGGACAATTTTTTCTCGCTCTTCCGAATCGACCGCGATGATCGTTGATCACACTCGCCGCGGCTTTCTGCTCGGCGCCGCGCTTGCGCCGCTCGCGTTTCGCGCGGGGGCCGCCGAGTTGCTCGACGACCTGACGCAGGCTGTCGCGAACGATCGCGTCGACGAGGTCAAGCGCCTGCTCGCCCGCGGCATGGACCCGAATTCGGTGAACGCGGACAGTGAACCAATGCTTTGCACCGCCGCACGCAATGGCAGCGCGCAAGCGGCGCAGGCGCTGATCGCGGCGAAGGCGAATGTCGACATTGCCAACCGTTATGGCGACACACCGATGATGCTCGCTGCGCTCAAAGGGCATCTCGACATCGTGCGTATGCTCCAGGCGGCCGGCGCGAAGCTCGACGGACCCGGCTGGACGCCGCTGATCTACGCGGCGACCGGCGGCCACGACGACATCGTGAAGTTCCTGATCCTTCACGGCGCCAACATCGATGCGCAATCGCCGAACGGAACGACTGCGCTGATGATGGCGATCCACGAGAATCATCCGGAAACGGCGATGTTGCTGGTCGCGAGCGGCGCCGACGTCACGCGCAGGAATCAGGACGGCGCGACGGCGCTCGACTGGGCGCGCCGCGCGCACGACGAGGATCTCGTGCGGGAGTTGCGCCGCGCGGCCAGCGCGAAGTAGGCGTCAGCGCGTTCGCGCGGCGCGGCGGCGCCGCGCCGCCATCGCATCCTGAACGAGCGGCCGCGTCACCTCGACGCGATCGCCGTCGGCGAGCGGCGTTTGCGCGTCGATCCGTCGGCCGAAGATCGCGCATGCCAATTCGCCGGCCCGTACGCGCTGGTCGAGATCGAGCGCCGCATGCGTCACGGCGTCGAGCGCGGTCGCGCCGGCCGCGAGATGGAGATCGACGAGCGCCTGGTCGTCGCGGTCCACCCAGGCGACCTGCACGCGAATCGTTCGAGTAGCACTCATCCTGCCGAATACACGCGCTCGGCGCGCTTGACGAACGCGTCGATGAACGTGTTCGCGATATGCGCGAACACCGGGCCGATGATGTGGTCGAGCAAACTCGTCGCGAATTCGTACGCAAGGTCGAACTCGACCTTGCATCCGTGCTCGCCGAGCGCCTTGAACCGCCATTCGCCGTGCAGGTGACGAAACGGCCCGTCCTTCAGCGTGACGACGATCGAATCCGGCGGCCGATTGACGTTGTCGGTCGTGAAATGCGCACGTACGCCGTGGTAGTCGATGTCGATGCGCGCGGTCTTGCGATTGCCTTCCTGCGCCAGCACGCGCGTTCCACCGCACCACGGCAGGAACTGCGGATAAAGATCGACGCGGTCGACGAGGTCGAACATCTGCGGTGCTGCATACGGCACAAGGACGCTCCTCTTCACCGACCGCATGGCGGCTTTCGGAACGATTGCGCAATGCAGGCACGCGTAGAATGCGCGGACTGCGAATGACGTTGATCGTGCGAGATGAGCATCGTCGAGAACCGGAAGGCGTTTCACGACTATTTTATCGAGGAACGCTTCGAAGCCGGCATCGCGCTGGAAGGCTGGGAGGTGAAGGCGATCCGCGGCGGGCGCGCGCATCTCAAGGAAGCGTACGTCATCGTCAAGGACGGCGAGCTGATGCTGATCGGCGCGCATATTTCGCCGCTTTCGACCGCATCGACGCACGTCCATCCCGATCCGACGCGGACGCGACGCCTGCTGATGCATCGCGAAGAGATCAACCGGTTGATCGGCAAGGTCGAGCGCGCGGGCTACACGCTGACGCCGCTCGATCTTCACTACAGCAAGGGACGCGTGAAACTCGCCGTCGGCTTGGCGAAGGGCAAGAAGCAGCACGACAAGCGCCGCACGATCCGCGAGCGCGAGTGGAATCGCGAGCAGCAGCGTTTGTTGCGCACGCAGCAGTAATGGGCGATCGAGGGTCGTCAGCCGCGTTGCGTCTGAGATAAATCTGCGATCAGCGCGCGCGCCGCTTCGCGTCCGCTTCGCACGGCAGCCTCGAGCGTCGCGGGCAACGCGGCGCATGTGTAGTCGCCGGCCAGGTACACACGATCGGCAAGGCGCCCCGACGCCGGTCGCGACAGGTCCGGCACGCACGAGTACGTTGCGCGCTTCTCCTCGATCACGCGCGACCAGACGAGCTTCGGCAGCGACAACGTGATGGCGCGCAGTTGCGCATCGACTGCGCGCGCGAGTGCGGGGTGATCGAGCGAAGTGTGCGGCCCGCGCGCACTGATGACGACGGCGACGAGCGCGCGCATTCTCGCCCGCGTGTCCGATGCCGCGGCGCGGTCGAGCACATCGGCGCGGTCGAAAATCCACTGGCCCGGCGCATCGTCGAGTCGCAGCAAACCGCGCGGGAGCGCGAGCGGCGCGTCATAGCCCAGGTAGGCGGTCGCAATCGGCTCGTAATCGAAGCGCGTGACGAGTCCGAGCGCCGCGGCGATCGGAGGATGTGCACTCGAAAGTTGCGGCGCGAGCGTGGATGCGAGCTGATGCGGGCCGACCGCAACGACAACCGCATCCGCGCGATTCGTTTGCCCGGACGTTTCGAGCAGCACGCCGTCGGCTGGCAGGTCGCGAATGCGCGTTCGCGTCGAGCGGCGAACGAGATGGCCGCGCGCGGAAAGCCATCGGGCCGCTGCTTCGGGGACCGCTTCACCGAGACCTTCGCGTGGCAGCACGATCGACGTGGCATGCGCGCCCGCTCCGAGCGTTGCGCCGAGCACGGCCAGGAACATCTTCGCCGACGCGCGTGCAGGCGGCGTGTTGAGGGCGGCAACGCAAAGCGGATGGAAGAGTTGCTCGCGCACCGGCTGTGGAACCTGTGTGGTCAGCTCGTCGACGCTCGTGTCGCGTTGCAGCCGCCAGCCTTCGCGTTGACGACGGCGAAACCAGCGCATCAACGCAAAACGCTCGCGCAGCGTGACGCCGTGCGCCGCCGCGAGCGCAGTCGGCAGCGCAATGGCCGCCGGCAGGAAGCGGGTCGAAAGCGACAAACGGTTCTTTTGTCTTCGACCAAACGGGCGCAACGCGAGCGGCTCGATCGTCCATGGCGAATGGCCGTTGGTTCGCACTGCGGACGCGAGTGCGAGTGTTTGTTCGTAAGCGCCAAGCAACAGGTGCTGGCCGTTGTCGAGCGGAAGACCGTCGCGCACGACGCAACGCGCGCGACCACCGAGCGCGACCGCCGCTTCGTGCAATTCGACCGCGTGTCCAGCCTGTGCAAGTTCGACTGCGGCCGCGCAGCCGGCCCAGCCGCCGCCGATGACGACGATCATGCTTGGACGTGGGCGATCATCACGCGCGAAGCGCCGCGCGGGTCGCGATCCACAGCTTTCGGATCGGCGTCAGCGCGATGCGGCGATCCAGCACCTGGAAGCCGTCGCGTTCGATCTCGTCGAGAAGCGTTCGATAGATCGCCGCCATCGCAAGACCAGCGCGTTGCGCGTGGCGGTCGCGCGCGGGCAGCGCGGCGAACGCGTCGTCGTACCAGCCGCGCGCACGGTTCGTTTCGAAGCGCATCAGCTCGGCGAAGCGTGGCGACGCACGCGCGGCAAGCACGTCGGAAGAGGAAACGCCGAAACGCGCGAGGTCCTCCTGCGGCAGGTAGATGCGGCCGCGGCGAGCATCTTCGCCTACGTCGCGGATGATGTTCGTGAGCTGGAAGGCGACGCCGAGCTTTCGCGCGTACACGAGGGTCGACGGATCCTCGTAGCCGAAGATCTCGGCCGACATGAGCCCGACAACGCCCGCGACGCGATCGCAATAGGTCTCGAGCTCGGCAAAGTCGGCATACCGAACCTTGTCGAGGTCCATCTGCATGCCGTCGATCATCGTCAGCAGTTGCTCGCGCGTGATCCGATAGTGCTTGACGGCATCGGCAAGCGCATGGGCGACCGGATGCTGCGGCGCGCCACCGAAGATCGCGTCGACTTCGGTGCGCCACCATGCGAGCTTCGTCCGCGCGACGTTCGGATCCGACACCTCGTCGACGATGTCGTCGACCTCGCGGCAGTACGCGTAAAGCGCCGTGATCGCCGCGCGACGGAGCGGCGGCAGCAGGCGGAAGCTGTAGTAGAAGCTCGACCCGCTTTGTGCCGCCTTCTGGGCGCAGTATTCCTCCGGTGTCATGCCTTGGCGCGCCCTTATGCAGCGCGAGCGCTCGGGGAGGGTGCCAGCATTCGAAACGCGAGCAGCGCCCAGTCGCGCTTGCCGAGCACCGGTCGATGCGAGAACACATCGCCGTGTACGGCGTCGATCCGCTCGAGCACGCGCATGCCGCCGGCGACGACGGCGGCCAGTTCGAGTCCGAGCCGCCATGGCAGCCGCCGCACGAGCGGCCGTCCTCGGTCGAACATCGTTCGCGTGCGCGCGGTCTCGAAGGCCATCAGCCGGCTGAATGGCGCATCGCAGCGTCCTTCCGCGATCTGAGCAAACGACACGCCGAAGCGCTCGATGTCCTCGAGCGGCAGGTAGAGGCGCGTGTTCTTGCGCCAGTCGATCGCGATGTCTTGCCAGAAATTCGCGAGTTGCAGTGCCGTGCAGATCGCATCGCTCTCGGCAAGCGCCTGCCCGTCGCCGACGCGATACATTGCGAGAAGGAGTCGCCCGATCGGGTTCGCCGAGCGACGGCAATAGTCGAGCACATCGGCAAAGGTCGCGTAGCGAATGACGTCGACGTCCTGCGAGAACGCGGAAAGAAGATCGCGCAGCAGATCGATCGGCAGCGCGTGCTCGCGCACCGCGCGCGCGAGGTCGGCAAAGGGCGCCTCACCGGGCGTTTCGCCCCGCTCGATCGCATCGAGGCGTCGCGAGAATTCGTCGAGCGCGCGATGCCGCGTCGCCTTGTCGTCGTGCCCTTCGTCCGCGATGTCGTCCGCCGCCCGCGCGAAGCGGTAGATCGCCAAAACGGCGCCGCGATAGCGCGCGGGCACGAGCAGCGACGCGACGGGAAAATTTTCGTAATGGCCGACCGACAAGCGACGATCCGGAGATTGGCGCTCGCGCCTTGTTTCAAAGGACCGCGGGTTCGCGGCGAGCGGGAATGTGCTCGGCTATACTAGCCGATTCGGCGGCAGGCTTTGCACCAAGCACGGGGGCAGGGCGGCGGCGCGCGGATGCAAGTCGAATTGGCACCGTCGCGACTGCCGCCGTTCGTGTCGAAGCATGCGGCCTCCCGCGAAAGTGGCGGAACTGGTAGACGCACCAGCCTTAGGAGCTGGCGGGCCAACCCCGTGGGGGTTCGAGTCCCCCCTTTCGCACCACCACCCATAATCTATGCAGACGACACTCGAAACGCTTGGCGCGCTTGAGCGGCGCGTCAACGTCGCGGTCCCGATCGCCGAGATCGAGGACGAGGTGAAAAAACGCCTCTCGCGCCTTGCGCGCACGGCGAAGGTCGCGGGCTTCCGGCCGGGCAAGGTCCCCCTACGCATGCTCGATCAGCAATACGGGCCGCAGGTTCGCTCGGACGTGATCACGGAGCGCGTCCAATCGAGCTTCAACGACGTCGTGCGCGAGAAGAATCTGCGCGTCGCCGGCTCGCCGCGCATCGAGCCTTATCGCGGCGAAGAGCGCGCGCCCGACGCGCTCGAATTTTCGGCCGTGTTCGAGGTTTATCCCGACGTGACGATCGGCGATGTGGCGTCGATCGAAATCGTGCGTTCGACCGCCGAGGTGGCCGCGGAGGACATCGATCGTACGATCGAAATCCTGCGCAAGCAGCGCGCCAGTTACACGCCGGTCGAGCGTGCCGCTCAGGTTGGCGATCGCATTCGCGTCGATTTCACGGGCACGATCGACGGCGTCGAGTTCCCTGGCGGCCAGGCGCGCAACTTTCCGATCGTGATCGGCGAAGGGACGATGCTCCCCGAGTTCGAGACGGCCGTCACCGGGATGAAAGCGGGCGAGACGAAGTCGTTCGATCTCACGTTTCCGGACGACTATCACGGCCGCGAGGTTGCCGGCAAGCACGCGCACTTCGCGCTGACCGCGCTCGGCGTCGACGAAGTGCATCTGCCGCCGCTCGATGCACGGTTCGTCAATCAATTCGGCATCGCGAGCGGCCAAATCGACGATCTGCGGCGGGAGGTCGAGGCTAATCTCAAGCTCGAGCTTCGACGCAAGATCGCTTCCGGCGTCAAGGCGCAAGCGCTAAGCGGCCTGCGCAGGCTCGCAAGCTTCGAGGTGCCGAAGTCGCTCGTAGAAAGCGACGCGCAGGCGCTTCGGACGCAGGCAATTGCGAACCTGCGCGAGCGGCAGAACGTCAAAGCCGAAGACCTCGACGTATCGGTCGATCTCTTTCGACCGCAAGCCGAGGAGCGTGTAGCCCTGGGCCTGATCATCGGCGAGCTCGTTCGCAGGGAGAACCTGCACGCGAAGGCGGACCAGGTGAGGGCGGTCGTGACCGAAACCGCGCAGACTTACGAGCAACCGGAGGCGGTGGTGCGCTGGCATTACGAGAAGCCCGAGCGGCTTCGTGACTTCGAGGCGGTGGTGCTCGAGCAGAACGTCGTCGACTGGGTCGTGGCGCGCGCGAAGGTCACCGATCGGCCGATGACGTTCGAGCAAGTAATGGGACCGCGCAGGGCCGCATAATCCGTTTGCCGGCCGACGCTTGACGCACGGATGGCGAGGTCCCATCTTCTTCGTTCGCGGCCATCGTCTTTTGCCGGCCGTTTCATTCATTGACGAAAGCAATCTCATGGAAGAACCCCAAGGCCTTGGCCTGATCCCGATGGTGATCGAGCAGAGCGGGCGCGGCGAGCGCGCGTACGACATCTACTCGCGCCTTTTGAAGGAACGCGTCGTGTTCCTGGTCGGCCCCGTCAACGAGGCGACCGCGAATCTCGTCGTTGCCCAAATGTTGTTCCTCGAATCCGAAAACCCGGACAAGGACATCCATTTCTACATCAATTCGCCGGGCGGCTCGATCGCGGCCGGCTTCGCTGTATACGACACGATGCAGTTCATCAAGCCCGACGTTTCGACGCTTTGCGTCGGGATGGCGGCGTCGATGGGCGCGTTTTTGCTCGCCGCCGGCGCCAAGGGCAAGCGTTTTGCTTTGCCGAATTCGGATGTGATGATCCATCAGCCGCTGGGGGGCTTTCAGGGGCAGGCGTCGGACGTCGAAATCCATGCCAAGTACATCCTGAGCCTGCGGCAGCGGCTGAACCAGCTGATGGCGCTCCACACCGGCAAGCCGGTCGAGCACATCGCGCGCGATACCGAGCGTGACAATTTCCTCACGGCACAGCAGGCGCTCGACTACGGGATCGTCGACAAAGTCTTGCAGAAACGGCTTCCCACCGAGTAAAGTCAGTCAAACCATGCAGGTGCAGGCGCTTTAATGGCGGAAAAATCATCGTCGGGCGACAAGCTCCTTTATTGCTCGTTCTGCGGGAAAAGCCAGCATGAGGTCCGCAAGCTGATCGCGGGCCCGTCGGTATTCATCTGCGACGAGTGCATCGAGCTTTGCAACGACATCATCCGCGAGGAGGGTTCGGGTAGCGAAACCGCGCGCGCGGACCGCAGCAAGCTGCCGACGCCGCACGAGATCCGGCAGATTCTCGACCAGTACGTGATCGGCCAGGAGCCGGCCAAGAAGATCCTCTCGGTTGCGGTCTACAACCACTACAAACGGCTCGAGTCGGGCGCCAAGGACGACGACGTCGAGCTCGCGAAATCGAACATCCTGCTGATCGGGCCGACCGGGTCCGGCAAGACGCTGCTCGCGCAAACGCTCGCGCGGCTGCTCGACGTGCCGTTCGTGATCGCGGACGCGACGACGCTGACCGAGGCCGGCTACGTCGGCGAGGACGTCGAGAACATCATCCAGAAGCTGCTCCAGAAGTGCGACTACGACATCGAGAAGGCGCAGCGCGGCATCGTCTACATCGATGAAATCGACAAGATCTCGCGCAAGAGCGATAACCCGTCGATCACGCGCGACGTTTCCGGTGAAGGCGTCCAGCAGGCGCTTCTGAAGCTGATCGAGGGCACGATTGCGAGCGTCCCGCCGCAGGGTGGCCGCAAGCATCCCAACCAGGAATTCGTGCAGGTCGACACGACGAACATTCTGTTCGTCTGCGGCGGCGCGTTCGATGGCCTGGAAAAGATCATCCGCCAGCGCACGGCGAAAACCGGCATCGGCTTCGGCGCCGAAGTGGCATCCCCCGACGATCGGCGCAGCATGACGGTGCTATTGCGCGACACCGAACCCGAGGACCTGATCAAGTTCGGCCTCATTCCCGAGTTCGTCGGCCGCCTGCCGGTCGTCGCGACGCTCGACGAGCTCGACGAGGCGGCGCTGATTCAGATCCTGGTCGAGCCGAAGAACGCGCTGATCAAGCAGTACCACAAGATGTTCCGGATGGAAGGCGTCGAGCTCGAAATCCGCGAGCTCGCGTTGCGCGCCATCGCGCGCAAGGCCTTGGCGCGCAAGACGGGGGCGCGCGGGTTGCGCTCGATCCTCGAGCAGGTGCTGCTCGACGTCATGTACGACCTGCCGTCGATGTCGAATCTCGCGCGGGTCGTCGTCGACGAGTCGACGATCACCAACGACGGCAAGCCGCTCTTGGTGTTTGCCGACGCGCCCAAAGTGGCGGCGGCCGCGAAGTAGGTCCGGAACTATCTGCTGGATCAGCGTGTTAGCGTAGGTCGGCGAGCCCGGCCCCGCTTTTCCGGTTTCCGCCGGCGGCAAGCGCCGGTTCCGACCCAGCCGGCTCGTCCGTCGGGCCGATGGCGAAACTCATGCCGATTGTAGGAATGTCAACTTCCCCGGCACGCTCGCGACGGCGCCGGGTACCCTTCCTTGAAGGGTCCGCCCGCGGCCCCATGTAGACCGATGACTTCAATACCCGAGGCACGCATGCCCAACGACACCTCTCTCCCGGCCGGCATCACGACGCTCCCGCTGCTTCCGTTGCGCGACGTCGTCGTGTTCCCGCACATGGTGATCCCGCTCTTCGTCGGTCGCCCGAAGTCGATCAAGGCGCTCGACGCCGCGATGGACGCCGGCAAGCACATCCTGCTCGTCGCCCAGAAGCAGGCATCGAAGGACGACCCGACCGCGGCCGACCTCTACGAGATCGGCAGCGTCGCGACGGTGTTGCAGATGCTGAAGCTGCCCGATGGCACGGTGAAGGTGCTCGTCGAAGGCACGCAGCGCGCGCACATCCGCAGCATCGAAGAAGGCGGCGAATACCTGTCGGGACACACGCAGCCGATCCCCGGCGATCCCGGCACGGCGCATGAGGTCGAGGCGATGCGCCGCGCGCTTCTGACGCAGTTCGACGCGTACGTCAAGCTCAACAAGAAGATCCCGCCGGAAATTCTGACGTCGATGTCGGGCATCGACGACGGCGGCCGCCTTGCGGACGCGATCGCGGCTCATCTGCCGCTCAAGCTCGAGCAGAAGCAGCAGATCCTCGAAATGAGCGACGTCGGCAAGCGCCTCGAGCACCTGCTTGGCGTCCTCGAAGGCGAGGTCGACATCCTGCAGGTCGAGAAGCGCATCCGCGGCCGCGTGAAGCGGCAGATGGAGAAGAGCCAGCGCGAGTACTACCTGAACGAGCAGGTGAAGGCGATCCAGAAGGAGCTCGGCGAGGGCGACGAGAACGCCGACCTCGAGGAGATGGAAAAGAAGATCAAGGGCGCGAAGATGTCGAAGGAGGCCGAAGGCAAGGCGATAACCGAGTTGAAGAAGTTGCGGATGATGTCGCCGATGTCTGCCGAGGCGACCGTCGTTCGCAACTACGTCGACACGCTGCTGGGTTTGCCGTGGCGAAAGAAGAGCAAGATCAGCAAGGACCTCGCGAACGCGGTGAAAGTCCTCGACGCCGATCACTATGGCTTGGAGAAGGTGAAGGAGCGCATCGTCGAGTACCTCGCCGTGCAGCAGCGCGTCGACCGGCTGAAGGGGCCGATCCTCTGCCTCGTAGGTCCGCCTGGCGTCGGCAAGACGTCGCTCGGCCAGTCGGTCGCGAAGGCGACGGGACGCAAGTTCGTGCGAATGAGCCTGGGCGGCGTGCGCGACGAAGCCGAGATTCGCGGGCACCGGCGCACCTACATCGGCTCGATGCCCGGCAAGATCCTGCAGAACATGACGAAGGTCGCGGTGCGCAATCCGCTGTTCCTGCTCGACGAGGTCGACAAGATGGGACAGGACTTCCGCGGCGACCCGTCGTCGGCGTTGCTCGAAGTGCTCGATCCCGAGCAGAACAATACGTTCGTCGATCACTACGTCGAGGTCGAGTACGACCTCTCGGACGTGATGTTCGTCGCGACGGCGAACACGATGAACATTCCCGCGCCGCTGCTCGATCGGATGGAAGTGATCCGCCTTTCCGGCTACACCGAAGACGAGAAGATCGCGATCGCGAAGCAGTACCTTCTTCCCAAGCAGATCAAGAACAACGGTTTGAAACCCGAGGAGCTGCACGTCGCCGAAAGCGCGCTGCGCGACATCGTGCGCTACTACACGCGCGAATCGGGGGTTCGCAACCTGGAGCGCGATATCAGCAAGATCTGTCGCAAGGTGGTGAAGGCGCTGCTGCTCAGGCAAAGCGAAGGCAAGGCACGAAAGGCAAGAGGACCGGTCGAGGTCAACTCGAAGAATCTCGACAAGTATCTCGGTGTGCGCCGCTACACGTACGGCATCGCCGAACGCCGCAACCAGGTGGGGCAGGTCACGGGCCTCGCGTGGACCGAGGTCGGCGGCGACCTTCTGACGATCGAGTGCGTTGCGCTACCGGGCAAGGGCAAGACGACGTCGACCGGAAAGCTCGGCGACGTGATGAACGAATCGATCGCCGCCGCATTGTCGGTCGTACGTCACCGCTCGAAGCAACTCGGCATCGCGCCCGACTTCTACACGAAGACGGACCTCCACATCCACTTGCCCGAAGGCGCGACCCCGAAAGACGGCCCGTCGGCGGGAACCGCGATTGCAGCGTCGATGGTGTCGACGCTCACCGGCATTCCGGTGCGCTGCGACGTGGCGATGACCGGCGAGATCACGCTGCGCGGCGAGGTGCTGCCGATCGGCGGTCTCAAGGAAAAGCTTCTCGCCGCGGGACGCGGCGGCATCAAGACGGTGCTGATCCCGGAAGAGAACGTGAAGGATCTCGTCGAGATTCCGGACGAGATCAAGAATCGTCTCGACATCCATCCGGTGCGCTGGATCGAGCAGGTGCTGGAGCGCACGCTCGAGCGCCAGCCGGCGCCGATCGTCGAGGATGCGGAGAAGACGCAAGCGCCGGTGCCGCCTGGGCCCGCAGCGGCCCCCGACGACAAGAGCGCGGTCATCAAGCACTGATCGTTCCCACAAGCGGGGACGATATCGCGACTGCTCGCGCAAGTCGCGGTGCGAGCAATCGCGGTCACGCACGTCGCGCAAGTCTTGACACCGCGAAAACGCGAGGGCTATAAAGACCGGACCGCGCAGCGATCGCGTGCGCGAGGCAGAGCAGAACGGCGAGAGTCGTCATCTCGCGCGCCGCATTCCATCTCGAAAGGACGTTCCCGTGAACAAATCGGAAATGATCGACGCGATTGCGCGTCATGCCGACATCTCGAAGGCCGCCGCGGGGCGCGCCCTCGACGCAACGGTCGGCGCGATCAAGACGTCGCTTCGCAAGGGCGACATCGTCACGCTGGTCGGATTCGGCTCGTTCTACGTCGGCAAGCGCAGCCCGCGCGCGGGCCGCAATCCGCGCACCGGCGACGCGATCAGAATCAAGGGTGGAAAGGTGCCGAAGTTTCGCGCTGGCAAGGCGTTGAAGGATGCGCTAAACTAGCCTGTTTCGCCCGGGTGCTTAGCTCAGGTGGTAGAGCGTCGCCCTTACAAGGCGAATGTCGGCGGTTCGATCCCGTCAGCACCCACCATCGGCTGGCGAGAGTCGCGGACGAGTGCGCGCTCTGAAACAGTTTAGGGTCAGAGACGAAACTCGTGCGCGCGGTGTACGGATTGCGAAGCTGTAGCCCGAGTTTCGTCTCTGACCCTAAACTGTCAGAAGTCGTCGCTGACACTGCTTTGGTGTGCAGCATCCGGAGTGGTAGTTCAGTTGGTTAGAATACCGGCCTGTCACGCCGGGGGTCGCGGGTTCGAGTCCCGTCCACTCCGCCAACACCGACAAGGGCGAACGCGAGTTCGCCCTTGTTCACATTCGGGCAACGCCCGATAAGGTAATCGTGTCATGTTCGATCTTCTCCACAAGCACAAGACCGTCGCTCAGACCATCCTCGCTCTGGTCACGCTACCGTTCGTGTTCTTCGGCACGTATCAATACTTCACCGGCCGCGGCGATCAACAGACGGTCGCGAATGTCGGCGGCAACAAGATCTCGCAGCAGGACTTCGACGAGGCAATGGGCGACCAGCAGCAGCGCATGCGGCAGGCGCTCGGCGCGAGCTTCGACGCCGACACGTTCGATACGCCGCAGGTGCGCTATGCGCTGCTCGAGCAACTCGTCAACCAGCGACTGCTCGAAAACGAGGCGCGCGCGGGTCACTTCCGGGTCACCGACGCGCAGCTCGCGCAATTCATCGCCAGCCTTCCGCCGTTCCAGGAGAATGGCAAGTTCTCGCCAGAGCGCTACAAGGAGGTGCTTGCGAGCCAGGGCATGACGCCACTCGGCTTCGAGCAACGCGTGCGCGGCGATCTCGTGCTGTCGACGCTGCAGGACCCGATCGTCAACGGCAGCTTCGCCGCGCATTCGTCGGTCGCGCGCTATCTCGCGCTGCTCGATCAGAAGCGCGAGGTTGCGATCGTGCAAATCCCTGCCAACCCGTTCGAGAAGTCGATCAAGGTCAGCGACGAGGACGTGAAGGCGTTCTACGACAAGAATCAGAAGGCGTTCGAGACGCCTGAGATGGCGAAGATCGAATACCTGCTTCTGACCCAGGATGCGATCGCCGACAAGATCAAGGTCGATCCCGCCGAGGTGAAGCAGGCCTACGAGGCGAACGCGAAGCAGTACACGACGGCCGAGGAGCGGCGAGCGTCGCACATCCTGATCGCGGTGAAGAAGGACGCATCGCAAGCCGAAAAGGACGCGGCGAAGAAGAAGGCCACCGAGATCGCTTCGATGGCGCGCGCGAAGCCCGATTCGTTCGCCGAGCTCGCGAAGCAATATTCGCAGGACCCGGGTTCGGCGGCGCAGGGCGGCGATCTCGGCTCGTTCGCGCGCGGCGCGATGGTGAAGCCGTTCGAAGACGCCGTGTTCACGGCGAAGGTCGGGGACATCATCGGGCCCATCGAAACCGATTTCGGCTATCACGTAATCAAGGTGACTGGCATCACGCCGCCGCACGTGCAATCCTTCGACGAGGTGAAAGGGCGCATCGAAGCCGATCTCAGGCGCCAGAAAGCCGCGCAGAAGTTCGCGTCGGCCGCCGACCAGTTCCAGAATCTCGTTTACGAGCAGGCCGATTCGCTCGCGGGCGCGGCGAAAGCGCTCGATCTCGAGGTCGAGACGACGCCGTTCGTCACGCGCGACAAGGTGAAGGCGATCGCGATGGGCAGCGACAAGTTCGTGAGTGCGCTGTTTTCGCCCGAGTCGGTGCAGGGCAAGCGCAACACCGAAGCCATCGAAGTCGGACCGAATGCATTGATGGCCGGGCGCATCGTGGAGTACAAGCCGGCCGCGCCCAAACCGTTCGACGAGGTGAAGGACGAGATTCGCCAGCAATTGACACGCGCGCGCGCAAGCGAAATGGCGGCGAAGACGGGGCGCGAGAAGCTCGCGCTGCTCGCCGCGGGCAAGGACCCCGGCGTGACATTCGACAAGCCGGTGACGCTTGGCCGCAACCAGGTGCAGCCGGGCATAACCGCCGCGGCGCTCAAGGACATCTTCGAAACGGGCGATCGCAAGCTGCCTGCGTACACGGGCGCGCCGAACGAGCGTGGCGGATTCTCGATCTATCGCGTCGACAAGGTGATCGACGCGCCGCCGGCGGATGCGACAAAACTCGATGCCGCGTCCGCGCGCGTCGGCGGCGAAATTGGCCGCGAGTTGATGAATGCGTACCTTGCGAGTCTCAAGGCCGATACGACCGTGAAGATCAACGAGGCGATGCTGGAGAAGAAGCAGCAGTAAGCTCGAAAGAGGCCGACCTCCCCGACCGGGCAGTAGACGCCGCGCACTTGCGTTCGCACCATCGGATCTCCAACTTTACGGAGATCACGATGAACGAAGCTTCCCATTCCCCGCTTGCCGCGCTATCGGGCGCGATCGCGAACATCGTCCGCGGTGCACATCCGTCGATCGTCACCGTGCGTTCTCGCGGCGCACGCGCAAGCGGTTTCATCTGGCGTCCCGGTCTCGTCGTCACCGCTGACGAAGCGCTCGCCGACGAAGGACCGATCGAGGTCACGCTCGCGAACGGCGAGCGTGTCGCGGGGACGCTCGAGGGACGCGATGCAACGACCGACATCGCGCTGCTGCGTGTCGACGCGCCGGCTGCGCTACCGGTACCGCTCGTTTCGCATCCGGTCGACACCGGTTCGCTCGCGATCGTGGTCGGCGGCGCCGGCGGCAATGCGATTCCGGCGCTCGCGCTCGTCACGCACGCGGGCGCCGCGTGGAAGAGTCTGCGCGGCGGCGCGATCGACGCGCGAATCGAAATCGAGGCGGCGCTGCGTGACTCCGCGCAGGGTGCGCTCGTGCTCGACGCCGAGGGCCGCGCGATCGGCATGGCGGTGTTCGGCCCGCGGCGACGCGTGCTGGTCATTCCCGCGGCGACGATCGACCGCGTCGCGGCAACGCTCGATGCGCATGGCAAGATCGCGCGCGGTTATCTCGGGGTCGGTTTGCAATCGGTGCGAATCGGAAGCGACGCCGTTGGCGCGATGGTGATGAGCGTCGACGCCGACGGTCCGGGTGCTGCAGCCGGAATTCGCCAGGGCGACGTGATCGAGCGCTTCGACGAGCGCGCGCTCGAAGGGCTCGCGATGCTCGTGCGTGAGCTTGGTCCCGACAGCGTGGGCAAGTGCGTACGCGTCGCGGCGCGTCGCGCCGGCGAACCGATCGCGTTCGAGGTCACGATCGGCACGAGGCCCGACGCTTGACGCTCGACGCCACGCGTGATCCGATCGTTGTCGCCATCGCGGTCGACGATCCGCTGCTCGCCGATCGCATCGCATCAATCCTCGGCATGGTCGACGGCGTGCGCCTCGCTGCACGGAGCGAGGCCGCCGACCTCATCGTCGTTTCTCCAACGGAAGCGCCTGTCGAACCGACGATCGACGATAGGGAAACGACATCGTCGGAGCGGCCGATGGCGGCGCTTCTGACGCCGCGCGAGCGCGAAGTGCTTGCCCTCCTTGCCGAGGGCGCATCGAACAAGACGATCGCAAGACGTCTCGGCATCTCGGTGCACACGGCGAAATTCCATGTCGGGTCGCTGCTCGACAAGCTCGACGCAAGCGGTCGCACCGATGCCGTCACGCATGCCGCGCGCCTCGGCGTCATCGAACTTTAACGAAGGCTCCACCGATGAACGCCCGCGCACCGATCGATTTGGAAAGCGCGCGTATCGCCGAAGCACCGCTCGACGCCTATTCGCGCGTCGTCGCGCACATTGCGGACGGCGTGGGTCCCGCCGTCGTTCGCGTCGATGCGGCGCGCAACGGCCGGAGAGGCGGCATGGGCTCGGGCGTCGTCATCGCCGGCGACGGACTCGTACTCACGAACAGTCACGTCGTCGCGGGTACGCGTCGCGTGCGCATCACGCTGGCCGAGGGCCATGAAAGCGACGCGGACGTGATCGGCGACGATCCCGACACCGATCTCGCGCTGTTGCGCGGGGATTTGCCGCATGGCGCGCAGGGCGCGATCCTGAGCGATTCGAAAACGCTGCGCCGCGGCCATCTTGTGGTCGCGATCGGCAATCCGCTCGGATTCGAATCGACGGTGACGGCCGGCGTCGTGTCCGCGCTCGGCCGCTCGCTACGTTCGCAGAACGGTCGCTCGATCGACGATGTGATTCAGACGGATGCAGCGCTCAATCCCGGAAGCTCGGGGGGGCCGCTCGTATCGTCCGCGGGGCTCGTCGTCGGCATCAACACGGCGATGGTGGGCGGAGCGCAGGGACTGTGCTTCGCCGTATCGAGCAACACCGCGCACTTCGTGCTGACCGAGTTCCTCGCGCACGGCCGCGTGCGGCGCGCGCATCTCGGCATATCCGCCTACACGTTGCCGCTGCCGCGCAGGCTGGCGCTCGCGATCGGCGCCGGCCCGCATGCCGTGCGAATCGGCGAAGTCGAACCGAAGCGTCCCGCCGAGCGCGCGGGTCTTCGTAGCGGCGATATCATCGTCGCGCTCGATGGCCACTCGGTGACGGGCGCCGACGATCTGACGCGCCTGCTCGACGCGACGCGCATCGGTCGCTCGATCGCCGTCACGGTCGTGCGAAACGGCCGCGTCGAACGCGTCGAAGTGACGCCGCGCGAGCGATCGCCTTGACTCAATTGCACGCGAGCCCGTTCGCGCCCGTGAGCCGTGTCCATGATCGCTCAGCAGTGCGAGTCTACCGGACGCCTTCGATCGGCGATCCCGTCTCGCGGTGTTTCATTTGTTTCGCCAGGCGCTCGTCCACGGATGCGCTACGCTATCGCGTACCGACACGCACGAAAATCGCCATGAGCATCTATCGCGCGCCGCTTGCGGACATGCAGTTCGTGATGAACGAGGTCGCCGGGCTGCCGCAGATCGCGACGCTGCCGGGCTACGAGGATGCGACGCCGGACACGGTGGCCGCGGTACTCGAGGAAGCGGGCCGCTTCGCGACCGAAGTGCTCGACCCGCTCAATGCCGCAGGCGACAGGGAGGGCTCGAAGCTTCTTGCCGACGGCAGCGTGAAAACGCCGGAGGGATTCCGCAACGCCTACCTGCGCTTCGTCGAGGGCGGATGGAACGGCGTCAACAAGTCGATCGAGTATGGCGGCCAGCATCTGCCGCAACTCGTCGCAGCGGCGGTCGAGGAGATGTGGCACGCGGCCAACATGGCGTTCGATCTCTGCCCGCTTTTGACGCAGGGTGCGATCGACGCGATCGAGCTCGTCGGCACGCGCGAGCAAAAGATCCGCTATCTGCCGCCGATGGTGTCCGGAAAATGGACCGGCACGATGAACCTGACCGAACCGCAGGCGGGATCGGACCTCGCGGCAGTGCGCACGCGCGCCGAACCGCAGGGCAATGGCACGTGGAAGCTCTTCGGGCAGAAGGTCTTCATCACCTACGGCGAGCACGACCTTGCCGACAACATTGTCCATCTCGTGCTCGCGCGGACGCCGAATGCGCCGGAAGGCGTCAAGGGCATTTCGTTATTCATCGTTCCGAAGTTCCTGGTCAATGCCGATGGTTCGCTCGGTGCACGCAACGACGTGCATTGCGTCTCGCTCGAGCACAAGCTCGGCATTCACGCGAGCCCGACCGCCGTGCTCTCGTACGGCGACCATGGCGGCGCGATCGGCTATCTCGTTGGCGAGGAGAATCGCGGCCTCGAATACATGTTCATCATGATGAACCAGGCGCGCTTCTCCGTCGGGATGGAAGGCGTCGGCTTGTCCGAGCGCGCGTATCAGCGTGCCGTCGCCTACGCGCGCGAGCGCGTGCAGGGCAAGCCGGTCGGCGCGGAGAAGCAGCCGAAATCTTCGACGATCATCGACCATCCCGACATCCGGCGCATGCTGATGACGATGCGCGGCTACACCGAGGCGATGCGCGCGCTCGGGTACGTGATAGCGGCCGCGATGGACAACGCGCGCCATTCGCCCGACGCGGCGCAGCGCGCGCAACATCAGGCGTTCGTCGACCTGATGATTCCGGTGGTGAAGGGCTGGTGCACCGAGACGGCTCAGGAAGTCACGTATCTAGGCATCCAGGTGCACGGCGGCATGGGGTTCATCGAGGAGACCGGCGCGGCGCAGTACGCGCGCGACGCGCGGATCATCACGATCTACGAGGGCACGACCGGCATCCAGGCGAACGATCTCGTCGGCCGCAAGACGGTGCGCGACGCCGGCGCCACCGCGCGGGGCGTTGCCGCGCAAATCGACAGGGCCGCCGCGCATCTGGCATCGCATGCCGATGCATCGCTCAATGCGATCGGCGTGCGTCTTGCCGCCGCGACGGCCGCGCTGCAGAACGCCATCGACTGGATGGTCGAGACGGGCGCGAGCAACGCTCGCATCGCGTACGCGGGATCGGTGCCTTATCTGAAGCTTTGGGGCGTCGTTGCCGGCGGCTGGCAGTTGGGCCGTTCGGCGCAGGCAGCCGTCGACAAGCTCGCTAAGGGTGAAGGCGACAGCGCGTTCATGCGCGCGAAGGTCGCGACGGCGCAGTTTTACGCGCAGAGCCTGTTGCCGCAGGCCGATGCCTATGCCGAGGCGGTGATCAACGGCAGCCCGACGGTGCTGGCGCTCGAAGCAAGCGAGCTTTGATGATGCTGGCGCGTTGGATCAGCGTGCCAAACCTTCGCTGCGTCCGAAGTCCTCGAGCGCGAGCAACATCGGGTCCGGGCCGACCTTGAACGGTCCGGTGAACGGGTGGTCGATGCAGATGATCACCAGCAACCCGGAAAAGATCAGCACCGACAGCGCGCCGGTCATCAGCGTTTGCGCGCGCAGGTTCTCGGTGCCGAAGAAGAACGTGAAGCCGATGGTGAGGACGCCGCCGACGACGAGCACGAGCCAGATGACGCCCGGCACCGCGCCCGAGGCCTTGACGAGCCGCTCGCGCCGCGCCTCGGTCACTGCGGTCAATTGGTTCAGCATGGCCGTCATGAGCGCTGCTTCGCGCTGATCGGACGGCGCATACCCATCGACCGCGTAGTAGAGCGCGTTCAACGCGCGCGTCACCGCGGGGCTCGGCCTGCCGCGCGACATCGCCGGCCAGTCCTCGGCGATCGCGGTTTCGAGATAACGCGTGAGAAGCGCGCGTAACTGCGCGCGCGGCGCGGGGCTCGTGCCCTCGACGATGCGATAGATGTTCACGAGCGAGCCCGCCTCGCGCGCGACATCGGATTCGGCGTCGCTGAACTTCTCCCATACGACGAGCACCGCGAAGGCGAGGAGCACCGCGTAGAGGACGCCAACCGTCGCGAACTTGAATCCCGCGACCTCGTTGTTTATCCGAAGCCGTGCAAGCGGTACGCGCCGGCGAATCAGGCATGTGCCGGCCATCGCGAGCGCCGTCGGCACGACGATGATCAGGAAACCGGATGCCCACAGCGGCAGCGATGTCAACCACATCGTCGACCCCCTCGTTTTGTCGTGGCTATGAGACGCGGCCTGCATTGTTCATCGTTGCACCGGCGCCCGCAAGATGTCGACCCGATCCCGCCTTCGGGAACTGCCGCAGCGAGGCGCGCGTCTGAACGCTGCGGGTATAGCCACATTCGTTACGTACCGACGAGATACCGATGATTGCGCTGGTTCGCGTTCTGGCCGTGATGTCGGCCTTGCTGCTGGTTTCGACGGTCGGTGCGCAGGTCGTGGCCGACAGCAACGGCGTCGTTCCCCCGATGGGGCCCGGGCCCTATCCGGTCGCGTGCAGCAACGTCCAGCAGGATTTCTCGCGCGTCGCGCCGGGTAGCGATGCGACCGCGTACTGGGAAGGGCGGCAGGGCTACGTGACGGACCTGCTCGTCGATCCGGCGCACTCGTTCGTCATGAACGTCACGATGCCGGACAACGGCGATCTGTACGGCGATTTCAGCAATCGCACGGTGACGTTCGCGTCGCTCGTCTGCTATCCAACGTCGACGACGAACACGCGCCCGGACTATCCGCTACCCGACGGCAAATCGGTGCCGCATATGCAGCGCGACGCCGATCCGCCGATCTTCGCGACCGATCGCCCGAGCTACCCGGCGCTGCTCTTCTCGGTGGGGCTCGGCGGCAGCCCGCTGTCCGGCGACTACATCGACGCGCTGACGCTGTTCGCGAGCTACGGTTACGTTGTGATCGCGCCGTTTCCAGGTGACGCGCGGGTCAGCGACATCCAGATCGCCACGCTTTCCGACGTCATCAACGCGCTGATCGATTTCTCGAGCTACACGGCGCTCCAGTCGGTGCGGCCGCAGGCGCTCGAGGCGTCGTTGAACGCGGTGCTCGCCGATCCGAATTTCGCGCCGCGCATCGATGCGAACGAGATCGGCGGTTTCGGCGCGAGCCTCGGCGGCGAATCGCTGCTTCTGATGCGCGGAGCGCGCCTCACCGTGTCGCCTGGTTTGTCGTCGCAAGCGGTGATGAACGATGCGCGTCTCAAGGCCGCCGTCGGCTACGTTCCTTATTTCGGCCAGCCGATCCTGCCCGCGTTCGGGCGCGACGAGGAGGGGCTTTCCGACGTCGCTATGCCGTATCTCGCCATTTCCGGCAGCGCGGATACCACTGCGCCCGCGATCGTGACGGGCCTTGGCATGGCGAATCTTCCGAACGCGCGCGAGTTCGTCGTTCTGCAAGGCGTTTCGCACTCGTTCGACGTGCCGTCGTCGCCGGACATCTTCACTTGGTCGCTTATCTATCTGGCCGCGTACGTGCAGAACGATCCGCTCTCGCGCGCGACGAGCGCACGAATGACGAGCGTCGCCGGCGGAGGCGACGACGTGCTGCTGCTCGATCGCGCCGAGCCATTGCCGCCCGGGCCCGGCGAGCAGACATCGATCGAGTACTACAACCCGAGCCTCGATCACTACTTCATGACGTCGCTTCCAAACGAGATTTCGATCCTCGATGCCGGGGTCGCGATTCCCGGATGGCAGCGCACGGGCTATGCGTTCAACGTTTTCTCGATCGATGCTGACATCGGCGCGCCCGCCTGTCGCTTCTTCGGCAAGCCCGGCGTCGGCCCCAATTCACATTTCTTCACGATCCTGCCCAACGAATGCGCGGACGTGATGAACAACCCGCTATGGATCTTCGAGGGACTGGTCTTTCGCGTGGAAGGACCGGACGTGAACGGCAATTGCGTCGCGGACCGCGTGCCGGTCGTGCGCATGTACAACAACGGCAAAGGGGGTGAGGCCAACCATCGCTACCTGACAAGCCACAGCGAGATTGCCGCGATGCTGTTGCAGGGCTGGATCATCGAGGGGGTCGTGTTCTGCGCGCCGCCGTAACGGCTTGAAACGCTGTGGCAATCCGTGGCATCCTTGGCTTCTGCGGCGCTTGGCTCGCGCTGCTTATGACAAGCGAGTGCGCGGGGGACGCGGTGTCGATCTACGGTGGAAGGCGGGGCTGGAGCGATCTCAACGACGTCGTGCAGCCGATTCCTCGGCCACGGATGGCCGAACCGCCGGCGGCGCTGGCGCACGCGAGGACGACCGACTGGTCGAGCGTGCGCAAGGCGAGGCCCGCCGATTATCTGTTGCCGTTGAGCGAGAAGTGGTTCGACGCCCTTCCGTCGGAAGTGGCGCCATGCGCGCTCGCGAGCCAATACCCGCGCATCGTCAATCTGATCGCGGCGCAGTGGAACGACCACCAGATCACGCCGGAACTCTTCGAGGAGTTGCTCGGCGATCGTCGCGGAGGGCGCGCGGGCTTCCCGCCCGCGGTGCGGCGTGATCTTCTGAGCCTGCAGGAGTTCTGGTACAGCGGCAAGATCAGCGCTCGCTGACGCTGCCGATTAATGTCTGCGCGCTCGTTCGCGGCGCGACGATGATGTCGCGCTCGCGTCACCAGCCGGTCATCGCCGCGAGCCGATCGAACAGCGCAGGCGCGCTGGCGAGCACCGTGCCGCCGGCCCGCAATCCTCGCTCTCCCGGATAGGGAAGCACTTGCCCGCCGGCTTCCTCGACCATCAAAAGCCCCGCGCTCGCGTCCCACGGATGCATGTGGGCTTCGAGGTACGCGTCGAAGCGTCCGGCGGCGACGTGCGCGAGCATCAGCGCACCGGCGCCGTGGTCCTTCACTTCGGCGCCGCTTTCGAGCAGCATGCGGCGAAGGCGCAGATGCGCATCGACGTCTTGCCGGCGGACGTAGCCGTGCCCGAGCAGCGCGCGATCGATCGATCCGCAGGTCGAGACGCGCATCGGATGCCCGTCGGCCGGACTACCCTCCGGGCTACGCGCTTCGGGGCTGATTCGCGCTCGGGAGCGGTCCTTCGCGCTCATGTACGCGCCGCGTCCGGCCAAGGCGACGAAAAGCTCGTCGGCCGCCGGATCGTAGATCACGCCGATGCTTCGCACGCCCTGATGGAGGAAGGCGATCGACACGCACCAGTAGCGAACGCCATGCACGAAGTTCAGCGTTCCGTCGATGGGATCGATGAGCCACGTGCATTCCCCGATGTCGCCACCGGTTTCCTCGCCTAGCATCGCGTCATCCGGAAACGCATCCGCGAGTCGCGTTCGACAAAGCGCTTCGACGTTGCGGTCGGCGATGCTCACCCAATCCTGCGCGATACCTTTCGATTGCGCCTCGTAGTCGAGCTCGCGAAGGAAATAGCGCAACGCGAGGGCCCCGGCTTCGCGCGCGAGCGCGACGGCGAAACCGATGCGCGCGTCGAAATCCATGGTCTTGGTCCTGTTGCCGATCGTCGAGGTTGCGAACCCTTTACGCGAGTGCCTTGCGCCCGCCCGGTAATATTCCGCATCGTGCACGCAACGTCAAACGCCAAGATAACGAGAATGCGAATCGGCATCGACCTCGGTGGGACGAAAACCGAGATCGTCGTCCTCGACCAACATGGCAATGCAAGGCTTCGCCGCCGCGAGCCCACGCCTCCCAACGATTACGAGGCGATGCTCGGCGTCGTGGAGCGGCTGGTGCGCGACGCGGAACGCGAATGCGGCGTCTCGCCCGGCAGCGCGCGCGTCGGGATCGGCACGCCGGGATCGATCTCGCGCGCGAGCGGCCTTTTGCGCGGCTCGAACTCGGTGTGCATGAACGGCAAGCCGGTCAAACGCGACTTCGAAGCGCGGCTTGCGCGTCCGGTCGCCATTGCGAACGACGCGAATTGCTTCGCACTGTCGGAAGCGACCGACGGCGCGGGACGCGGTGGCGATGTCGTTTTCGGCGTGATCCTCGGGACCGGGGTCGGAGGAGGTTTCGTCATTCACGGACGCGTGCTCGAAGGCGTGAACGGCATCGCGGGCGAATGGGGTCACAACCCGCTGCCGTGGCCCGAGAGCGACGAGCGTCCCGGTCCGTCGTGCTTTTGCGGACGGAGCGGATGCATCGAGACGTTCATCTCGGGACCTGGGCTGCTGCGCGATCACTACGCGCATGGCGGACGCGAATCGTCGACGCAGGCGATCGTCGACTCGGCGCTCGCCGGCGATCGCGCGTGCGAAGCGACGCTTGTACGCTACGAAGAGCGGCTGGCGCGCGCGCTTGCACACGTGATCAACCTCGTCGATCCCGAGGTCATCGTGCTCGGTGGGGGCATGTCGAATGTCGAACGCTGGTACGACTCGGTGCCGAGGCTCTGGACGCGTTTCGTGTTCAGCGATCGCGTCGACACGAGGCTCGTTCGTCACGTGCACGGTGATTCGAGCGGCGTGCGCGGCGCGGCGTGGCTTTGACAGATCGACAATTTCCGCGACCTTTGCGGCTTCGTCTTACAAGTTCGCCAAGACGCCGCCGACAGCCTGGAAACGCCGGTTTCCTTACGATGATCGCGTGGCATCGGCAATCATCGGAGGAAAGGTATGAGCAACATTGCTCTGAAAGCTGCGCTCGGCATCGCCGGTGTCGCGTTCGCGACGACGGCGGGGGCGCAGGTGACGCTTTACGCGCACGAGAATTTCCACGGCGAGCAGTTCACCGTAAACGGCCCGGTGCGGAATCTCGAACGCGCCGGATTCAATGATCGCGCGAGCTCCGTCGTCGTCGACGGGGGCGATTGGCAGGTGTGCGACGATGCGCGCTTCAACGGGCGCTGCGTGGTTCTGCGGCCTGGCGAATATCCGACCCTCGATCGAATCGGTCTCGACAACGAGATCTCGTCGATCAGGCCGGTCGAGGGGCGCTATGGCTACAACGAGGATCGCAGCGACCGCTACGCGTCTCGAGATCGCGGCGAGCAGCTTTACGAAGCGCCGGTGACGTCAGTGCACGCCGTTGTCGGGCCTCCCGAGCAGCGCTGCTGGGTCGAGCGTCGCGAATTCACCGGCGACGTGAACGTGCCGGGCGCGATCGCGGGCGCCGTGATTGGTGGCGTGCTCGGCAATCAGATCGGTCATGGACATGGGCGTGATCTCGCGACCGCGGGCGGTGCGATCGCGGGCGCGGCAGTGGGCGGAAGCGTCGGGAGCGACCAGGGTTACGGCGGCGACATCGAGCATTGCCGGACGGCCGGCAACTACGATCATCCCGACTACTGGGATGTGACGTATTCGTTCCACGGCGTACAGCATCGGATTCAGATGTCATCTCCGCCGGGCGATGCGATCGCGGTAAACGCGGCAGGCGAACCGGCGATGTGACGCGCATTCGCGTGTGAAGACGAAAGCGGTCCTTCGGGGCCGCTTCGTATTTGTTCTTTACGGTCCGTTGAGGATGCGGACCGCAGTGCCGACTCGCAGCAGTAGAAACGAAGGCGCCCACGGTCTTGCAAAAATTACATCCCGCGATAATTCGGGCCGCCGCCGCCCTCCGGCGGCACCCACCGGATGTTCTGCAGCGGATCCTTGATGTCGCAGGTCTTGCAGTGCACGCAATTTTGCGCGTTGATCTGCAATCGCCGTCCGCCCTTGCTCGACGCATCGACGAACTCGTAAACGCCGGCTGGGCAATAGCGCGCCTCGGGCCCGTCGTACGTGTGCAGATTCACGTCGATCGGAATCGATGGATCGCGCAATTGGAGATGCACCGGCTGGTCTTCTTCGTGGTTGGTGTTCGATAGATAGACCGACGACAATCGATCGAACGTGATCGCGTTGTCGTAGCGCGGGTACGCGATCTCCGGAGTCTCGGCCGCCGGTCGCAGCGACTCGTGATCGGCACGGCGGTGATGCATCGTCGACGGGACGAGCGACTTCAATCCCAGGTCGTGCAGCCACATTTGCATGCCGCCGAGCAGCGTGCCGACGCGCGTGCCGTAGCGCAGGCCCGGCTTGACGTTTCGCACGCTGAAGAGATCGTCGTGCACCCACGATGCGCGCCATGAAGTCTCGTACGCGTCGAGGACGTCGTGCGAACGCCCTGCGACGATCGCCGCGAACGCGGCCTCGGCGGCGAGCATGCCGGTCTTCATCGCGTTGTGCGAACCCTTGATGCGCGGCAGGTTGACGAAGCCCGCCGCGCAGCCGACGAGCGCACCGCCGGGAAAGACCAGCCGCGGCACCGACTGCAATCCGCCTTCGTTGATCGCGCGCGCGCCGAACATGACCCGCTTGCTGCCCTCGAGCATCGGGCGGATCGCGGGATGCAGCTTGAAGCGCTGAAACTCGTCGTACGGCGAAAGATGCGGATTCGCGTAGTCGAGATGCACGACGAAGCCGATCGCGACGTTGCGCTCGGCGAAGTGATACACGAACGAGCCGCCGCCCGTCGCATCGTCGAGCGGATAGCCGAGGCTGTGGAGGACGAGGCCCGGACGGTGACGATCCTTCGCGACTTCCCAAAGTTCCTTGATGCCGATGCCGTACTTCTGCGGATCGACGCCGTCGCGAAGCGAAAACCGATGCATCAGCGATTGCGAAAGCGAGCCGCGGCAGCCCTCGGCGAGAAGCGTGTAGCGTGCGCGCAACTCCATACCTGCCTGATAGCAGGGCTTGTGCGAGCCATCCTTCGCGACACCCATGTCGCCGGTCGCGATGCCCACGATTTCGCCTTGCTCGCCGAACAGTGCCTCGGTCGCGGCGAATCCCGGATAGATCTCGACGCCGAGCGTTTCGGCCTGCTGCGCGAGCCAGCGACAAAGATCGCCGAGGCTGCAGATGAAGTTGCCGTGATTGCGCATCAGCGGCGGCAGAAGCGCTTCCGGAACGCGGAACGCGTGTTGCGCGGTCAGATAGAGAAACCGATCTTCGGTGACCGGCGTCACCCGTTGCGCGGCGTTCGCGCGCCAATCGGGCAGCAACTCGTCGAGGGCGCGCGGATCGATGACGGCACCCGACAGGATGTGCGCGCCGACCTCGGAACCCTTCTCGACGATGCACACCGACACGCCGCGCGCATTTTGCGCGGCGAGTTGCTTCAGGCGAATCGCGGCCGCGAGGCCGGCGGGGCCGCCGCCGACGATCACGACGTCGTATTCCATCGCTTCGCGCGTCATCGAGAAATCGTCCCGCCCGCGCTTGTTCGAGCCCCCACGCTCGCTTCGCTCGCTGCCCCCAAGGGGGCGCAATTCGCGCCTCGAGGCGGCGCAGCGGCGCTCATTCGCGCGAAATGCGTCAATTATAATGACGCGCGCTTATGCGAACGCGATCGCGCCAACGCGAACGGAAGGCTTCGATGCAACCCGGCGCATCGCGATGACGCTGCTTGCGATCGTGATCGCGCTGGCGCTCGAGCAATGGCGCTCGTTCGAGTGGCGGGTATCCGTCGAGCATGCGTTCGTTGCCTACGCGGGCGCGCTCGAGCGACGCCTGAATGGCGGAACACTGGGGCAGGGCGTCGTCGCGGCGATCCTTGCGATCGCGCCGCCGGTGATCGTGGCGGCCGCGATCTTCTTTTGGCTCGATCGCGTCCATCCGTTCCTCGGGCTCGTCTTCGACGCGCTCGTGCTCTACGCGCTGATGGGCTTTCGCCGCTTCAGCCATGCGGTATCCGCGATCATTTCCGCACTGAAAAGCGCCGACATTGCCGGCGCACGACGCGCGCTCGCGTCGTGGGATGGATCGGTCGCCGTGGACCTTTCGAGCCAGGAGATCGCGCGGATCGCCATCGAGCGCGGTCTCGCGGACGCGTATCGCCAGGTGTTCGCGGTGATGTTCTGGTTTGTCGTATTGCCCGGGCCAGCAGGCGCCGTGCTGTACCGCGCGAGCGCGCTGCTTGCGTTGGAATGGAAGGGAGGGTTGCAAGCCAGCGACGTCGCTGCGTTGCCGCGCTCGTTCGCGCTGTTCGGGCGCGCGGCGCAGATCCTTCTTCGCATCCTCGACTGGATTCCGTCGCGCTTGACGGCGCTGTCGTTCGCTGCGGTCGGCGACTTCGAGGACGCCGCGTTCTGCTGGCGCACGCAGGCGACGACGTGGCCGGATGCCTACGGTGGCGACGCGATAGGCGCGGTGCTCGCGAGCGGCGCCGGTGCGTTAGGCGTGCAGCTCGGCGGCGCGCGGCCGGGACACGTTGGCGCGTCGCGTCCGGAGATCGGCATCGGCGACGTGGTCGAGCCTGAAGTGCTGCCTTCGGGCGTCGGTCTCGTCTGGCGCGCGCTCCTGCTGTGGCTCTTGCTCGTGTTCCTGCTGTCGCTCGCGAATTGGGCGGGGTAAAGGGCTGGAATCGGGGTCGAGATCGTGATGCTGCGCGTCACGATCGACCCCGAGCTCTGTTCGCTTCGCGGATCAACCGTTGCAGCAGCGCGACTCGCTGCGGCGCAACGCGTCCCTCGGCAAGCGCCAACTGCACCGCGCAGCCCGGCTCGCGATCGTGCCGGCAGTCGCGGAAACGGCATTGCGTCACGAGGCCGCGCAACTCGACGAACGCGTGCGCGATCGCTTCGGGTGTGCAATGCGCGAGCCCGAACACTTTCATGCCGGGCGAGTCGACAATCCAGCCGTCTTCGCATCGATAAAGCGCCGCCGACGTCGTCGTATGCCGTCCACTTCGCAATGCTTTCGATAACTCGCCGGTGCGTGCGTCGGCTGAAGGCAGCAGCGCATTGATCAGCGTCGACTTGCCCATGCCCGATTGACCGATGATGACGCTGCGCTCGCCGCGCACGCGCGCCGCGAGCGATGCCACGTCGCCAAGCGCCGAAACGATCACCAACGGATAATCGAGCGCTGCGTAAGGTTCGAAGCGTTTCGCGAACGCACCGCTTTCCGGCAGATCGGCCTTGTTCAGAACGAGAACGAAGCGGCACCGTTCGGTTTCCGCCGCGACGATCCAGCGATTCAGCAGATGCTCGTCTACCGGCACATCGGACGCGATCACGCCGATCACCTGCGTTACATTGGCGGCGATCAACTTCTGTTTGAACGCATCGGATCGGTAGAAGAGGCTTTGCCGCGGCGCGAGTGCGACGATGGCCGCGCCCTGCTCACGCGATACCTCGACGCGATCGCCGCACGCGATCGACGTTGCGCGCCCCTTGAGCACGCACTCGATGATTTCGCCCGCATCGAGATCGACGCAGTAATGACGCCTTTGCACGGCGACGACGAGACCGCTTTGTGTCCTTCCAAGCGGCGCGCTTGCCTTCGCCACCACTGGCCGGGCGTCGGCTTACGCGAACAGCGATTCGGTCTTCGCCGCGCAGACGACGTCGTTTTGCGTGATGCCGCCGGCGTCGTGCGTCGACCACGCTACGACGCAGCGGTTGTACGAGACGGTGAGGTCGGGGTGGTGATCCTCGCGGTTCGCGATCCACGCAAGCGCGTTGACGAAGCCGATCGTCTCGTGGAAGTTAGCGAACGCGTACGTCTTCGTAAGCCGGCCCGCGCTTTCGGCCCAGCCGGGCAGGTTCGTCAGGTGCGATTTAACGTCGGTCACGGAGAGCTTCGCGGCGCCCGCGCGGCAGTGCTGTCCAGCGAGCGCGCGTAACGGATCGGAAAGCGGTCGAAAGTCGGTGGTCATCGTGGTCGCCTTGGTCAATTAGCGAAGGGATGGCGCATCATCCACCCGCACCGGAAGGAGCAAGCGCGGTCAATCGCGCGACGCGCACCGCAGCCGGTGGATGGGAATCGTAGAACGCCGAGTGCAGCGGATCGGGGGTAAGCGTCGCCGCGTTGTCCTCGTAGAGCTTGATCAGCGCCGCGACGAGCGCGCTGGCCGACGCGTGTCGCGCCGCGAAGGCATCGGCCTCGAATTCGTGGCGACGTGAATACGCAGCGGCGAGCGGCGCGAGCACGAACGTAAACACCGGGAGGGTGAGCATGAAAAGCGCGAGCGCAACGCCTGGCCGCGCCATGGCGAAGGCGACGTCGGTGGCCGGGATGCCGAGCCCCGCGTAGAACCATGGCGCGCGCGCAAGCCACGCGAGGAGTGCCAGGAGCGCGAGCGAGAACGCCGCCGACCAGACGACGCGCTTCACAACGTGACGCAGCCGGAAATGGCCGAGCTCGTGCGCGAGCACCGCTTCGATCTCTTCGGGATCGAGGCGCGCCAGCAACGTATCGAAGAAGACGACCCGCTTCGCGCGCCCGAAGCCGGTGAAATAGGCGTTGCCATGGCCCGATCGCTTCGAACCATCCATCACGAACAAACCCGACGCCTTGAAGCCGCAGCGCGCGAGCAATCGTTCGATGCGTTCGCGCGCGGCGCCTGCCGGCAGCGGCGAAAAACGGTTGAAGAGCGGCGCGATCACCGTCGGATAAAGAACGAGCACGAGAAGCTGGAATGCCATCCATGCGATCCAGACGAAAAGCCACCAAAATGCGCCGGCGCGATCCATCAGCCACAGCACGACGAAGACGAGCGGCAAGCCGAGCGCCGCCGCCACGGCGAGCCCCTTCGCGAGATCGGCGAGCCAGGTCGCGAGCGTCGTCCTGTTGAAGCCGAAGCGCTCCTCGATTCGAAACGTACGCCACCACGAGAAGGGCAGCGACACGATGCCGGCGATCAGCGCGACGCCGCAAAGGAGCACGACGTCGCGCAGGAGCGGCGACAACGCGAGACGCTGCGTGAGCGACAGCAAAAGCCCGAGTCCGCCGCCTTCGGTCAGCAGCAAAAGCAGGATTGTGTCGATGCCGGTTTCGACCATGCCGAAGCGCTGCTTCGCGATCGTGTAGTCCGCGGCCTTGCGGTGCGCCACATCGTCGATGCGCGCGGCGAACGCGGGCGGCGTCGCGACGCGATGCACGCGCACGTGCGCGATCTGCCGCGTGGCGAGCCAAACCCGGAGCCATAGCGTGCAGGCGACGGCGAGAACGAACAGGACGGCAAATGCGCTCGAGGTCACGGCAACCGGCGCGCGCGGAGAGCGGCGCGGTCCTCACGTACAATGCGATCACTCATTTTACCGCTCGTTGCAACGACACTGACGCTCGCTTTGGCACAAGATCCCAATCGGCTGATCTGGATCGACCTCGAAATGTCGGGACTTCGACCCGACACCGACCGCATCCTGGAAGTCGCGCTCGTCGTCACCGATCACGCGCTCGATACGATCGCGCAAGCGCCCGTGTGGGTCGTACACCAAGCCGATGCGATACTCGATGCGATGGATGCATGGAATCGCGCAACGCACGCGCGCTCCGGGTTGATCGACCGCGTGCGCGTTTCGACAGCGAACGAGCAGGAGGTGGAAGCCGAGGCACTCGAGTTTTTGCGCGAGCACGTGCCGGCGAAGACGTCGCCGATGTGCGGCAACACGATCTGCCAGGATCGCCGATTTTTAGCGCGCTTCATGCCCTCGCTCGAAGACTGGTTCCATTACCGCAATCTCGACGTATCGACGTTGAAGGAGCTCGCACGCCGGTGGAAGCCCGAACTCGTGAAGGGCGTGGCGAAGGAGGGCCGGCACGAAGCGCTCGCCGACGTGCTCGAATCGATCGCCGAGCTTCGCTACTACCGCGACAATTTCCTGCGCCTGTGATGCGTCGGGAAGGCGCGATCACTCGCATGGTCCGGTGAACTTCTGCAGCGTCTGCGGATCGCCCCGCATCGAGCGCCGCGTTCCCGACGGCGACTCGCTTCCGCGCGACGTTTGCGCGCAATGCGGTGCGATCCACTACCAGAACCCGAAGATCGTCGTCGGATGCCTGCCCGAGTGGGGCGAGTGCGTGTTGCTTTGCCGTCGTGCGATCGAGCCGCGGCACGGCCTGTGGACGCTGCCAGCGGGATTTCTCGAGAATGGGGAGACGCTGACGAGCGGCGCGCTGCGCGAGACGCTCGAGGAAGCGGACGCGCGCGTCGCGGTGGGCGAGCTCTACACGGTGATCAGCCTGCCGCAGATCAACCAGGTGTATATGATGTTTCGTGCGCGTCTTCTCGATCTCGATTTCGGCCCAGGGCCCGAAAGCCTCGAAGTGCGGCTCTTCGACGAAAGCGAGATTCCGTGGGAATCGCTCGCGTTTCGCACGATCGCGCGCACGCTTCGCAACTACTTCCTGGACCGGCGCCTTGCTGCTTTCAAGCTGCATGTGAGCGCGATCGAGCGCCGCACGCCGATCACGCCCGATCTGCTCGGCGCGGCCTGAACGACTGCCTGACTCGCTCGGTCGCAAACCTTACGCGGCAGGACGGGTGACGGCTTTGCGGCGCACCTGCTCGAACTGACGCTGCAGGCTGTCCATCTCGTCATCGGACAGCGATTCCAGGTTGATCAGGCTCGACCGAGCGTTGCCGATCGCGCGAAGCAATTCGTCGAGCTTGAGCTGCGTTGCTTTCGTATCGCGGTTCTGACTGCTCTGAATGATGAACACCATCAGGAACGTCACCACGTTCGTGATCGTGTTCGCGATGAGTTGCCAGCCGTTGGAGAAGCCGAACAGCGGGCCGGTAACGGCCCAGACCACGATGAAGACCGCGGCGATGAAGAACGCCCACGGCGCGCCGAAGGCGTCGGCAAGAACGTGGGCGACTCTGCGAAACCAGTCGTTCATGTGGGCTCCCAAGGCGGGCCTCTCCGAGTACGTTCGCGCGAAAGCAATGCAGACCTCGCACGACCAGGAGGCGATGCAGGCTATGACAACGCGAGGGGCGGCAAAGATCGGCGCGCTTTGGCGTGGTATCGCCCGGCCGACGCTGATCGACACTACAAAGGGGTCGGAGACGACTTCTGGAAAGACCAATGTAGGGTCAAAACACCACTTTCCGAAAAATCCGGAAACGGGTGTCTGACCCCACGGCCCCTTACTTCAGGATGCCCAGCTCCCTGTAATACTTCGCCGCGCCTGGATGCAACGGAATCGGCATCGCTTGCGTCGCGTTGTGGATGTCGATCGCCTTCGCCGCCGGATGCGCGGCAACGAGCTGATCGAGATTCGTCCAGAGCGCCTTCGTCATGCCGTAGACAACGTCGTCGCTGACGCCGTCCTGCGTCACGAGAAAATTCTGCACGGCCGCGGTCGGAACGTCGGCGGGCTGGCCATCGTACGTATTCGCGGGAATGAGCGCCGGAACGTACGCGGGGTCGTTGATCTTCTTGATCACGCTTTCCGGAATCGGTACTACGACCGTCGGCACTGTCGCCGCAAGGTCGCGAATCGAGGTAATCCCAAGTCCTCCCGACTGCAGCGTGGCGTCGATCTGGCGGTTTTTTATGAGCTCGACCGATTCGCCGAACGGCAGGTACTCGACCTTCGCGAAATCCTTGTATTCGATCCCGGCGGCATGCAGCACGGCGCGCGCGTTGAGCTCGGTGCCCGAGTTCGGTGCGCCGACCGAAATCCTTTTGCCCTTCAGATCGCCGAGCGTCTTCACGCCGGAATCGGCGCGCGCGACGATCTGAATGTAGTTCGAATAGATCGCCGCGATGCCGCGAAGCTTCTTGAGTGGCGCCCGGAAGCCCGCTTCCTCGTCGCCCTTCCATGCCTGCGACAGCGCATCGCCGAGCGCGAACGCGAGCTCGCCGCGGCCGGCTTGCAGCAGATTCAGGTTCTCGACCGACCCCTTGGTCGCCTGCACGGACGTCTTGATGTTCGGCATCGTGTTGCCGATCGCCGTCGCGAGCGCGACGCCGAGCGGGTAGTAAGGGCTGCTCGTACTGCCGGTCAGGACGTTGACGAAGGCGCTCGCGGCAAGTGCGATCGGTGCGACGAATGCGGCTGTCGCGGCGATCAGCGCTGCCAATGCGTGGCGATGAGCCATTCGATTCCTCCTGGGACTTTCGGCATCGGCAGATCGCCGGCCGCTATCGACGCAAAACGCCGCGAAGGGCGGCGCGCGTACGAGGCAATTATAAAGTCATGCTCTCGAACGCCGAGATGCGCGGATGCGACCTGCGACCGCTGCCAACGGATCGAGATCGCGACGATGGTTTACGTCGAGCCGACAATCCTCACGTTTGCGTTCGCGAGCGCGCGATGGAGCTCCGCGACGTGATCGTGGCCGGTCGTCTCCACGATGCATACGACGCGCACCTCGGACAGATCTGGACCCGCGAACGCGCGATCGTGCACGATCTCCTTGATCGACGCGCCGGTCGACGCAATGATCTCCGCAAGCCGCGCGAGTCCGCCGGGGCGATCACTGATCGATACCGCGAAGCGCGACAGCCGTCCGTCCGCGACGAGCCCGATCTCGATCACGCGATCGAGCATCGTGAGATCGATGTTGCCGCCGCACAGCACGAGCACGACCTTCCTGCCCTCGAGCGCGTCGAGCTTGCCGGCGAGAAATGCCGCGAGCGGCGCCGCGCCAGCGCCTTCGACGACGCTCTTCTCGAGCTCGATCAAGCGCAAGACCGCGAGCGCGATGGTCGCCTCGTCGACGGTGACGACCTGGTCGATCACGCGACGCAATATCTCGAACGCGAAGCCGCCCGCTTCCGTGACCGCCAAGCCGTCGGCGAGCGTCGACGAAAGCGTCACGGGGACCGGATGCCCCGCGGCGAGCGCCGCGGTGAGGCAGGCGGCGTGCACCGGCTCGACGCCGACGACAAGCACATCCGGTTTGCGCGCCTCGACGACCGTTCCGATACCCGCAAGCAGGCCGCCGCCGCCGACCGGCGCGACGATCGCTTGAACGTCGGGTGTTTGCTCGAGGATCTCGAGTGCGATCGTTCCCTGGCCGGCCATCACCTGCTCGTTGTCGAACGGATGGATGAATGTCAAACCATCGCGCGCCGCGATCGCCTCCGCTTCGGTGCGTGCCTGCGAAAGGTCCGTGCCGTGCAGTCGAACGGTCGCACCTAAATGTCGACAATTCGATACCTTGACGAGCGGCGCGAACTTCGGCATCACGACGGTGACCGGGATGCCGAGCAGCGCGCTGTGATAGGCGACGCCAAGCGCATGATTGCCCGCGGACGCCGCGATCACGCCGCGCTCGCGCTGCGTTTTCGAAAGTTGCAAAAGCGCGTTGCGCGCGCCGCGTTCCTTGAAGCTGCCCGTGCGCTGCAGGTAATCGAGCTTGCAGTAGATATGCGCGCCGGTCAGTTGCGAGAGCGGAATCGACTCGACGCATGGCGATTCGTAAATGCCGTCGCGGATGCGCTCGTGCGCCGCTGCGATATCGGCGATTGATAGCATCTCGGTAGCGACGCGCCGCGCGTTTTAGAACGGCAGCGCGATGTCGGGCTTTACCGCGCGAAGCACGCGACGGAACTCGCTCTGGATTCGCGTCAGCGCTTCGCGATCGTCCGCTTCGAAGCGCAGCACGACGACCGGCGTGGTGTTCGACGCGCGCGCGAGGCCGAAGCCATCGGCATATTCGACGCGTACGCCGTCGATGCGAATCACGTCGAGCGCACCCGGAAAATCGGCCGACGACGCGAGCTTCGCGATCAGCGCGTGCTGCTCGCCTTCGGCGCAGGGAATCTGTAATTCGGGCGTCGAGATCGCATCGGGCAGCGCGTCTAGGATGGCGGCCGCGTCGTCGTGGCGCGAAAGGATTTCGAGCAGGCGCGCGCCCGCGTAGAGCCCGTCGTCGAAGCCGTACCAGCGCTCGCCGAAGAACGTGTGCCCGCTCATCTCGCCGGCGAGCGCCGCGCCGACTTCCTTCATCTTCGACTTGATCAGCGAATGGCCGGTCTTCCACAGCATCGGCACGCCGCCGTGGCGCTCGATCCACGGCTTTAGATTGCGCGTCGATTTGACGTCGTAGATGACGGTGGCGCCCGGGGCGCGCGACAGCACGTCGGCCGCGAAGAGCATCAATTGCCGATCGGCGTAGATGACATGACCTTGCGGCGTAACGACGCCGAGACGGTCCCCGTCGCCATCGAAAGCGAGCCCGAGGTCGCAATCGCCCTCGCGCAGCCTGCGCTTCAGGTCCTCGAGGTTCTCGGGTTGCGAAGGATCGGGATGATGGTTCGGGAAGCGCCCGTCGACGTCGCAGAATAATTCGCTGACCTCGCAACCAAGACGCCGGTAGAGCGCGGGGGCGAACGCGCCGGCGACGCCGTTGCCGCAGTCAACGGCGATGCGCATCGGCCGCGCGAGACGGACATCCGAAGCGATGCGATCGTAGTACGCGGCCGCGACATCCGCCTTGCGCATCTCGCCTTGGCCGGTCGTGAACGCTTCGCGATCGATACGCATGCGAAGCGCTTGGATGTCGTCCCCCGACAGCGTCGTCGCGTCGATCACCATCTTGAGGCCGTTGTAGTCCGGCGGATTGTGGCTGCCGGTGACCGCGACGCTGCATTGCGTGCCGAGGTATTGCGCTGCGAAGTAGGTGATGGGCGTCGTGACCGTGCCGACGTCGATCACGTTCGTGCCCGTTGCACGAATGCCTTCGGAGAGTGCGTTGGCGAGCTTCGGCCCGGACAAACGGCCGTCGCGACCAATCACGATCGCATCGCGCTTGCGCTCCGCGGCGAGACTTCCGAGCGCGCGACCGATCAGGCGAACACCGTCGATCGTCAGCGTGCGATCGACGATGCCGCGGATGTCGTATGCCTTGAAGATTTCGGGAGGAAGCATCGAGGTCATGTTGCCGTCGCGAAGTAGTGTAGCAATCGTTGCGGAAGCCAGCCCACGTTGCCTGGAAACGGACCGCACGCGAAGCCCGCGTGCCCGCCATCACGCGGCTGCTCGAGCGTCACGTCGCGTCTCACGTCTTGTGCGCCAGGCAGCGACGATGCCGGGATGAACGGATCATTTCGCGCATTGAGCACGAGCGTCGGCACTCGGATCGCCGAAAGCCATGCCTTCGACGAGGCGCGCGTCCAGTAGTCGATCGTGCCCGTGAAACCGTGCAGCGGTGCGGTGACGATGTCATCGAATTCATACATCGTGCGTACCCGCCTGATCCTGCGCGCATCGAGCAGGCCGGGAAAGCGCGCAGCAATCGTGAGCGACTTGGGCTTGAGCGTCGCGAGAAAGTGCTTCGCGTAGATCCGGTTCACGCCGCGATCGATCGCCAGCCCCGCAGCCATCAGATCGAGCGGCGCAGAGACGGCGGCCGCCGCCGCGATCGTGCGCGAGGCGTCGCTGCCCATGCGACCGAGCCAGTTCAAAAGCGCGCTGCCGCCAAGCGAGACGCCCACCGCGTAGATGCGCGACGTGCCCGTTCGCGCACGAATCGCATCGAGCATCGCGCCGATTTCGGCATGATCGCCGGAGTGATAGGCGCGCGGCAGGCGATTGGGCGCGCCGCCGCAGCCGCGAAAATGCGGCACCACGCCGCGCCATCCGCGCCGTGCGAGCAGCGCGAGCAGCGCACGCGCATAGTGCGACGTCGACCCGCCTTCGAGGCCGTGGAACAGGACGACGAGCGGCGCGTACGCCGATGCATTCGCGTCGAGCCAGTCGACGTCCCAGAAATCGCCGTCGGGCGTTTCCACGCGCTCGCGCCGCAGCGCGACATCGGGCCGTGGCAGCCGGAACGGCCAGATCGTTTGCGCGTGTCCTCCCGCGAGCCAGCGCGGTGCGCGATAGGCGAGGGACGTTTGCGCACCGTCGATGCGATGTCGCGCGTTGGAATCGCGCCGCGCCCGAACGCGCATCGCGGACGCTATTTCGCGCCGGCGTGCTCGCGCGCGAGCCGCGCGCGCTTCTCGTACGCTTCACGCGCGATCGCGATGTCGGCGAGGAAGTGCGGCAACTCCGAGACGAGCAGCGCCTGGGCGCCGTCGACGAGCGCGCGCGACGGTTCGGGATGGAAATCGACGAGCACCATGTTGGCGCCGGCGATCACGCCTTGCGTGGTCACGTGAAAGATGTCGAGCAGGCCGTCAGGCGCGCGCGTACGCAAGCCCACCGAGTGCGAAGGATCGACGGCGACCGGCATCCGCGTCAAGCGTTTCACGACCGGAACGTGCGCGAAGTCGACGAGGTTGCGATGCGGATCGCCCATGTTCGTATGCATGCCGCGAAGGCAGAACACGATCTTGCGATTCCCTTCGGTCGCGAGGTATTCCGCCGCGTTCAGCGACTCGTCGAGCGTGATGCCGAAGCCGCGCTTGATGAGCACCGGGAACTCCTGCTGGCGCCCAACCTGCTTCAACAGCTCGAAGTTCTGGGTGTTGCGCGTGCCGATCTGCAGCATCACGCCGGTCGGCTTGCCGGTCCCTTCGAGGGCGTGTCGGATCTCGTCGACGTGCGACTCGTGCGTAACCTCCATCGAGATCACGCGGATGCCGTACTTGCCCGCGAGTTCGAACACGTACGGCAGGCATTCGGCGCCGAAGCCCTGGAACGCATAAGGCGACGTGCGCGGCTTGTACGCACCCATGCGCGTGCAGACCTGGCCGTTGTCGCGGAGCGCCCTCATCATCGCCTCGGCCGATTCGCGCGAATCGACGGCGCAGAGGCCTGCGAACACGTTCAGGTTGTCCTGGCCGAAATGCACGCCGTTGTACTCGAACGACGACGCGCGATCGTCGCCTTGCGCGTGGCGGCCCAGCACGCGATAGGGTTCCGAGACGCGCACGACTTTCGCGACGCACGGCAGCACCTGCATCTGCTCGACGGTGAGCGCGCCCGTGTTGCCGATCAGGTAAATCTCGGTCAGCGTCACTTCCGCGCCCACTTCGCGATGGACGCGGAAGCTGACGTTCGCGAGGCGTTCGAGCTGGTTCGTGAGCATCCGGTAATCGACGCTTTCCGGACGGACGTTGGGTTCGAGCACGAGGATCATGTGAAGCTTATTTACTTGATAATTAGTAAGATATGGTTAGAAGTTCGCGTAAATGCGCGAAATCGAGTGTATCCCGAAGCCGACGTCGAGCAGGCGGCTGCTGGCATGTTGCACCGCAAGAGGGTCCCCGCGCAACAAAGCGCGGACGGCGGTCGGCGAATTCGTTGCCTCGGCCGTTACGGTTGCCGTAGACTGGTCTTGCAGGTCTACGAAATTACCACGGCAGGTCCCCAAACTTTCTCGGAGTCCTCATGAACAAATTCCTATCGGTGCTCGCGTTGTCGCTGGTCGCTGGCGCGATCGCGATGCCGGCGAGCGCCGCCGAAAACAAGCAGAACACGAAGATGAGCGATTGTCAGAAGCAGGCGGGCGAAAAGAAGCTCGAGGGCAAGGACCGCCAGGATTTCGTCAACACGTGCCTGAAGGCGAAGCCGGCGAAGGCGCAGAGCAAGATGGCCGAGTGCAACGCGAAGACGAAGGGCATGAGCAAGGAAGAGGCGAACAAGGCACGCGCCGAGTGCATGAAGGCGAGTTAGCGCGCCGTCCGAATCCAATCCCGGTCGGGCGATCTCCTGTCCACCCGCCCGAAACTACGAGACCGCACTTGATGGTGCGGTTTTTTTTAATGCGTTCGGGCAGCGAAGAAGGGATGTCGCGGGCTCCGAGTCCGTAAACGCCGGGCTACGGGTGCCCGGCGCGCCGAATCGGTGGGCAAAAACGCGCTCCCTCGGGCGCGCCACCCGTTACGCCCGGCACTCCGAGTCGCCCGCTCCATCCCTTCTTCGTTGCCCGTGACTGTGCAGATGCGTGGCAGGGGCCGCCGTTGTGCGGGCAACGTTGCCGACTGCGGAGTACGCGCCGCGGTGTGGGAGGCGGCGAGGAATGGACGCAGCGCGCGACTTGGAGTGCGGGCCGTCGCGGGTGCCGCGGGGGTCGGCGTGTTTGCCGACCGACCTGACCGCGC
Organism: Casimicrobiaceae bacterium; assembly: GCA_035308425.1. Classification (GTDB taxonomy): domain Bacteria; phylum Pseudomonadota; class Gammaproteobacteria; order Burkholderiales; family Casimicrobiaceae; genus VBCG01. The sequence goes on along the minus strand of DATGGP010000003.1, from coordinate 169,623 downwards.
GCGCATCCTCACACTGCTCGGATGTGCCCCGCAGGACCGCGTTTACGGAAGCGGAGCGCGCAGCGTGCTTGCTTCGGACCCGTTCTGAAACGGGTCGCCGCAGTCACCCCGTCGCCACGCCCAGCCAATGCCCGATGCCGAACGTGACGGCGCCTGCTGCCGCCCCGAGCACGAGCATCCGCGCGCCCGAATAGAGGCCGTTACGGCCGGTGAAGAGCGACAGCACCGCACCCACGATGAACAATCCGGCAGCTGCGAGGCCGATCGTCCACGCGAGCGCGTCGGGGCCCATTCGGAATAGATACGGCGCGAGCGGCACCAGCGCGCCGGCCGCGAACGCCACGCACGAGCTCACCGCCGCGCCAATTGGCGAGCCGAGGTGCCCCGGGTTCAAGCCCAATTCCTCGCGTGCGAGCGTATCGAGCGCGTTCTCGGGATCTGCGACGAGGCGCTTCGCGAGCCGGTCGGCCTGCTTCACCGGCAAGCCCTTCGCCGCATAGATCAGCGCGAGCTCCTGCGCCTCGGCTTCGGGATATTGCGCAAGCTCGTCGCGCTCGAGCGCGATCTGATACTCGTAGAGTTCGCGCTGCGACTTGACGGACACGTATTCGCCTGCGGCCATCGCGAGCGCGCCCGCCGCCATCCCCGCGACGCCGGAGAGCACGATCATCCGCACGTCGCTCGTCGCACCCGCGACACCGAGGATCAGTCCGGCGTTGGAGACGAGTCCGTCATTGACGCCGAAAACTGCTGCGCGCAGATTGCCGCTGCCCGCAAGACCCCGATGACGGCGTTCGAGCGTGACGGGCGACGCAGGCACCGCATGCGGCGACTCGGCCGGTGCGCTAGCGCCGTACACCGCCATGCCCCGCACCTTCATCGCCGCGAGCACGTTGCGAAGCCGACGCGGACCGAGCCATTGCACGAGGTTCGCAACGAGCCGCGTGCGCGCATCGGGCACGAACGGGCCCGGCGCCGGATAGCCGCGCGCTGTCAACTGCGCACGCCAGATCGCCGCCTGCGCTTCGGCCTCGCCCGCGAGACGGCGGAACAACTCGGCGCGCACCGTGCCGTTCTCCGCGTCGGCGCACGCGCGATAGAGATAAGCAGAACGCTGCTCCTCGACCCAGGAATCGAGCGGATTCATCCGCGCCCCCGATGCATGTCGACGCGCGAGCGGAACGCGGCGCCGCGGCGCGAGCCACCGCGCGAACGCGGCGCGTCGCATCGGTGCGCGCTGCGCATTCCGTTCAGCTCCGGGTGACGGCATCGATTCGCGCCATGACGTCGGGCGCAAGCTTCGCGACAACCGACTGCGCCTTCATGTTTTCGACGACCTGCGCGGGACGGCTCGCACCGGTGATCACCGTCGAGACGTGCGGATTCTTGAGGCACCAGGCGATCGACATCTGGGCGAGCGTACAGCCGAGTTCTTGCGCGATGGGGACGAGCGATTGGACCTTCGCAAGCCGCGTGGGTTCGAGAATGCGCTCGGCAAGCCACTCGAATCCCTTGATCGCCGCACGCGAATCGGCCGGCACGCCACTGCTGTATTTGCCTGACAGAAGGCCGGACGCAAGAGGACTCCATGTCGTCGTGCCGATACCGAAATCACGATAAAGCGGCGCGTATTCGACCTCGACGCCCTCGCGATGAAAAAGGTTGTATTGCGGCTGCTCGGTGATCGGCGCGTGCAGGTGATGGCGTTCCGCGATGCCGTGGGCCATCGCAATTTCGGCCGCGCTCCACTCCGACGTGCCCCAGTAGTTGGCCTTGCCCGACGCGATCATGTCGTGCATCGCCCAAACCGTTTCGTCGATCGGCGTATCCGGATCGGGACGATGACAGAACACGATGTCGACGTAGTCGAGGCGAAACCTCGATAGCGACCCGTCGATCGCCTGCATCAAATATTTGCGGTTCAGCGTGTTCTTCTCGTTCGGGCCGTCGTAGAGACCCCAGAAGAACTTCGTCGACACGATGTAGGACGAACGCCGCCATCCAAGCTTGCGAAAAGCGTCGCCCATGATCGTTTCGGCGCGTCCCTTCGCGTACACCTCGGCGTTGTCGAAGAAGTTGACGCCGGCGTCGTACGCGGCGGCCATGCACTCGCGCGCAAGCCCCTCGTCGAGCTGGTTTCCGTAAGTCACCCACGAGCCGAACGACAGTTCGCTCACCTGGAGGCCCGAGCGGCCCAGTCGACGGTAGTTCATGAAGTCACGCGGTCACCCATCCCGCCGGCATCGTGCGCTCGCGCGCACCGGCGTGACGTTTGGAAATCCCGATGGGAGCTTCTTTCTGGAGGAAAAGGACGCGTCGTGCACGTTGCCACTACAATCGCCGCTTCATTCTACCCCGGAAGGACGCGTCCGATGCAGGCTCGTCGCGCAACATCGAGCACGGAAAAGCCACCGTTCTACGTGGAAGCGCTTTGGCGCGTGAAACGCATCGGCGAGCCGTCGCTTTCGCCCGACGGTCGACTCGCGTGCGCGCCCGTCGCGTCGTACGCGATGGACAAGAATAGCGGAACCACGGAATTGTGGCTTTATCCGACGGGCTTCGGAGCGCGCGAAGGCGTCGTCAAACGGCCGCGCAGACTCACCGCGGGCGACAAGGATAGCGATCCGCGCTTCTCGCCTGACGGGACGCGCATAGCGTTCACCGCGAAGCGTGGCGACGATTCCGAAGCGCAGATCTACCTGATCGAATCGGACGGCGGCGAGGCATCACGCTTGACGAAGATCGCGACCGGCGCGAGCGCGCTCAAATGGTTTCCCAACGGCAAGCGCATCGCGTTCGTCTCGTGGGTATGGCCCGATCTCGCAAGCGAAGCCGCGCAAGCCGCGCGCTATCGCGAGAAGAAGGACGCGAAGGTCAAGGCGCACACGACCGAGCGCGGCGAATACCGCTACTGGGACCGCTGGCTCACCGACGGACGCGAGCCGCACGTGTTCGCGTGCGATGTCGCGACGGGCCGCTGCGAAGACCTGCTCGCGGGGACCGGGCTCGCGCTGCAGCCGTGGGACCCCACGCACGAGCTGTACGACATTTCGCCCGACGGACGCGAGCTCGCGCTGACGATCGATCCGGCGCCCGAACCGGGAATGATGAATCGCTGCGACATCGTCGTCGTCGATCTCGCGACACGCCGCACGAAAAACCTGACGTCGGGAAGCGGGTTGTCCGACGAGCATCCGTGCTATTCGCCCGACGGCCGCTCCATTGCTTATCACGCGTACGACACGGCGCGCGCCTACAACGATCAAGGGCATCTTCGCGTGCTGACGCGCAAACGCGGCGAGAGCAGGCGCATCGCGGCGTCGTTCGATCGGGCGACGACGCATCTGTCGTGGACCGCCGATTCGTCGGCGCTGCTCGCGCTGGTCGAGGATCGTGGGCGCGTCGGTCTGTGGCGCTTTCCGCTGGCCGACACGAAGGCGTCGGAGATCGTGAGCGGCGGCGTCATCGGCAGCTACGCGCAATCGCGCGACGGCAAGGTGCTCGCGTACGTTCGCGACACCGCCCGTCATCCGCCGGCGCTCTTCGCATCGGCATCCGATGGCAGCCGCGAGCGCGCGCTCGAATCGCACAACCGCGCGCTGCTCGCACGGCATGCACTCGGCGACGTACGCGAATTCGAGGTCGCCGGCTGGGATGGCGAGCGCGTGCAGGTGTTCGTCACCTATCCGCCCAATTTCGACCCGAGGCGGAAGTGGCCGCTGATGCACACGATCCACGGCGGCCCGCATGCGGCGCATCACGACGGCTGGCACTTCCGCTGGAACACACAGGTATTCGCAGGGCAGGGCTACGTCGTCGTCTCGGTCAACTACCACGGCTCGTCCGGCTTCGGCCAGGCATTTCTCGAGACGATCACCGGTCGCTACGGCGAGAAGGAATTGGCCGACGTCGAAGCCGCGACGGATTTCCTGGTCGCGCAAGGCTATATCGATCGGGAACGGCTCATCGCGACCGGCGGCAGCTACGGCGGATTCATGGTCGCGTACATGAACGGCCATGTCGATCGGTATCGCGCATTCGTTTGCCACGCGGGCTGCTACGACTGGGTAAGCATGATGGCGACCGATGGCTACCGCTTCTTCGCGAAGGAGCTCGGCGCGTTTCATTGGGACGACGAGGCGCGCGTGCTCGCGCAATCGCCGCATCACTTCGTGAAGACCGCGAATACGCCGACGCTCGTCGTGCACGGCGAGCTCGACTATCGCGTGCCCGCGACGCAGGCGCTGCAATACTTCAATTCGCTGAAGGCGAAGGGCGTGCCGGCGCGGCTGCTCTATTTTCCCGACGAGAACCACTGGATCCTGAAACCGCAGAACTCGCGGCTCTGGTATCGCGAGTTCTTCGCCTGGCTTGCGCGATTCGCCCCGGCGCCCAAGGCGCGTGCGGCGCGGCGCACCGCCGCGGCAGGCGCGCGCGAGGAAGCGCTGTCATGATCCCCCACGCTCACTTCGCTCGCTGCCCCCGCGGGGGGAGCAACTCGCGCTCGGGGCGGCCCTTCGCGCTCGTGGCTGAATCGGGTCGTTGACTACTTGCGGCTGCGCTCGCGACGTTCGAGCGTTTCCTGGCAGCCGACGCATCGGCGCGCCGTCGGATACGCCGCCAGCCGCGGAAACGGAATGGGGCTTTCGCAGTCGACGCATTCGCCGTAGGTGCCGTCGGCGAGCCTTGATAGCGCTTCCTCGACGCTCGCGAGCTCGGTCAGGTCGCGCGACACGAGCGTGATGTCCTGCGCCGCCATCGCGTCGGCCATCGCCCAATCGTCGGTGTCCTCCATCCGGTTGCGTAAGCCCACGAGCCGCGGATCGTCCTGATTGCGAAGCTTGGCTGCGACGTCGGCGCGCAGCGCCTGTTGCCGGCTGCGAAGCGCGGCTTCGAGCGCCTTGCGCTGGGCCTTCGAGAGTTCGGACGGCCGGTCCATCGGGCCATTATCGAACAGATGCGACCGGCACGCACGCGGGCCCCGGGAAGCCCTTGAATCGGCGCTCGGCCAACCCTAGATTGGCCCGTGTGAAGGCGGGCCTGCCGGCGACGTCGGCGGGCGGCGCCGACCTCCATCAACAGACGAAAGGAACGAACACCATGGCCAGCTTGCAGATCTACGACCCATTCGCCGACGCGGCGGTGGACGCGCTTTTCCGCAATTTCTTCCGCACCGATCGCGGCGAGCGCGGCACGCCGCGAAGCATCCTGCTCGACGTCGCGGAAACCGATAACGGCTACATCGTGCAATCCGAATTGCCGGGCGTTACCAAGGACGACATCCACGTCGCCATCGAAGGCAACCAGGTCACCATCGCCGCGGAAGTGAAGCGCGGCGCCGAGCTCGGCGATGCAGCGCGGACGATTCGCACCGAGCGTTACTACGGCAACGTCTATCGCAGCTTCACGCTGCCGGTCGAGCTCGACGAATCGACGAGCGAGGCGAAATACGACAACGGGCTCTTGACGCTCAAGCTCGTCAAGAAGCCCGCCGTCGCGGGACGCAAGCTCACGATCCAGTAACACCACCGCATCGCGATCGTCGCCGCCGCGCTCGTACGCGCGGCGGCGATCTTGCGCGCATGCCGCTGATCCACGGTTATCGCGTGCGCCGCGCCGGGTATTCCTCGTCGATATTGTCCCGGTAGTACGACCACGGCGACGACGCCGTGGAGAAACGCCGCCACACTTCGCTCGGAACGCCCGTGTACTCGAGCGTGCCCGACGTCAATTCGACGACGAGCTTGCGCATGCGCTCGTCGTAGCCGGCGGCCCGCAGGTTCCCGCCGCTCATCCGTTTCATCTCCATCGCGTGGCTCCTTCGGCAACGATGAGCCAATGCTACGATCCGCCGGTCCGCGTTTTCAAGCGTTGCGCATGGCCGTCGCCAGGATTCTCGCTCTTTGCGCGCTCGCGCTCGGCATCGCGTTCGCGCAGACTTCGCACGGCGCCGAACCCGGCAAGACGCTTCGCGTCGCGTTCTCAATCGCCGAGACGAGCTTCGATCCGGCATTCGCATCCGATGCTGCCTCGGACGGCATCATCGCGAACGTCTTCGACACGATGCTCGACTACGACTACCTTGCACGGCCCGTCGTGCTCGTGCCGCGTGCGCTCGCGTCGATGCCTGAAGTCCAGGACAACGGGCGCACGTATATCTGCCGTATCAGGAAGGGCATCCATTTCACGCCGGATCCAGCGTTCAAGGGCAAGCCGCGCGAATTGACGGCCGCCGATTTCGCGTACGGCATCGAGCGCGTCCTCGATCCCGCAGTCAAGTCGCCGTGGCTTTGGATGCTGCAAGGCAAGATCGTCGGCGGCGACGAGGCGCGCGCGAAGGCGGAAAAGACCGGGCACTTCGACTACGACGCAAAGATTCCGGGTCTCGAAGTCGTCGATCGCTACATGCTTCGGATCCGGCTCGTCGAACCCGATCTACGCTTCGTGTACGTGCTCGCCGTGCCGAACATCGCGGCGCAGGCGCGCGAGGTGGTCGACGCTTACGGGAACGACATCGGCGCGCATCCGGTCGGCACCGGGCCTTACATGCTCGGCGAATACAGGCGCAGCACGCGCATCGTGCTCGTCGCGAACCCGACGTTTCGCGAGACGTACTACGAGCCGGCGGGACCGATTCCGGAATCGTCGAAAAAGGTGGCGGCCGAGCTTCGCGGCAAGCGGCTGCCGCAGGCGTCGCGCGTCGAGATCAGCATTATCGAGGAGGGACAGGCACGCTGGCTCGCGTTCATGAATCGCGAGATCGATTTTCTGGACATTGTGCCGGTCGACTTCATCACGCAGGCGCTCGACGACAAGGGCAATTTGCGCGCGTCGCTTGCTGCGCGCGGCATCGTGCACGACGCGCTCCTTCGGCCCAACACCTGGTGGGTCTACTTCAACATGGAGGATCCCGTCGTCGGCGGCTATTCGCTCGAGAAGATTGCGCTGCGCCGCGCGATCGCGATGGGCTACAACAACGAGGAAGCGATCCGCGTGCTGCTCAAAGGCCGCGCCATTCCCGCGAACGGCCCCATTCCACCCGACATCGCGGGCTACGATCCGAAGCTTCGCACCGACGCGCAGATCTACGATCCGGTGCTCTCGCGGGCGCTGCTCGACTACTTCGGCTACAAGGACCGCGATGGCGACGGCTATCGCGAAACGCCCGACGGCAAGCCGCTGACGATCGTTCGCTGGTCGACGCCCAACTCGGCGGCGCGCGAGGGTGACGAACTTTGGAAGAAGAACATGGACGCGATCGGCATCCGGATCGTCGTCAGGAAGGATCGTGTCCCCGAGTTACGCAAGATGGCGCGGCTCGGCAAGATTCCGATGCGAAGCGACGGCTGGAACGCGGACTATCCGGATGCGGAGAACTTCATGCAGCTTCTCTACGGTCCGTCGGGCCCGGAGAACAGCGCGCGCTTCAACCTGCCGGAATTCAACAAGCTCTACGAAGAGGCGCGCACGCTGCCCGATTCACCGGCGCGAACGAAGCTCTTCGATCGGATGACGAAGCTCGCCGTCGCATACGCGCCGTGGCGAATGACGTATCACCTGCTCGAGGACAGCCTGCGGCATCCGTGGATCAGCGCGTACGTGCCGCATCCTATCCGCTCGCAGTGGTGGCAGTACATCGACGTCGATCCGGCATTGCGGGCGGGGAGCCATTGAACGCGAAAATCGGTGCCAGAGATGTATTTCCCGGCACCGCCGTTGCGAATCGACGCGCTCGTTCGGGAAATACATCTCTGGCACCGATTTTCGCTATTTCTTCTTCGGAATCTCCAGCGGCTTGCACGTGAAATGTGTCGCGGCCTGGTCGCGAACGAGCTCGACCTCCTTCCCGCGGCCGCGGAGCTCCATCGATCCATTCATGAAGCGTGCGCCGGACGTGCTGGGCACCTGGTAGAGCACCACCGTCTCCGTGCCGGGGACGATGATCCGCGCCTCGTTGTTGCCGAACTGGATGACGAGGTGCTCACCGGGACGCTCGCAGTCGATGGAATTCTTCGCCGCCTCGATCTGCTCCTTGGTCGGACCCGTCTCGCATCCGGCGCAAACGACGGCGGTCAATGCAAGGGTGGCGAGCGATCGTCGCATCGGGTCCTCCTTCGACAGGACGCGCGAGCATAGCATCGGCGGGGGGATCACTTTCATGGCGCGAGGAGCGCGCGCGAGGGCGGCGTCGCTGTGGCGCTTCTGAAGCGCACGGCGTTCGGATAGGACAGCACTTCGATCTGCCGGCCGGCGCGATTCGCTTCCTGCATCGCCTGCCACCAGTGCGGGTCGAGCAGGTCACGATGGAACGCGACGAACGCCTGCCGCACGATCGGATCGGTCAGAAGGAACGTCGCGAATTCCTCGGGAAAGATATCGTGCGCGCCAACTGCGTGCCATACCTCTCCGGACAATTCGTCGACGTCGGGCGGGCGCTCCGGGATCGCGCGAAAGCGGCAGTCGGTGACGTATTCGATCTCGTCGTAATCGTAGAAGACGACGCGGCCGTAGCGCGTCACGCCGAAATTCTTGAACAGCAGGTCGCCTGGAAAGATGTTGATCGCCGCAAGCTCGCGTATCGCATTGCCGTAATCGCGGACGACACGCATTTTCTCGCCTTCGTCGGCGTTGGCCAGAAACAGGTTGAGCGGCGTCAGCCGCCGCTCGATGTAGACATGCCGGATGATGACGTGATCGCCGTCGTGCTCGAGCTTCGAGGCGATCGACGCGGTGAGCTCGGCCATCAGCCCGTCGGTGAAGCGCTCGCGCGGTATGGCGACGTCCGAATATTCGAGCGTGTCGGTCATTCGACCCGCGCGATCGTGGTGCTTGACGAGCGTGTATTTCTGCTTGACGCGCAAAGCGTCCGTGTCCTTGGACGGCGCGATGCGATCACGGATCACCTTGAACACGTACGGATACGACGGCAGCGTGAACACCGTCATCACGAGGCCGGGAATGCCGGGCGCGACGACCAGCCGATCGGTCGAATGCCGCAGATGATGCAGGAAGTCGCGGTAGAAGAGCGTCTTGCCATGTTTCTGCAAGCCGAGCATCGTGTAGAGCTCGGACGCGGTCTTGTCCGGCACGACCGCGCGCAGGAAGTCGACGTACGCCGACGGCACTTCCATGTCGGCGAGGAAATACGCCCGGTTCGCCGAAAACAAAAGCGCGAGCTCGAGTGGATCGGTCAGAAGCGCGTCGACGTAGAGGCGCTCGTCGTTGCGTCGCTTGATCGCCGCGACGAACGGATACGTCCTGTCGCCGTTGACGACGCGACCGACCGCATACGCGGTCTGGTTGCGATAGAGGAGACTCGCGAGCATCTGTATCTGGCAGTTCGCGTTGACGACGAACGGCCGCGGCAGGCGTCTTCGCATCGCGGCGAGCACGTGCACCAGATCGCCGCGAAAATCGGCGAAGCGCAGGCCCAGATCGAAATCGAGGACGACGTCGATCAGCGTCGCGCGAAGCCCGAGCCTTCTCGGGTAGTAGCAGCGATACGAAGGCGCGCCGTCGTCCAGATATTCGGTCGACGCCGCCGGGCGCACGAACAGGCAACGGTTGTGGAAATACGTGCGATGCAAAAGCCGCGTCGACACGGTGTTGAAGAACGTCTCCGCGCATTCGGGCTGGCGATGCTCGGCGAGATGCGCGATGAAGCGCTTCTTGACCTCCGCCCAGAACGCCTCGGCATCGGTGACGCCGCATTCGCGCTCGATCCGCTCGACGGTTTCCGTGACGCGCCGCTCGTAGAAGTCGATGCGATCGCGCGCGACGTGGCTGATCGCGAGCCAGTTGGCCGCCTCGAAATAGCGCTTCGCGGCGCGCGCGCAATCGCGGAAAAGCGCGTAGTGGCGGTCGAATCCCTCGACCAGGACGCCGGCCAGAACGTCGGGTGATGCGCGAGCGTCGCTCCGCCCGGTCACGCCTTCGCGATCGCGCTCCGAACGCCCCATCGCAGTGGCCTTGCGCCCGGCACGTGCGCGCGTGGCATTACGGCGCGACGGCGACGGGTCAGCCGCCCTTCGCCTTCTGGACCTGGTCGTTGTACGCCTTGACCTCGTCGTTGTATTCGTTCGCGGCCTGGTCGCGCGCCTTTTGATGCGCGACGGCCAGCGCCTGTTGCTCCTCGACGAATTTCTTGAGGCATTCGAGGTGCGAGATGTACTCCTTTTGCCACTCCTTGATCTTTCTGTCCGCCTGCCTGTCGTTGCCAAGGTCGCCCGGATACTCGCTCGTCTTGCCGCAGTCGGGTTTCGGGACCGGCGGCGTCGCTTCGGTGCTCGTCGACGCCGGCGCATTGCTTGCCGGCGCATTCGCAGCCGGTGCGTTCGTCTGGGCGAAGGCGGCGATCGAAAACGCGGCGACGACGAGCGCGCTGGACACTTTGAAGACGGGATGTCTCATGGGACCTCCACGAACTGACTGTGCGCATTCTACCTTGCGTCTGGGCGCCGACGCCGCGTCGCGGGCACGCGGCAATGGCGGGCGCGTCAGTGGAAAAGCGATCGCAATCCCGATAGCCCCGCCATGACGAGATCGACGCCGCTGTCGCTCTCGTAGTCACGCCGGCTTTTTGCCAGCTCGCGCTCGACGTTCGCGATGGCGATCAACGCATCGCCACTGGCGGGCTGCGGTGTGGTGCGCTTCGCCTCGGCGGCGTTCAACGTGTCGATCGCGCGGGTGACCGCGTCCGGGTCGAGCAGCATCACCGGCGCGCCGCAGTAGGGACAGACGACCGATTTGTCGACGGGCACCGGCGCGCCACAGCTCACGCAGCGCACGGTGGTGACGCTCGCGCGAAGGCGCGACAGCTCGCCGGGATCGAGCGGACGAACGAAGTTCTTCTCGCGCAGGAACTGCACGTACGGCGTGAAGCGGCCGTGCCCGTACCGGCAGCGGTAGTACGTGAAGCGCGTCGTGTGCTGAATGTCGTGCGTGAGCGCGAGCGGCGTCGTGCAGCGCGGGCACGGCAGGATCGCCGGGTACGGCGCGCGCGTGCCGGGTTTCGACTGTGTGATTTCGCGGAAGAGCGCGATCACCGCACCGGGGGTGAGCGTCCAGCTTTCGTTCGCGTCGAACCAGATCGCCTGGCAATCGTCGCAAAGATCGACGCTGGTCGGGGGGAGCGCCTCACGCAGAAGCACAACCGAACGCATCGGCCGGCTGCAGCCGGGACAGGCCGTTTCAGTCATCGCGCGCCGCGGGCGCGCGCGAGCGCACGCCCGGCGACCGCGACTCTTTTGCTGCCGACCTTGCTACGAAACGACGCGAAGCGTGGCGAGCGGGCAATTCACCCAGTGCACTTCCCTGTTCTCGCGTCTTGCCGCACGCTCGACCCTCGCCATCTCGTCGGTGTTGCAGACGATTCTCCCGTCGACATCCGCCTTCGTAAGCGGCGCAGGCGCGCAACCCGCGAGGGCGCCTGCGACCGCGATCAGGGAAAGCGCTATCAGGCTCTTCATGGCACCCCCTCCTTTCGAGGGCCATCATAGGCGGGGGCACCGGCGCCGGCAAGCGCAAGTCCGCGAACGGTCGAAACCTGACAGCTCTGTCGCATTTGCGCAAACGGGGCGGTAGCCCACAACCGTTCAGCGAATGTGGCTGTCGAAGGTGTCGCACTCGCGCAAGTCGCCGGAGGCGAGGCCGGTGCGGAACCAGCGCGTGCGTTGATCGGCCGAGCCGTGCGTGAACGAATCGGGAACGACGTAGCCCTGCGTGTGCTTCTGGATGCTGTCGTCACCGACAGCGGCCGCGGCGCGCAGGCCGGCTTCGACGTCGCTCGTGTCGATGATGTTGCGCTTCTGCGCGTAGAACCCCCATACGCCGGCGTAGCAATCGGCTTGCAACTCGAGGCGCACTGACAGCGCATCGGCCGTCCGCTCGTCGGCGCGTTGCATCTGCGCCTGCACCTTGTCCATCGTACCGAGGAGGTTCTGCACGTGGTGGCCGACTTCGTGCGCGATCACGTACGCCTGCGCGAATTCGCCGGGCGCGCCGAAGCGCGTCGCGAGCTCGTTGAAGAACGACGTGTCGAGATACAAGTCCCGATCGCCCGGGCAGTAAAACGGACCGACCGCCGCGTTCGCGCGCCCGCACGCCGATCTGGTCGAGCCGCGATAGAGCACGAGCGTCGGCGGGTCGTAACGCCGGCCCATCTGCTTGAAGATCGCGCCCCAGACGTCCTCGGTATCGCCGAGGACCGCGCGCGAGAAGTCCTTGTTGACGTCGGCGGACTTCGTACCCGTCTGCGGACCGTAGCCTGGCGCAGGCGCCGAAGGCGCCTGCTGCACGGCGCCACCGCCGCCCGACAGCAGGCTCAGCATGTCGAGCGGGTTGATGCCGAAGAACCAGCCGAGCAGCACGATGATGATCAGCGCGCCGCCGCCGATGTGCATGCCGCCGAGCGGAAAGCCGCCGCCGCCGCTGCCTTCGGGCGCGCCCTCGGTTCGGTCCTCGACGTTGTCGCTACGCCGGAAATCGCCCCAGCGCATCAGCTCCTCCCTTCATGGCTTCAACGCGCGATAGAGGTACGGAAGACTCACGTCCATCCGGTAATCGATCGACGAGTGATTGTCGTCGAATTCCTCGTACACGTGCGCGATGCCGTGTTGCGTCAGGCGCTTCGACAAAAGGCGCGCGCCGTAATGGAGATGATACTGGTCGCGCCAGCCGCAGTCGATGTAGATGCCGCGCATCGATTTCAGGTTCCGCTTCGACTGCCCGACGAGATTCACCGGGTCGTTGCGAAGCCAGCGGCGCCAGCGCGCGGCGATCAGTTCGCCCGTCTCGAGATTGAACGGCAGGCGAAAGCCGAGCGGCACGCTTGGATCGGGATCGTAGGTCGCCGCCATCGCGAGGTTCATCAGCGCATGCACTTCGGCGTCGGACAGCTTGTCCTTCGCGAAGACGTGGTCCAGGAATCGTCGTACGCGCCCGTCGTCGATGCCACCGGCCGCGTTGCGCTCGTCGCGCACGACATCGATGCGGCCCGCGGCGCGCGGGCGCTTGCGATAACGATCGAGCTCGTTCAGCGTCCTCGGCCAGTCGGTGAAATAGCAGAAATCGAAGAGCGCGTCGCCCGAATGGTCGGCAATCGCGCCCCAGTATTGCGCATAGCGCATCGCATGGAAGATCGCGCCGTAACCGCCCGACGATTTGCCGAAGCAGCCGCGATGCTCGCGCGAGGCGAGCGTGTGGAACTCGCGATCGACGAGCGGGATCAGCTCGCGCGTCAGGTAGTCGGCGTAGCGCCCGATCGCCGACGAGTTGACGTACTGGTTGCCGCCCATCGACGTGAAGCAGTCGGGAAACACGACGATCGCGGGTCCCATTCGTCGCTCGGACAAAAGGCGCGCAACGCGCTCCGGCACGTTCTCGTCGAACGGGCGCCAGTTGACGTGCGCAAGCCCCGACCCGGTGAAACCGACGAAGTCGTAAAGCACCGGAAAGCGCCGGCCGCGTCCGCTCGTTCGGCCACGAACGGCGCCGCTGTCATAGCCGGGTGGCAGCCAAACGGCAAGCTTTCGCAGGTGCGGGTCGCCGAGCGGATTTTCGGCGAGCACCTTCGAGTCGTATTCGAGCATCACGGTCGTGCCCGTCGGCTGAACGTTGCGCTTGCGGCTCATGAATGCCTGTTCCCCGATCGACGAAACGGCGCGATTGTGACGGCGTTTCGGCGATGCGCGCAATGCGCGACGCATGCTCGCGCGCAAATCTCGCCGCGCGGCACTCTAGAATGCGCGCTTGTCCGACATGCCCACATCAACGCCGGCCACAGCAGCGCCATCGCCGCTTCCGTACATCAGCCGCGGAACGCTTTTCGGCTGCTTCCTCAAGATGGGCGTGCTGGGCTTCGGCGGCGTGCTGCCATGGGCGCGCCGCGTTATCGTCGACGAGCGGCGGTGGCTGTCGGGCCGCGATTTCGCCGAATTGATCGGCCTTTGCCAGGTCCTTCCGGGGCCGAACGTCGTCAACCTGTCGGTGATCATCGGTGCGCGCACGCATGGACCCATCGGCTCGCTGATCGCGCTCGCCGGCATCCTGTTCGTCCCTGTTTGCCTCATGCTCGCGATCGCGATTCTCTACGCGTCGGTGGCGAGCGATCCGCTGGTGCGAAACGCGATCGCGGGCGCATCGGCTTCCGCCGCGGGATTGATCTTCGGCACCGGCGTACGGCTCATGCGCGAGGCGCGGCCGCCCGTTCGCGGCCTGGTCGTCGGCGGCGCGGCGTTCGTCGCCGTCGGCATCCTGCAATGGCCGCTGCTTCCGATGATCGCCGTGCTGATCGCGATCGGCATCGCGGCCGAATGGCACGCGCGAAAATGGAGATGACCGGTTCACCGCACGTGCTGACCGAGATCGCGACGCGCTTCGCGGCGCTTTCGCTCGTCGCGATCGGCGGCATCAACGCGATCCTGCCCGAGATCCATCGCGTCGTCGTCGACGTCGAAGGATGGATGACGAGCGGCGAGTTCGCGGAGCTCTTTGCCGTCGCGCAACTCGCTCCGGGCCCGAATGCGATGGTCGTGGCGTTGATCGGCTGGAAGGTCGCCGGCATTCCCGGCGCGCTCGTCGCGACGATTGCTTCGTGCGGACCGTCGTCGGTCGCGTGCTACGCCGCGTGGCAGTGGGTCGATCGATTGCGAACGTCGGAGGTTCGCGCAGTCGTTCAACGCGCGCTCGGGCCGCTGGCGATCGGGTTGATTCTCGCGAGCGGCTATACGCTTGCGCGCGGCGCGGATCGCTCGTCCGGCGCGCTCGTGCTGACGATCGCGGCAGCCGCGGCGCTCGCATGGACACGCGTCAATCCGCTGTGGGTGTTGCTCGTCGGCGCGGCGGTGGGCCTCGCGGGCCTTGCGTGACAGTTTAGGGTCAGAGAAGAAACTCGTGCGCGATGTGCGATTGGCGTGGCTGTCACACGAGTTTCGTCTCTGACCCTAAACTGTCTGGGCCCTACCTGGGCTTCTTCCTGCGCGGATCGACCATCGACCCGCGGCAGCGCCGTGCGCCGCAGCGGCACGCGTAATTGGCGAGCATCTTCGCGCTTCGCCGCCCCGGCACGTTGAGCTTGTAGTCGTACGAGAGCTCCTCGCCGGCGCGGATCGTCCGTTTCGCCTCGATGAACACGCGCCCTTCGTCGTCTTCGTAAGGGACGCAGTTCGGGTCGCAGCCATGGTTGATCCACCGCGCCGCATTGCCGCGCACGCCGGCGTCGATGACTCGACCGTCGTTCAGCTCGAAGAGGAACGTGTGAAACGGATTTTCGGGATCGCTGTCCGGCAGGTAATCGGCCTCGTTCGCGTCGATGCGCCGCCCGCGGTACTCGACGATGTCCGCGCCCTTTCGAATCGTGCGCGTCGCGAACACGCCGCGTCCGTGGATCGGCGAGTGGCGAACGACGTAGGCTGGCTTTGTACGCGCGTTCTTCTGTGCGGCTGACGCACGCGGCGCTGATTTCGGCGATGGCGCGCGCCGGGTGCTGGAGGCGCCGGATCGCCGGCCGCGGGTGCTCGACATTGCTGATCTTCGCGTTCGTTTGCGTGGCGTTCGATTGTCTCACGCGCTTCGAACGACCCTCGATGCTTGAAAAACTGCGTCATTCGCCTCATAATCATTCGCATGCGAATAACTCGCATGCAAATTGATGCGACGCACCCCGCCCATGGCGCCGGTTCGCGTCGTCCGGCGCCGGCGGATCGGCTCGAGGCGCTCGGCCTCCTCATTGGCGGCCTCGCCAAGGCCTGGCGCGAGGAGCTGGACCGGCGGCTTCGCCCCCTTGGATTGACCCGCGTGCAATGGCAGGCGCTTTTGTGGCTGTCGCGCTCCGGCGCAACGCTGATGCAGCGCGAGCTCGGCGACCTGCTCGACATTGGTGCGCCTGCCACGGTCGCGCTCGTCGACCGGATGGAGCGCGATGGCCTCGTCGCACGTAGCGCGGTGCAAGGCGATCGGCGGCGAAACGCCGTCGCGCTCACGCCGCGATCGCATCGGCTGCTGACCACGATCGAGGCCGAAGCCGGTCGGCTGCGCCGCGAGGTGATGCGCGGGCTCACGCGCAACGAAATCGACACCCTCTGCACGCTGCTCGGCAAGGCGAAAACGTGCATGGATGCGCTGCGGCCATGACGAAGCTCACGTTCCGACCCTCGCTTCGCACGATTCTGATCGCCGTCGGCGCGGTGATCGCGATCATCGCCGGCGCCGGGTACTGGCACGAGACCACGCTGCGCCAGCGCACCGACGATGCGTACGTGAATGCGCGCATCGTCCAGGTCTCGTCGCTGGTGATGGGCCAGGTCGTGTCCGTACCGATTCACGACAACGAGCTCGTGCACAAGGGCGACATTCTGTTCGAGATCGATCGGCGGCCGTTCGAGGCGGCGCTCGCCGAAGCCGAGGGCAAGCTTCGCGAGGCCGAGCAGGGCAACCGGCAGGACCAGTCGGACGTGCTCGCGGCCGACGCCGATGTCGCGCAGCAGAAGGCGAATCTCGCCAACGCCGACGCCAACCTTCGGCGCACGACGCAACTCGTCAAGGAGAACTTCGTGTCGAAGCAGGCGGAAGACGACGCGCGTGCACGCGTGAAAACCGCGCAGGCGGCGCTCGACGCCGCGAACGCGCGCGCGGAGAAGGCGCGCACCGCGCTCACCATCGTCAACGGCACGACGGCCGCGGTGCGTGTCGCGCAAGCCCAGCTCACGAAAGCGAAGCTCGATCTCGATCACACGATCGTCCGCGCGTCCGACGATGGCTTCGTCACGCATTTCGACCTGACCGCCGGCACCGTCGTGACGCCCGGCAATCCGCTGTTCGCGATCGTCGTCGCGCACAGCTTCTGGGTCGATGCGAATTTCAAGGAAACCGAGCTTGCGGGCGTCGTGCCCGGTCGTTCCGCAACGATCGTCGTCGACATGTACCCGCACCACGTGTTCCACGGCAAGGTCGAGAGTCTTGCCGGCGGGACGGGCGCGGCGTTCTCGCTCTTGCCGCCGCAAAACGCGAACGGCAACTGGGTCAAGGTCGCGCAACGCGTGCCCGTGCGCGTGAGCATCGACGATCCCGATCCTCGCTTTCCGCTTCGCGTCGGCGCGACGGCGACCGTCACCGTCCGGATCGCGTCGTAGTCATTTTGCGATGAGCGAAGTGAAACGACCCCCACGCTCGCTTCGCTCGCTGCCCCCCGAGGGGCGCGCCAGTGGCTTGGGGCGGCCCGGCGCCACTGATTTGCGCAGTGGCTCGCGCTTCTTCCTGACGCTTGCCGTCATGGCGGCGACCGTCATCCAGGTGCTCGACACGACGATCGTCAACGTCGCGCTGCCACACATGGCCGGCGAGCTTTCGGCCTCCACCGACCAGATAAGCTGGGTGCTGACGAGCTACATCGTTGCGGCGTCGATCGTGATGCCGATGACCGGCTATCTCACCGATCGACTCGGACGCCGCCGCTACCTGCTCGTCAGCATCGCGGGATTCGTCGTGGCATCGGCGCTGTGCGGCATCGCGACGTCGCTCCCCGAGATCGTCCTCTTTCGCCTGCTACAGGGCATGTTCGGCGCGTCGCTCGTGCCGCTTTCGCAGGCGATCATGGTCGACAACTACCCGATGCACGAACGCGGCAAGGCGCTCGCGATCTGGGGGATGGGCGTGATGGTCGCACCGATCCTCGGCCCCACGATTGGCGGATGGATCACCGAAACGATCGACTGGCGCTGGAACTTCTACATCAACGTCCCGATCGGGATCGTGTCGTTCCTTCTCGCCTCGCGACACGTGCCCGATACGCCGCGCAAGGCCCGCGGCATGGATTGGTGGGGACTGGCTTTCCTCGCGATGTTCATCGGCGGGCTGCAATACCTGCTCGATCGCGGGCAGCAGCAGGACTGGTTCTCGTCGGCATCGATCCGCTGGTCGGCGGTCGTCCTTGCGACGGGTCTCGTGCTGTTCGTCACGCATTCGCTGATGACGAAAGGCGAGGCGCTCTTCAAGCTGTCGATGTTCGCGGACCGAAACTTCGCCGCCGCATCGGTCGTCGGCGGCGCGATGGGGCTGTCGCTTTTTGGCGGCCTGCTGCTGCAGCCGCTGTTGTTCGAGAACGTTCTCGCGTACCCGACGTTCGACACGGGCCTCGCGATGATGCCGCGCGGCTTCGGCAGCCTGATCGCGATGCTGATCGTCGGCCGTCTCGTCGGCAAGGTCGGCGCGAAACCGCTCATCTACTTCGGCATCGCGGCCGGCGGGCTCGGCGGATGGATGATGACGCACGTCGGCTTCGACACGACGCCGTCTTCGCTGATCGTGCCGCTCGTGCTGCAGGGCATCGGCATCGGCTTCGTGTTCGTGCCGCTTTCGGCGATCGCGTTCGCGACGCTGCCAAAGACGCTCTCGGCCGAAGCCGCGGGCGTCTACAGCCTGATCCGCTCGATCGGCTCGTCGATCGGCATCTCCATCGTCAGCGTATCGCTTGCGCGCGGCACGCAGGCGAGCTGGGAGGCGCTGCGCGCCTTCGTCGGTCCGTATCGTTATCAGGTCTCGCAGTATCTCGATTCGCTGCATCTCACCGCGCAAAGCGCGCAGGGACTCGCGGTGATCGCGCAGCAGGTCGCGTTGCAGGCCGAGATGCTCGGGCTCCTGCGCGCGTTCTGGATCATCGTCGCGAGCTTCGTCGCGATGATTCCGCTCGTGATGCTGCTCAAGCCCGGTCGCGGCGGCGCGACGCGGCCCGCCGCAGTGGCGGAATAGCGGAAAGTCAGCGCGGGGTCTTCGTTTGCGTAGCGTGCTCGACGTCGATCGCGCGCGCATCGAGGCGATTCGTTGCGGCAAGCGCGGGAAAGAACCGGATCCACAAAAAGACGATGGCGAGCGTGCCGATGCCGCCGGCGACGACCGACGGCACCACGCCGAGCCATGAGGCGGTCAATCCCGACTCGAATTCGCCGAGCTGATTCGACGTGCCGATGAAAAGCGCGTTGACGGCGGAGACGCGTCCGCGCATGTGATCGGGCGTTTGCAGTTGCACGAGCGATTGCCTCACGACGACGCTCACCATGTCCGCGGCGCCGAGCACGATCAGCGCGACGAGCGACAGCGCAAACGAGCGCGATACGCCGAACACGATCGTCGCGACGCCGAAGAGCGCGACTGCCTCGAACATTCGTTTGCCCGCGTGCGCGCGCAGCGGATGGCGCGCAAGCCAGATCGCCATGCCAAGCGCGCCGACCGCGGTCGCGGAACGCAGCAGGCCGAGGCCCCAGGGGCCCGTGTGCAGGATGTCGCGCGCGTAAATGGGAAGAAGCGCCGTCGCGCCACCCAGCAGCACCGCGAACATGTCGAGCGAGATCGCGCCGAGCACCGCTTTGTGGCCTCGAATGAAGCGGATGCCGTCGAGCACAGACGACAGCCGAGGCGCCTGCGCAGGTCGCGGCGCATGCCGCGACTTCACGAAGTACAGGACGATCGCCGTGACGAGAAAGAGCGTCGCGCTCGCACCGTACGCGACGCTCGCACCTGCGACGTAGAGCAGTCCACCGAGCGCCGGGCCGACGATGATCGCCGTCTGGCCCGCCGATGCATTGGCCGCGATCGCGCGCGCGAGAATCGATTCGGGCACGACGGCCGGCAGAAGCGCTTGCATCGTCGGCATCTCGAACGCGCGCGAAGCGCCCACGACAACGACCAGCGCGTAGATCATCGCAGGCTCGATGCGTCCGAGCGCGCTGCCGATGCAAAGGCCGAGCGCAGCCGCGCCCTCGACGATCACGCAGGCCTGCACGACGCGGCGACGATCGAAGCGGTCGGCAACGTGACCGGCGACGAGCACGAGCAGAAACGACGGAACGAATTGCGCAAGTCCGACGAATCCGAGGTCGAGCGCGCTTCCGGTCAGCGCATACATCTGCCAGCCGACCGCGACGGCGACCATCTGGCGCGCGAGCATCGCGAGGCATCGCGCGACGAAGAAGAGAATGAACGGGGGATGCGCGAGAAGCGCGCGGTCGCGCCTGACGGGCGCGCGGGGTGCCTCATCCGTCACTCGCTAATCGCCATGCTCGGCGCGAAACGGGCCCGCGCCGCGGACCGCGAACGAGCGAGCATCAACCGCGCGAGCCGATCAGCGCCAGGAATTCCTCGCGCGTCGCCTGCGATTCGCGAAACGTGCCGAGCACCGACGACGTGACCATCTCCGAGTTCTGCTTCTCGACGCCGCGCATCATCATGCAGAGATGGCGCGCCTCGATCATCACGCCGACGCCGCGCGCGTCGATCGACTCGTGGACCGCCTGCGAGATCTGCTCGGTGAGCCGCTCCTGGAGTTGAAGCCTGCGCGCATACATGTCGACGAGGCGCGCGAGCTTCGAGACACCGAACACGCGGCCCGTGGGGATGTAGCCGATGTGACAGCGGCCGAAGAACGGCAGCATGTGATGCTCGCAAAGGCTGTACACCTCGATGTTCTTCACGATCACCATGCTGTTCGTCGTCTGCGTGAAGATCGCGCCATTGATGATCGACGCCAGGTCCTTGCGGTAGCCGGACGTCAGGAACGCGAGCGCTTTCGCCACGCGCTCCGGCGTTTTCACGAGACCTTCGCGGTCGGGATCCTCGCCGAGCGCCGCGATCAGTTCGCGGGTCAGCTTCTCGATCTTTTCGAGGTCGACGGGCACAGGAGTCAGGAGTCAGAAGTCAGAAGTCACAAGACAGTGCAAGGATAGAGGATAAAGGTTGACGCGCCGCGCCGCCGAAGGCGCCGACGCCTCGGATTTAAAGGGGCCAGGCTCGATTTTGAAAACCGATCGTCGTGTAAAAATTCCACACTTCAATCGCACGGCGATTTCGGGCACGATGGACGGTTTCGCGGCACCTTTTCGGAACACCTGGTGACTTTCGAAGTAAACGGCGGAGACCGGCGCACCACCTGCCCGGCTTGCGGAAAGCGGGTCGTCGCCGGCGCACGCTATTGCATTCACTGCGGCGCGGAACAGAACGTTCCGACGCCGATCGCAGCCGTCGCGGCGGCCTCGCTGGCAAAGGGTCGTGCGCGTGAAGCCGCGAACGCGGCGCATGCCGATCCTGCCCCGCGCTCGCCGGATTCGCAGCGGAAAGCAGCGGTTGCAAAATTCCCAAAGCGTCGGGGGGCGGCCGCGGCCAGCGCCGATGCTGGGCCGGCTGCCCGTCCCGCCTACGACGATGCGCCGAGTCGCCGAGGACTGGCGGGCGCGCTCGTCGTGGCAGGCGTCGTTGTGGCGCTCGCGTCGGCTGCGGTCGTCGGCACCCGGCTGCGACACGAGCCATCCACTTCGACGGCGGATGCGGCTCCCGCGACATCGGCGTCGCCGAGCGTGACGACCCCCGACGCCGCAAGCGCGGCCGGATCGACCCCGGAGCAAACCACGCAAGCTGTGACGCCACCCGAGGCGCCCGCGCAGGCGACGGCCGGGAATCCGTCGTCGGACGCATCGACCGGCGCCTCGCAGCCTGCTCCCGAGGCGTCCGCGGCAGTGGCCCCGGTCGAGATCAAGCAGCTGCCGCCGAATCCCACGACGCCGCGTCCCACCCGTCGAACCGCGACGAAGAACGCTTCCGCGGCCGAGCAGCCACGGGAGGAACCGCCGACCGTCGTCTCGGAGCCCGTGCCACGCGCGCCACCGGCGGCGCCCACCCATGTCGCCACGCAGTCCGCGGTCTCCCATCCCCGCGACCGTTGGGCGCGCATGGACGACGAGCTCTCGCGCTGCACGCGAGAGGATTTCATTGCCCGCGTCGTTTGCGGACAGCGCGTACGCTTTCGGTATTGCAGCGGATATTGGGGCAAGGTCAGCCAATGCCCCGGCAGTCCCACGCCCGAGCACGGGCAGTGACCTCCGCAACCGGTCGTACCCGACGATCGTAGGCGCATCCTTACACGCTATTCCGCGCGGTACCGATCCTCCATCCGCGTCGATCGCGTCTACCCTGAACTCGTCGGTCCCTCGCATCGGGACCTTGCAGGGGATGACGATGACGCAGATCGTGGCAGCGGTCTTCGACGACGAGCAGGCGGCCACCGGCGCCGCGCGTCAATTGCGCGACGCGGGATTCCAGGCCGCCGATCTCGACCAGTTCTCGCTGCGCCCGCCCGGCCAGCATCAGGCGATTCCGATCGGAGGCGACGAGTCGTCGGACGCGAAAGCGAAGGGCGGCGATACCGGCGCGGTCAAGGGCGCCGCGATCGGCACGGCCGTTGGCGCTGCTGCGGGGCTCGCCGCGACGCCGATCCTCGGTCCGATTGCGGTGGCCGGCGGCGCCGCTGCCGGCGCCTATGCAGGATCGCTCGCCGGCGCCGTACGCAAGATGGGCGACGATCAGCCGGCCCCCCAGCCGAGGCCGGCAGGCGTGATGGTCGCCGTGAGCGCCAACTCGGCCGAGGATCGCTCGATCGCCGTTGACGTTCTGCGCGACCATGGCGCGCGAATGATCGAGCGCGCGGACGGCGCGTGGCGCGACGGCAAGTGGGTCGACTTCGATCCGGTGCGCGCGCCGGAAGTGATCGAATCCAACGTCGCGGGCGCGCGGCCGTCGAGCCCGCAACCTCCGCACGAAGCGCAATGAAGCGCCCGCCGCGCGCCGCGCCTTCGCTCACGAAGCTGCGAGCATTCCGCAGTGCGCAGAAGGGGCGCTGGGGATACGTCCTCGCCTGGCTGATCGGCGTGCCGGTACCGATCTTGATCGTGATCTTTCTGCTGCGCGGATGTACGTAGACCGCTATCCGCGTCCCACGAACGGCATCTTGGTCGCCATCACGGTCATGAACTGCACGTTGGCCGACAGCGGCAGGCTCGCCATGTAGAGCACGGCGCTCGCGACGTGCGCGACGTCCATCAGCGGCTCGACGGCGATCGCGCCATGTGCCTGCGGAACGCCCTTCGCCATGCGCGCCGCGAGATCGGTTTCGGCGTTGCCGATGTCGATCTGCCCGCACGCGATGTCGTATTTGCGTCCGTCGAGCGACGTCGATTTGGTGAGGCCGGTGATCGCGTGCTTGGTCGCCGTGTACGGCGCCGAATCGGGACGCGGCGCGTGCGCCGAGATCGAGCCGTTGTTGATGATGCGGCCGCCGCGCGGCGTCTGCGCTTTCATCATGCGAATCGCGTGCTGCGTGCAGAGAAACGCGCCGAGCAGGTTCGTATCGATGACTGCGCGCAGCGCCTCGAACGGCAGATCTTCGAGGCCGACCGCCGGTGATCCGATCCCCGCGTTATTGAAGAGCAGATCGAGCCGGCCGAAGCGCGACGCGACGGTCGCGAACAATTCCGCGACCGATTCGGGTTTCGAGATGTCGGCGACGACCGGCAGCACGCTTTCGGTGTGGTCGTCCGCGGCGCGCACTGTTTCGTCGAGCGCGTCGCGCCGACGTCCCGCGATCGCGACGCGATAACCATTGCTCGCGAGCGCGAGCGCAACGGCGCGTCCGATGCCGCTGCCCGCGCCGGTCACGATTGCGTTCCTTCCGCTCATCTGCGTGTCCCCTCATGACGCATCCGCGACACGAGCGCGGCGCGCTGCGGCACGGCTGCCGGTCGCGGCGCTTCGCGTGGCCCTCGCTCCGCGACGTGGCGCATGCGCGCGCCCGGCGGCGCGAACATCGTCGGCGGCGCGATCGCGTTGCCCTGTGCATAGTCGATGCCGACGCTTCGCAATGCATCGAGCGCCGCCGCGGTTTCCACCGACTCGGCGATCGTTTGCTTGCCCATCACGCGCGCGATCCGGTGAATCGCCTCGACCATCGCCGCATCGACCGGATCGGTGAGCATGTTTTTCACGAAGCTCCCGTCGATCTTCAGATAGTCGACGGGCAGTTGCTTGAGATAGGTGAACGACGACACGCCAACGCCGAAATCGTCGAGCGCGAAGCGGCAACCCGGCTCGCGCAGCGCGCCGATGAACTCCGCGGCCTTGGAAAGGCTCGTCACCGCGGTGGTCTCGGTGATCTCGAAGCAGATCGACGCATGGGGAATGCGAAAGCGCGCGAAATTCTCGCGGACGTAATCGAGGAACTGATCGTCGCCGATCGACGCGCCCGACAGATTGATCGCGTACGTGCCGAGCGCGACCCCCGTCGCGCGACGCTCGGCGAGCGCGCGAAACGCCGTGCGTATCACCCAGCGATCGATCGACGGCATCAGGTGATACCGCTCGGCAGCGGGAATGAACGCCGTCGGCAGGATCATCTCGTTCTGCTCGTCGATCAGCCGCACGAGGAGCTCCTCGTGGCGCGTCTGCGACGCGGGCGCGTGCATCGCCTGCATCGGCTGCGAGTAGAGGCAGAGCCGGTCCTCGGCGAGTGCCCGGTGGAGGCGGTGCACCCATTCCATTTCGCCGCGCCGCAGCGTCACCTCGCTGTCCTCGGGACGATAGACCTGCACGCGATTGCGGCCCTTGTCCTTCGCCAGATAGCACGCGGCGTCGGCGGCGGACAGAATGCTGGCAAGCGTATGCGGGCCGTCGGCGAGATTCACGAGCCCGATGCTGACGCCGATCGTGAACGAGCGGTTTTTCCACGCGAAGCGGAAGTCGACGATCGCCTTGCGCAACGCCTCGGCGATGCGCAGCGCCGGCGCGGGCGGGCAGTGCGGCAACAGCACGCCGAATTCGTCGCCGCCAAGACGCGCGAGCACGTCGCCTTCGCGTAACCGCGGGCGCAATAGCGCACCGACCTGGCGCAGGAGTTCGTCGCCCGCGGCGTGACCGCTCGTGTCGTTGACGACCTTGAACTGGTCGAGATCGAGATAGAGCACCGCGTGCTGCCCCTCATGCGCTTCGCGATCCTCGACGATCGCGCGCACCCGCTGCTCGAACTCGCGTCGATTCAGAAGCCCGGTCAGCGCGTCGTGGCTCGCGAGATTGGAAAGGCGCGCCGCGTACTGCCGCTCCCGGCTCATGTCCTGGATGACGAGCACCGCGCCGACGATATTGCCGCCGCGATCGCGGATCGGGGCGACGCTGTAGTCGATCGCGATCGATTCGGCGCCGCGGCACAGCAGTACGACGTTGCGCTCGGCCTCGACAACGGCGCCTTCGGTCAACGCACGCGCGAGCGGATCGGGAATCGGCGCGCCGGTTGCCTCGTCGACCACCGCGAACACTTCGACGACGGGACGCTTGCGCGCCTCCTCGAGCGACCAGCCGGTGACGCGCTCGGCCGCGGGATTCAGGAACTCGATGCGCCCCGACGTATCGACGGTGACGACCGCATCGGCGATCGACGCGAGCGTGACTTGCGCGCGCTCCTTCTCGTCCTCGAGCAGCGCCTCGGCCTGCTTTCTCATCGACAGGTCGGACAGCGAATCGCGAAGGCGCTCCTCGCTCGCGCGAAGCGCGTGTTGCAATTGCGTGCGTTGCTGGAAGAGCCGCCGAAGCGTGAGGCCGGCGAGGATCAGGAGCGCCGCGCCCGCGGCGAGCCTCAGCACGAGCAGCGTGATCCGCGCCGAACGCTCGGGCTCCACGAGCAGGAAATCGGTGACGGCAAGCGCGACCAGCACGATGATGATCGCGAGAAAGGGCCAGATCGAATCGAGCAGCGGATCGACCGCGTCGGTTCGCTGTGCGCGCTTCGTGCGTGTCGCGGCAGTGTCCCTCGGCATCGTCGACATGGCGTCGGCTAATGTGCGGTTTGCGATGCGTGAATCGGTACACCGGCGACCGTCGGCGCGCTATCGGCTTCCGCGCGCCAATGGCGCGTGCGCGCCCGCGACGGAGCCGCTGCGATTGCTTCGCGCCAGCTTTCGTGTGCGGCAGGCGAAGTCCACACCGCGAAGTGCAACGCCGAGAGCGCCGGAGGATCGGCGAGCAGGCGATTGCGATCCTGCGTGCCAAGCGCGTCGAGTCCCTGCCGCAGCGCGCGGCCAACCAGCACATCGGCGATCGCTTCGCGCGGCCAGCCGCTCACCGGACGCGCCACCGCCTGCGCGCACACGAGCGCGTTGACGACGGGATCGACGATCGCCGTCGCGAGATCCGCGGGAAGCGCCGCCTTGCGCCAATGGCGTCGCGTCGCACGGATCACCTCGGGCGGTCGGGATTCCTCCGGGATAAGCAGGTAGCCGCGACGCCGCAGCTTGCGACCAAGCGACGTGCGACTCGTGAACACGGACAGCGGGATCGACAGAATCAGCGCGCCGATGACCGGTAAAAGCCACCAGAGGTACGACGGATTGAGCCACCAGACGATGGCGGCCCACACGACGCCGACGAGCGTATGCCAACCGTGGCGCGCGATGGCCGTTCTCCAATCGGTCTCGTTGTCGCCGCGCGGCGGCGATTTCCAGCGCACCGTGCGTCCCGCGAGCGCGGTGACGACGAACTGTGTGTGAAAGAGCATCCGGATCGGCGCGAGCATCGCCGAGTACACGACCTCGCCGAGGAGGCTCGCGGCGAGACGCCAGCGACCGCCGTGATCGGCCGGATCGGTGATCGCGACACGAAGGCCTGCCAGAAGCTTCGGCAGGAAGAGCAGCACCGCGGTCGCCGAGAACAACCCGATCGCCCATTCGGGACGCCATTCGGGCCAGATCGGGAAGAGCTGATACGGATGCACGAAATAGCGCGGCTCCGACAGCGTATGCACGGCGAGCAGCGCCGTCGACAGGATGAGGAACAGGAACCACAGCGGCGCGGAGAGATACGCGAGCGCGCCGGTCATGAACACCGCACGATGCGCGGGATGCAGGCCCTTCATCCAGAACAGGCGGAAGTTCATCAGGTTGCCCTGGCACCAGCGACGATCGCGTGCGAGCTCGTCGATCAGGTTCGGCGGCATCTCCTCGTACGAGCCCGGCAGATCGTACGCGATCCACACGCCCCAACCGGCGCGGCGCATCAGCGCGGCCTCGACGAAATCGTGCGACAGGATCTCGCCCGACAGCGCGCCGCGACCGGGCAACCGACCGATCGCGCAGTAGCGAATGAACGGCGCGACGCGAATGATCGCGTTGTGCCCGAAGTAATGCGATTCGCCGAACTGCCATGCATGCAGGCCGGCGGTGAAAAGCGGGCCGTAAACGCCGGTCGCGAATTGCTGCACGCGCGCATAAAGCGTGTCGCGTCCGGCGGCGCGCGGTGCCGTCTGGATGATGCCCGCGTCCGGGTTCGCTTCGGCGATGCGCACAAGCGAGGTCAGGCATTCGCCGCTCATCACGCTGTCGGCGTCGAGCACGACCATGTAGCGATACTTGCGTCCCCAGCGCCGGCAGAAGTCGGCGATGTTGCCGCTCTTGCGCTTGATCCGATGCTGTCGCCAGCGATAGAAGATGCGGCCGAAGCCATCCACCGCGGTGCAAAGCGCGAACCACGCGTCGACCTCGGCGACGCGCGTGTCGGGATTGCCCGTGTCCGAGAGCACGAAGAAATCGAAGCGGTCGAGCACGCCGGTGTCGCGCAGCGATTCATAGGTCGCGCGAAGGCCCGCGAATAGCCTCGGCACGTCCTCGTTGCAGATCGGCATGACGACAGCGGTGCGCGTGTCGGCGGGAATCGCGGCCGGCCCGTCGCCGATCATTCGCCGCGAGATCGCGTAGGTATCGCCGCCGCGCGCGAGCAGCCAGAAGCCCGCGAGCGCCGTCCAGAAGCCGGCCGAGATCCATGCGAACAGGACGCCGAAGAGGACGAGCATCCCGATCTCGAGCAGCGTGCGTCCGTGATACGGCAGCACGAGCCTCATGTAATTGGTCGCGACGAGGGTCTGCGTGACGATCAGCACGACGAGCACGATGCGCCGGTGCGCCGCGCGCACGCGCCAGCGGCTTCCCGGATCGCGCGCGGCGACCCGACGTTCCTGCAGCGGCGCATCGTCGTGGCGCGCGCGAGGGCGACGCCCCGGCCATGCATGCGGCGCCATGGGACTGCGTGCAAGCCGCGGTGTCGTCTCGATACGTTCACGCCCGTGCACGTCGCGGTTCTGGATGGCGTCGGCGCGCGCGCCGCTCAATCCGATCGCGAGACGAAGGCGCGCACCGATCGTCGCGTACGCGGCGTTCGCGGAATGCGCGGCGGAGGCCGCGAGCGACGCATGCAGCCGGCCGAGCGCCTCGGCCGTGTCGCGCGCGCCGGAAAGCGCATCGGCGAGAAGCGCCGCACGTCGGCCCGGCGAGAGCGGCAGGCGCGCCAAGTAGCGCCGCATCCGCTCCGCGGCGCTCAATTGATCGGCAGGATGTAGCTCCATGTCTCCGAAAGCGTCATGCCGCCGTTACGCAGGAACCCGCGCATCTCCCCGGGCTTCTTGTCGTCCTGGCGGCGGATGCGAAGCGCGAGCCGCCAGCCGCCCGTCACATCATTGTGATACGCGTTGGCTTCGAGCAGTTCGATATTCGAGTCGGTGCTGACCACGCCTTGCACCGGCGTGTCGGGCGGAAGCTTGCGCAGGACGTCGCCTTCGAAGTCGATCATGAACGCGATGCTGTCGTCGGGCTTGCGACGGTAGCCGTGGCCGCGGCGCGATTGCGAAACATACGCGAGCGACGGCCGCGTCTCGTTTTCCTTCTGCCACAGCATGCGGTACTGAAGGTCGTACGGCGCAAGCGGCGCGGGCGAGACGTCGGGCACGAAATACGCGACGATGTTGTCGTTCGTTTCGTCGGGTGTCGGAATCTGCACGAGCTCGATGCGTCCGTTGCCCCACGGGCCCTTCGGCTCGATCCACACCGACGGGCGCGTCTCGTAGCGCGCCTCCAGATCCTCGTAATCGAAGAAGCTCTTGTCGCGCTGCAGGACGCCGAAGCCCTGCGGATTGTTGACGGCGAACGACGTGACGAGCAGTCGCTTCGGATTCACGAGCGGCCGCCAGATCCATTCGCCGGTGCCGGACTGGATCGAAAGGCCGTCCGAGTCGTGCACCTCGGGACGGAAATCGTCGATGCCGAGCCGGTGATTTTCGCCGAAGTAGTACATGCTCGTGAGCGGCGCGATCCCGAGCTTCGAGACGTTCTGTCGCAGATAGAGTTCGCAGCGCACGTCGAGCACCGTGTCGACGCCCGGCTTCAGCACGAAGCCGTATCCGCCGGTCGCGCGCGGAGAATCGAGCAGCGCGTAGATATGCAGTTCGCGTGCCTGCGGCGTCGGGCGCTCGATCCAGAATTCGGTGAAGCGCGGGAACTCTTCACCCGACATCAGCGCCGTGTCGATCGCCAATCCGCGCGCCGAAATCCCGTAGCGTTGTCCCTTGCCGAGCGCGCGAAAATAGCTCGCGCCAAGGAACACGAGCACCTCGTCCTTGTACTTCGGCGAGTTGATCGCGTAGTGCACGCGAAAGCCGGCGAAGCCGAGGCCCTTCAGGGTGTTCGGGTCGATGTGGTTCTTGCCGTAGTCGAAAAGGCTCGGATCGAACGGGATGTCGTGCACGCCATCGGGCGCGATCTCGTGCAGCTTGACCGGATAGTTGTAGTAGAGCCCCTGGTGGAAGAACATGAGCTCGAACGGCAGCTTCTGCTTGCGCCACATCGCGCGATCGGGCCTGAAGCGAATGTCGCGATACTGGTCGTACGTGAGCTCCTGCAGCGCCTTGGGCAGGTCAACGTCCGGCTTTTTGTACGCCGATGCGGCAAGGTCGCGTGCGCGACGCGCGACCTCATCGAAGCCGAACGCCGCGCAAGCGCCGGAACCGAGCAGCGCGACGCATGCCAGGAAAACGGCGCAACGTGTCGCGATACGGTGCCTCCGCGCGTTGCTGCGCCGTGAAACGAAATTCAGAAGCAGATCCGGCCGCCGAAATGGTGACCGAATCCGCCGGCGCAGACCGTGGGCCCCCAGTAATACCGATAAGGGTAGGGATAAGGACCCCAGTAATAGGGCGAGGGATAGCCGTAGTAGGGCCCGTAGTAGGCGGGCGGCTGCACGACGACGTAGTCGGGCGGAGGTGCGCTCCCGTAGTCCGCAGGGGGCGCGCCGCGGTAATCCGGCGGGACGCCGCTTGGCGACGGCGCTTCGCGATAGTCGGGTGGCACGCCGTTGTCGTCGGGGGGCGGCGGATTCGATCTGCCGGCAATCTGGCGCGCGATCTGCCACTCGCGCCAGCGAATCAGCCGATCGGCCTCGTCGGCGGTGATTTCGCCGCGCGCCACGCGTCCCTCGGTTTCCTGCCGATAAAGATCCATCCGCTGCGAGACCGTCGCCGATTGCTCGGGGGTGAGCGGCGGCAACGGCGGCGGCGATGGTTGCGCGAGCGGCGCGCCCGCGAGAAGGGCAAGCGCAATTCCCGAAAGCGCGAAGAGGGGTTTCATCTCGTTGCTCCTTGTCACTTGACGGGTTGCGATCGCGAGCATCGCAGTCCCAAGAACGCGTTTTCGACCGCATGCAAGACCGGGCGGTTCTTTGCGAAAAGTAACAGCTTTGCAAGTCGCGCATCGCGCGATCGTTTCTTCGACCTGCATGGCGCGACAGGACTTTCGCAAACGCAGGGGTCCGGCGCGCAATCATACCGCGCGCGCGCCGCCGCACGTGTTGTCGTCCATCGGCGACGCAAGTCATGTCATCAATACGCCGCGTACGAACGTTTTGGCTGGTGCGATGCTTGCCTCGTCAGGCGAAATCACTTAACGACTCTCGCGTTTGCGAGGCAGCGTGTAGTTATGACCGCAGGGGACGGCATATCCGCGGTCTCGCGTAGGACTTCCACCCACATGGGCCAGCCAGGGACGAAGCGATGACCAGAACCAACACTTTCGTGGCGGCAACACGCATTGCATTGGCCGCCATGCTCTTCGCGTGCGTTGCGTACGCGCGAGCGCAGGACGTCGATACCGACCCGCCGGCACGCGTCGCGCGCCTTTCATATGCGAGCGGGAGCGTGAGCTTCTCGCCCGGAGGCAGCGACGAATGGGTCGACGCGCGCTTGAATCGCCCGATCATCACCGGAGATCGCCTCTGGGCGGACGCCAATTCGCGCGCGGAGCTCGCGATCGACGACAGCACGTGGTGGATCGGCGATGCGACGAACCTCACCGTATCGAACCTCGACGATCGCACGGCGCAGATGCAGGTGCAGGAAGGCACGCTCGAAGTCCGCGTGCGCAGCCTGCCCGCAGGCAACATCGTCGAGATCGACACGCCGAACCTAGCGTTCTCGGTGACGCGGCCGGGCGAGTACCGCTTCGTCGTCGACGGTCAGGACCAGTCGACGACGGTCTTCGTACGAAACGGCGAAGGCGACGTGTACGGTGAAACGGCGTCGTACGTGATCACCGACGGTCAGGCGTACCGCTTCTATGGCACCGACGTTCGCGACAGCGAGTTCGTCGCGCCGCCGCCCCCCGATCCGTTCGACGGTTTCGTCGCCGATCGCGACCGCGTCCACACGAGCTCGACGTCGCTTCGTTACGTATCGCCGACGGTCGTCGGCTACGAGGATCTCGATCGCTACGGCGCCTGGGGTGCCGAATCCGGTTATGGCGACGTCTGGTTCCCGCGCGTGAGCGGTCCGGATTGGGCGCCGTATCGCGAAGGTCACTGGGCGTGGGTCGATCCGTGGGGATGGACGTGGGTCGACGACGAGCCGTGGGGCTTCGCGCCGTTCCACTACGGACGGTGGGCACATTTCGATCGCGGCTGGGGATGGGTTCCCGGTCCGCGGAGCGTGCGCGCGGTGTATGCGCCGGCGCTCGTGGTGTTCGTCGGTGGCGCGGGCACGGCATTCACGCTTGCGTCGGGTCCGGCGATCGGATGGTTCCCGCTCGCGCCCCGCGAAGTGTACGTGCCGCCGTACCACGTGAGCCGCAATTACTTCCGGCAGGTGAACGTCACGAACACGGTAGTCAACGTGACGAACGTCACGAACATCTACGACAACCCGACGCGGATTGGAGAGATCGATTACCGCAACCGCCGCGCGCCGAACGCGGTGACGGCGGTGCCGCCGGCGGCGTTCGCTCAGGCGCAGAACGTGCAGCGCGTGGCCTTGCAGGTACCCGCCGCCGCGTTGGCGCGGGCGCAGCCCCGCGCAGTCGCGGCCGTTGCCCCGGCTCGCCCGGCATTCGCCGGCGCCGCGCCGGTCGCGCGAGCGAAGCCTCCCGCGGCAGCGCTGCAACGCGCGGTGGTGGCGAAGGCGGCGCCGCCGCCTCCGCCCATTCCGGACGCGCAGAAGGTGCAGGCGCTCGAGCGCAATCCGGGACGGCCGCTCACCGCGCCCGAACGGCAGGCGCTGCGAAGCGCGGTGCCGGCATCCGCCAATGTTCGCCCGCCGGTAAAGGTGGTTACGCAGCCCAAGCCGGCGCCGAGCACCGCACCGCCGGCACGACAACAGGCGCGCGAGCGTCCGGCCGACACCCCACCGGGTGCGCCACGTCCAGCGCAGCCCCCTGCGGCGGCTGCCCCCGCCACGCCTGCGCGTCCCGCGCCAACGCCCGAGCTTCGCGAGCGCACGCGGCCACCGCAGCCAACACCGCCCGCGCCGCAAGCGCAACCGCCCCGGTCGCCGCAGCCGCAAACTGCGCCCGAGACGCGGCGCGAGCGGCCGCCTGCGCAGTCGGTACCAGGCACGCCTGCATCGCAGGCTCAGCCGCAGCCGCCTCGACCGCAGCAAGGAGAGCGGGAAGCGCCTCGGCCGCCCCAGGCGCAGCCGCAGCCGCCTCGGCCGCAGCCCGAGGAGCGGCAAGCGCCTCGGCCTGCGCAAGCCCAGCCGCAACCGCCTCGGCCGCAGCCCGAGCCACCGCGTGCGCGGCCGCCGCAGCCCCAGCCGCAACCCCAGCCTCAGCAGCGCGCGCCCGAACGTCAACCGGCGCCGGAAGCACGCCGCGAAACGCCCAGGCCGCCACCGCAACCGCAGGCCGAGCGTCCGCAGCCTCAGTCGCGCCAACCCGCCCCACCTCCCGCCAAGGAAAAGGAAAAGGAAAAGGGGAAGGGCAACGACCGAAACGAAGGGAACGGCTAAGCGAAGCGGGTCGGAGGCGACCCGCGAGACCTCGCTCCGATCGGCCCCGGCCTGCCTTGCAGGCCGGGGCGGGCGTCGAACTAGCGGATCGACATCCCCGACACCGGGCCCCCGGTCGACATGCCACCGCCAGTGTCCCGCGGGACGGTGATTTCGGGGAGCTGGAGACCGGTTTGGGTGGGCGCGGTCCGCGTTTCGCTCGTCCGGCTGTACGGTATGGACCGCATGCCGGCGACGATCTCGTCGACATTGGCAGTGTCGCTACCGGTTCTCATCCGATCGATCGCGGGACAGCTTGGCGCATCCATCGCGATGAACTGCTGGCCACGTGCGCGAAGGGCGTCGCGCGCGCCGGTCCCGTCGTCGCTCAGGTCGATTGGTGACAGCGTCCCCTGGTAGATGACGTCGTTGGCCCGATCGACGATCACGTAGCAGCTAACCGCAGCCGCCGGGAGCGCGGCGCTGGCGAGCGCGAGCGTGGCGAGGGCGCGTGCAACATGGATAAGACGCATGGCGGTTCCCAAACGAACGCCGAATCCGGCGGATGCGTCGATCGTAAGCCGCGCGGGGCGGCGAGGGCAACGCATTTGATCGGAACGGCGCCGCTACGCCACTATCCAATGACGCATTTGCCACCTCCCGGTGGTCCCGCCGGCGGGGTGACGGGCGTTCACGAGGTATCGATGACCACGACACGCTGGATCGGAGCAATCGCCGCTGCCGCGACGGTCGCGCTCGCCAACGCGCAACCGTCGGCGCGGATCGACTATTTCGACGTCCCGGCTGGCTCCCATCCGCACGATGTCGCCGCCGTGCCGGCGCCGGGTGGACCGGTCTACTTCACCGAGCAGGCGAGCGGCAAGCTCGGCGTGCTCGATCCGTCCACCGGAAAGTCACTCGAGATTCCGCTCGGCCAAGGATCGGCGCCGCACGGCGTGATCGTGGCTGCCGATGGCGCGGCCTGGATCACCGATGGTGGGCGAAACGAAATCGTTCGCGTGGCCGCGGGCACTCATGCGATCACGCGCTACGCGTTGCCTTCATCGGCCCCGGACGCCAACCTCAACACGCCGACGTTCGATCGGCGAAGCCGCCTGTGGTTTACGGGCCAGAGCGGGTACTACGGACGCGTCGATCTTTCGAGCGGTCGCGTGGACGTATGGCGCGCGCCTGGCGGCCCCGGCGCCTACGGCATGACGACGAGGCCATCGGGCGATGTTTACTATGCATCGCTTGCCGGCAATCACATCGCGCGGATCGACGTCGAGGCTGGCACGGCGACGGTCATCGAGCCTCCGACGCCCGGTCAGGGTGCGAGGCGCGTCTGGTCGGACTCCAAGGGCAACATCTGGGTCAGCTACTGGAACAGCGGCAAGGTCGGCCGCTACGATCCCGTGACGCGCTCATGGCGCGAATGGCCGCTTCCGGGGCACGCGCATGCATACGCCGTGTGGGTCGATCCCGACGATAAGGTGTGGCTCACCGACTGGTCGACGAACGCGATCGTCCGCTTCGATCCGGCGACGCAACGCTTCGAGAGCTTTCCCTCGGATCGCCCGCACGCGAACGTGCGCGAACTGCAGGGGCGCGCCGGCGAAGTATGGGGCGCCGAATCGGGCGCCGACCGGCTCGTGCGGATCAGTTGGCGCTAAACGCGAATCGTCGGAATGGCGCCACGCGCCGCCGCTCGGTCAATGCGTCAATAGGAAGGCGGTGCGCTGTCGGGCACCACGCGCAGCCACCCGCGCGGGCAGGTCCTCACTGTCGGGTAGTAGCCCGCATCCGGGCAGTAGTAACGCGCCGCGGGTTGCGCAGGCACGCCCGTTTGTGGTTCGACGTAAACCTGCGTCGGGTAATCGTAGTAGTACGACGGATAGTCGTAGTACGTGTAGGCGGGGTAGTCGTAATACCACGGCCAGAAGAAGGGGGCGCCGATGAAGACGCTGCCCACGAAGCCATGGCCGTGGAAGCCGCCATGGAAATGCCCGTCGTGGAAGCCTCCGCCGTGCCAGCCGCCGCTACCATGCCAGGAGCCGCCGCCGTGCCAGCCACCGCCGCCACTTCCGTGAAAGCCGCCGCCGCCATGGCCCTGCGCGAGCGCGCCGCTCGCGGCGAGGCTCGTTCCGGCGGCAATTGCACACGCGATCAGTATCCGTTTCATCGTTAGCCTCCGCATGACCCGTTCGAGGTTGGATTGCCTGCCTGCCGGCACGGTTCGCCACGAACGGAAATCGATCCTGCAACAACGTCGAAACATCGCAAAACGTTGACCGTATAACGCATGGTTACCGATGTGTGCACGGCTGCAGACGCGACGCGCGCTTTCACGCACGCCGCGGGTCGAGCGCATCGCGCAATCCATCACCGACGAGATTGAACGAGAGCACGAGCAGGAAGATCGAAAGCCCCGGCCAGATCGCCATCCAGGCGGCGTTGTCGATGTAGTCCTTCGCCGTGTTCAACATGCTTCCCCAGGACGGCTGCGGCGGCTGCTGGCCGAGACCGAGAAACGACAGGCTCGCTTCGGCGATGACGGCGGCGGCGATCGCGAGCGTCGCCTGCACGAGAAGCGGCGGCACGATATTCGGCAATACATGGCGAACAGCGATGCGCAGCGGCGAATTCCCGATCGCGCGCGCAGCGAGCACGTAATCCTCCGCCTTGACGGCGAGCGTGGTGCCGCGCGTCAGCCTGATGAAAACCGGCGTCGCCGAGATGCCGATCGCGATCATCGCGTTCATGAGGCTCGGGCCGAGAAACGCGGCGAGCGCGATCGCGAGAATCAGGAACGGGCAGGCGAGAAGCGCATCGGTGATGCGCGAGATCAGCATGTCGACCTTGCCGCCCGCGTAACCGGCGAGAAGCCCGACCGGCACGCCGATCGCAAGCGAGATCAGCACCGACAGCACGCCCGCTTCGAGCGATGCGCGCGCGCCGAAGACGACACGAGACAACACGTCGCGACCGATCTCGTCCGTGCCGAACCAGTGAGCAGCGCTCGGCGCCTTGCGCACCGCGGCGAAGTTGGTCGCGATCGGATCGTAGGGCGCGAGCCACGGCGCGAAGATCGCGATCGTCACGAACGCGACGATCACGACGAGCGCGATGGCCGCCGACGGCCGGCGCAGAAGCCTTTGCAGCGGATGCGGGCGCGACGAGGTGCGCGGTGCAGGCGCGCCGATGGGCGTGGCATCGACGACAGAGGCCATCGTCAGTCGTTCATCGTCAGCGCCGTCGGGCCGCCCCGAGGGCGAACAGCGGAGTGCGAAGCACGAGGATCGTGCGGCCGAGCATGGGGTCGTTCATCCCATCCTTATCCGCGGATTCGCGACCGCGTAGAGGATGTCGGCGATCAGGTTCAGCACGATGTAGGCGGTCGCGGTGAACAGAACCACACCCTGGACGACCGCGTAATCGCGATTGAAGACCGCGTCGACGA
Source organism: Casimicrobiaceae bacterium (assembly GCA_035308425.1). GTDB lineage: Bacteria > Pseudomonadota > Gammaproteobacteria > Burkholderiales > Casimicrobiaceae > VBCG01. The sequence goes on along the minus strand of DATGGP010000003.1, from coordinate 133,288 downwards.
TCAGCTTGCCAAAGCCCGGAATCGTGAATACCTGCTCGGTCAGCACGGCACCCGAAAGGAGCGTTCCGAATTCGAGCGCGCCGAGCGTGATGATGGGAATCAGCGCATTTCTCAATGCGTGCTTGAGGATCACGTCGCGCTCGCGCACGCCTTTCGCACGCGCCGTACGCACGTATTCCGACGTGAGCACTTGCAGCATCGCGCTTCGCGTATGCCGCATCAGCACCGCGGCGATGGCGTTGCCGAGCACGAACGCCGGCATGATCATCGCAGCCAGGTTTTCGCGCAGGTTCTCGAACGGGCTCACGTAGCCCGACGCCGGCAGCCACCGCAGCGTGACCGAGAAGAGCAGGATCAGCATGATGCCGAGCCAGAAGTTCGGCGTCGAAAGGCCCCATAGCGCGACGACATTGGCGCCGTAGTCCCATGTGCTGCCGCGACGCACCGCGGAGATCACGCCAGCCGGGATGCCGATCGCGAGTGCGATGACGATCGCGATGCACGCGAGCTCGAGCGTCACTGGAAGCTTCTCGATGATCAGCGCGCCGACCGGTTGCTGCATGCGCAGCGACTCGCCGAGATCGCCGTGCACCACGCCGCGCAGCCAGTAGAAATAGCGAACGGGAAACGGCTGGTCGAGATGCATCGTCTCCCGGATGTGTGCGATCACGGTGGGGTCCTGCTCCTCGCCCGCGAGCACTGCGGCAGGATCTCCGGGCAGAAGCTGCTGCAGGCCGAAGATCAGGATCGATGCGAAGAGCAGCGTCGGCAGGATCGTCGCGATCCGCCGGACGAGGTAGGAAGTCATGCCACGAAGCCCCTCGCATGATCCCCCCACGCTCGCGGCTTCGCCGCATCGCTGCGTCCCGAGGGCGAGCAGTTCGAGGCTTGGGGCGGCCCGGCGCCCTTCACCCGCCTCGCTGCCGCTCGGCACCCTCTCCCCGCGCGCGGGGAGAGGGTCGGGGTGAGGGGTATCCGGCTACTTGCTGTACCGCACACCCGTCACGCGCACGAGCCCGTCCGGAATCGCGCGCAATCCGTCGAGCTTGTTCGTGTACGCCCACAGCCAGTGGCGATGGAAGAGGTACACGATCGGCCGGTCCTCGAGCACGATCGCCGCCGTATCCGCGTAGTACTTCTTGCGCGCGTTCACGTCGAGCGTCGTCCGCGCGTGCTTCAGAAGGCCGTCGACCTCGGGCTTGCAGTAGCCGGCGTAGTTGAGCGGTTGCTTGCACGCGTCGAAGCTGAAGATGTTGCCGTCGGGATCGGCGCGGCCGCTCCATGCGAGCACGTAGGCTTCGAATTGTCCCTTATCCGCCATGTCGAGCGATGTCGCGAACTCGGTCGACTGGATCTTGACGTCGAAGCCTGCCTCGCGCTCCATGGCCTGCACGACCTGCGCGATCCGCTGCGCATCGGCCGTCGTAGCCGTCATGAGCGTGAACGACGGATTGACGACGCCCGCCTCCTTGAGCAGCGCCTTTGCGCGCGCGACGTCGCGCTTCGGGATCGGAACGTTCTTCGCATAGAAGGGATTGGTCGGCGCGACCCATTGATTGCCAACGTCCGCTTCCCCGTCCATGGCGACCTGCACGATGCCGTCGCGGTCGAGCGCGAGCTCGAACGCCTCGCGCACGCGCGGGTCGCGCCCGAGTGGATTCTTCTGCGCAAGCTCGCTCTTTCCGACGTTGATCGTGATTCCCTGGTAGCCGATCTCCGTGATCTTGGTGAGCTTGAAGCGGCCGTCGCTTTTCACCTGCGGCACGTCGGACGCGGCAAGCCGTTCGATGAAATCGAGTTGTCCCGAGCGCAGATTCGCGAGACGCACCGTCGAGTCGGGAATCGGCAGATAGACGATCCGATCGAGATGCACTGCATCCTTGTTCCAGTAGTTCGGGAAACGCTCGAGCACGATGCGATCCTGCGGCACGCGCTCGACGAACTTGAACGGCCCGGCGCAAACCGGGTGCGTGCCGAACTTGTCGCCTTCCGCCTGCGCTGCCTTCGGCGATACGATCATGCCGGCGCGATCGGCGAGTTGCGCGAGCAGCGGCGAGAACGGCGCCGAGAGGTTGAGCCGCACGGTCAGCGGATCGACGACGTCGACACTCGCGAGCGGCGCGAGCTCGCCGCGGCGGTTCGATCCGGGCATCGTCTTGTGGCGCTCGAGGCTGTACTTGACCGCGTCCGCGTCGAGCTTCTCGCCGTCCTGGAAGAGGACGCCCGGGCGAAGCTTGATCGTCAACGCCTTGCTGTCGGACGACCATTGATAGCTTTGCGCGAGTTGCGGGACGATATCGAGCTTCTCGTCGATGTCGAACAACTTGTCGCAAAGCGCGGCGAAGACGATGCGCCCGACGAACGTGCGGGCGAGCGTCGGATCGAGCACGTCCGGATCCTCGGCGAGCCCGATGCGAAGCGTCTGCGCGCTCGCGCCCGAGGCGAGCGCCAGCGCGCACGAGACGAAAAGCAGAAAGCGACGAACCGACATGACGGTCATCCTCCTCGATCGTCGAAAGCGCGGTGCGGGATACGGCGGCCGGGCAGGACGGCCCGAGCGGAAGGGCAAGCCAGCATAGCATGCGCGATCGTCGCTCGCGTGACGACGCAAGGCGTCGGCAACGATGCGTCGCAAGGGAACTCGCGCGGCCGAGCGGGGGTCGGTTCGCTACCGGCTCGTCGCGCGCCGGGTCCGGAGGTGGCGCATGATGCGTTCGCAGGCGAAGTGGTGGATCGGCGCGTGGCTGCTTCTCTCGACGGCTTTTGCGCGCGCATCGACGCTTCAGGCGATCGAGTATTACAACGCGGCGCTTGATCACTACTTCGTCACTTCGTTCGCCGACGAGATCGCGAAGCTCGATGCCGGCGTCTTCGTCGGATGGCAACGTACCGGCCAGCAATTCACCGTGTTCGATCCGGCGACGCCCGTCGACGGCGCTTCGTCGGTGTGCCGCTTCTACGGCCTCCCGTCGGCGGGACTCGATTCGCATTTCTACTCCGCTTCGCCCGCCGAATGCGCATCGGTGCTGCAGCGCTTTCCGGGCGTCTGGATCGAGGAAACAGCGAATGCCTTCGGTGTCTTCCTTCCCGATACAGTCACCGGCCAATGCCCGTCGGGAAGCGTGCCGATCTATCGCGCATGGAACGACCGCGTCGACTCGAACCACCGTTTCACGACCGACCCCGCGACCTTTCAGGCGATGCTCGCGAAAGGCTATATCGGCGAAGGCTACGGGCCGCCTTCGATGCCGGTCGCGATGTGCTCGCCGATGGCGGGCTCCGGCGGACTCTCGATGCCCCAGTGCGTCGCTTCCGCTTCGACGACGACGCCCTTCGTTGGCAGCAACGTGACGCTGACGGCGTCGTGCACGAACGCGCCGGCCGCGTATCGATGGACGAATTGCATGAGCGCGCAAGCGCAATGCACAACGACGTCGGCTTCGCTCGGGTCAGTCACCTATTCGGTCGTGGCGACCAACGCGGCGGGCGCGAGCGCACCCGCAACCGTGGCCGTCACGTGGCAGCCCGTTCCGGCGATACCGAAGTGCACGCTTGCGAGCACGACGCAGACCGCCCCGCCAACGACCGGCACGTCGGCCGCGCTCGCAGTCACCTGCGACAGCGCTGTCGGCAGCTTTGCCTGGAACGGCTGCACGAGCCTGACGGACACGTGCATCGCGCGTGAATCGACACCGGGCCCGCATACCTATTCGGTGATCGCGCGAAGCGCGGGCGGAAGCAGCGCGCCGACGGCGATCACGCTCGACTGGGTCGCGAGCCCACCCTCGCCGCCCGGTCTTTGCGGCACGTTCCCGAGCTATCTCGCAAGCGACATCGGCTCGAATTCCGTGCGCGTGGAAAGCGTGCTGATGCCGAATCCGCCCGCGTTCGCGTGGAACGGCGCCTGGGCCGTGAGCTTCGTCGTTCCGTCGACGATGTCAGCATCGAGCGTCGGCCGGGTGTCGTCGGTCGAATTCGCGGGGCCGGTGACCATCCGCCAGGCGACGATCTCGCGCACGCCCTGCGACTTCCGGCCGACCGACCCGTCGGGCGTCAACGGTCCGGTCGCGGAGACGTCGGGCAACGCCAATACGATCCAGTTCGTGACCGTATCGCGGCCCGGGTTCCCGGTACTGAATGCTGGCGGGACCTATTACTACAACGTGCGCAACTACAACCCGGCGAACGGCACGATCACGTGTTCTTCGTCACCCGGCCGCTGCGATGCGCTGGTCGAGGCGGTGCTTCCGACGCATTGATCTTGCGGAATACGGTCGCGAGCCAGGGTTGGCGCGCACGCGGCAGCCCCGCGGGCCGGTAGTAGTGATCGAGCAGCGTAAAGCCAGCGTCGCACACCGCGCGCGACCACGTATCGAAAGCGCGATAGACGCCGTAGCGGCCGTTCTGCCAGCCGGCCTCGTTATGCCCGTGCGGGATCGACGCGAAGAAGACGCCACGCGGCCTTAACGTGCCGTTGAGCTCGCGCAGCACGCGCGGAAGCGCTTCGTCGGGCACGTGCTGCATCGTCGCGTTCGCGAAGATGCCATCGAAGCGTGCCGCGGGCAGGTCGAGGTGGAGGAAATCCTGCTTCCACACTTCGCAGCCGCTCGCTTCGCGCGCCATCGCGACGAACGGTGATGCGCCATCGACTCCCACGGCGACGTGGCCGAGCGCGCGCAATGCGCAAAGGTCGCGTCCGGGACCGCAGCCCAGGTCGAGGATCGCGAACGGCGGCGTTGCATCGATGTGCCTTAGCAGCGCGTCGATGTTCTGCGTGACGTCGTGATCGCGCGTTCCTTCGCGAAATGCCTCCGCGTGCCGCTCGTAGTGCGCGAGCGTTACGCGCGCGACTGCGTCGAAATCGTGTTTCGCCACCGCTACGTCCATTCGCCTCGGGCGGTGCCGAGCGCGTCGCGCACGCGATCGCGCCGGCGTCGGTGCGGCACCGCGCCCGCGCGTTCTACGGCGCGCGCGAGGACGCGAACTGCATGGAGCGCGCGACGCTGACCGGTTGCGCGCGTTCCGTCGGCGATTTGATGTCGACAACTCGTTCCGTCGGCGACCACGAGCGTGTCGTCGCCGGCGTCGCGAACGGCCGGAAGGAGCGCGAGCTCCGCCATCCGCATCGAGATGTCAAAGTGATGCGCGGCGTAGCCGAACGCGCCGGCCATGCCGCAGCAACTCGACTCGATCGCCGCGACGTCCAGCTCGGGAATCCAGCGAAGCACATCGGCGACCTGGCGCGCCGCGTCGAATGCCTTCTGGTGGCAATGACCGTGGACCAAGGCGCGCCGTTGTCGCAGTGCGCCGAGCACAAGCGGCGCGCGGCCGGCGGCACGCTCGCGCACGAGGAATTCCTCGATCATCAGCGCGCGTTCGGCGATGCGCGCAGCGCCGTCGCCCAGGCGCAGCGCGAGAAATTCGTCGCGAAACGACAGCAGGCACGACGGTTCGAGCCCGACAATCGTCGCGCCCGCTGCGACGTAGGGACCGAGCGCATCGATGACCCGAAGCGCCTCCGCGCGCGCCTCGTCGACCATGCCGTACGCGAGGAAGGTTCGCCCACAGCAGAGCGGTCGCGCACGCGGGCCTTCCTTCGAAAGCGGCATTGCGACCTGCGCGCGATAGCCCGCCGCGCGCAGCACGCGAAGCGCGGCATGCGCGTTCTCGGGCTCGATCGCGTTCGTGAAGCTGTCGACGAACAGCACGACGTCGACAGGGCCGATTTCCAGCGACGCGATGTCGCGGTGACCGCGAAAGAAGGTGTTGTAACGAAATTGCGGCAGCGATCGCATGGCGGCGATTCCCGTCGGCCGCTCGAGCAGTCGCGCGAGCGCGGGCAGCCGATTGCGTACGCTCGCCAGTGCCGTCATCGGCGCCGCGTAAGACGCCCAACGAGGCAGATGCGCGATCAGACGCTCGGACGAGCCCAGGCGGTGCCGACGCCGCCAGTGGTATAGGAACTCGATCTTCATGCGCGCCATGTCGACGCCGGTCGGGCATTCGCGCCGGCAGCCCTTGCAACTGACGCAAAGGTCGAGCGCCTCGCGCACCGCGTCGTCGGCCAGTGCATCGCCGAGCTGCCCGGAAAGCGCGAGCCGCAGCGTGTTCGCGCGTCCGCGGGTCAGGTGAATCTCGTCGCGCGTGACGCGATAGCTCGGGCACATCGTGCCCGCGTCGAACTTGCGGCAGTGGCCGTTGTTGTTGCACATCTCGACGGCCTTCGCGAAGCCTTCGGTGGGATCGCCGCCGGTGCCGGGCGCCGTCAGCGCTCCGGTGGTCGGATCGTTCTCGACATTCCAGGCCGACCAGTCGAGCGCAGTTGTCATCGGCTGCGTGTCGTACGTCGGCGGGAAGCGGAAGAGCGTCGCATCGTCCATCCGTGGTGGATCGACGATCTTGCCCGGGTTCATGACGCCGTCGGGATCGAAGAGCGACTTGATCTCCGCGAACGCTTTCGTGAGGCTTGGCCCGAATTGCCACGCGACCCATTCGCTTCGCACGAGGCCGTCGCCATGTTCCCCCGAGTACGCGCCCTTGTATTCGCGCACGATCGCTGCCGTTTCCTCGGCGATCGCCCGCATCTTCTCGGCGCCGTCGCGACGCATGTCGAGAATCGGGCGCACGTGCAGCGTTCCGACCGACGCATGCGCGTACCAGGTGCCGCGCGTACCGTGCCGCGCGAAGGTCGCGGTCAGTCGGTCGACGTATTCGGCGAGATGATCGAGCGGGATCGCGCAGTCCTCGATGAACGATACCGGCTTGCCGTCGCCGCGCATGCTCATCATGATGTTGAGACCGGCCTTGCGCACGTCCCACAGCGCTTTCTGCGCAGCCGCATCGGCAATCTTCACGAGTCGACCGGCGAGCCCGATGTCGCCGAGCAGCGCTTCGAGATCGTCGAGCTTGCGCAGAACGGCGGCCGCGTCTTCACCGATGAATTCGACGAGCAGGATCGCTTCGGGCTCGCCGATCAGCGCATGCTCGATCACCGGGCGATAGGCCGGGTTGGCGCGCGCGAGATCGATCATCGTCCGATCGACGAGCTCGACTGCCGAGGGCGCGAGTGGGACGAGATGGCGCGTCGCGTCCATCGCGCGATGCAGCGAATCGAAATTGACGACGCCAAGCGAGCGGTGCGAAGGGATCGGCGCGCACGAGAGCGTCAGCGTGCGCGTCCAGGCGAGCGTGCCTTCGCTGCCGACGAGGATGTGCGCGAAGTTGACATCGCCTTCAGCGGTGTACGGCCGCACGCTTTGCGGATTGAAGACGTCGATGTTGTAGCCGCCGACACGTCGCACCGTCTTCGGCACGACGCGTTCGATCTCGTCGCGCTCGCGCAAACCGAGCTCGCGCAGTCCGACGAGCAGCGCATGTACCCGTGCAGATGCTTCGCGCATCTCGCGCTCCGCGGCGAAGCGCACCTCGGTGCCATCGGACAGTCGCGCTTCGATTGCTGCCACGTTGTGCACCATGTTCCCGTAGGCGAGCGAGCGCGAGCCGCAGGAATTGTTTCCCGCCATGCCGCCGAGCGTCGCCTGCGCGGATGTGCTTACGTCGACGGGAAACCAGAGGCCATGCGGGCGTAACCAGGCGTTGAGCTCGTCGAGCACGACGCCGGGCTCGACCTCGACCGTGTGGGCGTTGCGATCGAACCCGATGATCTTGCGCAGATGCTTGCTGTGATCGATCACGAGCGCGCGGCCGACCGTCTGCCCGCACTGCGAGCTGCCTGCGCCGCGCGGAAGCATCGGAATGCGAAGCTCGGCGCACATGGACATCGCCACGCGCACGTCGTCGTCCGACGCGGGCACGAGCACTGCGAGCGGCATCACCTGGTAGATCGATGCGTCGGTCGCGTAGCGACCGCGCGACGCTTCGTCGGTCAGGAGCTCGCCCGCGATCGCATTACGGAGCCGTCGCCATGCGACATCGAAAGCGGTGCGATGAAGGATGATCGGCTTGGCGTCGGGAGCAGACACGCGGCCGATTATAGAAGGCGCGGCGCGGGTGCTTGCTCGCGCCGCCAGCGTCTTCTTCGCGCCTTGTGAGTGGCCGCGCGAATTGTGTAGTATCGGCCCGAAAAACGACGGCGCCATTGAAGGCGGCCGCAGGAAATCGAATTGCCCTGGAGGAGAGATCGATGAATCGTCATCTTGGCGCCGCGCTTCGTGCGACCCGTTGGACCTTGCTCGTCGCGGCGCTCGGCGGACTCGCCTTCGCGCCACCCGCGCTCGCGCAGGTCGACATCAAGCTCGGTCATGTCGGCGAGCCGGGGTCGCTCTTCCAGAAGAGCGCCGACGAGTTCGCGAAGCGCGCGAACGCGAAGCTCGTCGGCAAGGCGAAGGTGATCGTCTACGGATCGAGCCAGCTTGGCGGCGACAAGGAAATGATCCAGAAGCTCAAGCTCGGTACGCTCGACATGGCGCTGCCGTCGACGGTGATGAGCTCGGAAGTCGACATCGCGGGCATCTTCGAGATGCCCTACATCGTCAAGGACCGCGAGCACATGAAGCGCATCGAGAAGGAAGTGTTCTGGCCGATGATCGAGCCCGCGATCGAGAAGAAGGGTTTGGCGGTGCTCGCGGTGTGGGAAAACGGCGTTCGGCACATCACGAACAACAAGCGACCGATCAAGGTGCCGGGCGACCTCGCGGGCATGAAGCTGCGAGTGCCCGAGGGCAAGTGGCGCGTGAAGATGTTCCAGGCCTACGGTGCGAATCCGAGCCCGATGAAATTCTCCGAGCTCTTCACCGCGTTGCAGACCGGCGTGATGGACGGCGAGGAGAATCCGCTGACGCAGATCTATTCGGCCAAGTTGCAGGAGGTGCAGAAGTACCTGTCGCTTTCGGGGCACGTCTATACGCCGGCGTACCTGACGGTCGGGACGAAGCACTGGCAGACGCTGCCGGCGGATGTGCGCAAGGTGCTCGCCGACACGGCGAAGGAGACTCAGGCATTCGTCTACGAGACCGCCGCCCGCGACGAAGAAGACCTGCTCGGCAAGCTCAAGCAGGCGGGCATGCAGGTGAACGACGTCGACAAGGATGCGTTCGTCGCCGCGAGCAAGCCGATCTATGAGGAGTTCAGCAAGGAAGTTCCGGGCGCGAAGGCGGCGATCGATCGCGCGAATGCGCTGCGGAACAAGTGAGCACCAAAAGCCGCCCCCTCACCCCGTCCCTCTCCCCGAGGGGGAGAGGGTGCCCAGCGCAAGCGAGGCGGGTGAAGGGGTGGCGACATCCGCGCGAGCAGGAATGCGCATGACGCGCTTGCGCGCCGTCTACGGCCGCTTCCTCGAGTGGCTCGTATCGGCACTGATGATCGTGCTCTTCGCCGAGGTAACGGTCGGCGTCGTGTTCCGCGCGATCGGCCAGTCGCTCATCTGGTACGACGAGATCGCGTCGGTGCTGCTCGCGTGGCTCACGTTCTATGGCGCGGCGCTCGGATCGGTGCGACGTGGGCACATCGGCTGCCCCGAAGTCGTCGAGATGCTCGCGTGGCCGACGCGCCGCGCGGTGAACATCGTCGCGCAACTGCTGGTGATCGGGTTCTTCGTCCTGCTCGGTGGCGTCGGCGTGGCGATCATGCCGGTGCTCGCGACCGACGCGCTCGTGAGCGTTCCGGAGATTCCGATGAGCATCGTGCAATCGGTGATCCCGGTCTCGTGTGTGCTGATCGTCATCGCCGAAGGCATGCATCTCGTTGATCTCGTTCGCCAGCGGCAACCCGTCGAAGTCCCGGCGGGCCTGTCGCTGTCCGAGGGACTCCACTGACGTAGCGCGACGGCGATGACGATGCTGCTGCTCTTCGCGGCCGTGCTCGGGCTCGTGCTGATCAACGTGCCGATCGCGGTATCGCTCGGTATCGTCGCTGTCGTCGCGATGGTGTCGTCGCACGGCCTCGAAGTGCTGCCGAACCTCGCCGTCGTGACCTACAACGGCGCGACGAGCTTCCCGCTGCTCGCGATTCCGCTCTTCATCCTCGCCGGCTCGATCATGAACGCGTCGGGAATTTCGCGGCGGCTGATCGCGTTCGCGACGGCGCTGTTCGGCTGGGTGCGCGGCGGGCTCGCGCTCGTGTCGATCGGGGCATCGCTGTTCTTCGCCGAGATTTCGGGCTCCGCGGTCGCCGACGTCGCCGCGCTCGGCTCGATCCTGATCCCCGGCATGAAATCGAAGGGCTATCCGGCGCCGCTTGCCGCGGCCGTCATGTCGTCCGCCGCGACGCTCGCGGTGATCATCCCGCCGTCGATACCGATGATCATCTATGCGGTCATGGCGGAGACATCGGTCGTGCAACTCTTCGTCGCCGGCATCGTGCCCGGGATCATCGGCGGCATCGGGCTCATGGGCATGGCGTACATGTTCGCGCGTCGGTACAACCTGCCGCGCGAGCATGCGTTCGCGTGGGCGAACGTCGCAAGGACCGGACGCGAAGCGCTATGGGCGTTTCTCCTGCCGATCATCATCCTCGGCGGCATCTTCGGTGGCGTGGTCACCGCGACCGAAGGCGCGGCGCTCGCGGTCGTCGCGGCGCTCTTCGTCGGCCTCGTCATCTATCGTGAGCTCGACATCGCCGAGCTTCGCCGCGCGATCGTCGACGGCGGCGTGCAAACTGCCGTCGTGATGCTGCTCGTCGCGACGAGCGCATTACTAGGCACGTATCTGTCCGAAGTGCAGGCGCCGCAGCATCTCGCGCAGGCGGTGTCCGACATGACGCAGAACAAGTGGCTCGTGCTCGCGCTTTTGAACCTGCTGTTCCTTCTGCTCGGCATGTTCCTGCATTCGGCCGCCGCGATCATTCTCGTCGTTCCGGTCGTCATGCCGCTCGTTCGCGCTGTCGGCATCGACCCGGTGCACTTCGGACTCATCGTCACAGTGAATCTCGGCATCGGCCAGCAGACGCCGCCGGTTGCGAGCGTTCTGATGGTCGCAAGCTCGATCGCCAAGTCGTCGATCTGGGCGGTGACGCGCGTGAACATCTATTTCATTGCCGTGCTCCTCGCCGTGCTGCTGCTCGTCACATACGTCCCGGTGACCGGCATGGGGCTCGTCGATCTGTTCTATCGGCGATGATCGTGGACGAAAAGGAAATCCTGGTCGCGCGCGAAGGCGGCGTCGCGACCGTCACGCTGAATCGTCCGCAGAAGCTCAATGCGCTGACGAAGGCGATGTGGCGCGACCTGGGTGACGCGATCGCGCGGCTGTCGAGCGACGATGCGCTTCGCTGCATCATCGTGCGCGGCGCCGGCGAGCGTGCGTTCTCGCCGGGCAACGACATCGGCGAATTCGCGCAACAACGCTCGAGCAAGACGCCGGCGCGCAAATACGGCGCGGTGATGCACGAGACCGCGCGCATTCTCGATGCGTGCCCGATCCCGATGATCGCGCAGATTCATGGCATATGCGTCGGCGGCGGCCTCGAGATTGCGGCGCTTTGCGACCTTCGCATCTGCGGCGCGTCGAGCCGCTTCGGCGCGCCGATCAAGAACCTGGGCCTTACGATGGCCTACGCCGAGATGGCGCCGCTCGTGCGCCTCGTCGGAAGCGCGGTCGCGCTCGAGATCCTGCTCGAAGGGCGGATCTTCGATGCGGCCGAGGCGAAGGAGAAGGGCCTCGTCACGCGTGTGGTGGCCGACGATGCCGTCGCAGCCGAAGCCGCCGCAACCGCGGCGCGCATCGCGGAGGGCGCACCGCTCGTTGCGCGCTGGCACAAGAAGTTCGCGCGACGTCTCGCGAGCGCGGCGCCAATCAGCGAGATGGAAGCCGACGAGTGTTTCGACTGCTTCGACACCGAGGACTTCCGCATCGGCTACGCGGCATTCCTCGCGAAGCGGAAGCCGGTCTTCAAGGGGCGATGAGCGATGCCGGGCAACGGCAACGCCGCCGGACGCCGCGGTCCGCTCCACGGCATGCGCGTGCTCGAGCTCGCGCAGATCATGGCCGGCCCGACGTGCGGAATGTTGCTCGCCGACATGGGCGCCGACGTGATGAAGGTCGAGAAGTTGCCCGGCGGCGACGACGCGCGCGGCTATCGCGAGCCGCGCGTCAACGGCGTGTCCGCGCCTTTCATGATGCTCAATCGCAACAAGCGCGGGATTGCGATCAATCTCAAGCATCCGGCAGGGCGCGACGTGCTGCTGCGGATGGTGCGCGACGCTGACGTGCTCACCGAGAATTTCCGCCGCGGAACGCTCGCGAAGCTCGGCCTCGGCTACGACGTTCTCGCCGCCGCCAATCCGGGACTCATCTACTGCGCGATCTCGGGCTATGGTCTCACCGGACCCTATGCTGACAAAGGTGGCTTCGACCTGATCGCGCAAGGCTTCGCGGGACTGATGTCGATCACCGGCGAACCGGACGGCGCACCACTCAAGAACGGCAATTCCGTGGCCGACATCAACGCCGGCATCCTGGCCGCGACCGGCATCATTGCCGCGTACGCGCACAAGCTTCGTACCGGCGAAGGGCAGATCGTCGATACCTCGTTGATGGAAGCCGCGCTGCAGCAGACGTACTGGCATGCGGCGGTCTACTTCGCGACCGGCCAATCGCCGAGCGCCACCGGGTCTGCGCATCTGCTCACTGCGCCGTACCAGGCCTTTCGCACGCGGGACGGCTGGATCAACATCGGCGGCGCGAACCAGGTGAACTGGGAGCGAATCGCGGACGTGCTCGGTCATCCGCAATGGCGCGATGATCCGCGCTTCGCGACGAATTCCACACGGATGGCGAATCTCGATGCGCTGGTCGATGCGATGAGCGCGGTGCTCGCGACGCGCACGAATGCCGAGTGGATTGCCGCGTTCGACGCGGCCGGCGTACCCGTCGGTCCCGTGCACACGATCGGCGAAGCGCTCGACGCCCCGCAGACGCGCGCCCGCGACATGGTCGTCGCGCTCGACCACCCGCAGGCGGGCGCGACGCGCGCGCTCGGTTGCCCGATCCATTTTTCCCATACGCCGACGCACATCGCGCGTCCCGCGCCGATGCTTGGCGAGCACACGCGCGAGGTGCTGCACGAATACGGCTACGACGATGCTGCGATCGACGCGCTCGTGGCCGACGGCGTCCTGGCTACGCCCGACACGCATGCATAGACGCACTTGACGCCGTCGAAGTGCGCGTGCACGCGGCTCGTGTCGATCTCGAAAAGGAGTGCGAGGTCGTCGCCGACGCCCGCGCGCTTCGCAAGTCGCAGGTACTCGCCTTCCTGCGCCGTCTCGAATCCGAGACCGTAGCGGCGCAAATAGTCGCCGAACGGGACGAGCCGTCCGTTCTCCCAGATTTCGACCAGCCGCGCGTATTCCGGTGGAAGTTTGGGATCGATCTCGTCGGTGTCGATCTTCGCGATGCCGTCGCGTTTAAGCACGCGCAGCACTTCGCGGACGACGCCGATCTTGTTGCGGAAATAGAGCCAAGCCACCTGGCTCGCGACGACATCGAACGTGTCATCGGGGAACGGCAATCCCGACGCGACGTCGCCGTACGATAACTGCGGCAACGCGCGCGCCGGATCGGTATCGTCCACAACCAGTCCGCGCTCCGCAGCATTGCGAAGCAGGATGTCGCGATCGCCGTCGCCTTGCAACCGATTCATCCCGTGCAAGTCGACGCGCGCACCGTAACGCGCGCGAAGCTCGAGGAGCGCCGTGCTGTATCCGCAGCCGAGCTCCAGCACGCGCACGATGTCTTGACGCGTGAGCCGTTCGTCGATTTCGCGGACGATCCCGCCGACGCGCCGGTCGAATTCGGCGAGGCCGCGCGCCCGGTGCGCGAGCTTCGCGCGATAGTGCGCGTCGCGGGTCATCGCGCTATCGCGGTGTTGCGCGTCACGAGGGTCGCGAGCGCGGCGGGATCGGCGATCGCGTGATAGGTGACCGGCTCGCTTCGTCCCCGGATTTGCACGGTGTGCCGCGGAAACGCGCCGAGATCGATGTCCGCGGCCGTTGCGCATGCTTCCGAGATCACGAGCATGCATCCGCGCACCTTCGTCTCCGCTTCGAGCCTCGCAGCGACGTTCACCGTATCGCCGAGCGCCGAGAGGAGGGGCGTTGCCGGCGGTCCCATCGTGCCGACGATGGCGACGCCCGCATGGATGCTGATGCCGACGCGAAGCGGCTCGCCGAGGTCGGCGGCGAGCATCGCGCCGATGCGCGAAAGCCGTTCGGCAATCGCGATCGCGCCGCGCATCGCGTCGCGGCAGCCCTGGCGAAGATCGGTCGCGGTGCCGTAGAGCGCCATCAGCCCGTCGCCATTGAACGTCGAGTAATAGCCGCCGGTGTCGCGCAGCGCGGACGCAAGCTCGGCGAAGAAACGGTTCAGGATGAAGAACACGTCGTAGGGCATCCGGTGCTCGCCGAGGCGGCTCGATTCGCGCATGTCGACGAACATCACGGCGACGCTGCGCTCGCGACCCGGCATGCGGACCGCGTCGATCGTCGCCGCGGTCACGTGCGGCGGCACGAGCGGCGTGATGCGAAGATCGCGCGCCGGACGTAACTGACAGGCGAGCCGCACGTCCCGCTCGGCGCGGATGCGCGTCAACGCGGCGAGCTCGAGCGGCGTGGGGGGCGGCAGCACCGCGCCGCCCTCGTCGACGCGGACGCGGCACGTCGTGCAGCGAGCGCGCCCGCCGCACACGGACGCGTGCTCGATGCCCGCGTCGCGAAGCGCTTCGAGAAGCGTGTAGCCGATCGGCGCGGTGATCTCGCGACCGCTCGCGTGTCGGATTCGATACGCGCCGCGGCGCGTCGACAGCATCCGGCGCGCGGCGCGACCGCCCGCGACGGCGACGAGCAGTGCGACGTAGGACCAGAGCGCGAGCTCCGCACGCGTCGCGACCGTGGCCGCCGCCTGCGGGTCGGAAGCCGCGCTATCGTCGGCCTCCGGGGTGCCGTTCGCCTTCGCCGTCCGAAGCTGGATGCCGGCGCCATAGAAGCCGAGCAGCGCGACGACCGGAAGCATCACCGCGATCGGATAGACGACGCGAAGGCTTCGCCGATACCCGTCGCGAAGCCGCAGCCAATAGTGCAGGCCAATCGCGAGATGGATCGCGACGATGATCACCAGAATCGGCTGGCGCACCATCGCGCCCGTGTTGCGAAAGATGCCCGCGATCACGGCGTGGTACGTCGCGTCGGTGCCGGCGATGTCCGCCGAGACGCGCGTCGCGAAAACGTGCGGGATCAGAAGCAGCGGGACGGACAGGCCGAGGACGAG
The DNA here is from genome assembly GCA_035308425.1 of Casimicrobiaceae bacterium. Lineage (GTDB taxonomy): Bacteria > Pseudomonadota > Gammaproteobacteria > Burkholderiales > Casimicrobiaceae > VBCG01. The sequence continues at coordinate 118,067 of DATGGP010000003.1, read as the reverse complement.
CTGGACGAGCTCCCACGCCGGCATCCGCAGCGTCTGCCGCCGCCACAGCGCATAAAGCCCGAGCAGGCCGTGCACGATGAACGCGCCGTACAGCAAAATCGTCCCCGGCCAGCTCCACCAGACGGGCCGAAGCACGTCGAGCAGCGCTTCCTGGGCATCGATCGAGAAGACGCCGAGCGCGTGGTTGACGAGGTGTGCCACCGCGTAGACGGCGATGACGAGGCCGCTGGCGAGCCGCAACGCCCGCACGGTGCGGCTTTGCGACCGCCGGCTGCGGGATGCGGGTCGGGGACGCGATGGCCTGCGCATGGGCGGCATTGTCGGCTATCCTAGCCGGCCGGCCAGTCAGGAGACTGAAGGGGAGACAACAATGGAGAGACTCGACAATGCCCGCGTGCTGATCTACAGCCACGACAGCTTCGGTCTCGGCCACCTGCGCCGTTGCCGCGCGATCGCGCACGCGATCGTCGACCGGTACAAGGGCGTGTCGGTGCTGATCCTGTCCGGCTCGCCGATCATTGGCAGCTTCGACTTCCTCCCGCGCGTCGATTTCGTTCGCATCCCGGGCGTGGTCAAGCTCACCAACGGCGAATACCAGTCGCTCGGGCTGCACATCGATCTCGACCAGACGATGGCGATCCGCGCGGCGATCATCGAGCAGACGGCGCAGAGCTTTCGGCCGAACCTGTTCCTCGTCGACAAGGAGCCGCTCGGGCTCGAGGGCGAGGTTATGCGGACGCTGCGGATGCTGAGGGCGCGCGGCACGGCGCTCGTGCTCGGGCTCCGCGACATCATGGACGAGCCGGCGCTTCTCGTGCGCGAATGGAAGCGGAAGAAGGTGCTTCCGGCGCTCGAGCACCTCTACGACGACATCTGGGTCTACGGCCTCGCCGATTTCGCCGACCCGCTCGCCGGCGTCGCGTGTCCCGCGAGCGTTCGAGCGAAGATGACCTACACCGGCTATCTGCGCCGTTCGGTGCCGTCGCGCAGGAAGAGCGAGTTGCCGGCGCGGCGAAATCCGTACGTGCTCGTCACCGTCGGCGGCGGCGATGACGGCATGGCGGTGCTCGACTGGGTGCTGGCCGCGTACGAGCGCGACCCGGCGCTGCCGCTCGACGCACTCGTCGTCACCGGACCCTTCATGGCCGCCGCGCAGCAGCGACGCTTCCGCGAACGCGCGAAGCGCCTCTCGCGCGTCGAGATGCTCACGTTCGACACGCATCTCGAGGACCTGATGGAACGCGCGGTCGGCGTCGTCGCGATGGCCGGCTACAACACGTTCTGCGAAATCCTTTCGCTGGACAAGCGCGCGATCCTCGTGCCGCGCGTGCGTCCGCGCCGCGAGCAGGTGCTGCGCGCGATGCGCGCCGCGTCGATCGGCCTCGCGCATATGCTCGATCCCGAAGGACCACACGATCCGGCGCTGATGATCGAAGCGCTTCGCAAGCTCGTGGCGCAACCGGCGCCGTCGGAGCGCGGTGCGCTAGGCATGCTCGACGGGCTCGGCGTCATCACCGATCTCGTCGCCGAACGCGTCGGCCGGCCGGGCCAGCGGCGCGAGCGGGCGATGATCGCGCGGGTCGGATGACCCCTCACCCCAACTCTCTCCCCGCATGCGGGGAGAGGGAGCCGAGCGCCAGCGAGGGGGGTGAAGGGCGCAAACGCAGCGTACTGATCTACGTCCAGCATCTGCTGGGCATTGGTCATCTGATGCGCGCGCGGCTTCTGGCGGAAGCACTCGCGGCGCGCGATTTCGACGTGCATCTGGTGAGCGGCGGCATGGCGATCGGCGGGCGCCTTCCCGTCGGCGTGCAAACGACCCAGTTGCCGCCGATCCGCGTTTCCGACGCGAGCTTCACGCCGCTTTGCGATGGAGAATTTCGCCCGATCGACGATGCATATCGTGAACGGCGCCGAAACCTTCTGCTCGACGCCTACGAGCGCGCGCGCCCGTGCGCGGTGTTGTTCGAGACGTTCCCGTTCGGCCGCCGCTCGCTTCGCTTCGAGCTCTTTCCGCTGCTCGATCGCATCGACGCGGCGCGTCCGCGACCGCTCCTGATCTCGTCGATTCGCGAGATCCTGCAGGTGCAGCCGAAACGCGAGCGCGAGCGCGACATGCTCGATTTCGCGGCGCGCTGGTTCGATGCGATTTTCGTCCACGGCGACCCGCGTTTCGCACGCTTCGAAGACACGTTCCCGTTCGTCGACGAGCTCGCGCCGCCCGTACACTACACCGGGTTCGTCGTCGGCGATCCGCCACCTGAGAACGGAGCGCCGCGCGACGAGGTCGTGGTCTCGGCCGGCGGCGGCGGCGTCGGCATCGAGCTCCTCGCGACGGCGCTCGAAGCGCAGCCGCTTTCGCGCTTGTCGCATCTGACGTGGCGCGTGCTCGCCGGTCCGAACATTCCGGATGCGGGTCTCGAGCGGCTTCGCCGCGTGCAAAGCGAAAACGCGATCGTCGAGCGCTCGCGCGCCGACTTCGCGGCGCTTTTGCGTCGGGCGTTCGTGTCGATCTCGCAGGCGGGGTACAACACGACGATGGACGTCATGCAAAGCCGCGCGCGCCCGGTCGTGGTGCCGTTCACCGGCAACGGCGAAACCGAGCAGCGCGCACGCGGCGAGCGTTTGCGCGATTTCGGCCTCGCAGTCGTCGTCGACGATCGCACGGTCACACCCGCGACGCTCGCGGCTGCCGTCGATTTGGCGGCCACGCGCGGTGATTTCCGGCGCTGGGATTTCGAAAGCGACGGCGCGACGCGAACGGCGGCGTTGCTGCACGAGCTGCTCGACCGGTCGCAAGCGCATGCTGCCAGGTCTGTCGCATGAATCGCGACGCGATTCATCGCGAGCTCGACCGCTGGCACGCGCGCGGGCGACGGGCGACGTTGTGGCTTCGCGACGACGACGCGTGCCGCGACTCGGCCGAATTGCGCCGGCTTCTCGCGCTCGCGAATTCGCATGAGGCGCCCGTCGCGATCGCCGCGATCCCTGCGAGTCTCGATGCGACACTCGTCGACGCGATCGAACGGTGTCCGCAAGCGACGATCGTCCAGCATGGCTACGCGCATAGGAATCACGCTGCAACGGGCGAGGGCAGCGCCGAGCTCGGCGACGATCGTGACGTGCATGCACGCCTCGATGAGCTCGCGCGCGGACGCGAGCGCTTCTCGGGCGCGTTTGGCGATCGTTTCGTGCCGATCCTCGTCCCGCCGTGGAATCGCGCCGGCGAGCAGTTGCTGCCGCATCTCGGCTCGACGGGGTTCGTCGGCTTGTCGCGGTTCGGGGCGCGCGCGACGCGGGAAGCCGCGCCCGGCGTTGCCCAGGTGAACGCGCATGTCGACGCGATCGCGTGGCGGCGCGATCGCCGGTTCATCGGCGAGGATGCGGCCATCGAGCGGATCGTCGCGCATCTTTCGGCACGCCGCGAGGGCGCATGCGACGCGTCCGAGCCGACGGGGTTCCTCATGCACCATCTCGTCTTCGACGAATCGGCGTTCGATTTCGTCGACATGCTGCTCGACGCGACGCGGGCGCATCCCGCAGCCGAATGGCTCGATGTCGCGCAGTGCTTCGGCATCGAGCGAGCGGCTACTTCTCCTCGATAAATCGAGCCTGGCCCCTTTTTCTCCTCGGTCTGGCTACTTGCGTCCGATCAGCATGAACCGCGTGTAGCGGCGCATCCTGCGCTTGCCTTCGAAGAGGCGCTCGCGCATCGGCGCCTGCGCCCGGAACGCAGCGAGATCGGACACGCAGTTCACGTGCTCGGCGCAAGTCACGTAATCGTTCGATTGCAGCACGAGTTGCTGGCCATCGGGGACGCGCGCGTAGAAGCGCTCGAAATCTTCCACATGCTCGCAACTCGTGTTGATCACCAGGTCGAAGGGCTCGCGCGCGTAATCGATCTCGCGCATGTCCGCGGTGCGCGCCTCGAATCTTCCGGCGCGAACGTGCGTCGCATTGAGCGACAGCGCGACCGGCGCGCAACCGGGGTCGATGTCGATGCTTACGATTCGCGCGATATCGAACCGTCGATCGTGAAGCAGCACCGCGGCGAGCGCCCCGATCCAGCCGCCGAGGATCATCACGCTCTCGAAGCGGCCACCGGCCGCTGCATGCAGCGAATCGGCGAGCCACTGCTTGCTCGCCATCTGGTTCTTGTTGAGCGCGACCGCAATGCCCGGCGCCTGATGCGCGGTGAGCGTCGCGAGCACGTCGCGCAGGAAGGCGCTGTCGGCATAAACGGCGATGCCGGCGAGGATGTCGCGGTAGAACTCGTCGTCGAAACTCGTCATCGGGCCTTCCCGTGGCCGGCGGCGATGCCGTATTCTGTACGAGGCGCCGTCCGTTGCCGGCATGGCGGCCGCCCTCGACAATGGAGGCTCGACGTGGACGTGTCGCAGGAAGCGCAGATGCTGCGCAACGTGCCGCTCTTCAGCGGCCTCTCTGCAGCGGAGCTGAAGCTCCTTGCGTTCACGAGCGAGGTGCGCTGCTTCCAGCCGGGCGAGGTGCTGATGCGCCAAGGCGATCCCGCCGATTGCGCGTACGTGATTCTCGAAGGAACGGCGGAAGTGCTCGCGAAGTCGAGTAGCGGCGAGTTCGTCGTCGCGTTGCTCGGACCCAATGCGATGCCGGGCGAGATCGGCATCCTGACCGATGCGCCACGCACCGCAACTGTGCGCGCGAAGGAGCGCGTGCGCGCGCTGCGGATTTCGCCGGAGGTGTTCCTGCGGCTCGCCTCCGGGCGACCGGACCGCGCGCTGCACGTGATGCGCCACCTCTCGGCGCACATCGCGAACGACCTTCGCACGCTGGCCGCGCTCAGGGAAGAGCTCTCGAAGGCGCAGGCCGCGGCGCAGCGCGCGCAGAGCACGACGCGCTGACCGCTTCGCGCAGGAGCGCGTCGAGCCGTTTCGCCGCGGCGCCGACGTCGTGATGCGCCAGTATGTGCGCACGCGCCTGGTTCGCCATCTGCCGGCGTAGGCGTGCATCTTGCGCGAGGCGGCGAAGCGCTGCGGCGAATGCGCCGACATCGCCTACGGGTGCGAGCATGCCGGTAACGCCGTCGACGACTACGCTCCCAACGCCCGGCGTCGCGCCCGCGACGACCGGAAGACCGCACGCCTGCGCTTCGATCAGTGCGAGGCCGATCGCCTCGTCGATCGCGGGCCAGACGAAGACATCGCACGTCGCAAGAAGCGTCGCGATCTCGGCGCGCGGGCGGGCGCCTGAAAACGACACGCGTTCGGATATCGCTGCGAATGCGGCGTGAACGTCGCTGCGCGCGGGACCATCGCCGACAACCACGAGCGTGAAATCGACATCGCGAAGCTGCGCGAGCGCTGCGGCGAGCAGCCGATACGACGACAGCTTCGCGCCGTCGCGCATCATCGCCACGGTGACAAGGCGCAGCGGCGCATCGCGCGCGCCCGGCGAGCGCATCGCGCCATGCGCGAATCGCGACGCATCGATGAACGGCGGCAGCATTGCCCATGCGGCATCGTTGCCTCGCGCACGACGCACCTCGCGAACGTCCTTCGGATTGACGAAGACCACGAGGTCGGCGCTTTTGATCGCCGCATACGCATCCGCAAATCCGAAGGCCCATGGCCCCCCGCGCTGCGAAGGCGCGATCGACGCTTCCGCGACCACGTAGGGAATGCGAAGCGCGCGGCTGACACGCGGGCCGAGATGATCCGGCGCCTTGTGATGCAGGTGATACGTGAACCAGAGTTGCGGACGATCGATATCCCGGTAACGTGCGATCAGTCGATCCGCGAGGCGCGTTCCGATCGTGTGAAGTCGCGCCTGACGTGCGGCATTTCCGGTCGCGTCGAAGCTGCGAAAGTGCGATGCCAGCGCGACGTCGTGTCCGGCCAATCGAAGCGCGGACATCAGATGGCGCGCGATTTCGCGATCGCCGGAAGGAACCGGATGATCGGGCGGCTTGAGCGGCGCATAAAAGGCGATCTTCATGCGCGCGCGGCGACTATGCTTCTCGACAATGCGTTCATCACCCTGCGATACACGAAGCGAGCCGCTGCGCAAGGCGGTCGGCGCCACGGGCGAGCGAGAACATCGTCGTCGTCCGTTCATAACCGGCATCGCCAAGCATGCGTCGAAGCGACGGGTCGCGGATCAGGCGCAAGAGCGCATCGGCGAGCGCGTCGACCGCATTCGGCGGCACCAGCAATCCGGTAACGCCGTCGGCGATCAGTTCTGGAATCCCGGACACCTCCGTCGAGACGCATGCGACGCGCTGACTTTGCGCTTCGAGCAGCACGTTGGGCAGGCCATCGCGGTCGCCGTCTTCGGCGATGCGCGACGCGAGTACGAAGATGTCCGCGCGCCGATAGGCATCGAGCACGCGATCGTGCGCCTGCGCGCCGAGCCAGCGCACGTGATCGGCAATGCCGGATTCGCAGGCAATCCGTTCGAGCAGCGGCAACCGCGGTCCATCGCCGATGTGCGTCAGTTGCCAATGGCAATCGGACGGCAGCCTCGCAAGTGCTGCAAGCAGGATGTCGAAGCCCTTCTTGTCAACCGCACGTCCGACGGCGAGCAGCATCACTGGCGCACGCGCGTCGCTGCCGTCGCGATGCGAAACTTCATGCACCGGCGCCGGAAAACGCGCGGTATCGATGCCGTGATAGACGAGATCGACGGCTTCCTTCCGGGGCGCGAACGCGCGTAGATGGTGGGCGTTGCAGTTGGTGCAGGTCGTGGCCCATGCGCACTCGGCGAGCTTCTCGCGCTTTTCCCAGTCGGGCAGCGTCCAGATGTCCTTCGCGTGCGCGGAAACGCTCCAGCGAAGCCCGCGCATGATCGCCGCGTAGCGCGTCACCGACGCGGGCGTATGCAGGAAATGCGCATGCAGGTGAACGACGTCCGACGGAAGCTCGCACGCCAGCACCAACGCCTGTCCGAAGCGGCGCACCCGGCTTCGACTGCGATCGCGGCACAGATCCCTGATCCATCTGCGGAACGCCGTGCGATAACCGGCAAGCTTTCTTGCCTTCCGCCACGCGCGAAGCACGCGTAACGGGGCTTCGTGCACATATTCGGGCAGGTATGCGACGCTCGCCTCGATCTCGTCGTGCACCGGATGTGTTGCGGGGTCGGTGGGTCTGCGAAGCGAGAACAGCGCGAGCGACAGGCCGCGCGCTTCGAGCGCGCGAAGCTCCTGCGCGATGAACGTTTCCGACAGGCGCGGATAGCCCTTCAGAACGACGCCGATCGATCCGCGTCCCCGCGGCGGGCGTGTGGCACGGGCGTGATCGGAGCGTGTGCTGCCGGTAGTCCGCTCCAGCACGGCATCCGAAGGAATTGGCACGCGGTGGCGCTGTTCGTACGAGGAGGCGCCAGATGCTACCATCACCGGCTTGCGCGGCACGCCCGCTCGGGGTCGCGCACCGCCGAGGCGCGTTCTCCTCCGCGAAGGCATGGACCGATCCCTCTTCCGCTATATCCTGCGCCACACCTGGCGCGATCAGGCCTTCCTGCTCGTGCTGACGTCGATCAGCTTCCCGCTGATCTACATCAACCTCGAGTTGCCGAAGCGCATCGTCAACAACGCGATCCAGGGCAAGCACATCCCCGAGACGATCCTCGGCGTGCATGTCACGCAGGTGTCGTACCTGATGGCGCTGTCGCTGCTCCTGCTCGTGTTGATCACCATCAACGGCGCGCTCAAGTACGTCATCAACGTCTACGCCGGCATCGTCGGCGAGCGCACGCTGCGCCGGATGCGCCACGACCTGTACTTCCAGGTGATGCGCTTCCCGATGTCGCAGTTCAAGACGATGTCGGCGGGCGAGATCATCCCGATGATCGTCGCCGAGACCGAGCCTGTCGGCGGGTTCATCGGCGATGCGTTCGTGCTGCCCATTTTCCAGGGCGGCCTGCTCGCCACCTACGTGCTGTTCATCTTCATGCAGGACCCGTGGCTCGGGGTGGCGGCGATCGCGCTGTGGCCGCCGCAGATGATCCTGATTCCGAAGCTTCAGCGGAAGATCAACCTGCTCGCGAAGGAGCGCGTGCAGACGGCGCGGCAGCTTTCCGATCGCATCGGCGAATCGGTCGCGGGATTCGCCGAGATTCGCGGCAACGACACGACCGAGCTCGAGCGCGCCGACATCAGCGACCGGCTCGGCAAGATCTTCCACATCCGCGTCGACATCTACCGGCGAAAGTTCTTCGTCAAGTTCCTGAACAACTTCCTCGCGCAGATCACGCCGTTCTTCTTCTATTCGGTCGGCGGCTACCTCGTGATCCGCGGCAATCTTTCGCTTGGCGCGCTCGTCGCCGTGCTGGCCGCGTACAAGGACATCCTCGCGCCTTGGAAGGAGCTTCTGAACTGGTACGCGACCAAAGAGGACGTGCGGATCAAGCACGAGCAGATCGTGTCGCAGTTCGAGCCGCCGGGCCTCGTCGATCGCAAGCTGCTCGAGAACGCGCCGGAGACCGTGCCGCCGCTTGCCGGCGACATCAACGCCAATGCGCTGTCGTACAGCGAGAACGGGATTCACAATCGCGTCGATCGGCTTTCGCTCCAGGTCGCGCCCGGCGAGCACGTCGCGCTCGTCGGCAATGGCAACAGCGGTCGCGAGGATTTTGCCCAGCTCGTTGCGCGGCTCAATCTGCCGACCGCAGGACGGCTCGAAGTTGCCGGCGTCAATTTCGGCGAGGTCCACCAGGCGGTCCCGGGCCGGCGTATCGCGTATGCAGCGCAGAATGCCCACATCTTCACGGGCACGATCGCGCACAACCTTTTCTACGGATTGAAGCATCGGCCAATCGAAGCGGTCGCTTACGACGAGGCCGGAGAGAAGCTCGCCGAGCGAAGGCGCCGCGATGCGATTGCCGCCGGCAACAGTCCTTACGACATTCGCGCGAGTTGGATCGACTACGAGCTCGCGGGCGCCGCGGACGCGACCGAGCTGACGGCCGCCGCGCTACGGGTGCTGAAGCTCGTCGAGATGGAGCGGGAAGTGATCGGATACGGCTTCGCGAGCACGGCGAATCCGAAGCTCCACCCCGACCTCGCGACGAGGGTGGTCGCTGCGCGCATGCGCGTTCGTGAACGCGTCGCGAAGGAGAAACTCGACACATCGGTCGAATTCTTCGATCGGGACGCGTACTTCGCCAACATGAGCATCGCCGAGAACATTCTTTTCGGCACGCCGCGGCGAGCGGACTTCCAGCCGGCGGTGCTCGCGTACAACCCCGAGATCGTCAACCTGTTGCGCGACGTCGGGTTGCTGGACGATTTGTACGACGCGGGCGCGAAGGTCGCCGCACTGATGGTCGAGCTCTTCGCCGACGTCGCGCCGGACAGCCACCTGTTCGAGCAGTACAGCTTCATCAGCCCGGAGGACCTGCCGGAATATCGTGCATTGATCGCGCGCATGGGACGTCGTGGTATCGCCACCGTGTCGGAGCGCGACAAGCGCCGGTTGCTCGCGCTCACATTCAAACTCGTGAAGGCGCGCCACCGTCTGGGCGTGATGCCCGAGACGATGCCGGAGCGAATCCTCGCGGCGCGCGCGGAGTTTCGGAAACGCTATCAGGGACGCGACGACGTCTGCGAATTCTTCGAGGCCGATCGATTCAGCGCAGCGCTTTCGATCCAGGACAACATCCTGTTCGGCCGCGTCGCCTACGAACAGGCGAGCGCGCAGGGACGCATCAGCGCGCTCGTGCGCGAGATTGGAACCGAGGAGGGGATGTGCGACGAGATCGTGCGCATCGGGCTCGAGTTCGACGTCGGCAACAGCGGTTCACGGCTGTCGTACTCGGAGCGGCAGCGCCTCGCGATCGCGCGTGCGGTGCTCAAGAACCCGGACATCCTGGTGTTCAACGAGCCGACGTCGGGGCTCGATCCGGGTACCGAGCTTCGCGTGCTGCGCGCGGTGCTCGAGTGGGCGAAGTGGCGCACGGTGCTGTGGTCGCTGTCGCGGCCGGAGCTTGCGCGCGAGTTCGATCGCGTGCTCGTGTTCGCGGATGGCCAGGTCGTCGAGGAAGGGCGATTCGACGAGCTGCACCGCGAGGGGAAGGCGCTGGCGCAGTTGGTGGCGTAAGGCGTGAGGTCAGTAGGAGCAGCCGCGTAATCGCCTTGCTTCCGACTACACCTTCCATCGTGTAGTCGAACGTCCCGGTCGTGTATTCGGTGAAGGTCAAGGTGCCGCTCCCGACTTGCGCGACGGTCACTGCACGCGGATCAAAAGGCCCGCCAAAATAGGGTGGTCGGTGAAATCCTCGAGTGGGAAGGGGCCGGTCTTCTTCGCGTAACTGTCCGAGACCACCGGGGTGCGCTCGCCTGCCAGTAGCGTCTCGTCGTCAAAGACGTGAACTTCGTAAGTGCCGGGTGGGAGCCAGCCAATCCCAATGTCGTGGGTCTCGGTGTCTGGCCGTCGCGCGGATTGGACGCCGCACGCGTCGACTATGTGCTCGTGTCGAAGAACATGGTTTCGCGCGTTACCAAAGCCGAGATTCTGGACATGCTGCCTTGGAGCGACCACGCGCCGGTGATGGTCGAGGTCGATACGGCTGCCTGACGCGCTGTGCTCGACGCGCGAACGGTCCGTCGCTAACGCGCGGCCAACCCCGGATCGATCGTGAATAGCTCATCGGCGCGTCCGACGCCGCGCAATGCGAAGCGACCCACCGAAACGAGATTGGAGCGTTCCGGCTCCGGCGTCGCGTACGCGAACTCGGACGACACGACGATGCTTCGATCGACCGAGCGGCACATCGCGGCGATTCGACTCGCTTCGTTGACAGCGGGTCCTACTACCGTGAAGTCGAGCCGATCCTCACTGCCGATATTGCCGTAGAACACTTCGCCGATGTGCAGGCCAAGGTAGACCGACGTAGTCGATCGCTTGTCGGCGGCGCGGCGCGCGTTCACTTCCTCGACGCTCGATCGCAACCGCGCTTCGGCGCGCAGTGCGGCTCGGCACGCCCGCGCAGCATCGTCGGCGCGGAAGATCGCCAGTACGCCATCGCCGATGAGCTTCAGGACTTCGCCTCCCTCGGCGCGAACGGCGTCGATTACTGCGGCGGCGTAATCGTTCAGGAGCGGAATGATTTCGTCGGGCGGTGACGTGTCGGTGATCTTCGTATAGCCGTGCAGGTCCGAATACCAGATGACCGCATTGATGCGATCGGCGACGCCGCGCGAAATCAGACCGCCGAGCACGCGCTCGCCGGCATCGTAGCCGAGATAGACGTGAACCAGCGTTCGCGCGATGCGCGCGAGCGAGACGCATTTGACGGCGAGCGCAAGCAACGGGACGATTCGCCGCAGCGCAACCATGTCCTTCTCGCGAAACCCGTCCCGATGCGACGTGGACCACGACGAATAGACGCAGTCCATTTCGCCGATGACGCCGCGCGCGCCGAAGCGATGGACGAACGCGACGTAGTCGGTCTGGCCTTCCGCTTGCATCTCCTCGAGGCTGGGAAAATCCGCGGGTTCGCCCGCGCCGATCCTGCGCCGAAGCTCGCTCTCTCCCGTTTCCACCAGACGGTAGAACGGACTTCTTCGCCAATGGCTCCCCGCCTCGCCGGCATTGGAAGGTCCGTATTCGACGATCGTCGGTGGCTCGACGCTATCGGCGCGCCAGCCGAATGCGCGGCCTTCATGAATCGGATGCAGCGTATCGACGATAAGCCTTGCGCGCGAGATCGGGATGTCGGCGGCGCCGCAACGCTCGCAGAAGCCGCGCAGCAACTCGGTCTCGGACGCGCCGGCGAGGCCCGCCTGCACGAGCCAGCGTTCAATGCCGTCCGGTGAATCGACAGTCATGGAGCCAGCGCTCGGTTTGGTCGCCTATTTCGCGCAGCACGTCGTCATCCGTTCGGCCGGATGACTTGCGCACATGAAAGCCGTGATCGGCATCCTCGATCCAGTGCATGCGCCACTTGCCCGAAAGCCGTTTCACGACCTCATCCATCAAATCGCGCCGGCACAGTGTGTCGCGCGTGCCGTTCAGGCACAGCGTCGGCACGGCGATCTTGGCAAGATGCGCGTCTCGCAACTGATCGGGCTTGCCCGCGGGATGCAGCGGATACGCGAGCAGCAGGAGGCCATCGCATGCGAAACCATCGGCAACGAGCATCGACGCCGCGCGTCCGCCCATGGAACGCCCGCCAAGGATCAGTTTCGCGACGGCCGATTCGTCGTGAATGCGTTCCGCGACCGTTGCGATGCACGACTTCAGCACCGGCATTGGATCGGGCCTGCGGCTTCCTTTCTCGGTGTATGGAAAGTTGAATCGAACGACGTGCAAGCCGCGCGCGCAAAAGAGCGACGCGAGCGCCAGCATTCCGCGATCGTCCATTCGGCCACCGGCGCCATGCGCGAGGATGACCGCAGGCCGGGTACCTTTCGCGGTCGCGGCCTCGAAACTGGCTGTCACCTCACCGATACGGATCGGCCGCATCACGCAACCCGTCGCCGAAGAAGTTGAACGCGAGGATCACGACGATCACCGGCACGACGGGCAGCATCAGCCAGGGATACAGTGCGACGACGTTGATGTTCTGCGCGTCGTTCAGCAGCACGCCCCAGCTCGTGATCGGCGGTCGCAGGCCGATACCGAGAAACGACAGCGCCGTCTCGCCGAGGATCATCCCCGGAATCGACAGCGTCGCCGACGCGATCAAATGGCTCATGAAGCCGGGAAGCAGGTGGCGCGAGATGATCCGGCTCGGCCGCGCGCCCATGAGCCGTGCCGCCATCGTGTAATCCTCCTCGCGCAGCGCAAGAAGCTTCGAGCGCACGGCGCGCGCCAATCCTGTCCAGTCGAGCAGCGCGAGGATCGCCGTGATGCCGAAATAGATCAGCACGGGGCTCCACGTCACGGGCAGCACGGCCGATAGCGCCATCCACAACGGCAGCTCGGGAAACGAGCGGATGATCTCGATCACCCGCTGCACGAGCATGTCGACCCAGCCGCCGTAATAACCGGCGATGCCGCCGATCACGAGGCCGAGCGTGAAGGAGAACGCGATGCCGATCAGCCCGATCGTCAGCGAAATGCGCGCGCCATAAAGAATGCGCGAGAACATGTCGCGACCGAGTCGATCTGTGCCGAGCAGAAAGAGCGTGCCGTTCTCCGCCGGGCAGACGAGATGAAACGACATCTCGAAGAGTCCCCAGAACCTGTACGCGTCGCCTTGGCAGAAAAAGCGCAACGGCCGCGGCTGGGTTCTGTCGGGCGTGTACATGCGCCGAAGCGTCGCCATGTCGAGCGATTTCTTCTGCGCATACACGAACGGGCCGATGAAATGTCCTTCGTGGACCAGGTGCACGCGCGACGGCGACGCGTAGATGAAATCGGTGTGGCGCGTATGCAGGTTGTAGGGCGCGATGAACTCGGTGACGATCGTCGAGCCGTACATCAAAAGCAGAATCACGCCGGACGCAACTGCGACGCGGTGACGCTTGAACTTCCACCACATCAGCTTCCACTGCGATGCGAGGTAGAAGCGCTCCTGCGCAGGCGTCAATCGCGTCGCGGCCCCCGGATCGAACGGCTCGGTCGAGACGAAATGGTCCGCCTCGCTCGCGGCCGGGGGCATCACGATCGTGCTCATCGCGGCAGGGAATGCTTCATCGCGCGACGCCGCCCGCAAGCCTGATCCGCGGGTCGAGCACGGCGAGCGCCAGGTCCGAGATCAGCACGCCGATGACGATCAGCACGGCGAGAAACATCAGGAACGAGCCGGCGAGGTACATGTCCTGGCTCTTCAACGCATTGAGCAGCATGGGCCCCGTCGTCGGCAGCGACAGCACGACGGCCGTGATCTCGGCGCCTGAGATGATGTGCGGCAAGAGGCTTCCGATGTCCGAGATGAAGAAGTTGAGCGCCATCCGTAACGGATATTTGCGCAGCACCTTTCGCGGCGGCAAACCCTTCGCGCGCGCGGTGACGACATATTGCTTCTGCAACTCGTCGAGCAGGTTCGCGCGCAGCCGCCGGATCATGCCTGCCGTTCCGCTGATGCCGATGACGATCACCGGAATCCAGCTATGCTCGAGCACGGACTTCACCTTGTCCCACGTCCATGGCTTGCCGATGAATTGCGGGTCCATCAGGCCGCCGATCGTCGTGCCGAAGACGACGTTCGCGACGTACATCATCACGAGCGCAAGCATGAAGTTCGGGATCGCGATGCCGAGAAACCCCAGGAACGACAGGCCGTAGTCGCCCCAACTGTACTGATGGGTCGCCGAGTAGATGCCGATCGGAAACGCGACGGCCCACGTGAAGAGCACCGTGACGAACGAGACGATAACGGTCAGCAGCATTCGATCGCCGATCACCTTCGTCACCGGCATGTTGAACTCGAACGAATAGCCGAAGTCGCCCTTCAGCATGCCGCCGACCCAGTGCACATACTGCTCAGGGAGCGGCTTGTCGAGACCGTAGTACTCGCGCAGGAACGCGACCTTCTGCTCGTCGACCGATTCGCCCTGCGCCTCGAGCTCGGCGATGTAGCTTTCGATGTAGTTGCCGGGCGGAAGCTGGATGATCGTGAAGACGATGACGCTGATCGCGAGCAGCGTCGGGATCATCATCAGGAGCCGCTTGGCGACGTATTGGAGCATGTCAGTTGACAGTTGTCAGTTGACAGTTGTCAGTCAAGGCGTAGACCGCGCGTGAATCGCGCGCCACCGAAGGCGACACGACGCTGCCGCGTCTGACAACTGTCAACCGACACCTGACTGGGGTTCATCGAGGCTTACCGTCGAACCAGAACGTGTCGGGGTGGTACATGCCGAAATAGGCGCCGGGGTCCCAGCTATAGATGCCATCCTTCGGAACGTTGCGCAGATCGTCGCGCACGACGACCGGCTGCAACGCGTGCGTCACGGTGCCAATCGTGAACACGTCGTCCGCATGAATTTGCAGCATCCGCAGCCATACGCGCTCGCGCTCGTCGTCGCTCGACGCGCGCCGCCATTCGTCGTAGAGACGCGCGAGTTCCTGCACATCGGGCAGCGCCGGTGGCTCGCCGCCGTTCCGGTTCTGCTCGTAGTACTGGCCCCACATCGGCCACTGGAGCTGGTCCTGCGCGGTGGGCGCAAGTTCCGCCGGGCTCATCCGCGGCGTCGCGACGGCGTTCGAAAGTCCGGACCATACCGACATCATCGACTTGCCCGAGAAGATTCGCTTTCGAAACACCTCGCGCTGCGACGGCCGCGCAAACAGCGCGATGCCGAGGCCGGCCCACGTATCGCGGATCAATTCGAGGACGTCGGTTTCCTCCGTGCTCTCGCCGGACGTGTCGATGATGACCTGCGTGGGGCGGCCATCAGGCAACAGCCGGATGCCATCGTCGTCGCGCTTCGTGAGCCCGATCTCGTCGAGCAGTGCGTTCGCGCGCTTCGGATCGTATTCTGCCCAAGCGGTGCGAAATTGCGGGCGAAAGAGCGGACTTCGCGGCAGCACGGTGTTCGCGGATTTGGCGCCGAGCCCGAAATAGACCACCTCGTTGATCTCGTGTCGGTTGATTCCGAGCGAAAGCGCCCGCCGGAAGCGAACGTCGCGCATCAGCTTTCGCCAGACGGGATCGTGCACGTTGAGATTGGGATAAAGCGCGACCTGCGAGCCGATCGCTTTCTCCCACAAGTAAACGTGGTAGCGGTTGCGCGCCTCGCCGTCCTTCAGGAACGTGTAATTGTCGAAGCGCAGGTACCGCGCCTGCAGGTCGACGTCGCCGGCGCCGGTTCGCGCGGGTATCAGCTTGTCGTCGGTGATCGCGACGATCACGCGGCCGATGTACGGAAGCTGTCGACCTTCCCGGTCGACGCGGTGGAAATACGGATTGCGCACCAGCACGAAGCGCGTCGTCGGCAGCGCAGTGGTGTTGACCCAGGGCTCGAGCGTCGGGAGATTCGGATTGTCGAAGCCGAACTGCTCGTCCATCTTCTGATGCAATCCGGCCCATGTTCGCGAACCCGCCGCGGTCGCGAGCGCATCGGCTTTCGCGAGGCCGATGTATTTCGCATGAAATTGGCGCAGGTAATGCGCGGGTCGATAGATGAAGAGGGGGCTCGGCCCGGCGAGCGCTGCGAGGAACTGCGGGTTCGGCTCGTCCCACGAGTAGCGGACGGTCGTCTCGTCGAGGACCTCGAACTTCGGGCCCTTGCGATTGACGAGCAGCACGCGCGGCAGTCCGAACGGCGACAGATTCTTGTCGTTGGCGACGTCTTCCCAGTAATAGCGGAAGTCCTCGGACGTGAACGGCTGGCCGTCCGACCATTTGTGGCCGGGCCGCAGGTGCAGCGTGAAAGTCCGGTTGTCGACGTTGTCGATGCTTTGCAGAATGTCGGGCACGAGCTCGAGCTTCTCGTCATACGCGACGAGGCGCGCGTAGCCGTAGACGACCATCATCCGGATGTCGCGATCCTTCGCCATCAGCATGTGCATCTCGCCGCCGTAGTGTCCGAGCGTCCAGTCGCTTCGCTGAACATCAACGACGCAGGGCACACGCGGAAGGCGCGCTTCGAGCGGCGGCAACTGTCCGTCCGCCACCGCAGCGGCAAGCATCGGCGGCTCCTTCGAGAGTGCGGACGCCTTCGATGACGCCGTTTCCTGGCCGAACGCCGTGCCAGCGAACAGCGCCACGAGCAGCGCGAGCCAGCGCATCACGCCGCCGCTTCCGCTTCGCGCGCCTGCATTCGCACGCGATGTCCGTCGCCGACGTCGACGAGCTCGCCCGCGCTCGTATCGGTCCACGCGAACGGCGCCGGCCATTCGCGCGGGCTCCGCGCCGCGCCCGCCTGCACCGCAACGAGGTCGAGCTTGCGGCCGAGATCCGGATACGGAACCGCTGCGAGCAAACCGAGCGTGTACGGATGGATCGGATTTCGAAACAGCGCCTCGCGCGGGGCGATCTCGACGATGCGGCCTCGGCACATCACGGCGATGTCGTCGGCGACGTAGTCGACGACGGCAAGATTGTGCGAGATGAAGAGGTACGTGAGCCCGAGCTCCTTTTGCAGATCCTTCAGCAGATTCAGGATCTGCGCCTGGATCGACACGTCGAGCGCCGACACCGGCTCGTCGCACAGGATCAGGTCCGGCGCAAGCGCGAGCGCACGCGCGATGCCGATCCGTTGGCGCTGACCCCCCGAGAAGCTGTGCGGATAGCGGCTCAGATAGCGCGGATCGAGACCGACGAGACGCATCAGCTCCTTCGCCATTTCGGCGCGGTAGTCGGCGTCGCCGATCTCGTGGATTATCAGCGGCTCGCGCAGGATGTCGAACACCGTCATCCGCGGCGAGAGCGAGCCGAACGGGTCCTGAAAGATGTACTGGACGCGGCGACGGAAGTGCATCAGCGTCGCGCCGCTCGCCTTGCCGACGTCGATGACCCTGCCGCGATCGTTGTAGCGGACGCTGCCCGCATCGGCGACGATCGCGCGCATGATGACCTTCGACAAGGTCGTCTTGCCGCAACCGCTTTCGCCGACGAGCCCGAAGCACTGGCCGCGACGAATCGTGAGGCTGACATCGTCGACCGCACGAAACGCCGGTCCTGCGCGACGCATGAGAAAGCCGCTCGCTCGCTGCGCGAACGTCTTGACGACCCCTTCGACCATCAGATGCGCGTCGCCTGCGTCGGTGGGCCATGGCTCTCGCATCTGCACCATCGGGCCGCTCTGCGAGTCGACGCTTCGCACCGAGACGAGGCGCTCGCCGGGCTTCATGTCGAAGTGCGGAACGGCGCGAAGCAGCGCGCGAAGATAGGGATGTCCGGGGTGCGTGAAAATCGCCTCGACGGGCCCTTGTTCCATCACGCGCCCCTGGTAGAGCACGACGACGTGCTCGGCGACGTTCGCGACGACGCCGAGATCGTGCGTGATGATCAGAACCGCCATGCCGAGCTCCGCCTGCAGCTCGCGCACGAGCGCGAGGATTTGCGCCTGGATCGTGACGTCGAGCGCGGTGGTCGGTTCGTCGGCGATCAGAAGCGACGGCCGGCACACGAGCGCCATCGCGATCATCGCGCGCTGGCGCAGCCCACCCGAAAGCTGGAACGGATACGTGCGAAGCGCGCGCTTCGGATCGGGAAAATCCACGCGACGCAGCATGTCCTCGGTGCGGGCCATCCCCGCGCGATGGCCGATGCGGTGATGGAGGAACAGCGCTTCGCTCACCTGGTCGCCGATCGTGTGCACGGGTGACAGCGACACCATCGGCTCCTGGAAGATCATCGAGATGTGACGTCCGCGAATGCGACGGATGCGGCGGCCGTCGGGCGCAAGGCGCACGAGATCGACCGGACGTTCGCGCCCGTCGGGCGGCGTGAAGACGATGCGACCCGACGTGATCGACGCGCTGCGCGGCAGGATGCGCATGATCGCCTGCGCGGTGATCGATTTGCCCGAGCCCGACTCGCCAACGAGCGCCACCGTCGCGCCCTGTGGAATGCGAAACGACACGCGATCGAGCGCGAGCAGGCGGAAGCCGCGCGTGTCGAACTCGATCGACAGGTCGCGGACGTCGATCAGGTCGGCCACGGCCCGATCCTTCGCAACAGCGCGCGATATCGGCGCTTGCGGCAAGCCTCAGTGCGCATCGGGCACGTTGCGATAGCCTTCGCACGCTTTGCGAAGACGCAGCGTGTACGGCAGGTTCTTCATCTCGAAGCGCAGCAAGCCGCCGACCCGCGCGAGCGCCGAGCGTTTGCGCGCGGGTGGCACCGGGGCGATGCAGTCGGCGAGGTCGAGGTAATAGGCGTCGGTCGGACCGAGGTCGTCTAGGGCGAGCTCGAACGCCGAAGCGCGGCCCCGCAGGTCGTCGCCGAGCATTGCATGCACCGGCTTTGTCACCAGCAGGTATTCCGTCACCGGCACGTCGTTCTTCAGCATCCGGTGCACGAGGATCACGTCAACGCCGGCGAGCTCGGTCAGCCGCTTCACCTTCTGCACGGCGACGCCCGCGCCCGCGTGACCAACGAGCTTGATCTTCAGGTTGCCCACCTGCTGGCATCCGTCGCAGGGGCAGAGCGTGTTCGCCTTCATGTCCGCCGCGGCCGCGTGGAACGCACGATAGATTGCCGCGGTGCGCGCTTCGATGAGCGCTTCGCCTGCTTTCGTGTCCGCGGGCGCCGGCGTGTAGAAGAAGGCGGCGTCGCCTTCGAGCTTCGCGAGCTTGAGCGGCGGTCCGGCTGCGTCGATCACCGCCTCGAGCAGATTGGCAATGATCTGCTGGGCGTGCACGAGGCTTGTATCGTGCATCTTCATGAATCGCGTGTAGCCCGCGATGTCGGCGATCAGGAGCAGTGTGGACTGGGTCGCCATGCGCGGATCAGTGGCCCGTGTAGACCGGCGACGGCTCGGTGAAGAACGCGTGCAGGATGTGATAGACGATCCGGTAATTCTTCTGCTGGAAGCTCGCGTGCGAGATGCCGGGCATCACCGCGAACTGCTTGTCGGGATTGGGGAGCCGCTTGAAGAACTCGATCAGGTCGTCGAACGCCGCGATGCCGTCGTACTGGCCGCGCATGATGAGCGTCGGCATCGTGATCAGCGAAGGATCGGCGATCGGCAGCTTCGTGCACATGTCGACATACGTGCCGTTCGGCATCGAATCGTCGAGGGCGAGGATTGCGTCGGCGAAAGCATCGACGACGCGCGCTTCGGCGCAGCCCGGATGGTCGCGCGCGAAGATCGACTGCACGAACGCGCGATCGATCGGGCGGCGATTGCGCGCCGTGAATTCGGGCAGCTTCCTGCGCCGCTCGGCGAGCGTGGGGGCGCCTTCACCCGTCCAGACGAATGCGTCGAGCGCAAGCCGCGCAACACGCTGCGGATCGCGCTGTGCGAAAAGCGCCGCGCGCAATGCGCCGGACGAAATCCCGTACGCCATCACCTGCTCGATGCCGCGCTCGCGGCGCATGTAATCGGTGGCAGCGGCCAGATCGTCGGCGCCGTTGGCGATGTCGCAGGGAATGTCGCGATGCCTGTCGGAGCGACCGTAGCCTTCCATGTCGACGCTCCAGCATGCGAAGCCGCGTCGCGCAAACCAGTCCATCACGGACGAATCCAGACGACCGGACACGTGAAGATCGAACGTCGGCTGCGACGCCATCGACGAGCCATGCACGAACAGAACGACTGGCTTGCCGCCTGGTGAGCCGACGTACTTCTCACACAGGAAAAGCCGGACGTCGCCCTTCGGCGCGTAGTGCGCGACGCCCTCGACGGTTTGCTCGGTGCAGGGCTCCCTCTCCCCGCGCGCGGGGAGAGGGTCGGGGTGGGGGGTGCTCATGTCCTTCGCCTACTCGATATGCGCGCCGGTGTCGCGAATCACCTTCGCCCACAGGTCGCGCTCGGCGCGGAAGAACCGATCGAACTCCGCACTCGACGAGCCGACGATCTCGATGCCGGCCTTCGCCATGTACGTCTTCACTTCGTCCTCGCCGAGCACGGCGACGACTTCGTGCTGCAGGCGCGCGACGATTGGCGCCGGCGTTCCTTTCGGCGCCAGCAATCCCATCCACACGTACGCTTCGTAACCCGGCACACCGGATTCGATCACCGTCGGCACATCGGGCAATTGCGGCGAGCGCCTGGCGCCAGTCACGGCGAGCGCGCGAAGCTTGCCCGACTTGATGTAGCCCACCATGCCTGCGGTTCCCGGAACCGCCATCGCGACAACGCCCGACAGGAGATCGGTCGTTGCCTGCGCGCTGCCGCGATAGGGAACGTGATTCATCTTCACGCCGGTCTTCGATGCGAGCAGCGCCGCGAACAGGTGCTGCCCGCTGCCGTTGCCCGATGATGCGTAGTCGACCTTTCCGGGATGCGCCTTCACGTACGCGATGAATTCCTGCAGCGTCTTCGCGGGCACCGAAGGATTGACGACGACGACCCCCGGCTCGCGGCCGATCAGCGTGATCGGCGTGAAATCTTCGATCGGATCGAACGGCAGCTTGCGATAGAGCGTCGCGCTGATCGCGTTCGTCTGCGACGCGAGCAACAACGTATAACCATCGGGGGGCGCGTTCGCGACGACGTCCGTGCCGATCGTCGCGCCCGCGCCCGGCTTGTTCTCGACGACGACCGGCTGCCCGAGCCGCTTGCCGAGCTCCTGCGCGATGAGCCGCGTCGGCCCGTCGACGGCGCCTCCGGGCGAGAAGGGAACGACGATGCGGATCGCGCGCGTCGGATAGTCGTCCGCGTGCGCCAACGGTGCGACCGACAGGATCGCGAGCGCGGCGAGGCGGAGCCAGAGGGTCAGCAAGGGCACGTGGGAAAGGGCGATAGCTCGCATGCATTGTCGATGCGGGGTGCGGCAGTGTAAAGGGCGCGCTGTAGGACGGCCACGTCGGACTTTCGCTCACAGCGCTTCGCGGCTTTCGCCGCTCCCCGTCTCCCCGCACGCTGCCTACAGTACGCCGGACATCGACGGGGGGACGCATGAAGACAATCGTGGGGTCGTTCGACAGCTTCGACGAAGCGAACCAGGTGGCGCGCGAGTTGATGGACGACGGCTTCCGCGACAGCGACGTGAGCGTCGTCGCGAGCAACATTCGAAGCGGGACGGGCACGTCGAGTGGCGCCTCCATCGATGCGCCCGCCGACACGTCGACCGGTGTCGCGGGCAGCGAAACGATGCTCGGACCCGAGGGAACGCGCACGTCGACCGGCTTCACGAACGACACAGGAACGGGCACGATGCCCGGAATGGGCGAACCGCTACGGGTAGCGCCCGATGCGCCCGTCCGCACGACGACGAGCGAGCACTACATGCGCGGAGCCGCTGACAATGCACTGACCGAGGACGGCGGCGGACTCGTCGCCGATGAGAATCAGAGGGTCGACGATGCGAGCGGCGCGGCGGCAGGCGCCATCACGGGCGGCGTCGTCGGCGGTGCGGCCGGGTTGGCCGCCAGCCTCGCGGGTCTTGCGGTGCCAGGCATCGGGCCGATCATCGCCGCCGGCCCGATCGTGTCGCTTCTGACAGGTGCAGGCGTTGGCGCTGTTGCGGGTGGACTGATCGGCGGATTGACCGATATGGGCGTGCCGCGCGCCGACGCCGAGTATTACGCGGAAGCGGTCCGACGCGGCGGGGCGCTCATCACCGTGCGCGCCGACGATGCGCGCGCCGAACGCGCGGCGGAGATCATGCGTTCGCATGGTGCGATCGACATCGAGCAGCGCGCCGAGCAATGGCGTGAGCGCGGCTGGACCGGCTTCGACGAGAACGCTGCACCGTATACGGCCGCCGACGTCGACCGTGAGCGCGGTGCACGCCGATAGCGATCGGTCGCCGCGTCGCACGGTCGGGATCTACGAGCGGCCGCACCCGTTTTGCACGCGCAAGGTGCTCGTGCCGACAGCGACGTTCGTTATCGTTGCGATCGGCTACGCGATCTATTTCCTGTTGCGTTGACCGCGCGCCGCTACGCCGCGCGCCGCTCGCGCGATGCTGCGTCGAACTGGACGAACGCGTCGCGCAGCGCGGTTCGCAAGCCTTCCTCGACGACCGGATGGTAGAAGGGAAGGGCGAGCATCTCCGTGATCGTGAGCCCCAGTTGTCTCGACCAGGCAGCAAGATGCGCGAGGTGCTCCGCATCGGGGCCGATCATCTCCGCGCCGAGCAGCATGCCGGTGGCGACATCCGCGTAGACGTGCAGCCGGCCGCGATTTCGCTGCATGACGCGCGCGCGTCCCTGGTCGTCGAACGACGCAGCGCCCGTGACGAACGTTGTTTGCGACGCTTCGCGGAAACCGCCGCCGACGACCGCGATCTGCGGATCGGTGAACACGATCGACAGCCCGGCGCGGCGCATGCCCGCGCGAACGTCCGGGAAGCGCGCGGCATTCTCGCCGGCGATACGGCCTCCGTCGGCGGCCTCGTGCAGAACGGGAACGTCGGCAGAGGCGTCGCCGGCAATGAAGATCGGCGCGTTGCCGCACTGAAGCGTCTCGCGATCGAACAGCGGAACGCCGCGTGCGTCGAGCGCAAGGGTCGTCGCTCCGAGCCCGAGCTTTCGCACGTTCGGCACCCGGCCCGTGGCCGCGAGCAGATAGTCGAAGTGCTCGCTTTGCACCTGGCCGTCGGACCCGCGATAGCGGACCAGCACGCCGTCGCCGTCGGTCGATAGGTCGGCGTGCGCGTCGGTGTCGAGGTAAAGCTCGTCCTGGAAGATGCGCCGCGCCTCTTCGATCAAAGCGGGATCGGAAAGCGGACCGACGCCGCCGCCTCGGCCGAAGATCTTCACGCGAACGCCAAGCCGCGACAGCGCCTGGCCGAGCTCGAGCCCGATCACGCCCGGTCCGAAAACGGCGAGGCTTCGTGGAAGATCGGTCCACTCGAACATCGTCTCGTTGGTGACGAGCCGATCGCCGAGCTGCTCCCACACCTTGGGATACGCGGGAGAGGAACCGGTCGCAATCACGATCGCGCGCGCCGAAATGACGACGTCGTCGACCACAATTGTCGTGTCGTCGCGAAACGTCGCGAAACCTCGAATCCGGTCGGCTAGCGGAATGCCTTCGACGCCGCGCAGCACGAAGCCGACGAAGCGGTCGCGCTCGTGGCGCACCCGCTCCATGACGGCTTTGCCGTCGACGTCGACTTCTCCGCTCAAACGCAGCCCGAACGCGTCGAAGCGCTCGACCGAATGCGCGGCGTCGGCGGGCGCGATCAGGAGCTTGCTCGGCATGCAGCCGACGCGCGCGCAGGTCGTGCCGTACGGGCCGCCTTCGATCAGGAGCGCCATGCGTCCGGCGGCTTTTGCTGCGCGATAAGCGGCGAGGCCGGCCGTGCCG
Source organism: Casimicrobiaceae bacterium (assembly GCA_035308425.1). Taxonomy (GTDB): domain Bacteria; phylum Pseudomonadota; class Gammaproteobacteria; order Burkholderiales; family Casimicrobiaceae; genus VBCG01. The sequence goes on along the minus strand of DATGGP010000003.1, from coordinate 94,270 downwards.
GCGCCGATCACCGCGACATCGGTTTCGAGGGTTCGCATGCGATGCCTTGTCGCGCGCTCACGCTGCCTTGCGCAGGAACGCGTCGAGCTCGTTCGTCCCGCCGATCAGCCGGCCGTTGACGAAGACCTGCGGCACGGTCTGCGCGCCGGCGATCGCCCCGACCGCCTTCGTGCGGATCGTATGCGCGAGCGGAATCTCGACGTAATCGTAGCCCGCATCGGCCAGCCGCTGCTTCGCCTTTGCGCAGAACGAGCAGCCCTCGCGGGTCAGGATCGCGACCTGGTCGGGCTTTTGCGCATTCGGGTTGATGTAGCGAAGCATCGTGTCGGCGTCGGACACCTTGAACGGGTCGCCCGGCTCCTGCGGCTCGACGAACATCTTCTCGATCGTGCCGTCGCGGACGAGCATCGAGTAGCGCCACGAGCGCTTGCCGAAGTTCAGGTCCGACTTGTCGACGAGCATCCCCATCTTCCCGGTGAACTCGCCGTTGCCGTCGGGAATGAGCAGCACGTTGCCCGCCTCCTGGTCCTTCGCCCATTCCTCCATGACGAACGGGTCGTTGACCGAGATGCAGGCGATCGTGTCGATGCCCTGCGCATGGAAAACCGGCGCGAGCTCGTTGTAGCGCGGCAGGTGCGTCGACGAGCACGTCGGCGTGAACGCGCCGGGAAGCGAGAAGACGACGACGTTCTTTCCGCTGAAAATGTCGCGCGTGGTGATCGTTGCCCAGTCGCCGTTGCGCCGCACGCGGAGCATGACGTCGGGAACGCGCTGCCCTTCGCGCGTGGTGAGATTCTGTGCCATGTTGCCTGACTCCTTTTCGGTGAATGGTGTCTCACATCGGATGATGGGGCCGGCCGGGCGATAACGCAAATTTAACTATCTTATCGTTACGATATGTAAAATAAATCATCGACGAGAGAGAGTCCCCGATTGCTCACGGCTACACGGCGATGTTACGATGTAACAAGAGGACTCGAAATGGCCCTGAACATTCGCAATCCCGAAGCCGAAAAGCTTGCCGAAGAATTGTCCCGTGCCACCGGCGAAACGAAGACGGAAGCGGTGACACGCGCGCTTCGCGATCGCCTCATGCGCGTGCGGAGACAGCGACGCGGACGGCGCCTCGCCGACGAGTTGGACGAGATAGCGCTGCGTTGCGCGGCGCTCCCCGTTCGTGACGCGCGTCCGGCTGACGATATCCTGGGCTACGACGAGCACGGTGTTCCGCGCTGATGGTCGTCGATACTTCTGCGCTGCTTGCGGTTCTTCGGAACGAGCCCGAACGGCGCGCTTTCAACGAAGCGATCGAGGCGGCCGACGCTCGGCGCATGTCCGTAGGCACGTTCGTGGAAGCCTCGATCGTGATCGAGGCGCGCTCCGGCGCAGCCGGGGGGCGCGAGCTCGACCATTATCTGGACAAGGCGAACATCGAGATCGTTCCGGTCGATCTCGAACAGGCGAAGATCGCGCGTCGAGCGTTCGCTCGCTTTGGCAAGGGACGTCACCCCGCGGGACTGAACTTCGGGGATTGCTTTGCCTACGCTCTCGCAAGCAAGCTCGCCGAGCCGCTCCTATACAAGGGCGAGGATTTCTCGAAGACCGACGTCGAAACGTGTTCGACTTGAGCTACGCCGCGTCGGCCGCCGCCTTGTCGAGCGTGCGTACCTGACGCAGACGGCCGAACGGCGCCGGCTTCGCGATCCCGAATCCCTGCGCGTAATCGACGCCGATCGCGCGCAGGGTGTCGAGCGCCGCACGGTCCTCGACCGATTCGGCGATCGTCTTCTTGCCCATGATGTGGCCGATGCGATGGATCGCTTCGACCATCGCGCGGTCGACCGGGTCGTGCAGCATGTCCTTGACGAAGCTGCCGTCGATCTTGACGTAGTCGACGGGCAGATGCTTCAGGTACGTGAACGACGAAACGCCGACGCCGAAATCGTCGAGCGCGAAGCGGCAGCCGAGCGCACGCAGCGCGCTCATGAACTGCGTCGCCTTCGATAGCGACGCGACGGCGGTCGTTTCGGTGATCTCGAAGCAGACGCTCGCGTGCGTAACACCGTAGCGGAGAAACTGCGCCTGCACGAAGTCGAGGAAGTCGTCGTCGCCGATCGATGCGCCGGAGACGTTGATCGCGACGACGCCGGGGGCGGCGCGTCGGCTTTCGATCTGGCGCGCGAGAATCGCGAACGCGGAGCTGATCACCCAGCGATCGATTGCCGGCATCAGATGGTAGCGCTCGGCCGCGGGAATGAACGACGTCGGCGGCACGAGCCCGACCGGATCGTCGCGAAGCCGCAGCAGGATCTCGGTATAGGCGGGCGACGCATCGCCTCCGCGCGTCGCCCACACCGGTTGCGCATAGAGGCAGAAGCGGTCCTCGGCGAGCGCGCGATGGATCCGGTTGACCCATTCCATCTCGCCTTGGCGCAGCGTCACCTCGTCGCTTTCCGGGCTGTAGACCTGCACGCGGTTTCGTCCCTTGTCCTTCGCCATGTAGCACGCGGCGTCGGCGGCGGACAGCACGCCGGCGAGCGTTTCCGGACCGTGTGCGACGTTGACGACGCCGATGCTTGCGCCGATCTTGAACGAGCGCTGGTTCCACTGGAAATGGAAATCGCCGATCGCCGTGCGAAGCCCGTCGGCGATCGCGAGCGCGGGCTGGGGGCCGCAGTGCTCGAGCAGCACGCCGAATTCGTCGCCGCCGAGGCGCGCGAGCGTGTCACCTTCGCGCAGCCGCGGACGCAGCACCGCGCTTACCTGCCGCAGCAGCTCGTCGCCGGCGGCGTGACCGCAGGTGTCGTTGACGACCTTGAATTCGTCGAGATCGAGATAGAGCACCGCGTGCTGGCCGGCCTCGTATTGACGCTCGACGAGCACGGCGTTCACGCGCCGCTCGAATTCGCGGCGGTTCAGAAGCCCCGTCAGCGCATCGTGACTCGCGAGATGCGCGAGCCGCGTCGCGTATTGGCGCTCGCGGCTCATGTCGCGGAACACGAGCACGACACCGTCGACGTTTCGCGCGTTGTCGCGGATCGGCGCCGCGGCGTAGTCGACAGCGATGGGCGCGTCGTGGCGCCTTCGCAGCACGACGTTGCCCTCCGAATGAATCGTCGCACCCTCGCGAAACGCCTGCGCGACCGGATCGGGCAGAGGCACGCCCGTCACGTCGTCCTGCACCCTGAACACGTCCGCGAGCCGCCTGCCGCGCGCCTCGTCGATGCCAAAGCCGGTCAGCCGCTCGGCAACCGCATTCATGTATTCGACGCTGCCCGACGTATCGATCGTGATGACGGCGTCGGCGATCGACGCGAGCGTCACCTGCGCACGCTCCTTCTGCGCCTGCGTCTCGGCTTCGGCGCGCTTGCGATCGGAGATATCGGCGAGCGAGCCGGCCATGCGCTCGGGTGTGCCGCGCACGCCCCGAACGGAGCGCGCGCGCATGCGAAACCACCGGTATCCGCCGTCGTTCGTGCGCAGCCTGCATTCGAGCTCGAACGGTTCGGCATCGCGCAGATGCGCCTTGATGCAGGCGAGCGCCGCACGCCGATCGGCGCGATGGATTCGCCGGAGAAACGACGCCGCGGTCTCGCGCAGCGTGTCGGGCGCGTAGCCGAGGAGTTCCTCGAGTCGAGGCGACAGGTAAACCTCGGGATACGCAAGCCGCCAGTCGAAGATGCCGTCGTTCGTGCCGCTGATCGCGTGGTCGTAGCGCTGCTGGCTTTCGCGCAATGCGTAGTGGAACGCGTCTTCGCGCCGGATCAGGCCTCGCGTGCGAATGACTGCCGCAGCGACGAGCGCGAGCGCGACGACGAGCGTTGCGCTCATGAGCACGAGCTCCACGCGCCGTGCCGCCTTCGCGAACGTGGCGAAGAACGCACGCTCGAGCGACGTCGATTCGCGATCGAGCGCGCGAACCTCGACGAGCAGCGGCACGAGATCCGCGGCGCTACCGCGGCCGTGCGCAACGCTTCCGTGCATCGCCTTCGCGCGCGCGTCGATCTCGTCGTGCAGCACGTCGGTCTCGCTCCAGAGCTGCACCGCTTCCATCATGAACGGCATGCGCCGGAAGCGCCGGTACAGATCGATCATGCTGTCGATGTCTTCCGGCTGGCTTCGCGCCGCGAGCAGGTTCGCGCGCACGGTCGCGTAATCGGCGAATGGCTTGTCGAGCTCGATGCGCGCTTTGCGCGCGGCGGCGAGCACCGACGCTTCTTCGACGTAACGGTCGAAGTTGTCCTCGTTTCGCGTCTGCGCGTATTGCGCGAGCGCCTGGACGGACGCCTTCTGCGCATTCGACCAGAGGCTCTCGGCCGCGATGTAGGCGCGCACGCCGCGCAAAACGCCGAGACTTGCGACGCCGAGGCCGAGCAGCAGCACGACGATCGCCACGAACGGCCAGATGAGGCGCAGCAGGCGAGCGCGCGCGGGGTCGCGGTTTGTCGTCGTGAAGTTGTGCATCACATGCGGTCGAGACATCGCGCGCAATGCGCGCGCGGCTTCCCGGCAAAGCAAGCGACACGCCAATCGCATGCGATGCGAACGACGGCCGGCCCGTGAATTGCTTAGGGGGTCGGAGACGAGACTCGGCGTGATGGTGCCCAGCGTCGCAGGAGCCGTAAGTCCGAGTCTCGTCTCTGACCCTACATTGATTTTGTCTCTGACCCTGAACTGGTTTCGAGATACGCGATGATGCAGTGCCGGATGTGCAGCCAGCGCCTTACGCGTCCCGGCAAGCTGTGCCGCGAATGCGAGCGGGAGCTCGACCGCGCCCGCTATTCGGGGATGTCGATGGACGCGCTCGTCGCGCAATCGGGAGGTGGAGAAGCGTCGCGCCTTGCCGATGCTGGCTGGCTTTCGCGCGTTCGATCGCCGGCAACGATCGTCGCCATTGCGCTCGCGATCGGCGTCGGCAGCGCCGGCGTGCTGCATACCGTCGAAACGCTGCCATCGAGCGCGCCGGTGCATTCGGTCATGCCCGACGTCGACGCGGCATCACCGCTTCGCGACGTCGCATTCGACGCGCCGGCGCCGCCGGTTCGCGTCGCACAGCAACGGCACAAAACGACTGTTGCACATGCCGCGGTCGCTGCAGCCGACCCGGTCACGACCGTCGCCGTAGCACACAGCGCGCCGACGACGATTGCATTCCATGCGACGGGCACGCGCATGGCGAGCGTCTCGACGCCGGACGCCGCGCTCGACGCGGCGCTCGCGCATTGCAGCGAGGAGCGCTTTTTCGCGCGACCCGGCTGTCAGCAGCGTGCACGCGCCCGTTATTGCGTGGGAGACGCTTCGGAGCTCGCGCAGTGCGCGACGCCCGTCCGCGACTACGGCGAGTAGCTCAGCGCAACGCGCGCGTCAAGCCGCGTTGACCCAGCCGTTGACGGTGAAGCGCGCGTCCGCGAACGCGCGCGACGGCATGTCGACGCGCATCACCTCGTGCATCGCGCCGGCCCAGAAGAAGACGATCCGGTTGTGGAGCGGATCGATCGTGTGATGCGTCTCGCCGCGCGCGAGCTTGCCGTTGCGCACGATGTCGTCGTAAACGCGCAGCTCGCCGCCTGCGAACCCTTTCGGCGCGCGGTTGAAGTAGTAGACGTAGGTCAGGTGACGCTTTCGCACCTTGTCGTTGCCCGCGTCGTTGTGCACCCCGAAGAAGCTGCCGTCCACGCTCGCCGTCACCTGCGCCTCGACCAGACCGATCCGGACCGGCGGCAGGCGCAGCACGCCAAGCGCTTGCGGGATCGCCTGGCGCACGCGCGCAACGACCGGTTCGACGAGATCGGGCGCCGGGTTCAGGACCAGCGATTGGCGGTAGTCGCTGCGCCGGTCGTGCGTTGCCGACGGCGCGAATTGCGCCTCGCTCGCGAGCACGCACTCGAGCAGCGTGCGCCACGCGGGTTCGGGCAGGAAGTTTTCCATCACCGCGACCGCGTGGCGGACGACGCGGGGCGCAGGCGTGGCGTTCGATTGCAAGGCGAAAGACGATGTCGCTTTGGACGCGTGGCATTCTATTCCAACGGGTTGCGCCGTCGCCCGGACGCCCCCATCTCACGTCGAAGGGCGCCTTTCGCGGCCCGTTTGCCCTTTCTGAAGGATTCGATGCCTCCCGCCACCACCGCGCTGATCGTCGCCAACGTCGCGGTCTTCCTGCTGCAAAACCTGGCCCCGCAAACCTCCGTCGCCTGGTTCGCGTTGTGGCCGTTTGCGACGTCGAGCATGCATGGAGGCGTGTCGTTCGAGCCATGGCAGCTCGTCACGTACGCGTTTTTGCACGGGAGCATCCTGCACCTTGCCTTCAACATGTTCGCGCTCTACATGTTCGGAAGCGCGATCGAGCAGGTGTTCGGTACGCGTCGCTACGTCATTTTCTATTTCGTCTGCGTCGTTTCGGCGGCGGTCACGCAACTGATCGTCGCGATGCTGTCGAGCGCGATCTACCCGACGATCGGCGCGTCGGGTGGCGTCTTCGGCTTGCTGCTCGCGTACGCGATCTACTTTCCGCGCAACCGCGTCATGTTGCTGTTCCCGCCGATTCCGATGCCGGCGCGCGTGTTCGTCCTCGTTTATGCGGCGATCGAGCTGTTGCTCGGCGTTTCGGGCTCGCAGCCGGGGGTGGCGCACTTCGCCCACCTCGGTGGAATGATCGGCGGCTATCTGCTATTGCGTTTCTACCGCGGCGGCATACGACGTTCGTCGCGTTGACAGCGCCCGCGCGACGCGTGCAAAGTGTCGATGGCGTTGACACTGCGGCGACACGGTGTTCGCCGAAACGACTCGCGCAAGAGCGGCGCTCGCACGTATCGCGATTTGGCAGAAATCTTGCAACGCGTTCGGCGTTTGTCGATCCGGCGGAGCGGCCGTCCGCCGCTCGCTTGCCAGCCGCATCGCGCATGGAGGTGCGCATGAAATCGATCCTCGATCCCACGTTCCGCTACACGTCCAGTGCCAATACCGATCTTCGCAAGACATTCGCCCGGATTCGCCGCGAATCGCGCCGTCAGGCGCAATCGTCGAGCGCGCGCGATGAAGTCGACGTCGTCAAAAAGGTAACCCCGATCTTTCGCGGTCAGCGGCCTGCCGCCTGACCGCGTCGTTGTACTTTTCGGCAATCGGCGCATAAGGCGTCGGGAAATTTTGCCGGGCGCGCGCCGAAACGCGCCGCGGGCGCGCGGACGCATTGCGCGCACGTCTCGCGCTCACCGTATTTCCCTCGCTACGCCCTCCCGTGGTAAAACGGCGGTCGCCGCCGGGTGGCGGTTCGCCAGCGCGGGGAGCGTAAGCGATGAGTCATCGATGTCATCGGGGCTGCGCGATCCTGCCCCCCGACCTGTTGCGGCGCATCGCGCGCAACGGTACCAGCAATCAGCGCAATGCCGCGCTCGACACGCTCGCCGTCGATCATACGTTGCGCCTTGGCCGCGCGACGTTCGAGTTGCTCGGGCGCGCTGCGCGAGCCGATGTTTTTCCGCTCGCCGCGGCCGATCGCCGGCGCACGATCTACGATGCACGCCACGGCGAATCGCTTCCGGGGCGCGCGGTCCGTAGCGAGGGCGCGCCGGCGCTCGCCGATGTCGAGGTGAACGAAGCCTACGATGGGCTTGGAGCGACATTCGATTTCTACGCCGACGTTTACGATCGCAACTCGATCGACGACGCCGGACTTCCGCTCGACGCGAGCGTGCACTACGGCCGCCGCTATGACAACGCGTTCTGGAACGGGGCGCAGATGGTCTTCGGCGACGGCGACGGCGATCTCTTCAACCGCTTCACGATCTCGCTCGACGTCATCGGTCACGAACTCACCCACGGCGTGACGGGCGATGAAGCGAAGCTCGTCTACCTCGGCCAAGCCGGCGCGCTGAACGAATCGATCTCCGATGTGTTCGGCTCGCTCGTCAAGCAATACGCGCGGAAGCAGACCGCCGCGCAGGCCGATTGGCTGATCGGCGAGGGTCTCTTCACCGCGCGCGTGCACGGCATGGCGCTGCGCTCGATGAAAGCCCCCGGCACAGCCTACGATGATCCGGTGCTCGGTCGCGATCCGCAGCCGGCGACGATGGCCGGCTACGTGCACACGTCGGCCGACGACGGCGGCGTTCACACCAATTCGGGCATTCCGAATCACGCGTTCTACCTCGCCGCGATCGCGCTCGGCGGCTACGCATGGGAAAAGGCCGGCCGTATCTGGTACGAGACGCTCCGCGACAAGCGGATGAAGCCGACGGCGACGTTTCGCCAGTTCGCTAGGCTCACCGCGCAAAACGCCGCGTATCTCTTCGGCAACGCGGAACAACAGGCGGTGACGGCCGCGTGGGCGGAAGTGGGCCTCAAAACCACGTAGCCGCATGCGCATCGACTTTCATGCCGAGGGCGGCCTCGCCGCTTTTCCGGGTCTCGCGAAGCCCGTGACGCTTCACTGCGATGCGCTGCCGCCCGACGAGCGCGCGCACCTCACTGATCTCGTCCGGCGCGCCGGTTTCTTCGCGCTGCCGCGACAGGATCCTCACGGCGGCAGTCCGGACACGCGCGCTTACACGATCGCGATCGACGACGGTGCACGCTGCCGTACCGTCAAGGTGCGCGAGCCGATCGCGGACCCGGCGCTTCGCGACCTCGTCGACGTGCTCCGCCAAAAAGCCGTGGCGGCGCGGCGCGCGAAGTGAAGCACGTCCCGATCGCGCTCGCCGCAACGCTGCTCGCCTCATGCACGAGCGTAGGTCCGACCGCGCCGGGGATCGACGGCAAGCCGCTCGGCGAGTTCTTCGATGACCTCAAGACCGAGTTGCGTGCGGTTCATTGGCGCGTGCGGAGCGACCGTGTGGCCTGCGGCACGCCGGAGTTGCGCGAGATCGACCTTCGCAACGCGCAGGTCGCGCTCGAGCTCGCGCGAATCGGCACCGCCAGCGTCGACGGCGAGATCAAGCTCGTCGCCATTCCGCTCGGCGACGTCGCGCTCGCCCCGTTCGCGTCGGCATCGGCCGAACGGAAATGGACACAGCAGATGACGGTGAAGCTCGACGTGACCGGTCCTTCGCGCTTGTTCGACCTCGGCGAGCGGTCGACGGCCGGCGGTGCCGTCGCGCAAAGCGTCAACGCCGCGATCGACGGCTTCGTTCGCTCGAGCGCCGACGAGCCGTGCGTGCGTCTTTCGGCGCTCAAGCTCTCGTTGGTGATCGACGTGACGCACGATGCCGCCGGCGGGTTCAAGCTGGTCGTCCCGGCGGCGCAGCTTGGCGCCGACGCGTCCAGGCGCGACGTCAACACGCTGACGCTTTCCTGGGACAAGGTCGTCTCGAACGCATTGCGTTGATGTCGCCGCGTCGGGCCGGCCGGCTTGCGGTCCTACAGCCGTATCCGCGCGGCGCCGATATGGTTCCCAAGTTCCATTTCCGATACTGCGCCAATATGGGCGCGTGGTCACGCGCACCTCTACCTAGAGAGTCGCAATCGGAAATCATGCGGGAACGACTGATGAATCGCACCACGCTCGACGTGCTGCTCGTGGTGCTGCTGCTCGTCTGGGCGCTTTAGAAGGACCTTCCGACGTCTCGCGGACGCTGGTCGATAACTGCGAGCGTCGCCGCCACCGGGTTGTGATCCGACGACGCGACGACCCTCGTCGATGACGCGAGCGTCTCGAGGTCGCGCGTGTAGATATGGTCGAGTGTGTGGCCGAAGAAGCGGCTGCGCCGATCGACCGGGAAACGGACTTCGTCGAGCCCAAGGCGCGCCGCCAGCGCGCGCACCACGCGAACGCGCGCATCCGACCACGTGTTTAAATCGCCGGCGACGATGATCGGTCCGCGGTGATGCGCAAGTGTATCGCCGATCGCGCCAAGCTCCGCGCGGAACGTGCGAAGCGACAGCGTGAAATTGATCGCGTGCACGTTGGCGACGGCGAGCGTTTCGCCCCGACCCGCAAGCGGGAACCACGCGACGAGCGCCGATTTCGGAATGCGCAGCAGCGGCTCGTTGAAACGCGCGGTGCAAAACGCGAGCGGCGCGACGCGCGAGGCGGTGACAACACCGACGTCGGTGTTCGACAGGAAGAACGAGCTCGCCATCATGAAGCGGAAGCCGCCGGTATCGACAGCGCCCCGCAACGGCGGATCGAGCACCGATTCCTGCAGAAGCATGAGGTCGCTACGATCAGCGAGCGAGATCAGATCGCGGCGCCAACCCGCGTCCGCCTGCTTGTGAATGTTCCAGCTCGCGATGCGAATGCCGCGGGGATCGAGTGCCGCGCCTTGCCGCGGACGCGTCGACGCTTTCGCATCGATGCTGCTCGAGCAGGCGAGCGTTTGCGCGGCGACCGAACCGTCGTCGCGTACGAGCAAGGCGCGCGGTTTGGCGGTGATCGAAATGCAGCCGGCGACGAGAAGCGCCGCGCACACGCACGGCACGAAGCTACGCACGTGAAAGCAGCGGCCGAGGGCGCGGCCGCCGCACATGGCCATGCGCCGAATCAGTCGTTGCTGTGCATCAGCCGCCCGAGCACGTAGCCGATCGCCGCCGCGATTCCTATGGCGATCAGCGGCCGCGACGTCACCGTGTCGGTGATCGCGTTCACGAGCGCCGTGTTTTTCTCGCGCAGCGTCGATGCCTTGTCCGACGCCCAGTCGAGTCCCGCGCGCGCCGATTGCGTCGCGGTGTCGACGGTCCTTCGCGCCGTGTCAGTCATCTTGTCCATGCCGGACGATGCGGCTTGCGTGGCGCGATCCACGTAATCCTGCGCCCGATCGCCTGCATCCTGGACGCGCGATTTGCCCGCTTCAAACTTCGCAGTCGTTTCTGCCATGATCATCTTCTCCGTAGGGTCGCCGTCGCGCCGCGTCGAGCCTATTCCGTTCGAAAGCTCGCCGTTGCAACTTCGCCATCATGCGGGAGCATCCGATCCGACGGCAATCGGACGCTCGCGTCATTGCTCGTAAGCGAGCGGCCGACACTCGAGCGACGCCAAGCCGGCGTGCGCGTCGTTCGGATGCGTGCGCTGGGCTCAAACGCGATCGATCCGTCTCGTCGAAACTTAAGGAACCCGACGCATTCCAAAGCGCCATGGCCAACGAGATCGTGGTGGGCGTGTACGAGTCCCCCGAAGAAGCCGATGCCGCGCGCGAACGGTTGATCGAGGAAGGCGTGCCGGACCGCAACATCAGGATCGAGCAGGGGCCTCCGCCTGACGTGCCGATGCCGCCGCAGGATCGCGCGGCGTTGGAGCAGGTCGCTAAGCCTGACGAGCACGGGTTGTCGGGATTCATCGGACGCATGTTCAGCGGCGCGCTGCTCGACGAAGGACAGATCGACGAATATGCCGATGCGTTTCGCAACGGCCGCTTCGTGGTCGTCGTGCATGTGGATTCGGATGACAGGCGTCGCACCGCATCGACGATCCTCGCGCGCGGCGGGCCGCGGATCTATTCGCTGCCGAACGCGCCGACCGCCTGGAACGAGGCGAGCGCCGGCGATCGCGCCAGCATCGGCAGCGTCGACGACGACCCGGCGCGCCCCGAAGGGCTTTTGCGCGACGTCGAGGGCCTTCCCGCGCAAGGCGACGACACGCGCCTTGCCAATCGGCCGCGCCGCAGCCGCTACCGCTGATCCGCGCTTTCGTGCCGGCGCGGTGCGCGGTATGCTGCGGCGAAGCTTGTATGGCCCCCCACGCTCGCAGCTTCGTTGCTTCGCTGCCGCCCGGGGGGGATTCGCGCTTGGGACAGCCCGGCGCGCCCATGCCTTCACGAGGGCGACGCAATGCCTCTTCGGTCGTTACGTTCCATCGTCGCTGGGCGCCCGCCGATCGAGGCGGCGTCGATCACGACGGTCGTCGACGCTGCCCGCATCATGAAGCGCGCGAACGTCGGCGCGCTTCTGGTCGTCGATCACGGCCGGCTGATCGGCATCTTCACCGAGCGCGACGCACTGTTCCGGCTGCTGGCCGAGGGCCGCGACCCGCATGCGACGCGCCTTGCCGACGTGATGACGCCGCGTCCGCAGACGATCCATCCCGACGAGCCGTTCCTGCGCGCGCTTCGGATGATGCACGAAGGCAAGTTTCGTCACCTGCCGGTCGTCGAATTCGATCGGCCGCTCGGCGTGGTATCGGTGCGCGATGCGCTCGATGAGGATCTGCATGAGTTGCGCATCGATCTCGAGCAGCGCGAAACGATGCGCGATTAGGGAATCGACATCTAACCTTTGGAGGAGCGAAAATGGCTTCGCATGTCTACAAGCTGATCGAGTTGGTCGGCACGTCGCCGACGAGCACGGACGAGGCAATCCGCAACGCAATCCAGAAGGCCTCCGCGACGATCAAGCACATCGACTGGTTCCAGGTGGTGGAATCGCGCGGGCACGTCGAAAACGGCCGCGTCGCGCACTACCAGGTGTCACTCAAGGTGGGCTTCCGGATAGAAGAGTGATGTACCGGGGGCGGCGCGCGTGTGATGTGCCCCCCACGCTCGCGTCGCTCGCTGCCCCCGGAGGGGGCGCAACGCGCGCCTTGGGTCGGCCCCCGAGCGCGCGATCGCTACACCATCAGCTTGCGCAGCGTCTCCGGGTTGCTGATGATGGACTTGCGCCGCTCGAGCGGCGCATCGTAGAGACCCGCGGGCGGGTTCGCTTCCAGGCGCGCCGCGAAGCCGTTCGAGCAGCGCGCGTCGAACGCGATCGACACGTGGGCGCCGTCGCTGGCGCCGGTCGCGAAGCACGCGTCGCCCAGTTTCGCGTTCATCGGCCGCACGATATCGCGATCGATCGCTTCGCTGCCGGATCCCGGCGAGATTTCCACGACGAAGCGGCCCCCGCTCGGATCGTGCTTCGCGTCGAGCACGCCGGGGAGGCCCGCCAATTCGCGCGCGACGAGCGCCTGCGCGCCGTCGGGAAGTCCCGCGATCGCAAGCGAGACGCGGCGACCGCGGATCGGCACGTGCGACAAGAAGAAATCGCGGCTGAATTCGTCGGCGACGCTCGTGCCGATCGCGCGGAGCGCTTCTTCCTCGGTCGCATAGCTTCCCGATGCTTTCGGCAGCTTCGTGTTGAAGTAGATCTCTTCGCTGGTTGCGCGATCGGTGCACTTGACCGTCCACGACGCGAGCGCGTACTTGGTGATCGTCAGGCCCGACGCGGCAAGTCGGGTCGAAAGCTTGCGCACGCTCGCCTCGCCGGTGACGACGAAGTCCGCATCGGCGCCGCCGGGCGCGGACGACGTTTCGCTCCACGTCCGAAAGCCGAACGCCTGAATGCGCTCCTTGACGACGTTCTCCGCGATCGGTGACGGCCGCGCGGCCTGCGCAGGCGCGCCCTCTTCACGAACGGCGATCGACACCGCGATCCGCGGATCGCCGCCGGCACGAATCAGGTTGACGCGCTCTTCGCGCGACATCCTGTCGACGGCGCGGCGGATCGCGTCGACGTCGACCATTGCCTGCGTCGTCACCGACATGAGCCCATCCTGACCCATCGCAGGCGCGCTCTCCGTGACGACGTTGGCGATGAACGAGCCGCTTTGCGAGACGACACGCGATTGCAGCAACTCGTAGTTGGTCGCGAACGATTTGCGATCCAGCATCAAGAGAAGCGCCTTCTCGACGAGTTGGTTGCGCGAATCGGCGCGCACGTCGGATGCGAGCAGCGCGCGGTCGTTCGCATAACGGGCATTGGTCGGGTCGGCAAAGCCGACCGCGGTGATCAAAAGCTTTCCTGGCGGCGCTGCGTCGATCGCGGGACCCGCGGCAGGCGCGGCAGTTGGCGGTTGCGCGGGTGCGGATTGCGCGATCGCTGCTGGCGCCGCCGCATTCGCAGACGTCGTCGTCGGCCTGCCCGTTTTTTGCATTTCGGCTTTCGCCTGCGTCGGCGCTTGCGATGGCGAGCGCGGGAACAGCCACCACGTCGCCGCGAGCGCGACCACTCCGACGATGGCGATGGCTGCGACGATCGTAAACGCCGCGCGCTGATTCGTTCGCGTCGGCGCGGGTGGCGGTGGCGGATTGGGCGAAGCGGATGGCTCCGCGGTGCCCGATGTCGGCCGGCCCGCAGTCGCCGGCGTGGCGACGGCAGGCGCCGCGACCGCAGCAAGATTGGGCATCGTCGCGTCGGGATCGGCCGCCGCACGCATGCCGCCGATCGCCTTGACCAGCGCCTGCCCGAACTCGCGCGCGGTCTGGTAACGGTCGTCTGCGCGTTTCGCGAGCGCTTTCCGCACAACGGCGTCGATCGCGGCCGGCAGTTGCACGTTGAGCGTCGACGGCGGCAGCGGGTCCTCCTTCAGCACCTTTTGCATCGTCGTCGTGGTCGAGCCGGCGAACGGACGCTCGCCCGTCAGGAACTGATAGAGAATCACGCCGGCCGCGAAAATGTCCGTGCGTCCGTCGACCGGCAGTCCCATGATCTGCTCCGGCGACATGTAATTCGGCGTGCCGACGACCGTGCCGACCTGCGTGAGGCTGGACGAATCGATGTGCGCGATGCCGAAGTCGGCGACTTTGACGCCGCCGTTTTCGAGCAGGAAGATGTTCGCGGGCTTGATGTCGCGATGGACGACGCCCTGCCGATGCGAATAATCGAGCGCATCGAGGATGGCGGTCATGATCCGCTCGATGTCCTGCATGCGGAAGCGCTCGTTGGCGGCGAAGCACTCCTTGAGGTCGCGGCCCTCTACGAATTCCATCGCGATGAACGAGGTGCCGGCGTCCTCGTCGAAGTCGTAGATCGCGACGATGTTCGGATGATTGAGCCGTCCCGCCGCCTGCGCTTCGCGTCGAAAGCGCGCCAGCATGTCCGCGGTCTTCTCGCCATCGAGCTGATCGGGCCGGATCGTCTTCAGCGCAACGCGGCGCTTGATCAGCGTGTCGTACGCCTCGTAGACGACGCCCATGGCGCCGCGCGCGAGCTCGCGGCGAATTTCGTACTTGCCGAGTTGCGCGATCATGGAAATTGGTGCCAGAGATGTATTTGAAATTGGTGCCAGAGATGTATTTCCCGGCGCCGGCATCGCAAATCGTCGCGCTCGTTCGGGAAATACATCTCTGGCACCAATTTCACCGACGCCGGGAAATACATCTCTGGCACCAATTTCGGGGATTTACTTGTACTTGCTGTCGATCTCCCAGACCGACTTCTGCACCAGGCGCTGCACCATCGTGTCGAGCGATACGCCGCCCTGCTGCGACTGCGACACGCCGAGCACCGACGACGACTTCGCGCCGACTTCCATCTTCTCCTCGGTGTAGCCCTGCGCGACCTGCTCGGTCGTCTCGGCGTTGATGATTTTGTAGCGCATGCCGATGATCCATACGCCGGTCGATTCGCCGGTGTGCACCGATCCCACCGCCGCTTGGCCGACGGCGCCGGCGCGCGCGCCGCCGAGCGAGCCGCTGAATGCGCCGAGCGCACCCGCGATGTTGCCCATCGCGCGGCCGTCGAAGCCCTGCTGCGCGGCGGCGACCTGCTCGGTCTTCAGGATGTCGAACTTGACGACGTACTTGGTGGTCTTGAGCTTGCCCATGCCGAGGAACTTGCGCGCCGCCTGCGGATCTCCGAGGTTGTAGGCGAGCTCGAACTCGTTCAGGAGGGGCCCGAGATTCGCGCGCTCGAGCACCGGGAAGTTGGCGTTCGACATCTCGAGCTCGCCGAAGTCGGCGATGTTGTTCGCGGTGAACTTCTGCAGGAATGTCGCGTTGTTGCTCTTGATCTCGCCGGGGATGACGATCACCGCCGGGCCGCGCTTGTTCTTGTTCACGTACTCGACGGGCTTGTAGAGCGCCTGGTCGGCGGACTGGTTCGCGCGCTGAGACGTTTCGCTACCCGCAGTGGGCGATGGATTGCCGAACGTCGGCTGGGCAAGCGCTTGCGCGCCTGCGAGCGCGAACGCGGCGCCGAAAATCGTGGGAACCAGGGGGATCGTCGTGCGGCGGTTCATCTCGAGTTGCTCCCTTTATGCGATGCGAATGAAGAAGAGTGCGGCGCGGATCACTTTGCCGCGCCGGCGTTGCGACAATAGTCGCCGTAGAGCTTCGCGACGACCTCGTCGGCATTTTCGTCGACGAGCGTTTGCGCCATCCGGCGCACGTCGGCGCCGGCATAGGAGCTCGCGTTTGCGTCGGTGTCGGAGATCACGCGGCCATTGCTTGCCGTCAATGTGAACCCCATGTTCACCGAAACCTGGTTGACGGCCATCATCGGGTTGCGCGTCGCTTCCGACGAGATCAGGCCTTTCAACACGAAGCTCGCACCGAGCCGCCGAGATGCGGAAAGCGCCGCATCAGGGTCATTGTGAAAGTAGGCATCGATCTCGGCTTGCGCGATTTGCCGCCGGATCTCCTCGGGCGTGTACGTGCGCAGGCCAAGCGACTGCAGGCGCCTGTTGATCGCCTGGTATTGCGGGCCGTAGTTCTGTTGGTTCGCCTCGATGACGCCATTCGAATGGCGCTCGGCGATGATGACCATGATCTTGCGGTTCTTGAGCGAGGCGCGGCAGGGAACCGAAAGATCCTCGGCGATGCGCGCCTGGCGCGCGGCCGCCTCGTTGGCGGCGCTGTCGTCCTGATCGGAAAAGCGGAAGCCCTCGCCCGATGCAAAACCGGCGAGGGTCGCGGCGACGAGCGCGACGATCCACTTCGCATGCCCGACGTTCATCTTGGTTTCTCGCGTGCGGCGGGGAACGCAAAAGATTAGCCGAACGCAGGGCGGAAATCCACCGGAATAATCGCTACGCCGCCCGACGGAGGAACCCCTCGTGCAGCAATGAGAGAATGTGTCATGAACACGATGTTTCATCCCGCCGTTACGGCATGGTTCGCGAAGTCGTTCCCGGCGCCTACCCCCGCGCAGGCATCCGCGTGGCGCGAGATTCGCGCCGGGCGCGACGTGCTGGTCGCGGCGCCGACCGGGTCGGGCAAGACGCTTGCGGCGTTTCTGGGCGCGATCGACGCGCTCGTGCGTCACGGTGTCGAGCAACCGCTGCCCGACGAGACGTTCGTCGTCTACGTCTCGCCGCTAAAGGCGCTTTCGAACGACATCAGGAAGAACCTCGACGTGCCGCTCGGCGGCATCCGTGCCGAGCTCGCGTCGCTTCGTCTGCCCGACGTCGACATCCGCACGCTCGTACGCACCGGCGACACGCCGCAGCACGAGCGCGCGAGCATGCGCAAGCGACCGCCGCACATCGTCGTCACCACGCCTGAATCGCTGTACGTGCTGCTCGGCTCCGAATCGGGTCGGACGATGCTTTCCACGACCCGCACGGTGATCGTCGACGAGATCCACGCACTCGCGTCGAACAAGCGTGGCAGCCACCTCGCGCTGTCGCTCGCGCGGCTCGATGCGCTGGTGGGGAGACGATTGAACCGGATTGGCCTTTCCGCGACGCAAAAGCCGATCGAGGAGGTCGCGCGCTTCCTGGTGGGCGTCGCCCCTCGCCCCGACCCTCTCCCCGCTCCCGGGGAGAAGGAGCCGAGCGCAAGCGAGGCGGGTGAGGGGTGCGCCATCATCGACACCGGCCACAATCGTCCGCGCGACCTGGCGCTCGAAGTGCCGGCATCACCGCTCGAAGCGGTGATGTCGAACGAAGTCTGGCTGCAGGTGTACGCGCGTCTCGCCGAGCTCATCGCGCAGCATCGAACGACGCTCGTCTTCGTCAACACGCGCCGCATGTCGGAGCGCATCACGCGTCATCTGTCCGAGCTTCTCGGCGCGTCGCAGGTGATGACGCATCACGGCAGCATGTCGAAGGCGCTGCGACTGACCGCCGAGACGCGGTTGAAGTGCGGCGATTTGAAAGCGCTCGTCGCCACGGCGTCGCTCGAGCTGGGGCTGGACATCGGCGACGTCGATCTCGTGTGCCAGATCGGCTCGACGCGCTCGATCGCCGCCTTCCTGCAACGTGCGGGTCGCGCGAGCCATACGGTCCGCGGCGTGCCGAAGGCGAGGCTTTTTCCGCTTTCCCGCGACGAGCTCGTCGAATGCACGGCGTTGCTCGACGCCGTTGCGCGCGGCGAGCTCGATCGTGTGACGATTCCAAAGGCGCCGCTCGACGTGCTCGCGCAGCAGATCGTCGCCGAGGTCGCCGCGCGCGATTGGCCCGAGCGTGCGCTCTACGACGCGTTGACGAAAGCGTACCCGTACGCCGATCTCGCATACGACGCGTATCTCGAAATCGCGCGCACGCTCGCCGACGGCTTCAACACGCGACAGGGCCAGCGCAGCGCATGGCTTCATCGCGATGCGGTGAACGGCGTGCTCCGCGCGCGGCGCGGCGCGCGCATCACGGCACTGACGTCGGGCGGCGCGATTCCCGACACCGCCGATTACGAAGTGATCCTCGAGCCGGCCGGTCAGATGGTCGGCACCGTCAACGAGGACTTCGCCGTCGAAAGCCTGGCCGGCGACGTGTTCCAGCTCGGCAACACGTCGTATCGGGTGCGTCGCATCGAATCGGGACGCATGCGCGTCGAGGACGCGCAGGGACAGGCGCCGAACATCCCGTTCTGGCTCGGCGAAGCGCCGGCGCGTAGCGACGAGCTCTCGCAGGCGGTGTCACGGCTTCGCACGGAGCTCTTCGCCGATTCGCGCGCCGATTCCGATGCGCCATCGAATGCGCTCGCGACGCTTGCCGAGCGCGGGATCGACGCGCCCGCCGCGCGCCAGCTCGTCGAGTATCTCGATTCGGCGCGCTCGGTGCTCGGCACGCTGCCGACGCAGGACGTCGTCGTCCTCGAACGCTTCTTCGACGAATCGGGCGGCATGCAGCTCGTGATCCATGCGCCGTTCGGAAGTCGAATCAATCGCGCATGGGGACTCGCGCTTCGCAAGCGCTTCTGCGTCAAGTTCAATTTCGAGCTCCAGGCAGCGGCCACCGAGGACGCGATCGTGCTGTCGCTCTCGACCTCGCACAGCTTCGCGCTCGCCGATGTCGCGCGTTATTTGAACTCGAAAACCGTGCGACCGATCGTCGTGCAGGCGATGCTCGCTGCACCGATGTTCGGCGCGCGCTGGCGCTGGATCGCCAATACGTCGCTTGCGCTGCCGCGTTTCAGCGGCGGGAAGAAGGTGCCGGCGCCGCTGCAGCGGATGCGCGCCGAAGACCTGATGGCCGCGGTCTTCCCCGATCAGATCGCGTGTGCCGAGAACATCGTCGGCGATCGCGAGATACCCGATCATCCGCTCGTCCGCCAGACAATCGACGATTGCCTGCATCAGGCGATGGACATCGACGGCCTCGAACGCGTGCTCGCGCGAATCGAGCGCGGCGAGATCGCGATCGTCGCGCGTGATCTGCCGGCTCCGTCACCGCTCGCGATGGAAATCCTGAACGCGCGCCCCTACGCGTATCTCGACGACGCGCCGCTCGAGGAGCGCCGGACGCAAGCCGTGATGTCGCGCCGCTGGTCGGATGACGATGCGAGCGGCAAGCTCGGCCAGCTCGATGCCGCGGCGATCGAGCGGGTACGTGAAGAGGCATGGCCCGAGGCAAGGAATGCCGACGAGTTCCACGCGGCGCTCCTTGCGCTCGGTTTCGTCACCGGCGACGAGCTCGCGACAAAGGATGGCTGGCCGGGGTTTTTCGATGCGCTCGCGCGCGATCGCCGGGCCACACGGATCGAGCTATCGGCGACGCGCGCCGTTTGCGTGGCGGCCGAACGTTTGCCGCAGTTCGCGGCATTGAATTCGGAGGCGACGCGCACGCCGGCGATCGAGGCCCCGCGCGAATACGCCGAGCGCCAATGGAGTCGCGACGAGGCGCAGGTCGAGATCGTGCGAAGCCGTTTGCAGGGACTCGGTCCGACGACCGCGGCGGCGATCGCGGATTCGCTCGCGCTTCCCATCGGCGAGATCGAAATCACGCTGCACAAGCTCGCGGGCGAGGGCGTCGCGATGGAAGGCGCCTACACGCCGGGCGTGTCGACGCGGGAATGGTGCGACCGGACGCTTCTCGCGCGCATTCACCGCTACACGGTGAAGCGGCTGCGCCAGGAGATCGAGCCGGTGTCGACGCAGGATTTCCTGCGCTTCCTGATGCGCTGGCAGCACGTCGCACCGGACGATGCGCGACAGGGACCGGATGCGCTCGACGCGATCGTCGCGCAATTGCAGGGCTTCGAGGCGCCCGCCGCGGCGTGGGAATCGGCGATCCTGCCGGCGAGGCTTGCCGAGTACGACTTCACGTGGCTCGACGATCTGTGCCTGTCCGGACGCGTCGTATGGACGCGGCTGTCGCCGCCAGCGGCGGAGAGCGCGGGTGGCGCGAACGTCATTCGCACGACGCCGATCACGTTGTTGCCGAGACGGACCGGTGCGATCTGGGCGGCTTTGGCGCCGACGACGATCGAAGTGGAATCGGCAAGCTCGCGAGCGCAGGCGGTGACCGAGTACCTTCGCGCGCACGGCGCGTCGTTCTTCGACGAGATCGTCGACGGCATGGGGCTCATGCGCACGCAGGTCGAGGATGCGCTTGCCGAGTTGGTCGCGCTCGGCATCGTCAGCTCCGACAGTTTCGCCGGTTTACGTGCGCTGCTCACGCCTTCGTCGAAGCGCAAGCGGACGAGCGCCGCCAGGCGTCATCGCCGCGGCCCGCTGTTCGGCATCGAGGATGCGGGACGCTGGTCGTTCGCGCGGCGTCCGCCGCGTCCATCCACCGGAGTTCGCGGATGGACGCGCGACGAGCCTTCACCGGAAATCGTCGAGCACGTCGCGCATGCGCTCTTGCGCCGCTACGGCGTCGTGTCGTGGCGCATTTTGCAGCGCGAGGCCGCGTGGCTTCCGCCGTGGCGCGAACTGTCGCGCGTGCTGCGCCGGCTCGAGGCGCGCGGCGACATCCGCGGCGGACGTTTCGTCGCGAGCATCACCGGCGAGCAGTTCGCGCTGCCCGAGGCGGTCGCGCTGCTTCGCGATACGCGCCGGGCGCCGACGTCCGGCGCGCTCGTGTCGATCAGCGCCGCCGATCCACTGAACGCCGTCGGCACGCTTCTGCCCGGCACGCGGATTGCCGCGCTCACCGGCAATCGCGTGCTGTATCGCGACGGCGTCGCCATCGCCGCACTCGTCGCCGGCGAAGTGCGCCCGCTTGTCGCGCTTGGCGTCGAGCAATTGCGCGCCGCCGAGTACGCGCTGATTCGTCGCCAGGCCGGCTCGCCGCTTTTCGCGTATCTGCGCTGAGAACGACCGCACGTTACATGCGGTAACAAGGGAAGCACGGAACGTCGCGTTCGGCGCTATGTCTGACGGTGCTCACGGCGTCAGGCAAATGGAACGACGGACTGAACTCGACTGGTTGCGTGGACTGATGCTCGTGCTGATGACGGTGACGCATCTGCCGACGTGGTTCAGCCAGCAACTGGGGCAGCCGTTCGGTTTCGTGTCAGCCGCCGAGGGCTTTGTCTTCCTGTCGGCCTATCTCGTCGGTGCCGTCTACGTGCGACGGGCGCGTACGCGAGGCTACGACGCGATGCGCCGGTCGTTGTGGGCGCGCGCGCTCAAGGTGTACGCCGCGCACATCGCGCTGCTGCTGTTCCTGCTCCTCGTGCTCGTGCCGATCGCCATCACGCGCGACGCACATGCGATCACCGATCTTGCGTCGTTCTATATGGAACGTCCGCACCTTGCGCTTGCGAGCGGCGTGGTGCTCGGCTACAACCCGCCGCTGCTCGACATCCTGCCGATGTACGTCGTCTTCCTCGCGGCGTCGCCACTCGTGCTCGCGCACGGAATGCGCCGCGGCTTCGGCACGCTTTTCGCCGTTTCCGCGGTCGTGTGGCTCTTCGCGCAGTACGACGGTGGCCGGCACGTGTACGAATCGGTCGCGGCGTTGGTCGGTTGGCCGATTCCGTACAGCGCGACGGGCGCGTTCTCGTTCCTGGCATGGCAGTTTCTGTGGCTCGTGGGGCTGCGCGTCGGCGCCGCGCAATCGGCGCACGACACGCTCCCCGCGCCAACCGATTCCGATCGGTGGGGACGCGTCGCTTTCTGGTCGGCAGTCGGCGTCGCGTCGGTGTTCTTCGTCTGGCGGCATGCCGTGGGCCAAACGTTCGGCACCGCGGAGCTTTTGAACGCACTCTTCGACAAATGGCACCTCGGACCCCTGCGGCTTCTGAACTTCGCGGCCCTTGCGCTGATCGTCGTCCGGATGAGGCCGATCCTCGTCCGCGTGGCGGCGCGTTCCGCGATCGTGACGCTCGGCCGCGCGTCGCTCGTGGTGTTCGGCGCCCACCTCGTGATCTGCCTCACGGCCCTGGCAATCGTAGGTGAAGCGACGCATCCGTATCTGCACCTGATCGACGTAGCGCTCCTAACGGGAACGCTCCTCGCCCTGTGGGGTGTCGCGCGCGTGAACCTCGACGCGCCGCAGGCGTTTCGCAGCGCCGGTCGTACGGTGGCGGCTCGGCTCGGCGTGCGGTTCTAGCGAGCCGCTTGGGTCCGTTCCACGTGCGGGCCGATCACGCGCTTCCATAGCGTGTAGCCGTCGGCGTTGAGGTGCAGCGCGTCGTCGCGGAACAGCTCGCGGCGCGGGGCGCCTCGCGCATCGAGCATTGGCGTGAAGACGTCGATGTAATCGACGTTGGAGGAAAGCTCGGCGTAGCGATGGATCAACGCGTTGGCGACGCGGATTCGCGGCAGCAGCGCAACCCTCGCCGGGCTCGGCTTGATCGAGATGTACGCGATCCGCGTGTCGGGCAACGTCGCGTGCACGCCGTCGACGAACGCCGCGAACCGGCTCACGACGTCGATCGGGGAGTTGCCGGCCGCGAGGTCGTTGTCGCCGGCATAAACCAGCACGAGCCGCGGCCGGTAGCGCAGGACCAGTCGGCTCAGGTTCTTCACGCAATCGGAAAGCTCCGACCCGCCGAAGCCGCGCTTGATGACGACCGGCAGGTCCTTGAATTGCATTTCGAGGTCGCTCCACAACCGGATCGACGAGCTGCCAACGAAAAGCACGCCGCCGGGCGGGTACGAATGCGCGGCGTCGTCAGCCGCAAACCGCGCGAAGGCGGCGTCCCACGAGTGTGGGGGCGACACCTGCGCGGCCGAAGCGGGCGGGGCGCCGGTCGCCCAGGCCTGCGTGGCGGCCGCCGCGAGCAACGCGGCGGCGATCAAAATGGTTGTTTTCATGGGTCCTGGCGTGCGGGGCGCCCTATTCGGCAAACCGCCCCATAACGGTTCATCGCCGTCGGCCGATGACAAGCCAGATCGATGCCATGAGCCAGATCGATGCCAGGAGCGCTCCGACGGACGCGGCCGGCGCGTCACGACGCGGGTTTTGGCGGGAACATCGCCCGCCGCCGCTCCAGGCTTTCGGGGGGCCAGTGCTGCCGACTGTCGTAGTACTCGGGCACCGCCGGCTTGCCCGGCGGCAGCACGACCCACGGCTGCTGCGACAACGTGAAGATGTGAATGTCCGGTGGCAGCCGGTCAGGATCGTCGAGCGTCCCGACGCGGACGAACGAAAGCGCGTCGCCCGCGCCCGCGTAATGACTCCAGAGCGCGACATGGCACTCGGGGCAGCGAACGATCTTCTGGCCGCGGCCGCTGCTCGACGGCGTATGAATCGTCACCGGCTCGCCTTGCAGCAGCACCACGCGATCGGATTCGATCAGCGCGTTGATCGCGAACGCGCTTCCCGTCTCGCGCTGGCACCATCTGCAGTGGCAGCCATGGACGAAGAGCGGCTTCGTCATCATCCGGTAGCGGATGCGCCGGCAGGTGCATCCCCCTTCGATCGGAAAGCCGTGACCGGCCATTGCGTCCTCGATCACACTCATATTCTCGCCAACGGCGTTACGAAGCTCGCGTGGTGTCGGTCGACGGCGGACCCTTGAGCTCGACCGTATTCCCATCGGGATCGCGAACGTAGATCGACGGACCTTCACCCTCGGCGCCGTAGCGCGGCGCGGTTTCGCCGACCGCGATGCCGGCCGCCTGCAATTCGCGTCGAAGCGACGCTTCGTCGAAGGGCTCGATCCGCAGGCAGAAGTGATCGAGATTGGGCGCGTTCGGATCAGGTCTGCCGCCGCCCTCGCGGCCGAGCTTCCCGTCGATCGGCACGAGATCGATCATCGACCGGCCGGCGCGCAACTGGATCAAGCCCAGGTCGTCGCGGTCGCGCTCGACGCGACAGCCGAGCACGTCACGATAGAACGCGAGCATCGCCTGTGCGTCGACGACGCGAAGAACGAGATGATCGATGTCGCGAACGCGAATCATCGGTCAAGCGCGATACCGATCGCTGTCACGATTCGTCGTACGTCGACACTTCGATCAAATTCGAATCGGGATCGCGAAAGTACACCGACCGGATCGGCCCGATGGCGCCCACCTTCGCGATCGGTCCTTCGATGATGGGCACGTTGCACGCGTGAAGCCGCGCGATCGCCTCGTCGAGCGAGCCGGTCGTGATCAGGCACAAATCGACGGCGCCCGGCGTCGGATGCGCGGCCTTCGGCTCGTATTCGCGTCCGGCGAGATGCAGGTTGATCTTCTGGCGGCCGAACGCGAGCGCCTTCCGGCCGCCGGCGAAGATCACGACGCGCATGCCGAGCACGCGCGAGTAGAAATCGCACGTCTCATCGACGTCGCGAACCGTCATCACGACGTGGTCGATGCGGTCGATGTTCATGTCCGCGTCCGGCGTTGCATCATGCGTGCGCTCGCACTTCACGCAGGCCGGTAACACGCTCGTCCGAGAGCGCATAATGCGCGGCCGCCTGCGCGTGGAGCGACGCCGTATCGAAGATCGGTACGTCGACGTCGTGGCGGCCGATCAGCATGGCAATTTCGGTACAGCCGAGAATCACGCCTTCGGCGCCGCGCGCGACGAGACCGGCAATCACTTCATGGAGGCGAGCGCGCGATGCGTCAACGACGATCCCTCTGCACAGTTCCTCGTAGATCACGCGATGCAGGAACGCGCGTCCGGGCTCGTCGGGAATGACGGTGTCGATTCCGCGTGCGCGAAGACGCGCGCGGTAGAAATCCTGCTCCATCGTAAATCGGGTTCCGAGAAGCGCTACCCGGCGAAGTCGGCGCTCGAGGATCGCATCGGCGGTGGGGTCGGCGATGTGCAGCAGCGGGATGGCGACCGCGCGCTCGATCGCGGCGGCGACCTTGTGCATCGTGTTCGTGCACAGGACGAGAAAATCCGCGCCCGCGGCTTCGACTGCGCATGCAGCGTCGGCGAGAAGCGTGCCGGCCGCGGTCCAATCGTCTGCGCGCTGCATGACCTCCACGTCATGAAAATCGACGCTTACGAGCGCGATCTTCGCCGAATGAAGCCCGCCGAGTTGGTTGCGGACCGTTTCGTTGACGATCCGGTAATACGGCAGCGTCGACTCGAAGCTCATGCCTCCGAGCATTCCGATCGTGCGCATTGGACATCCTTTCCAACGCGCATTGTCGCATCAGTTCGCCCTGGCTGCGCGCGGCCCGGCGACGATCGCGGCCTCCTCACGCCTGTCGCCCGCATAGAATGCTTCGATCGTTCGCAGCGCGGCTTCGACATGCGCCGGCACGACCCGGCGCTCGCGCAGCACCCATGCGAGCCCGCGCAGCGCGTCGGATGCATCGCGCAGCAGCGTCCCATTGCGGCGTGCGTTCCGCCACCATGTACACGTCGCCGCCATCGCGCTCGAACGCGGCCGGCGCAGCCACGCGCACCAGAGCGCGTTTCGCAGCGCGAGGCGTTGCCGCGCGTGCGCATCCCGCAACGCCGAAGGATGATGGCAGACGACCGCGTCTGGCAGATACGCCATTCGCCATCCCGCGCTGCACAAGTCGATCGCGAGCAACGCTTCCTCGCCGCCCAGGAAGAGTTGCGGTTCATAGCCGCCGACGGCAAGGAACGCGTCGCGGCGCACCATGCAAGCGCCGCCGAGCAGACCGACGAGCTCGCTGCCGCGAATGCCGAGCGTGTTGGGCAGCGGGCTTGCGGCCATTCGCGCGTTCGTCGGATCCTCACGGCCGTCCTCGCCGACGAGAACGCGCCCCGTGACTGCCGCAAGCAACGGATGTGCGTCGAGTGCCGCTGCCGCGCATTCGATCGAGTCGGGCAGCCACCAGGTATCGTCGTCGCAAAAGGCGACGTACGGTCGCTCGCACGCTCGGACGCCGGCATTGCGGCCGGCGGCGCCGATGTTGCGCGGAAGGGTAATGACACGCGTGCGGGGATGGCGGCGCGCGATCGCTTCGGCCGTGCCATCGGCTGACGCATTGTCGACGACGACGATCGGCACATCGTCGTCGATCGCTTCGAGTTTCGACAGCGTTCGCGAAAGCTCCTCGCAGCGATTGAACGTCAGCACGACGATGCCGACCCGATCGCCGATCATCGATGATGCTCTTGGCGGGAGACGATCCAGTGCGCTTCCGCCGCAAAGACGTCGTCGTTCGCGGCTCGCGTCGCGAGCGCGCGAAGCTGCGAGGCATAACAGGCAACCGCTTCGCGCTTGCGTATGCCGGCACTCGCATCGAACGCGGGCGAGTCGCGCTCGAGCCGAAAGCCGCGTTCACGAAGCGCATCGATGCGCGCTTCGACCGCGCCCGGAATTCGGCGATAGATGGCATCCTCGTAGACGCGCCATTCGAGCCGCGCGAAGCGGTCGATGAGCGCGAGCGATGCATCGCTTGCGCGAACGTGGTCGGAATGGAAAAGCCCGAGCGGGCAGTGAACGGCGTCGGGCATCTCGCGCTCGATGACGCGTGCGAGCGCATCGGCGATCGCATCGTCCGGCGCCGATTCGCCGTACTGGTCGTCGCGAAAAGCGAGCCATACGGGTCGTGCGTCGAGCAACGCGACCGCGGCGCGATCCTCGTCGCGACGGCGCGCGACGACATCGTCGCCTTCGTTGAAGCCGCATTCGCGGTCCCAGCGAGTCGGCGAAGCGTCCTTCGGTGCAGCGCCCGCGAACACGGTGACGACGAGCGCGCTTCGCGACGAGACGATCCATTGCCCGCACGCGAACACAGCGTCGTCGAGGTGCGGAGAAACGAAGAGTCGCACGCCCGAATTTTTCATCGGGCCTGATTCAAGTCTCGATGCGATGTCCGGCGGGCGCGTGGATGGCCTGTCCATGAGGCGACTCGACGTCGAGCGAGAAGAGCTCGACGCTCACTCGGCCGACGTCGATCGCGAGCGTTCCCATCGACACGGGCAGTCGGAATCGGCGCGGGCCGGCGCTGCCGGGATTGACGTACAGCACGCCGTCACGTCGTTCGCACTGTGGCCGATGCGAATGGCCGGAAACGACGACGTCGAACCCGTTTTTCGCCGGGTCGACGCCGCAAGTTGCGATGTCGTGAACCACGAAAATGTGCACGCCGCCGATGTCGAGGCGCTCGGTTTCGCACAACCGCGTCGCCCACGGGCCGCGATCGTTGTTGCCGCGCACGGCGGTCACCGGCGCGATCATCGAAAGCTCGGCGAGAATCGACGGCTCGCAGATGTCGCCCGCATGCACGATGAAATGGCTGCCTTCGAGCATCGCCATTGCCTCGGGGCGCAGCAACCCGTGCGTGTCGGAGATCAGGCCGATCCGGATCGTCGAGGGTGCGTCGTGTGGCGGCGAGTCGAGGCTGGCAGTCACGTGGCGAAAAGATTATGGAACACGCGCAGGAACGTCTTCAGGTCTGATGCGAAACGGAACCGGCGGTTCCCGGGGGCCCTGCGACCCGCCGCCTTTGGCGCGGCGTCCTCGCCACGTCCGCCACAGCGCTGTATAGATCGCCGCGTTGACGACGAGGACGAGCGCGGCGAGCGCGAATTGAACATCGCGCGTCAATCCGGCCGGGTAGATGACGCCGAGCAGATAGTGCTCGACGAAGTCACCCGAATAGCCGGATGCGCCGGCCGTAACGCGCAACGCGTTCTCGACATACGTCAGCGGGCAGATCGTGCCCATCGCTTCGACGAACACCGCCCATGCGACGGCGGGGACGTGCGCCGCGAGCACCGCACGCCAGCGGAAAGCGAGAAGGGCGCCCGCAATGACGAACACGATGAACGCCAGGTGCGCTATCGACACAGCGTCGGCGGCAAACCGCGCAAGCATGCGTCACGTACCTTGCTCGATCGGTTCGCCGAAGACTTCGCGCGCCATCGCGTAAGCCGCTTCGGTGGCGAGCGGTCGCGTTCGCGCGAAAAGCTCGGCAAGCTCGTGCGCATGGCGCATCGCAAAGCGCGAATTCGCGCATGCAAGCTCGACCTCGTTCGCGATCGTGATCTCGCAAAACGCGCGAAGCTGCGCATCGCTGATCGAGTATTGCGCGTTCGCGAACCGGTCGGGGAACAGCCGCTGCGACGGCGTGCCGATGCGTGGATGAAACTGCTCGCGATCGCAGGCGCCGTACAGATAAGCGAGCGACTCGGCTTCGTCGCCGATGAGCGCCGCGACCGAGCGTCGTGCTTCGTCACCCGGCGGCATCAGCCAACCGGTGATGCCATCGGTGCCGTACACCGCATGGTAGAGCCCTGCGAGGCAGACGGGTTCCTCATTGCCGAAGCGGCGCAACAAACGCTCGGTGCCGAGGAGATGTGCTTCGAGCGTACCGTCGAGATGCGCGAACGCGCCAGCACCCAACGCATGCAATCGCGCGCGGGCACCCGCTGCATCGATTGGTCGCGAAAACGAAGATGCGCGCATAACGGGGACTGCCGCTTCATCCAGCTAGCGCCTCAGCAGGCGACCGCGCGCCGCGACGCGCACCCACAGGACGCCGTAGACGATTGCGAGCGTGCCTGCGATCGCCGGGAGCCAGCGCTCGGCGGAAACGCCGAAAACGAGACCGGCCGCGCCCGCGCCGAGCCATATCAGCGCCAGCAGCACGGCGAGCGTTCGATCGCGAGGGCGCAGGCGATGCTGAAGAGACATGGCAAAGCTGCTCTCAAAGCGTTGAAGGCGATCGTTCCCAGTCAACTCGTCATGTTACGCGTCGGCGCGTTCAACCGCCCGGGTTCATCGTCCCGAACAACGCGCCGATCCCCGCGGTGACCGCCATCGCGAGCGCACCCCAGAACGTGACGCGCGAGGCGCCAGTCGCGATTTTCGCGCCACCCGCACGCGCGGCGATGCCGCCGAGAATCGCGAGAAAGACGAGCGACGTCGCGCAGACGATTGGAATCACGCGGTCGGCCGGTGAGAGCGCCGTCACGACGAGTGGCAGCGCGGCGCCGACCGAGAAGCTCGCCGCGGACGCGAGCGCCGCCTGAATCGGACGCGGCCTGACCGTCTCGGAAATGCCGAGCTCGTCGCGCGCGTGCGCGCCGAGCGCGTCGTGCGCCATCAGTTGGTCGGCGACCTGGCGCGCGAGCGACGCGTCGAGTCCGCGGCGAACGTAGATCGCCGTCAATTCGTTGCGCTCGCCCTGGATATCGGCGTGAAGCTCCCGACGCTCGCGCTCGAGGTCGGCGCGCTCGGTGTCAGCCTGTGAGTGCACCGATACGTATTCGCCGGCGGCCATGGACATCGCGCCGGCAACGAGCGCTGCGATCGCGGCGATCACCAGGTCGGAGTGACTCGCGTTCGCAGCCGCGACGCCGGCAACGAGGCTCGCAGTCGATACGATGCCGTCGTTTGCACCGAGCACGGCCGCACGCAGCCAACCAATTCGGCTCGTGCGGTGCCGTTCGCGGTGGCGCCGGAAGACCATCGTTCAGCGCTCGTGCGGCGAAATCGTTTCGATCGCGGATGCGAAGCGCGCGTGCGCCGCCGCGTCCACCGGCCTGTGGCGAGTCGCCGTGCTGGCCGGATATCTGCCGAGAAAGTTGTCGCTCTTCCAGTTGCGCGACGGCCGAATCGGTCTTTGTACGAAGCCGCCGCCGCAATTCGGACACACATCGTGCAGAACATCCTCGACACACGCAGCGCAGAACGTGCACTCGAAACTGCAGATGCGCGCATCCGTTGCGTCGGGAGGCAGCGCCTTGCCGCAGTTCTCGCACGTCGGTCGCAGTTCGAGCATCGGGGACTCTTCTATCGTTGGTCGACGATACGAACATCGCCGATCCAGTTTCGCGCCCGGCGGGCGAGCCGCGCGTCCACGTCCTCGCCTTCGAAATGCGCCTGCGATCGGCGAAGGCGCGACGCTTCGATGTCGAGCGTGTTTACGTTGACGACGGCATGCAGCTTTCCGCCGATCTCGCTCGTGACGAACGGGACGGCGCCGCACCTCGCGCAGACGTGAAAGGTCGCCGTGCGCGTGCCGAACGCGTAGTGCGATACCGCCGCGCCGCGTTTCATTGTCGCGGTCAGTTTCGCGCGAGGGTTCGATGTCCAGACGCCGCCGTGCTTCATGCAGAACGAGCAGCCGCACGCGCGCGCGGGGATCTCCGTCGAATCGTCGGACCATTCGAGCGTCAGCGCGATGTCGCCGCAGTGACAGCAGCCTTCGATCATCATCGCTTATCGCCCCAGCGCCATCGCGGCGGCTCGCCCTTGATCCAGCAGATGCCGACCAGCACCAGTGTCAGCATGACGAGCCACGCGACGAACGCGCCGGGCGTTTCGCGAGGATGAATGAAGACGATGTCCGCCGCGACCAGTGCGAAGTAGAGCGCGAGCACGATCCATCCCTGCCAGGCGAGCGGCAGGCCCCAGCCCCAGCCGTAACGCTTCGCGGGAAACCAGTATCGCGGCGATTCCGATGGCGCCTGCATGCGTTCGTTCGTCATCCTGTGCGCTCGAGCTCCTGCGGAAGGTGCACCCAGGGATGCATCCGGTTTTCGTACACGGATCGCGTCGGCGGCGGGAATCCGGGGTCGGCGAACGCGCCGACGGGGATCGCGATGATGTCCGGCTGATCGTCGATCACGTAGTACGCGGTCGCGCCACAGTCGGGACAGAAATGAAACGTGGCCCTGCCTCCGGAATCGCCGATGCGGACGAAGGTGGTCGATCGACCGGCGATCGTCACGCTGCTTCGCTCGAAGCGAGCCGACGTACCGAACACGCTGCCGGTGCGCTTCTGGCAGGCGAGACAATGGCATACGGAGACGCGAATCGGCGTCGCCGGCGTGGTCGCTGTGAGCTTCCCGCAACTGCATGACGCCGTTCGCGTCGACATCGGATCCTCCATTTCGTACGCGCGGTCAGCGATCGACCACAACGATGTGCGCCTGAATCTTCCCGTCGACGGGACCGCTGCCGAAGCGCGCTGCGATCGCCTTGGCAGCAACATCGGTGGCCTCGGCCAGGCGCTCCGCGGCCCGCGCCTCGATTTCGCCGCGAAGCGGCGTGCCCTGGCAATACGCGATCGCGGGAATCCGCGACGATTCGGCGCGACTTCGCGCAGTGACCGTCGAAAACGTTGGTGGTGACGAAAAGCCGCCGTGCACGAGATCGGATGCGATGCGCGCTTGCTCGTGATACCCGTGAGGCGTGCGCGCAAGAAAGCGCGGCGGATCGTCGGGAAACATGGCCGCGAGCGCGCGGGTGGTCACGTCAGCGAATTCGTTGTTCTCGATTCGATCCCAGACGCTGAACACGTACGAGCCGCCGTCGCGCAGCACGCGCCTTGCCTCGGAGTATGCCTTCGCCCTGTCAGGAAAGAACATTGCGCCGAACTGGCAGACGACGACGTCGAAGGCCGCATCGTCGAAAGGCAGGCGCATCGCGTCCGCCTCGCGCCATGTCACGTTCCTGCGCGTGCCGATCTCCATCGCTTGCGTGAGCATCGCAGGATTGAGATCGGTCGCGACGATCGATGCGTCCGCCGGCAGCGCGCTCGCGAGATGCCGCGTGACGACGCCGGTGCCCGCCGCGATTTCCAATACGCGCGCCGGACGAAGCGATGCAACCCGGGCGGCGACTTCGACGGCATAAGGCTCGAAGATCAGCGGCACGAGATGCGTCTGATAGAGCTTCGGAATCGAACCCGCGAAGACCGTATCGATGTTTCCGCGGCTCATCGTGGCGTTCCTCCCAGCGTGTCGAATGCGTCCTTGATCCGCGTGGCGAGGCGCGAGGCCTCCTCGGGCGAAAGCCGCTTCGCGCGCGACGGCTCGAGTTCGTCGCGGGCATGCAGCGGCACCAGATGCACGTGCGCGTGCGGCACGCCGAAACCTTCGACGGCGACGCCGACTCGCGCCGCGGACGTGACCGATCGCAACGCTGGCGCAAGCTTTGCCGCCGTGCGCCAGAGCGCGACGTAGCGCGCATCGTCGAGGTCGAAGAGGTAATCGACGTGGAGCTTCGGTATCAGAAGCACGTGCCCCGGATTGATGTGCTCGATCGGAAAGAACGCGAGATGGCGTTCGTCCTCGTAGAGAATCCGATCGGGCGCGCGTCCGGCGACGATGCGGCAGAAGATGCACGAGGAAGAAGCGGTGCTCTCCACGTTATCCGTTCCCGGCGTGCACGTCGTCGAACAGCGGCAGCGAGTCTTCTTCGGGCGTAGCCGGTGCCAACTCGCGAAGCGTCGCGTCGTCGTTGGCCACCGCATTGACGCGCGTCGACACGGGATGCACGCGAAGCGGCTCGCCCGACCACGGCGAAAGCAGATCGCCAACATCGGCCTGTGTGCAGTCGAGCCACCGCGCGTAGTCTGTCTCGGGGACGATCACCGGCATCCGATCATGGAGCGCGCGCACGGTGCTGTTCGCCGATGTCGTGACGATCGTGCAACTGTCGATCACTTCGCCGTCCTCGCTGCGCCAGCGCTCGTAGAGCCCCGCGAACGCGAACGGCCGATCGTCGCGCATCGCGATGTGATGCGGAATCCTGCCGCGCGATGTCTTCTGCCATTCGTAGAAGCCGCTCGCCGGCACGAGGCAGCGCCGATGCAGGAACGCGAAGCGAAATGCGCCGTTCGTCGCGACCGTTTCCGCGCGCGCGTTGATCATCCGTGCACCGATCGAAGGATCTTTGGCGAAGCGCGGCACGAGGCCCCAGCGCATTTGCACGAGCTGGCGACGTCCGTCGCGAACGCGAACGATCGGCACCGGTTGGGTGGGCGCGATGTTGTAGCGAGGCAGGATGTCCGGCGCGAACGGCAGGACGAATGCAAGCGCGATCGCGGCGGGATGGCTCGAAAGCTCGTAGCGCCCGCACATTGCGTCACGCGGGCGTCGCGGCCGATTCCATCGAACCCAAAAGGCGCGTCGCGGTATTCGCGACCTGCACCGTGTCGAAATACGCGTACGTGGCGACGGCAGCCGCGCCGACCAGGGGGATCCAGCGACCGGTCGCATTGCCTGCAAGTCGCTTCGACACCGAAATGCCGACGCCGCCGAGCGCGTTTCGAAGCGCGCTGGCGGAAAGCTGACGGATGACGAGCCGCTCGGCGCCACGCACGGCGATGTCGCGGACGAACTGGCTCGCCGCATGGCGGAACAGGCAATAGAGCATGTGCGTCGGCGTCAACTCGGCGCTCTTGCCGTAGACGCCGAAGATGTCGGACACCATCTGCCGCTGCGTCTGCCAGATGAGATACAGATCGGGCAGGAGCGTCACGAACCCGAGCGGTCCGGGCGGCAGCGCGAGCGAGCCCGACAGCATCGCCGCGCGCTTCGCGGCCTTGCGAGCGATCGCCTTTGCCGCCTGCTCCGGCATGTCGGCGCGTCCCTGCGCGGGCGGCGGAACCTCGGCCAGCACGCGCTCGAGCGTCTCGATGATCGCGCCGTGGCTGGGCTCGTTACGTCGATGCGGCCGCGGTATGAGCGAGTGATTCATGAACGCCATATGGGGACGATCGCGCCCAGTCTACATCGCCGCCGCCGGCGGCTCGCTACGAAGCGGGCGCGCAATACAATCTCCGTCATGCGCGTATTCGGATTCGCCGGATGGTCGGGAAGCGGCAAGACGACGCTGATCGAATCGCTCGTACCGCGCCTCGCCTCGCGCGGGCTGCGCGTCTCGCTCGTCAAGCACGCGCATCACGATTTCGACATCGACGTTCCCGGCAAGGATTCGCATCGCCATCGGACGGCGGGGTGCACGGAAGTGCTCGTCACGTCCGACGTGCGGTGGGCGCTCATGCACGAACTGCGCGGGGCTGCCGAACTGACGCTTTCCGAGGCGCTCGCGCGGCTTTCGCCCTGCGATCTTGCGCTCGTTGAAGGCTGGAAGCGCGCGCCGATCCCGAAGCTCGAGATCTGGCGCGAGGTGTTGGGCAAACGGCCGCTCCACCCAGCCGACCGGCACGTCCTGGCGATCGCGACCGACGCGCCCGCGGGAATGCGGACCGCGCTTCCCGTGTTCGACTTGCGGGACCCCGATGCGATCGCCACATTCGTCGTCGAGAACGCGGCCGCCTGGCGGTCCGCCGATTGACGGACGCGCGGCGTCGGCGTACGTTGAACCTGCCGGTGGGTGTGCTGCCAAAGGCCGAATTTCGCGCGGAACGCGAGCGTCGGGCCGCGCGCCGCGAGCGACCTAAAATGCTTTTCAATCAAATCATTGCCGTCGTTGCTTTAAGCATTTTCGCGATCGCGTCCGCGGCGGTTGCCGACGTGCCCAGGATGCCGGCGACGGGCCTTGCGGGGTTCTACGGGGGCGTCTCGCTCCGCGATGCGGGAACCGAATCGCAAGGCCTCGACGTCGGCCAAGTGGCGTCGACCTGGGGCCGCTTCGCTTCCCCGGTAAGCGATGACAGCGCCCGGCGCGCGCTGGTGTTCGGTGGCTACCGGTTCGCGAACGACATCGCCGTCGAGGGCTCGATCACGAGCGCGGAAAGCTATGCGTTGCGACCGTTCGATGCGACTCTGCGGCGCGGCGTGGGGTTGTCGCTCGCGAACAATACCGATCTTGCGACGCACGCGTGGAACGCGGATGTCTACACGAGCTGGTCGCTGCGCAAAAGCTTTTCGCTTTATGGCCGTTTGGGCTATGCGCAAAGCGATGCCGTTCCCGCGTATGCGCTCGCCGCGCTGCCGATGGGCGATCCACGGCGCCTTCGCGAAGGCGTGAACTACGGCGTCGGGTTGCGTTACGACGTGACGCCGGCGCTTGGCCTGCGCCTCGAATACGCGCGCTTTCCGCGTTTTGCCGGCGAAGCCGCGCCGGGGCCGCTGCCCGATTCCGATCAGGTGCAGTTCGGTTTGCAGTTGCGCTTCTAGAAAACTCGCATCTCGCCTGATTCGGGCTACCCCCGCCGAGTGCTCAGCGTCAGCGGGCACGCGCCGCTTCGCGTCGTACAATGGACGTGTCTGACTGCGACATTTCGGCGCATTTCCGTTGGCGGTTCCCCGTGCGCGATTCCACCTCGACCCTCGTCACGCTTCGACTCGTCTATCTCGCGCGGTTGCGCGAGGCCTTCGGATCGAGCGGGGAGACGCTCGAGTTGGCAGTGCATGACTCGCCGAGCGTCGCAAGCGCCGTCGAGACGCTTCGCGCGCGCGGAGGGGCGTTCGCATCGGAGCTTGCGCCGAGCCGTGCCGTGCGCTTCGCAGTCAACCACAAGGTCGCGCATGTGGATCAACCGGTGTGCGATGGCGACGAGATTGCGATCTTCCCTCCGGTGACCGGAGGCTGATTTCATGACAGTGCGCGTTCAGACCGAAGACTTCGACATCAGCGCCGCCATCGCGCAATTGCGCGATGGCAACACCGGCATCGGCGCGATCGCGACCTTCATCGGCACCGTGCGCGACGTCAACGACGATGCCGCGATCACCGGCCTTTCGCTCGAGCACTATCCTGGGATGACGGAGGCGGCGCTTGCAGAAATCGTCACCGATGCGAAGGCGCGTTTCGCAATCCGTGATGCGGTCGTCATCCATCGCGTCGGCGCGCTTGCGCCCGGCGATCAGATCGTGCTCGTCGCCGTCGCGAGCGCGCATCGCGGCAGCGCGTTCGACGCCTGCGAATTCATCATCGACTACCTGAAGACGCGTGCGCCGTTCTGGAAGAAGGAGCGCCTTTCCCACGGCGAGCGTTGGGTCGAGGCACGCGCGAGCGACGACGAGGCGGCTGCGCGCTGGTAGATCGACGAGTGGCCGACACCGCGCTCGTCGCGATCGATTGGGGCACGTCCGCCGCGCGCGCGTATTGCCTCGACGCGGAGGGCGCGATTCGCGAGCGGCGCAGCGTCCCGCTCGGCGTCAAGCACGTGCGTGACGGCAACTTCGAGGCCGCGCTCGCGAAGGTGCTGGGCAATCTGCCGATCGGCCTCGCGCCGCGCATCGGCTGCGGCATGATCGGAAGCCGCCAGGGATGGGTCGAGGCGCCCTATGTCGATTGCCCCGCGTCGCTGACCGCGCTTGGCGATCATCTTGTGCAATCGCCGCTCGATTCGCTGACGATCGTCCCGGGTGTCGCGACGCGCGATGCCGCCGGCCTTCCCGACGTGATGCGCGGCGAGGAGACGCAACTGCTTGGGGCGATCGGTCCCGACGAGCCGGGCGTGCTCGCCGTGCTGCCGGGAACGCACAGCAAATGGGCGCGCGTCGAGCATGGCCGCATCGTCGAGTTCACGACGTTCATGACCGGCGAGCTTTATGGCGTGCTGATCGATCACAGCATGCTCGGGCGGCTCGCCGGACACGAGCCGGGCGGCTTTTCGCGCGACGCTTTTTCGCGAGGCGTTGCGCGTGGTCTCGACGAGGGCGAGCTTTCGCATGATCTGTTCGGTGCGCGCACGCTGTCGCTTTGCGGTGCCCTCGCACACGACGACGTCGCCGACTGGCTTTCGGGATTGCTGATCGGACGCGAGATTCGCGCCGCGCGCGCCTGGGCGCTTCGCGCCGGCATCGATCCGTCGATCGTTCGGATCATCGGCAGCGATGCACTATGCGAGCGTTACGATGTCGCGCTCGCCGATGCCGGTGTGTTGACGCAACGCACGGACGGTGACGCGGCCGCGCGCGGGCTGTGGCGCATCGCGACGCGCGCGGGGATGCTCGAATGACGAACCGACAACGTTTCGCCGACTATCTCTCGCCGCTGCCCCTCGTCGCGGTGCTTCGCGGCATCACACCCGAGGAAACGCCGTCGATAGCGCAGGCGCTCGTCGACGAAGGCTTTCGCATCCTCGAAGTGCCGCTCAATTCTCCGCACCCGTTCGAGTCGATCGGCATGCTCGCCAAAGACTACGGCGATCGATGCCTGGTCGGCGCAGGCACGGTCATCGATGCCAACGATGTTGCGCGCGTTCGCGCTGCAGGCGGCCGGCTGATCGTGATGCCGCACGCGGACATCGTCGTCGTGCGTGAAGCGAAGCGGCACGCGATGATCTGCGTTCCCGGCGTCGCGACGCCGACGGAAGCATTCGCCGCGCTTGCCGCAGGCGCCGATGCGCTGAAGCTCTTTCCCGCGGAGGCGATGGTGCCCGCCGTACTGCGCGCATGGCGCGCCGTGCTGCCGGCGTCCGCGCTCGTTCTTCCGGTTGGCGGAATTCGTCCGGACAACATGGCGTCATGGTGGGCCGAGGGTGCGGCCGGCTTCGGCAGCGGATCGAACCTCTACAGGCCGGGCGCCGATATCGCGCATGTGCAGGCGACCGCTAAGGCATACGCCGCCGCCTTTCGTGCGCTGCCAACGCGAAGGTGATGGAACGCATCGACGTCCTCGCGCTCGGCGAGGCGATGGTCGAGTTCAACGCAGCGCGTTCCGCGGATCCACTCGTCTGGTTGCAAGGCGCAGGCGGCGACACGT
This sequence comes from Casimicrobiaceae bacterium, assembly GCA_035308425.1. GTDB lineage: Bacteria > Pseudomonadota > Gammaproteobacteria > Burkholderiales > Casimicrobiaceae > VBCG01. The sequence goes on along the minus strand of DATGGP010000003.1, from coordinate 56,696 downwards.
CCAACATGGCCATCGCCGCGGCGCGACTCGGCGCGAGGAGCGGTTACGTCACGCGCGTTGGCAACGATCCGTTTGGCAGAATGCTGCTTGCGCTGTGGCGAGAGGAAGGCGTCGCCACCGACGGTGTCGCGATCGACGACGACGCGTCGACCGGCGTCTACTTCGTTTCGCACGGTGCGCGCGGGCACGAGTTCTCGTATCTTCGCAAAGGGTCGGCGGCTTCTCTGATGACGCCCGCCGCACTGCCCATCGAGCAAATTCGCGCCACGAACGTGCTGCATTTGTCCGCGATCAGCCAGGCGATCTCGGCGTCGGCGTGCGACGCATCCTTCGCCGCGATCGACGCTGCGCGGACGGCCGGCGCGCGCATTTCGTACGACACGAATCTGCGACTTGCGCTGTGGCCGCTTCGCCGTGCCCGCGCGGTGGTGTTCGAAACGTTGCGCCATGCCGATTGGGCCCTCCCCGGACGCGACGATGCAGCTCACCTTTTCGGTGATGACGATCCGAATGCGATCGTCGACGCGTGCCATGCGCTCGGTCCTCGCATCGTGGTCCTGAAGCTCGGCCGCGACGGCTGCCTCGTGTCCGATGGGCATCGGCGCGAACACATCGATGGCGTACGCGTCGGCGCGGTCGATGCGACCGGTGCGGGCGATTGCTTCGACGGCGCGTTTGCCGCGCGCATGGTCGCAGGCGATGATGCGTTCACGGCCGCGCGTTACGCGAACGCGGCCGCCGCGCTCGCGACGACAGGCTACGGCGCGGTCGCGCCGCTGCCGCGCCCGACGGACGTCGCGCGACTACTCGGCGCGTGAGCCTTCGTCGCAGCGCGTGCGTTTCGCCGCCGTCCCGAGTAGGATGCGCGGTGCAAGCTTGCCGGGAATGGCAATCCATTCGGAGGATGCGATGACACTCAACAGCGCAATCCGGCATTTGCGACGCGGCGACTGGCAGAAGGCGCACGCGATCGTGCAGAACGACAATACGGATATGGGGTGCTGGGCGCACGGCATCGTGCACCTTCTCGAAGGCGACCTCGGCAATGCGCGTTACTGGTTTCGGCGCGCCGGGCGGCCGTTTCCACGCGAGCGTGACGCGAGCGCCGAGATCGACGCGTTCGTCGCGGCGATGAAGCAGCAGTCGGCGGCTTGACGATCGCGGCGTCCTTCCACCGAAAACGCGCGGCGTGATCGAGCTGTCGATACCGGGTTTCGGCGGTCTTCACCTCGATACGCTGTTCTGCGACTTCAACGGCACGCTCGCGCGCGACGGACACCTGATCGAAGAGGCGCGAGCGCTGCTGCCGAGAGTCGCGAACCTCGTCGATATCCGCGTCGTCACCGGCAACACGTTCGGCTCGGCGGCGGATGCGTTGCGCGATTGTCCATGCACGTTGACGCTGCTCGGCGCGCAAGACCAGGCGAAGGCGAAGCTCGCGCTCGTCGAAACGATCGGCGCTGCACGCATCGTCGCCATCGGCAACGGTCGAAACGATCGACTGATGCTGAAGGCGGCCGCGCTCGGCATCGGCGTCGCAGGCGATGAAGGCATCGCCGCCGAGGCGGCAAGCGCGTGCGATGTGGTCGCGCCGAACATTGCCGAAGCGCTCGAGCTTCTGCTTGAACCGAGACGGCTTCTCGCGACGCTTCGCGATTGAACGTCGGTCTGCCCGATCTGGCCAAACTCGCGTCCCTGACCGCACTTGATCCAATCGGAACTTGTCGAGCGCACCGAGGCTCAATAGAATGTCTGCCGGGAGATGGCATTCTCCCGCTTCGAGTCCGCGCTTCACGGGCGCGAATTCGCGAACCGCCGCAAGGCTGATGATGCCTGCCTCGATCGGTTTTTGACGCCGGGCGACGCAGGCTTTTCTTTTGCGTAACGCCGGTCACTTGCGCCGCAGGAATGCGGCAGGAGGAAGTGCGTGCCTGCGTGGGGTTCGGTGATGGCGGTTGGCGGCGGTGCGGCCGTCGGTGCGTGGATCAGATGGGGGTTGGGCGTCGCGCTCAATCCGCTCTTTCCAACGCTTCCTCTCGGCACGCTCGCCGCGAATCTGTCCGGTGGTCTCCTGATGGGCTTCGCGATGGAGATCGTCACGCGCCACGGCGCGATGCCGGCCGAGTTGCGGCTTCTCGTCACGACAGGCTTCCTTGGGGGGCTTACGACGTTTTCCACCTTCTCGGCGGAAATCACGACGCTGCTCGCACGCGGCGAGCGGTATTGGGCAACGCTTGAAATCGTCGCGCATGTCGCGGGCTCGGTCATCATGACGATGACCGGGATCCTGCTGATGCGGGCGCTGTTTGCATGGGGAGCATCGCCATGAACGGGACGCTATTGCGCTTCTACGTGCACGAGAATCGGAAGCGGGGACGCATCCTGCTGTACGAATGGCTGCTCGAGCAGGCAAAGCGCCTCGGTATTCACGGCGGATCGGCGTTCCGCGCGATCGCCGGGTTCGGCAGGCATGGGATTCTGCACGAGGAGCACTTCTTCGAGCTGGCCGGCGATCTCACCGTCGAAATCGACTTCGCCGTCACCGACGACGAGGCAAATCGGCTGCTGGAGTTCATTCGCGCGGAGCGCGTCAGCATCTTCTACGTGCGCGTGCCGATCGAATTCGGCTCCATTGAAGGCAACATGTAGCGCGCCAGGGCGCCGATGACCGATATCCTGGCGCTCGCATCGGTCTGGCCCGGGCTCGCGCTTGTCGCGACGCTGCTCGCGATGGCATTGCGCACGTTCGGCAGCATCTCGGCGCTCTTCGGACTTTCGCACCATATCGTGACGCAGGCGCAGTATTCGTATTTGATCGCAGCCGCCATCGGGAGCGCGATCGTTCCGACGCTGATCGCCAACGCGTTCTTCCTTCCGCGCCACCTGCTTCCTCGCAACGAGACGGCTGGCGAGGGCGCGTCGCTGCCTGCGCCGGCGATCGAAGGCAAGCCGCGCGCGGAATTCACCGTTCCATTGCGCCCGATTCGCTGGCTCGGCGCTCCGTCCTTGCGCGATAATGGCGCGTCAGTGTCCTCGAATGCCAATGCTGAAGAACGAACAGGAGTGACGACATGGCCCAAGCGATCCGATTTCATCAAACCGGCGGCCCGGAAGTCCTGAAGCTCGAGACCATCGACGTTCCGCCTCCGGGACCGGGAGAAGTGCGCGTTCGCAATACGGCGATCGGCGTCAACTTCATCGAGGCCTATCAGCGAAGCGGCCTCTACCAGCTTCCGCTTCCCTCAGGGGTCGGATCGGAAGCAGCCGGCGTCGTCGAAGCGGTCGGCCCAGGCGTCGAAGGGCTCGCGAAGGGCGATCGTGTCGCGAGCTGTCTCGGACCTGTCGGCGCGTACAGCACCGAACGTAACGTCCCGGCGGATCGACTCGTCAAGTTGCCTGCAGGCATCGACGATCGCACGGCCGCCGCGCTGATGCTCAAAGGGTTGACCGTCGAGTATCTCTTCAACGAGACGTATCCGCTGAAGCGGGGCGATACGATCCTCTTCCACGCGGCCGCCGGCGGCGTCGGACTGATCGCGTGTCAGTGGGCGCGCGCGCTCGGCGTGACGATGATCGGCACGGCTGGCTCCGACGAGAAGGCGAAGCTCGCGCGCGAGCACGGATGCGCGCACACGATCGTCTACACGCGTGAAGACTTCGTGCGCCGTGTGAAGGAAATCACCGGCGGCAAGGGGGTGCCTGTCGTTTACGACGCGGTGGGCAAGGATACGTTTCCCGCATCGCTCGACTGCCTGTCGCCGCGCGGCATGTTCGTGAGTTTCGGCAATGCGTCTGGTCCGGTTCCGCCGCTCAACCTGATGCTCCTGGCGCAGAAGGGCTCGCTGTACGTGACGCGCCCGACGCTCGCCACCTATGCGTCCACGCACGCGTCGCTCACCGCGATGGCGGACAAAATGTTCGCGCTCGTGAAGGAAGGCAAGATCAAGGCTGAAATCCGCCAGACGTTCCCGCTTGCCGAAGCGGCCGAGGCGCATCGGTCGCTCCATGCGCGCAAGACGACCGGCGCGACGCTGCTGATTCCGTAATACTGTCAAAAGGGGCCAGGCTCGAGTTTCGTCCGCGAAATTCGAGCCTGGCCCCTTTTTCCGCGCGTCGTCTCGTTCAGAAGCGCGCGCGCCGCGTCGATCACCTCCGACGCGGTGACGCCGAGCGGACCGACGCCGCGCGCGACGAGCCTGTCGGCCGCCGCGCCGTGCAGGCACACGGCGATGCGCATCGCGACGGGCGGATCGATGCGCTGCGCGAGCAGCGCGCCGAGAAATCCTGCGAGCACGTCGCCCGAGCCCGCGGTCGACAACGCCGGATTGCCGGTCGCGTTGATGTCGAACGAGTCATCGGGTCGCGCGACGATGCTCCCCGCACCTTTCAGCACGACGTGTGCATTGAGCATCGACGACAACGCGAGCGCTGAGCGCACACGATCGGCCTGAACCTCGGCGGTCGTGCATTGCAGGAGCCGCGCGGCTTCGGCCGGATGAGGCGTGGCGAGCGTCGGTCCGTTTCGGCGTGAAACCGCGTCGACGAGCGTTCTGTCCGCGGCGATCGCATTCAATCCATCGGCATCGACGACGAGTGGCCCCTCGACATCGATGAATTTCGCGAGCAAGGCACGCGCGCGTTCGCCTCCGCCAAGGCCGGGCCCGACGACCCATGCATCGTGATCGTTGCCGAGCGCATCGGCTTCGCGCAGCATGAGTTCGGGCGAGAGCCAATCGACGAGCGGGGGATTGCGCGCTGCGAGCCCGATGACGACGCGACCCGCGCCGAGCCTGATCGCCGCTCGGCCGGCGAGAAGCGCGGCGCCCACGAGACCTTTGGCGCCGCCGACGATGCACGCGCGGCCGAACGTTCCCTTGTGCGACTTGCGCACGCGGCGCGCGAGGATCGCCGGCAGCATCGGGTGCAGGCCTCGCCATTCGAGCCGCACGCCGCGAGCATTCAGTTCGGCATCGAGCCCGAGCGCGTGCACCGAGATTTCGCCGCAGCGATCGGGGCCATCGCCGGTCAGAAGACCCGGCTTCAGCGCAATGAACGACGCGGTCGCCGCCGCGGTGATCGTCGATTCGCGTGCGACGCCGGTGGCGGCATCGAGCCCGCTCGGCAGATCGAGCGCGAGAATCGGCGCGCCGCTCGCGTTCGCCCATTCGATCCAAACTGACCACGGTTGCGCAATCGCGCGCGAAAGCCCGATGCCGAAGAGACCATCGACGATCAGCGCGGGCGTCGATCGCGGAACATCATCAACAATGCGCACGTCGGTCGACGCGAGCGCCGCGAGCGCGTTCGCCGCATCGGGCTGGGCATAACGACTCGTCCTTCCGACAACGATAACGTCGAAGCCGCGCTCGCGCAGATGGCGCGCGCAAACGAGCGCATCACCACCGTTGTTGCCGGGCCCGGCGAGCACGACGACGAGACCGTCGCGCCCGGCCATCATCGCCGAGGCAATCTCCGCGGCCGCCGTTCCCGCGCGTTCCATCAGCGGCGTCTGCGCGTGTTTCCGCTCGATGTCGCGAACCTGGTCGACGGTCAGCAGCGGCAGAAGCGACGCGGCGTTCAGGTCATGGTGGAGCGGCATATGGAGACTTCGGAGGACGAAGCGACCCGCGTCCGCGGGCGCGTGGATCAAGTGTAGTTCAGACGCGTCGCTTGGACTTTCGGAAGCGACCCCCGTAGAATCCACCCCCGCCGGGTGCCGCCTTGGGCACCCACGTTTCCGGGAGTGAATTGCATGCGCACAACGACACTATCGCTCGCGTTCGCCGCACTGTTCGTCTTCGCCGTCGCGCCCGCTTCAGCGCAGGACTCCGGAACGCTCAAGAAGGTGAAGGACAGCGGCACGATCACGATCGGTTATCGCGACGCGTCGATCCCGTTCTCGTATCTGAACGACCAGCAGCAGCCGATCGGCTATGCGATGGACATCTGCTACCGCATCGTCGATGCAGTGAAGGCGAAGCTCAACATGCCGAACCTTAAGGTCGCGCTGAACCCGGTCACGTCGTCGACGCGGATCCCGCTCATGGCGAACGGCACGATCGACCTCGAATGCGGCTCGACGACGAACAATGCCGAGCGCAAGAAGCAGGTCGACTTCGGCATGACGTATTTCGTGATCAAGTATCGCTACGTGTCGCTCAGGTCGTCGAAGATGGACACGATCGACGATCTGAAGGGCCAGACCGTCGTCTCCACGGCAGGCACCACCGACATCAAGGCGCTGAACGAGCTCAACAGCTCGAAGAACATGGGGATGAACATTCTCTCGGCGAACGATCACCCGGCCGCGTTCCTGATGGTCGAGACGGGTCGCGCGAAGGCGTTCCTGATGGACGACATCCTGCTCGCGGGCCTCGTCGCCAACTCGAAGAACCCGAGCGAGTTCCATATCTCGTCGGCGAGTCTCGGGCTGGAGCCGTACAGTCTGATGCTGCGTCGCGACGATCCCGAGTTCAAGAAGGTCGTGGACGACACGATGACGAAGATCTTCACGAGCGGCGAGATCGAGAAGATCTACAACAAATGGTTCATGAGCCCGATACCGCCCAAGAACATCAACCTGAATGTCCCGATCAGCGATTCGCTGAAGAAGGTGTTCGAGCATCCGACCGATTCGCCGGATCCGAACGTCTACAAGTAGGCGAATGCACGTGCGGTGAAGAACGGGGGGCCGACGGCCCCCCGTTGACCGTTCGGACCTATCCATCGATGTCATCGCTTACGAGTCGTTAGCGTGCATTACCACTGGAACTGGAAGATCTTCTGGGACATGACGCCCGAAGGTACGGGCACGTACCTTCATACGCTGCTCGTCGGACTCGTGTGGACGATCGCGACGGCGCTCGCCGCATGGGTGATCGCGCTCGCGCTGGGCTCGATCCTCGGCGTGATCCGCACGGTGCCGAGGCGATGGTCGGCGATCGGGACGATCTACGTCGGCGTTTTCCGCAACATTCCGCTGCTGGTCCAAATGTTCCTGTGGTATTTCGTCATTCCGGAACTGCTGCCGACGGGCATCGGCAACGCGATCAAGCACATGCCGCCGCCGTGGGCGTCGTTCGTCCCCGCCGTGCTCTGCCTCGGTTTTTTTACCGCCGCGCGCGTCTGCGAGCAGGTCCGCGCCGGCATCCAGGCGCTGCCGAGCGGTCAGCGCATGGCAGGGACGGCCCTCGGCCTGACGCTGCCCCAGACGTACCGCTTCGTGCTTCTGCCGACCGTGTTCCGGATCATCCTGCCTCCGCTCACCTCCGAGTTCCTCAACATCATCAAGAATTCGTCGGTCGCGCTGACGATCGGCGTCGTCGAGCTCACGGCGGCCGCGCGCGCGATGCAGGAGTTCAGCTTCCAGGTGTTCGAGGCGTTCACTGCCGCAACGCTGATCTACATCGTGGTCAACATCTGCGTCGTCTTCGGCATGCGCTGGGTCGAGCGACACGTCGCGGTGCCGGGCTTCATCGGCCCCTCGGTGCAGGCGGGCGCCCACTGACGATGCTCGGCCACTTCGACTACCACGAGATCTGGGTCAACCTTCCCTATCTGATGAAGGTGGGGATGACGTTCACGCTCACGTTGACGGCGCTCGTTGTCGTCGCCGGCATCTTCTTCGGTACGCTGCTCGCGATGATGCGGCTTTCGAGCATCAAGCTGCTTTCGCTCGTCGCCACCGGCTACATCAACCTCATGCGGTCGGTACCGCTGGTGCTCGTGATCTTTTGGTTCTACTTCCTCGTGCCTTACATCGGCGCGTGGATCACCGGCGCGAGCCAGCCGGTGAAGGTCGGCGCGTTCCTCTCGTCGGTCATTACGTTTACGATGTTCGAGGCCGCGTATTACGCGGAGATCATGCGCGCCGGCATTCAGTCGATTCCGCGCGGACAGGTGTGGGCAGGCTACGCGCTCGGGCTCAATTACTGGCAGACGATGGGCAAGATCGTGCTGCCGCAGGCATTCCGCAACATGGTGCCGATTTTGCTCACGCAAACGATCGTGATGTTCCAGGACACTTCGCTCGTCTACGTGCTGTCGATCACCGATTTTCTGGGCGCCGCGTCGAAGGTCGCCGAGCGCGACGGGCGTCTCGTCGAGATGTACCTGTTCGTCGCGGTCGTCTATTTCATCATGTGCCTCGCGGGCACGTACATCGTACGGCGGCTGCAGCACAGGTTCGCGATCGCCCGCTGACGCGCGCGCAGCGATCGTTCCCGCAACCCTCGTCACTCGCCAAGCGGAAGGCCCACGATGCCGATGATCGAAATGAAGGATGTTTCCAAGTGGTACGGCACCTTCCAGGTGCTGACCGACTGCTCGACGAACGTCGAGAAGGGCGAGGTGATCGTCGTCTGCGGGCCCTCGGGCTCGGGCAAGTCGACGCTGATCAAGGCGGTCAATGCGCTGGAGCCGATCCAGAAGGGCGACATCTTCGTCGACAGCATTCGCGTCAACGATCCGAAGACCAATCTGCCGAAGCTTCGCGCGCGCGTCGGCATGGTGTTCCAGCACTTCGAGCTCTTTCCACATCTGACGGTGCGCCAGAACCTGTCGCTCGCGCAGGTCAAGGTGCTCGGACGCTCTCAATCCGAGGCCGACAAGCGGGGCCTCAAGTATCTCGATCGCGTCGGCCTTGCTGCGCACAAGGACAAGTATCCGGGGCAGCTTTCAGGCGGGCAGCAGCAGCGCGTCGCGATCGCGCGCGCGCTTTCGATGGACCCGATCTGCATGCTGTTCGACGAGCCCACGTCGGCGCTCGATCCCGAGATGATCAACGAAGTGCTCGACGTGATGGTGCAACTTGCGAAGGACGGCATGACGATGATCGTCGTCACGCACGAAATGGGCTTCGCGAGCAAGGTCGCGCACCGCGTGATCTTCATGGACAGCGGCAAGATCGTCGAGGACGCGCCGAAGGCGGATTTCTTCGGCAAGCCGCGCTCGGAGCGCGCGCAGCAGTTCCTCGCCAAGATCCTGCATCACTGAGGGGCCGCGAGGCCGCGTGTCAGCGGCCGGCAAAACCCCCGAGGGCGACCAGCGCGAGCCATGGCTCGATCACCGCATCCGTGATGACATGCGCGGCGATCACGGGCATCAGGGTGCGTCGGCTGATCACGTAGACCAGGGCGTAGATCCATCCCAATATCGCGGTCGAAACGATGCTTGCGACGAGAACGCGCGCGTCGGCGTGGCCGGACAACGATCCCCAACCCGCGTGCGCGACGCCGAACAGCAGTCCCGATGCGACGACCTGCAGCCACGTCGCAACGCGCGCCTGATCGAGCCGCGTCATGACAAAGCCGCGAAAGAAGATCTCTTCGCAGAACCCCGCGGCGATTCCCGCGAGGAGCGAATTGTAGATATGGAAGAAAGTCGGCTCCGCCAACGCCGCGCGGCCGCGCAACGGACCGGACAGGAAAAAGAACAGCACGGCAGCGGTGACGATGGCCGCGGCGATCCAGCCCCGAAGCGGCGCACGCCGGCCGAACCCGAGCGCCGATAGCGATTGCCCGGTCCGATTCAACCATACGATCAACACGAGCAAAGACAAAAACTCGCCTACGGCGGATCCGGTGAGACGCATTGTGATTTGCTGATGCAACCCTCGGGCGCCGTACTCGCCAGCGATCGCCTGGACGACATGCGAGGCGGCTCCCACGAGCGCGAAGAAGACGATCGTCGCCAGCACGACGGTCGCAACGGCGCCGACGCGCGCTCGCGCCGTGCGCGGCTTGATGAGGTTGTTCATTTTTCGCTTTGCGCAGGCCTAGGGTTCGTTCCCTCGACAAACCCGCATATCGTGCCACGCTATAATTTCGCGTGCCCGAAGTTCTCGCGCTGCGCGGCGGCGCTGCGCTCTCTCCCTTCCGGGTCGCCAAGCTTCTCGGGACGCTGAAAAGCGTCCGGCCGCAGCACGACATCGCGCGGCTCGCGGCCCGTTATTGGCACTTCGTCGAACTCTCTCGTCCGCTCGTGGAAGCTCCGCGCGCGACGCTCGAGCGGCTCATGACATACGGCGCGCACGAAGCCACGGGCGACCGCGCTAGCACTCCGACGTTCGTGGTGCTCCCGCGCTTTGGCACGATTTCACCGTGGTCATCGAAGGCGACCGACATCGCGCGAAACTGCGGTCTCGATGCGGTCGCCCGGATCGAGCGCGGCATCGCATTCGACATAACCACGTGGAGCGGCGCGGCATTGTCGAACAACGAGCGCTCGGCGCTATTGCCACTCGTGCACGATCGGATGACGGAGACGGTCGTCGATGCGATCGACGAGGCGCGTGCGCTCTTCGCGCATTTCGAGCCGCGGCCACCGACCACGGTTCCGCTGCTCGAGCAGGGCCGCGCGGCGATCGAATGCGCGGACGAAGCACTCGGCCTCGCGCTGTCCGCCGACGAAATCGACTACCTCGTCGATGCATTCACGCGGCTTGGCCGCGATCCGACCGACAGCGAGCTCACGATGTTCGCGCAGGCGAACTCCGAGCATTGCCGGCACAAGATCTTCAACGCGACGTGGCGCGTCGACGGCGAGCCGCAGCTGCAGTCGCTGTTCGCGATGATCCGCGCGACGCACGCCGCGCATCCACAAGGCACGCTCGTCGCATATGCCGACAACTCGTCGGTGATCGAAGGTTCCGAAGCAGCGCGTTTTCATCCCGACGCCGACGGACGCTACCGCGCGCATCGCGAAACCATGCACGTGGTGATGAAGGTCGAGACGCACAATCATCCGACCGCCATCGCCCCGTTTCCGGGTGCGGCGACGGGCGCCGGCGGCGAGATTCGCGACGAAGGCGCGACCGGCATCGGCGCCAAGCCGAAGGCGGGACTCGTCGGCTATACGACGTCGCATTTGCGGATCCCAACGCTGCGGCAACCGTGGGAGTCGGCCGCGTACGGTAAACCCGATCGCATCGCCTCCGCGCTGTCGATCATGGAGGAAGGGCCGATCGGCGCCGCGTCGTTCAACAACGAATTCGGACGGCCCAATCTCGCCGGCTATTTCCGCACGCTCGAGATGCCGGTGGACGGGCGCATGCGCGGCTACCATAAGCCGATCATGCTCGCGGGCGGCGTCGGCAACATTGCCGCGACGCAGGTTCACAAGAAGGCGCTCGCGGCGGGAACGCTTTTGATTCAACTCGGCGGCCCCGGCATGCTGATCGGCATGGGCGGCGGCGCGGCGTCGTCGATGGCGACCGGCGCAAACACCGCCGATCTCGATTTCGATTCGGTGCAGCGCGGCAACGCCGAAATGCAGCGTCGCGCACAGGAGGTGATCGACCGTTGCACGCAAGCGGGAAGCGCGAATCCGATCCTGTCGATCCACGACGTGGGCGCGGGCGGCCTCGCCAATGCGCTGCCCGAGATGGTTCACGCCGGCAACGCTGGCGCACGCATCGAGCTTCGCACGATCCCTTCCGAAGAGCCGGGCATGACGCCCCGCGAGATCTGGTGCAACGAGGCGCAGGAGCGTTACGTGCTGGCGATCGCTCCAGTCGATCTCGAAGCCTTTCGCGCGATCTGCGAGCGCGAGCGCTGCCCGTTCGCCGTCGTCGGCCGAGCGGACGAAACAGGACAGCTCGTCGTCTTCGACCGCGTTTTCGAAAGCCGATCCGTCGACGTTCCTCTCGACTTGATTCTCGGCAGGTCGCCGCGGATGTCGCGCGATGTCGAACGTGTTTCACGAACGCTGCCGCCGCTCGATCTCGCGGGCGTCGATGTTAGCGACGCCGCGTATCGCGTGCTGCAGTTTCCAGCCGTGGCCGACAAGACGTTCCTCGTCACGATCGGCGATCGTACGGTCGGCGGCCTTTGCGCGCGCGACCCGCTGGTCGGACCCTGGCAGGTGCCGGTCGCCGACGTGGCTGTGACGCTTCGCGACTTCGACGGCTACGCGGGCGAAGCGATGGCCATCGGCGAGCGCACGCCGCTCGCGCTGATCGACCCGAAAGCGGCGGCACGCATCGCCGTCGGCGAGGCGATCACGAACATCGCGGCAGCGGGCGTGGCGGCGCTTGGCGAGATCAAGCTTTCGGCGAACTGGATGGCCGCCGCGGGCGAGCCCGGCGAAGACGCCGCGCTCTACGACGCGGTGCGCGCGGTGGCGCTCGACTTCTGCATTCCGCTCGGCCTGTCGATCCCGGTCGGCAAGGATTCGCTGTCGATGCACACCACATGGCGCGAAGGCAGCGTCGACAAAAGCGTCACGTCGCCCGTGTCGCTGATCGTCTCCGCGTTCGCGCCGATTCGCGATGCGCGCGCGTGCCTGACGCCGTTGTTGCGGATGGATCGCGGCGATACGGTGCTCGTTCATCTCGATATCGCGAACGGGAAGCGGCGTCTCGGCGCTTCGGCGCTTGCGCAGGTCTACGCGCAGCTCGGCAACGAGGCCCCCGACGTCGACGTCGCGTCACTTCGCGCGGTCTTCGATTTCGTGCGGCGACTGCACATCGGTGGACGGCTTCTCGCTTACCACGACATAAGCGATGGCGGCTTGTTCGCGACGCTCGCGGAGATGGCATTCTGCTCGCGTTGCGGGCTCGACGTCGCGCTGCCCGTCGTGGCGAGCGATGCGCTCTCCACACTCTTCGCCGAGGAGCTCGGTGCGCTCGTGCAAGTCCGTCGAACGGATCTTGATCAAGTGCTCGCGCGTGCACGCGATGGCAACGTTCACGCGACGCCCATCGGCACTCCGGTGAGAGGCGATCGCATCACCGTTCGATGTGCCGGCGAAACCGTGCTCGACGAAGCCCGCGGCGATCTGCATCGCGCATGGTCGTCGACGACGCACGCGATGCAACGACTTCGCGACAACCCGTTCTCGGCCGACGAGGAATACGAGCGGCTATCCGAGGATGATCCGGGACTCGTGCCGCTTCTGACGTTCGATGTCGACGCCGATTCGGCGGCGCCGTTCATCGCGGCCGGGACGCGTCCGCGCGTCGCGATCCTGCGCGAGCAGGGTGTCAACGGCCACGTCGAAATGGCAGCCGCGCTGACGCGCGCGGGCTTCGACGCGTTCGACGTGCACATGACCGATCTCGTCGCGGGACGGCATACGCTGTCGCCGTTCGCGGGCATCGTCGCCGGCGGCGGCTTCTCGTACGGCGACGTGCTGGGCGCTGGCGAAGGCTGGGCGAAGTCGATCCTCTTCAATGCGAAGCTGCGCCATGATTTCGCGCGCTACTTCGAGCGCGGCGACGTGTTCGCGCTCGGCGTGTGCAACGGCTGCCAGATGATGAGCAACCTGCGCGAGATCATTCCCGGCGCCGCGCACTGGCCGCATTTCGTGCGCAACGCGTCCGAGCAGTTCGAGGCGCGCTACGTGATGCTCGAGGTGCAGCGTTCGCCGTCGCTTTTCTTCCGCGACATGGAAGGAAGCCGCATTCCCGTCGCGCTCGCGCACGGCGAGGGATTCGCGGAGTTCCGCGATGCCGGTCAACTCGCCGCTGCGCAGCCATTCGTGGCGCTGCGCTTCGTCGATCACACTGGAAGGCCCACCGAGCGCTATCCGTACAATCCGAGCGGCTCGCCGCAAGGCATCACCGGGCTCACGACCGCGGACGGCCGGTTCACGATCCTGATGCCGCACCCCGAGCGCGTGTTTCGCACGGTGCAGATGTCGTGGCATCCGGACGAATGGGGCGAGCGTTCGCCGTGGCATCGGATGTTCGCGAACGCGCGGCGATTCGTCGGGTAGCTGCGGTCTTTCGCCGGATGCGAAGACGACCTGCAGGTGCGACGGCCGCGTCCTGGCGTACCGAAGCCATCGCAGGTGCGGCTGCCGCCACCATTGTCACGTCCGGCACCCCAGAATGATCTCGCCGGCGCGTTTCCTAATGCATGCTGACGAAAAGCGGATTCGACGGCAGCCGCGCATACATCGGGCTTAAGCCGGCGCTTTAGGTCCTGTCGCGACAAGAAAGTGGCTCAGCTTGTATAACGAAGCGCCGGAACAAGCGACCAAGTGGCCGAGCATGGACGGACTGGCTTCAATGGGCTTACCGTCTTAAGCGCATCGGTGCGCCAATAGCCTTCCAGCCGGATTGTCCGCTGTTCATGTACTTCGCATCGAAGCCCGCCTGGCCGATGCCCGGGACGTCGCCAAACTCAGGCTGTTGAAGTGGCCGCGGCCCGGGAACTTTGGCCGCGTCTTCGTAGCGCACCTGCAGTGCCGGCCAATCCACGTTGCGCAGGAACGTATCGACGTAGGCCTTGGCGTTGGCGCCGAAGTCCATGTGGTACGCATGCTCGTACATGTCGAGCGCGAGGATCGGTACTCCGAGCGCGACCGCGTGCGAGTGCTCCGCTACTCGTGCATTTGATCGGACGTCACGCGCCGCACACCGGCGTCGCGCATGCGCGTCCACGCAGTTGCCCGTGAGCCGCCGGTGTCGATCGCGCGACACGCATCCTCGACGACCACTACGTCAAAGCCGGCCTTGCGCCCGTCGAGCGCCGACCACGCGACGCAGAAATCGGTGGCGAGTCCGGCGAGGAACACGCGCGTGAATCCGCGCTCCCGCAGGTAACCCGCAAGTCCTGTCGGCGTAGTACGGTCCGCTTCTACGAAGGCCGAGTAGCTGTCCACGTCGCGCCTGTGGCCCTTGCGCACGACGAATTGCGCGTGCGGGATGTCGATTGCCGGCGAAATCTCGGCGCCGAAAGTGCCTTGCATGCAGTGATCGGGCCACAGCACCTGCTCGCCGTAGGGCAGCATGATCGTCTGAAACGGCACCTTGCCGGGATGGCTCGACGCGAACGACAGATGGCCAGGCGGATGCCAGTCCTGCGTGAGCGCGACGTGCATGAACTGGCACGCGAGTCGATTGACGATCGGGATGATCGCGTCGCCTTCGGGCACCGCTAGCGCGCCGCCGGGCAGGAAATCGTGTTGAACGTCGACGACCAGCAGGATGTCGCGGTCGCTGAGGCTGCCGGACATGTTGCTATCGTAGCGCATCGCGCATGCGTTTACGCCACGACGAGCGACGACGTGCGAAGATAGTGCAATGAGCCTCATGGTCTACGAGATCAACGGCGTGACGCCGGTCGTCGATCCGACGGCTTACGTCCATCCGTCGGCGGTGCTGATTGGCGATGTGATCGTCGGCGCCGATTGCTACATCGGTCCCTGCGCGTGCCTGCGCGGCGATTTCGGGCGGATCGAGGTGCGCGCCGGCGCGAATCTGCAGGACTGCTGCATCGCGCACGGCTTTCCGGGAACCGACACGATCGTGGCCGAGGAGGGGCACGTCGGACACGGCGCGATCCTGCATGGCTGTGTCATCGAGCGCAACGCGCTGATCGGCATGAACGCGGTCATCAATGACAGCGCGGTGATCGGCGAATCGGCGATCGTCGCCGCGATGGCGTTCGTGAAGGCGAAGATGATCGTGCCGCCGCGAATGCTCGTCGCGGGCATGCCCGCGCGCGTCGTGCGCGAGCTTGACGAAACCGAGCTCGCGTGGAAGATCGAAGGAACGCGGAGCTACCAGGACCTCGCGCGTCGAAGCCTTGCGACGATGCGGCTCACGACGCCGCTCGCGCATGTCGAGCCGGATCGCAAGCGGATCGAGCTCGACGAGCTTTTGCCGCTATCGGCTGTCAAGCAGCGGCAAGGATAGACCTTCGCGGATGGAAGACATCACGCGACCGATCATTCGGCGCGCTGCGGAACGGCGCTGGGAGGCGCCGCTGTCGGCTCAGCAGGAGCAATTCTGGCTCGCGACGCAGTTGACGCCCGATGCCCCGACGTACACCGTGGCCGAGCTGCTCCCGCTGCACGGGACGCTCGACGTCGCCGCGCTGGGCGTTGCGCTCAATGGCGTCGTCGCCCGGCACGAGGCGCTGCGCACCCGCTTTGTCACGGACGCGGCCGGCGAGCTGCGGCAGGTCATCGCTGCCGAAGCGATGGTTCCGCTGCCGCTCGACGACCTTTGCACTGACCCCGATCCGGTCGGAGAGGCGCATCGGCGCGCGAACGCCTTCGCGGCAGCCGCGTTCGATCTCGCCACGGGTCCGCCGTTTCGCGCACGTCTGCTGAGACTCGGCGCGACCGAACACTGGCTTGTCGTCGGTATGCACCACATCGTCACCGACGGATGGTCGCGCGTCGTGTTCTGGCGCGATCTGGCCGCGATCTACGAGGCTTCGCTGCGCGGCGAGCACGCGCAACTGCCGCGCGAGCCACTGCAGTACGCGGACTACGCCTGCTGGCAACACCGGGTGCGCGAGCGCGAGGAGTTCGCGGAACGGCGTGACTACTGGCGGCGAACGCTTGCCGGTGTTCAGCGCCTCGCGCTGCCGGTCGATCGCCTCCCGGCGCAACGCGCGAAATACGACCGCGGCGCGATCTCAAGGGTGCTCGACCCCTCCCTGGTCGCGGCGCTCGTCGACGTCGGCAGGCGGAGCGATGCGACGCTGTTCATGACGCTGTTCGCGGCATTTCTCGTATGGCTTGCGCGCCATTCAGGCGCCGACGATCTTGCGGTTGGCTTCGCGTCGGCCGGTCGCGATCGGCCCGAGCTTGCCGACGTTGTCGGGTGTTTCGTCCGCACGCTGGTGCTGCGCACCGATCTCGCCGGATCGCCGTTGTTCTCCGACCTGCTCCTGCGCGTCCGCACCAGCGTGCTCGAAGCGCTCGCGCACCAGGATGCGCCGCTCGACCTCGCGGCTCGTGAGGGCGCGATGGTGCAGCACCCGGGATTGGGCACGCCGTGGTTCGACGTGTTCTTCAACATGCGTGGCAAGCGCACATCGCCGACTCGGCATGTGCGCCTCGGCGCCGCCGAGGGCGAAGTAACGCATCTCGACACGGGGAGCGCGAAGTTCGCGCTCTCGGTCACCGTCAGCGAACGCGCCGACGGGCGCCTCGAGGTGCTGTTCGCTTACGCAGCGCAGCTCTTCGACGCGGCGACGATCGACCGCATGCAACGACGGTGGCTGGTGCTGCTCGAAGCGGTCGCCGCCGACGAAAAGCGGCCGATTGCACGATTGCCCATGCTCGGCGACGACGAGCGCGCGCTGCTGGCGCGCTGGAGCGGACCCGCGGCAAGCGATGGCATCCACGTTTGCGTGGCGGCGCTCTTTGCCGCGCAGGTGCGGCGAATGCCTGAGGCGGTCGCCGTCGTCTGGAATGGCGGGAGCCTGAGTTACAGAGCGCTCGCCGAGCACGCAAGCAGACTCGCGAAAACGCTGCGACGACACGGCGTGAGATCCGACGTCCCCGTCGGCGTGTACGTCGAGCGCTCGCCGGAGCTCGTCGTCGCGCTGCTCGCGATTCTCGAAGCGGGCGGAGCGTACCTGCCGCTCGATCCCGATTACCCGCAGGGGCGCATCGAGCGCATCCTCGACGATGCGAGCCCGCCGGTCGTGCTCACGCAGTTCGCGCTTCGAAGCCGCCTGCCGGCACGCGGTGCCGAAGTCCTGTGCGTCGATCTTGCTGCCGAGGCCTCCGGCCGGACGACACATGCCGAGCCGCCGATGCCCGCAAGGCCGCACGATCTCGCGTATCTGATCTACACCTCGGGTTCGACCGGACAGCCGAAAGGCGTCATGATCGAGCAGCGATCGATAGCCGCCCACATCGCCGACATGCGCGACGCGTTCGCCGTCGGTGCAGACGACTGCGTGCTTCACACCGCTGCGATCGGCTTCGATCAGGCGATCGGTCAGATCCTGATGGCGGTCCTCACCGGGGCGCGCGTGGCGCTGCCATCATCTCGAGCGCATCACTCCGCGCACGAAATCGCCGAAGCGATCGTTCGATATCGCGTCACCATCCTGCGCACCGTACCGACGCTTCTCGCGGCGATCGCCTCCGGTCCCGGCTTTGCGGCCTGTCGATCACTGCGCCTCGTGCTATCCGCCGGAGAGCCGCTCGCCGGGAGCATCGTCGATGCGATTCACGCGCAGTGCGCCGCTGAAGTCGTCAACGCCTACGGGCCGAGCGAGACGACGTTCATGGCCACGGTGCATCGCTGCTCGCGCGGCGAGCGTGCCCCGCGCGAAGTGCCGATCGGGTTGCCGCTGCCGCATGCGTCGGTGCATCTGCTCGACGACCACGGTGAAGCAGTACCGATCGGCACCATCGGCGAGATTTGCATCGGCGGCGCGGGCGTCTGTCGCGGATACCGGGGCCGCCCCGATCTCGGGCAGCACGCGTTCATTCCCGATCCTGCCTCCGCCATGAGCGCCAGGCTCTTTCGCACCGGCGATCGCGCGCGCTACGGTGCCGACGGCGTGCTCGAATTCGTCGGTCGCCGCGATCGCCAGGTGAAGATCCGCGGCTGCCGCGTCGAATTGGGCGAAATCGATGCCGCGCTCGCGGATTGCGCGGATGTCGCCGGCGGCGTCGCCGATGTCATCGCGGACGCCTCGGGTGCGCTCGAGCTCATTGCGTACATCGTTCCCGTGCAAGGCTCGCGGCCGACGCCACGCGCGGTGCGCGAGCACCTGGCGCGAACGCTTCCCCGTTACATGATCCCGTCGCGCGTTGTCGAGATTCCCGCACTGCCGCTGTCGCCCAACGGCAAGATCGATCGTGCGCAACTGCCGGCGCTCGCGCGCGTCGCGTCCCATCCGATGCGCCGCGATGCGGTCGACACTCGTTCCGGCGATCCGATTGCCCGCCGCCTCGCCCTATTGTGGGCAGAAGTGCTGGAGCTCGCCTGTGGCGTCGCTCCGGCCGACGACGATAACTTCTTCGAGGCCGGCGGAAACTCGCTGGCGGCGATGCGCCTGCTTTCGCGCGTTCGTCAATCCTGCGGCGCAAGCATCGCAGTGGGCGATTTCTTTGCGCGGCCGACGCTTGCCAGCCTCATCACCCACGTCAGCAAGAGCGAGCGAATCGAGTTCGATGGCGCGAAGGCGCCGTCCGCGTCGCCGCCCATCCTGCCAAGAGGCAGGAACCGCAACGCTCGTAACCCGCGCCGCGGATGATGCAGCGCGCCGGGACCCGGGAGTCCCGCGGCCTGTCTTTGCGTCAGAACCCCGCCGCTTGTCCGTCGCGCCGCGGATCGGACGCAGCGACGTAGCCGTTGTCGGTTTTCAATATCACCTGGCCCGCGCCGAAGTCCATGTAGGTATCGGGCACCGCTTCGATGACATGGCCAAGCGCGATCAATCCTTCGCGCAGTTCCCGTGAGGCGCTCGCTTCGAGGTCGACCGAGCGCGCACCCGTCACCTTGAAGCGCGGCCCATCGACGGCAGCCTGCGGGTTCATCGCGTAATCCTGCATGCGCACGACCATCTGCACGTGTCCCGGCGGCTGGATGGGACCGCCCATGACGCCGAATGTCGCGAGCGGCGCGCCGTCGCGCGTCATGAATCCCGGAATGATCGTGTGGAACGGCCGCTTGCGCGAGCCAACTTCGTTCGGATGGCCGTGCACGAGCGAGAATCCGGCGCCGCGATTCTGCAGGCTGATGCCGGTATCCGGCACGACGACCCCCGATCCGAAACCCATGTAGTTCGACTGGATCAGCGACACCATCATGCCGTGCGCGTCGGCCGCGGTGACGTAAACGGTGCCGCCGCGCGGCGGCTCGCCCGGACCGAACTGTAGCGCTCGCTCGCGATCGATCAGCGACGCGCGCGCGCGCAGATAATCGCGATCGAGCAGCGAAGCAGGCGAGACGTCCATCGTCGCGAGATCGGAAACGTAACGGTAGACGTCGGCGAATGCGAGCTTCATGGCTTCGATCTGAAGATGCTGGCTCGCGACCGAATCCGGTTCGAGCGACGCAAGATCGAACGCGTCGAGCATGCCGAGCGCCATCAATGCAGCGATGCCTTGTCCGTTCGGCGGAATCTCGTGCACGCGCACGTCGCGATAGTCGATGGCAAGCGGCGTCAGCCAGTCCGCCGTATGCGACTCGAAGTCCGCTCGCGTATGAACGCTGCCATTCGCTTTCGCATACGCGCAGATCGCCCCGGCGAGCCCGCCGCGATAGAACGCCTCGCCATGGCTTTGCGCGATCGTCTCGAGCGTCTTCGCCATCGCGGCCGAGCGGAACCGTTCGCCGGGTAAAGGCGCGCGTCCGTCGATCAGGAAATGCTCCTGCCAGCCGAGGCCCTTCGGCATGACGGTGGTCGCGAGTTGCCACTTTCCGGCGATCACCGGCGAGACGGGAAAGCCGTCGCGCGCATAGCGGATCGCGGGCTCGAAAAGATCGGCGAACGGCAGCTTGCCGTAGCGGTCGGACAACGCCACCCAACCCGACACGGCGCCGGGAATCGTCACGGATTCCCAACCGCGTTGCGGCATTTGTTGCTGACTGGCAAAGCGCTCGCGCGTCCAGCCCGAAGGCGAGCGTCCCGATGCATTGAGACCCACGAGGTCCCTGCCGTCCCAGAGAATCGCGAAGAGATCGGAGCCGATGCCGTTGCTGCACGGCTCGACGACTGTCAGCGTGATCGCCGTGGCGAGCGCCGCGTCGAGCGCATTCCCGCCGCGCTGAAGCATAGCCACGCCGGCCTGCGTCGCGAGCGGTTGCGACGTTGCGACAACGTTCGCAGCACAAATGGGCTGACGGCGCGAGGGGTAGGGCAGGGACCAGCGCATCGGAAGTCAGAAGTCAGAGGACGGAAGACAGAAGTCATAGCATGAAGTCGAAAAGAAAGGATAGAGGGCAGAAAAAGGCCGCGGGGATGCCGCGGCCTGCTTTTCCATCTCGACGCTGCGAGGTTTTTCCTGTCCTCTGTCCTCTGACTCCTGACCTCCTGGCGCGTCAGAGCCCGTTCTTCGCGCGCAACTCCGCGATGTGGCGCTGCACCCACTCCTGTTTCATCCGCTCCTCGAGTTGCCCTTTCACTTCCTCGAAGGTCGGCACCTTGGCATCGCGGATGTCGTCGACCTCGATCACGTGCCAGCCAAATTGCGTCTGGATCGGCTGTGGCGTGAACTTGCCCTTCGGCGTCGCCTTCATCGCGTCCCCGAACGGCTTGACGAAGTTCGCCGGCGCGTTCCAATCGAGATCGCCGCCCTTCTCCTTGGAGCCGGGATCCTCGGAGCGCGCTTTCGCGAGTTCGTCGAACTTCGCGCCCTTCTGCAGCTCGGTGATGATCTCCTTCGCCTCGTCCTCGGTCTTGACGAGGATATGGCGCACCTTGTACTCCTTATCGCCGATCTGCGACTTGATCCTGTCGTACTCCTTGTGCAGATCGGCATCCGGAACCGGGTTCTTCTTGATCCAGTCGGTGATGTACGCGTTGGCAAGGACGTTCTGCGAGTTGACGTCGATCTGCGTCTTGACGTCGGGCGTCTTGTCGAGACCTTCCTTTTTCGCTTCGCCCGACAAGAGCAGAAGCGTGTTGAGTTTCTCCTTCAGCGTGTTTCTGAGCTCAGGCGTGTCTTTTTGCCCATGCGCGAGCTGATCCTTGAGCACGAGGTCGTACTCGCTCTGGGTGTACAGCGTCTTTTCGGATGCCGCGGGCGCCTGCGCCACGGCTTTCGCCGGTGCGGCAGCGGCCTTCGACGCCGACTTCGGGGCTGCGGGCGCCTGCGCGAACGCCCCGCCCGTGCAAAGCGCGGCCATGACCGCAACGGCTACCAGCGTACTTTTCATTGCTTCATCCTTTCGTCATTCCGGATTTCCCCGGGTGCGCGGGCTTCGACGGCCAGCGCATGCACCGGGTAGGGGATAAGGTGGCCGACGCGGTCGAGAACGGCGCGGTGACGGGCAAGGGGCGACAGCCCGTGGAAGTGCTGCGACACGATCGTGACCGAAAAGTGCCGCGCGCCCGATGCCGCGCCGGCATGGCCGACGTGCTTGTCGCTGTCGTCGCGGATTTCGAGCGACATCGGCGACAGGCTTGCAAGCCGCGCTGCGAGCGCGGTCTCCACATCGTTGAAGGTGCCAGGTGCAGTCATCGCGAAGGCTCGGTCACGTGGCGCGCAAGGAACAGCCCCTGCGCCAGCGCGAACGCGAAGAAAAGGCCGATGCCGCCCCAGACCTTGAAGTTGACCCACGTATCGGTCGCATAGTGGAACGCGATGTACCAGTTCGCGAACGCCATCGCCGCGAAAAATCCGACCCACGCCCAGGTGAGGCGCGTCCAGATCTGCGCAGGCAAAGCGATCTCCTTCATCACGACAGCCAGAAGATCGCGCCGCCAGACGAGCTTGCCAAGAGCCAGAATCGTCCCGAAGGCGAGGTAAAGCACCGTCGGCTTCCACTTGATGAACGTCACGTCGTTCAGAAGCAGCGTCGCGCCTCCGAACACGACGATGATCACGAGCGAAACCCAATGCACCGCCGAGACGCTGCCGCGCCAACGAAACCATGCGATCTGGATCACCGACGCCGCGATGGCGACTGCCGTGGCGGCCATGATGCCCTGCCACTTGAACGCGACGAAGAAAAGGATGAGCGGAAAATAGTCCGCGACAACGCGCATAAACCGTCCATTATACCGCCGATCCGGCTCCCGGGTAGTTGACTTTGACTTTCGGAAGGCGGCGAATGGAGCCTGCGAGCCGCGTCCAGTCGAACGCCGCGCCCGGGTCGGTCTTGCGTCCGGGCGCGATGTCGCTATGGCCGACGATGTCCGCGATCGGATAGCGACGGGCGAGCGCGCGCGCGATGCGGGTGAGCATCAGGTATTGCGCGTCTGCGTAGCCCACATCGTCGCACCCTTCGAGCTCGATGCCGATCGAGAAATCGTTGCAATGCGATCGCCCGCGCCAGGTCGATTCGCCCGCGTGCCAGGCGCGCAGCCGACAGGGCACGAACTGCACGAGCGCGCCGTCGCGGCGAATGAGAAAATGCGCGGATACCCGGAGAGCGGCGATCGAGGCGAAGTACGGGTGCGCGCCTGGATCCAGCTGGTTGGTGAAAAGGCGCTCGATCGCATTGCCGCCGAAATCGCCGGGTGGCAGCGAGATACCGTGCACGACGAGCAGCGAAATCGCCGTATCCCGGGGTCGTTCGTCGCAGTTGGGCGAGGGAACCTGAAGCGCCGTGCTGACGCGACCGTCATCGTCGACGACGAGGCTGCGTGTGCGCCTTGTGTTGGCGGGATGCGCGGGTCGCTTCACGATGGGCGCGGGATTTTGCCATACGCAGCCGCCGGAAACTCCGTTGGCGCTATCGGTGCCCAATTCGGGCGCCTTGGCTGGCTAGGCGGGGTGTCGGCCTCGCGGACGCGCACCTGAGAGAGGGCGAGACGATGGATCCGTGGAGAGCGTTTCGCCGGGTCGGCCTCGCGCTGCGATTCATCGCGCCGCTTACGCTCGTGCTGGCGCTTCTCGCGCTCGCACTCGTCCCGCTCGTCGATACGCTGACGCTGCGCTGGTGGGTGAGCGATCTCGAAACGCGCTCGCGCCTCGTCGCCAACACCATGCAGGAGCAGCTCGTCGATCTCGTGCGCGAAGGCAACGGCGCGCGCGTGCGCCAGCTCTTCCGACGCGCCGTCGAGGACGAACGCCTTTTCGCGCTCGCGTATTGCAATCTCGACGGGCAGATCGTCTATCGCACCGACACGTACCCCGTCGCGCTCGGCTGCAAGGAGATCAAGGGCAGCGGTCCCGATGCGCACGTGCTGCGCCAGTTTCCGCCCGCGCCGATCCACGTGACGTGGTTTCCGATTCCGTCGCAAGGGCCGCAGATCGGCACGCTCGTGCTCGTCCACGACATGAGCCTCGTCGAGCGCCGAAGCGCCGACACGCGCAATTACCTGATCGGCTTCTTCATACTGCTCGGCGTGCTGGTATCGCTCATCACCGTCTTCGTCGCGCATCTGTCGTGGCGCGGATGGATGGAAGGGGTGCGCGCACTCTTGCGTGGCGAAGGCATCATCCAGCCGTTTCGCGAGCCCAATCCGGATCTGCAGCCGCTCGTGGGCGAGGTGAGGGCGCTGTTGCGCGAAGTCGACCAGAGTCGACGAAATCTCGAGCGCGGCGCGACGTGGAATCCCGAGATGTTGCGCTCGGTGCTGCGCAACGAGCTTGCCGGCGACGAGATCCTCCTCGTCTCGAACCGAGAGCCGTACATTCACATGCGGCAGGGCGATCAGATCGTCACCCGCCGTCCGGCGAGCGGCCTCGTCACGGCGATGGAGCCGATCATGCGCGCGTGCTCGGGCACGTGGATCGCGCACGGGAGCGGCACGGCGGATCGCGCGATGGTCGACCGCCATGACCACATCGAGGTGCCGCCCGACAATCCGAGCTACACGCTGCGCAGGCTCTGGCTCAGCAAGGAGGAGGAGCGCGGCTACTACTACGGCTTCGCCAACGAGGGGTTGTGGCCGCTGTGCCACATCGCGCACGTACGTCCGATTTTTCGCACGAGCGACTGGGAGCGTTACGTCGACGTCAACCAGCGCTTCGCCGAGGCCGTGTGCACCGAGGCGCGCACCGAGGATCCGGTCGTGCTCGTGCAGGACTATCACTTCGCGCTTTTGCCGCGCTTCATTCACGAGCGGCTGCCGAAGGCGACGATCATCACGTTCTGGCACATCCCGTGGCCCAATCCCGAGTCGTTCGGCATCTGTCCGTGGAGGGCGCGCGTGCTCGACGGACTGCTCGGCAGCACGATTCTCGGCTTCCACACCCAATACCATTGCCGCAACTTCATCGACACCGTCGATCGCTATCTCGAAGCGCGCATCGAATACGAGGCATCGCGCGTTTCGTATGGCGGTCATCGGACGAGCATCGAGCCGTATCCGATCTCGATCCAGTGGCCCTCGCCGTGGCACGACGTTCAGCCGAGCGTCGCCGAATGCCGCCGTCGCATCAGCCAGCGTGAAGGCTTTCCCGCCGGCGTGCGGATCGGCGTCGGCGTCGATCGCATGGATTACACGAAGGGCATCATCGAGCGCTTCCACGCGGTCGAGAAGCTGCTCGAATCGCATCCCGAATACGTGGGGCGATTCGTGTTCGTGCAGATCGCCGCACCGACGCGCTCGGCGCTCGACGAATATCGAAGCTTCGAGGAAGAAGTGCACGGCCTCGCTGCGCGGATCAACACGCGCTTCGGAGAAGCGGAAGTGCCGCCGATCAGGCTCAAGGCCGAGCATCACGAGCCCGAGGTGATCAACGAATACTTCCGTGCCGCGGACATATGCGTCGTGACCAGCCTCCACGATGGCATGAACCTGGTCGCCAAGGAATTCGTCGCGGCGCGCGATGACGATCAGGGCGTGCTGGTGCTGTCGCAGTTCACCGGCGCGGCGCGCGAATTGCACGACGCGCTGCCCGTCAATCCGTATCACGTCGATCAGTGTGCCGAAGTGCTCGACCAGGCGCTGCGGATGCCTTCGGACGAGCAACGCGTGCGGATGCGCAGCATGCGAAGGCTCGTGAGGGAATACAACGTCTATCGTTGGGCCGGCGCGATGCTGCTCGACGCGAGCCGTCTGCGGCAACGCCAGCGCATTGTCGATCGCATCGATCAGCACCGCGAGCGGGCCGTGGAGCTTGGCGACGCCGACGAGACGCCGCGGAGCGCGCAGACTTGATTCACGCGTTGTCGCGGGAAGGCATCGCACGGATCGACGCGATCCTCGCCCGCAAGCCGCTGCTTGCATTCGACATCGACGGCACGCTCGCGCCGATCGTGTCGCAGCCGGGCGAGGCGCGGTTGCCCGACGCGATTCAACGCTGTCTCGACGTGCTTGCGTCGCGCAGCGACATGGCGATCATCACCGGACGCGCGGCGGAAGATGCGCGCAGCATGCTCGCATTCACCCCGCGCTACGTCGTCGGCAACCATGGCGCCGAAGGCGTTCCCGCGTGGGCCGGACGCAGATCAGCGTTCGTGGAAATCGTGCGCGACTGGCACGACGCGCTTCGTGCGTGCTCGCCGCTTGTGGCGACGGGCGTGATGATCGAGGATAAGCGATACTCGCTTTCGCTGCACTACCGGCAGGCGCCGGACTGGGATGCCGCGTACCGCGCGATCCGCGACTGCATCGAACGCCTTCGGCCCACGCCGAAAGTCATCGACGGCAAGGCCGTCGTCAATTTGCTCACACCCGACGCGCCGAACAAGGGCGATGCATTGCGAGCGCTGATCGCGGATTCCGTGACTTCGGCCGCAATCTACGTCGGCGACGACGACACCGACGAGCGCGTGTTCGAGCTGATCCTGCCCGATGTGCTGACGATCCGCGTCGAGCGCGACGACGCGAGCCGCGCCGCGTTGTTCCTCCACGATCAGGGTGAAGTGCTCCCGCTGTTGCGTCACATCGCCGATCGCGAGCAGGCGCTTCGCTGAGGAGCGCCGCGAGGGCGCATCGCGTTCATCGTTCCGAGCGAATGACCATCGCGATCTCGTCGACGTAGCACCAGCTCCAGTCCTCGCCGGGCTCGATCGACGTGATGATCGGGTGCTTCGTGGCGCGAAAATGCTTCGTCGCGTGCTTGTTCTTCGAGTCGTTGCAGCAGCCGACGTGTCCGCATGTGCGACAGAGGCGAAGGTGCATCCACGTGTCCCCGAGCGCGAGACATTCCTCGCACCCGTCGGAATTCGGCGTGTCGGTGACGACGGAATCGAGATGCGTGCATTGGGAAGGCATAGCGGCGTTTCCGGGAACGGGGGCGACAACGGTGCGGCCTCGAACACGAACGGCCATCGGACCATTGTGCACCTTTCCAATTCCCTTGGCCGACTGGCGCGGAGCGAAGCGCCGAGCGTCGCGGTCTGGCTTTAGGAGGCCTGCGACTACTTGATCCCCAACCGCTCCATTCGATACCGCATCGCCCTGAACGTGATACCGAGGAGCTTCGCCGCGGCGGTTCGGTTGTAGCGCGTCTTCTCGAGCGCTTCGTTGATCGCGGCGCGCTCGACGCGGTCGAGATAATCCTGCAGCGGCCACTTCTCGCCGGCGGGAATCGGCGTGTCGGTCTCGTCGGCGACCGGCGTCAGATGCAGATCCTCGGCGGTGATGCGCTGCGGGTCTCCTGCGAGCGAAAGCCCCCGCTCGAGGATGTTCTCCAGCTCGCGAACGTTTCCCGGGAAGGGATAGCGTTCGAGTGCTACCACCGCCTCGGGTTCGAGCCCGGCGGCATGGCCGCGCGCGAGTCGCGTAAGGATCGCGTTGGCGATCAGTGGAATGTCCTCGCGCATCTCGCGCAAGCTCGGCATCGCGAGCTCGATCACGTGCAATCGGTAGTAAAGGTCCTGGCGGAACTCGCTGTTTTCGACGAGCGCCGGCAGATTCTTGTGCGTGGCGCTGATGAGTCGCGCATCAACCGCGTCCTCGGTCGTCGAGCCGACCTTGCGCACCTTCTTTTCCTGTATGGCGCGCAGCAGCTTCACCTGCATTGCAAGCGGGAGATCGGCAACTTCGTCGAGGAATAGCGTGCCGCCATTCGCGGCCTGAAAGAATCCGTCGCGATCGCTTTCCGCACCGGTGAACGCGCCCTTCTTGTAACCGAAGAACTCGCTCTCCATCAGGTTCTCGGGAATGGCGCCGCAATTGACTGCGATGAACGGTAGCTCCGCGCGCGGGCCCTTGAGGTGAATCATCCGCGCGGCGAGCTCCTTCCCGCTTCCCGATTCGCCGTTGATGAACACTGGCGCCTGGCTTTTCGCGAGCCGATCGATGAGGCCACGCACCTGTTGCATCGCAGGCGATTCGCCAAGGAGCTGATAGCTCGTCGCCGGTTGAGGCTTTTCGGGAACCTTGAGCGCCTGCTTGACGAGCGCCCGAAGCTGCTCGAGCGCGACCGGCTTCGCGAGGTAGTCGAAGGCGCCGGCCTTGAGCGCGGCAACCGCGTTTTGCGCGCTGCCGAACGCGGTGATGACCGCAACGGGCACGTCGAGCGCCTTCTGCGTGATGTATTCGACGACGCGCAATCCCTCGCCGTCGGGCAGGTTCCAGTCGGTCAGGCAGAGATCGAACGCCTGCCCGTCGAGCTGACGCTGCGCGTCGGCAACCGACTCGGCGCGCGACGTGTCGAGGCCCATCCGCGACAGCGTCATTTCGAGCAGTTCGAGAAGATCCGGCTCGTCGTCGACGATCAAGACCTTCGGTTGACCACGGGTTCTGCGGGACATATTTGGGAGCGTTTACGAGAGAGGGCCGCGGATTTCAGGTCGCGGCGATGGGCGCCGGCGCCGGCGTCAGCGCGCGCTTGAACGTCATTCGGAAGATTGCGCCCGGCGATTTGGGCAATAGCTCGAGCGCCGCGCCGTTCGCATCCGCGAGTTCGCGTGCAATATACAGACCAAGCCCCGTGCCCCCCGGACGGGTCGTGAAGAACGGCTCGAAGATCTGTCCCCGGAATTCCGCCGGCACACCGGGCCCATCATCGGCGAGCTCGCAGATCACGGCGTCGCCCATGTAGCCGGCCCGCGCCGAGACGCGGATGCTGCCCGCGCCCTTGCGGCAATGCTGCCACGCGTTGCGCACGAGGTTCCATGCGATCTGGTTCAGATGTCCGCGATCGAACATCACGAGCAGATCGTCACCGATATCGATCGCGATGCCGTCCGCCGAAATGTGCTCGGCCTGCATGATCTCGTCGGTGATCGCGCGCACGAATTCGCCGAGCGGAATGACTTCGGGCTGCTGGCGATCACGGCGGTTGAGTTGCAGCACTTCGCCGACGATGCGGTCGATGCGCTTCGCGTTGCTGCGAATCATGCCGAGCAGTCGCTGACCTTCCGGTGCGACGCTGCCGTCCTCTTCGAGGAGTTGCGCGGCCTGGTTGATCGCGGACAGGGGATTGCGCACCTCATGCGCGATCGACGCCGTGAGCCGGCCCATCGCCGCGAGCTTCATCTGCTGCGCTTCGTTCTGCGCGCGGCCGAGGTCCTCGAGATAGATGAGCGTGCCGCCGTTCAAACCCGAGCCTATGCGCACGAGCCGCACGCGCAGAAGTCGCTGCGTCGCATCCACCTTGAACGGCGGCAGCGGTTCGGAGAAATCCTCGTTCCATCGTCGCCAGTAATCGTGCAGCGTCGTCGAGAATTCGGCCAAGCGCATTCCGCCGCGCATTCGGCCGAACCCACCGAGGAGCCGCGTGACCTGCGCATTGTGGCCGCGTACGACGCCCGTCAAGTCGACGACCAGCACGCCGTCCTGCATGTCCTGAATGATGAGGCGATTGACCTGCTCGAGATTGGCGACGTCGATGCCCCGTTGCGCCGCCAGGTCCTCCGACGCCTTCGTGTAGCGGCCGATCACGACCGCCGTGCCGACCATCGCGAAGTAGCCGAGGCAGATCAGTGCGGTCTGGAAGAGCTGTGTCGCGGGAATGTCGCCGCCGGCAAGGCGCCATGTCTCCAGGCCGAGAAGCACGATCGCGGCGAGCGCGGCGTGGAAGAATGCTGTTTGCGTACGCAGCAGCCATCCGCTCGCGGCGAGCTGCGGAAACAGGAGGATCGGCAGCGGCGCGCCCGTGCTGCCGCCCGCGATCATCACCAGCGCGAGAAACAGGATGTCGCCGGACAAGAGCGCGAGCAGCGTTTGCGCGATAGGCAGCGTCAGGCGCTCCTGCTGGATCCATCCGAACGAGGCGAGGCCGAAGACGAAGTAAAGCGATGCGGCGGTGACGAACGAATTGGGCGTCGCGACGTTGAGCGTCCGCAGGTCGAGCAAAAGCGCGAGGCCGAGCAAAAGCGCGCCGCACGCGGCGCGAAATACGCCGACGATCCATAGAATCCGGCGTGACGATCCAGCGATCGACGCAGGGAGCGGCGGCGGACTGTAAGGCGGCAGAGCGGACGAGGGTTCCAGGGTCAATCTCCGCGGCGCGGCGCGTGATTTCGAGGCGCGTTCACCGGCGGCCGCGGTGGCGTCATTCAAAGGGAGGCTCTCGCAAGCCGCCGCGGCTTCGCGCGAGATTGTGCCAGCAACCGGGCCTCGATGGAGCGCCCGGTGCCTCGATTGGCCACGATGCCTGACGTCGTTGCGCCAATTGCGCAACAATGGGCGATTGTTGGGTTTCGTCGGCCCGTGCAAAATGCAAGGCTGCCATGTTGCGACAACCGGCATGGCGAACGAATCCGCTCGCAACGAGCGGCGATCAGCGAGGAGGAGATTCGATGAAGGCGTTGGAACGGGTACGACGCGCCTTGCGCGTGCTTCGGCAGGCAATGGCGACGAAATCGAGGGCCGAAGCGATTCGCCGGGCGATCGTCATTTTCACGATGGTCGCAGGCATCGCGCCCGCATGGACGTTCGCCGAGGACATCGACATCGCGAACTACGGCGTTGCAATGAACGGCATGCCCTTCGCGGTGGCGATCGCCAAAGGCTACCTGAAGGAGGAGGGTGCCCCGAACATCAGCGGCATCATGACCGACAACGGCGGAGGCACGACGATTCGCAACGTCACCGCCGGAGGCCTCGTGTTCGGCGAATCGTCGCTCGCGGCCGTGGTGTCCGCGGTACAGGGCGGTGCCGACATCAAGATCGTCAGCGAGGACGCGAATCTCGTCACCGACATCTGCTTCGTGACGATGCCGAGCTCGCCGATCAAGTCGATCAACGACATCAACGGAAAGCGCCTCGGCTTCACGAATCCCGGCTCGACGACGCAGGCGCTCACGCTGCTCCTGCTCGAGAAGGTGCACCTCAAGCCTTCCGATGTCACGATGACCGCAGCGGGCGGCTTCGGTCCCGGCCTGACGGCGCTCGAGAACGGCGGCATCGACGTGATGGCGCTCACCGATCCGCTGACGTCGAAGTACGGGGCCAGATATCGCGTGATCGCGTGGGGCCGGGATCTCTTCCCGCCGATGAACAACGTCGTCGGCATCTCGACCGGAAAGGCGATGAAGGAGCACCCGGACACGATTCGCGCGATCATCCGCGCGCGTCGGCGCGCGGTGGAATTCATGAACGCGCATCCGAAGGAGGCGGCGCAAATCATTGCCACCGTCTACAAGATGGACGTCCCGGTGATCGAGAAGGCGATTGCCAACACGAACGTCAGCGTCGAGGGCATCAAGTACTGGGGACCGGGCAATCTCGACTACAAGGGCATGGACAACATGATCCGCGCGCAGAAACTCGTTGGCGCGGTCAAGGGCGACGTCGATTGGTCGAAGCTCGTCGACGAGAGCTTCCTGCCCGACGATCTCAAGTCGAAGAAGTAGCACCGCTACGCAAGTCGCACGCGGCGTGAACAACGGGACGTTCGTCGCCGTCGACGGCGTCACGCGCGTGTTCCCCGCGCGCGCGGGCATGCGCGATGTGCATGCGCTCGGGCCGGTCGACCTCGCGCTTTCGCGTCGAGAGTTCTTTGCGGTCGTCGGCCCGTCGGGCTGCGGCAAATCGACGTTGCTCGAAATCATCGCCGGGCTGCAGGCGCCCACGTCGGGGCATGTGTTGTTCGACGGTACGGTCGTCGTAGGCAGCGTTCCGCGCGGTATCGGCGTCATCTTCCAGGAGGACGCGAGCTTCCCATGGCTCACGGTGCGCGACAACATCGCGTTCGGATTGCGCCGAGAGGGCGTCGATGGACGGACTATCGAGCGGCGCGTCGCCGATTCGCTGGCCCTGACCGGTCTCCGCGCATTCGCCGATGCTTATCCGGGCCAGCTTTCGGGGGGCATGCGACAGCGCGTTTGCATCGCGCGCACGCTGGTGCTCGAGCCGCGGCTCATCCTCCTCGATGAGCCGTTCGGTGCGCTCGACCAGCAGACGCGCCTTCTGATGGGCGACGAGCTCCTGCGCCTTTGGCGCGAAACGGGCGCAACGATCTTTCTGATTACGCATGCGCTCGACGAGGCGACGATGCTGTCCGATCGTGTTGGCATCATGTCGGCGCGTCCGGGACGCTTTCTCGATGTCGTCACGACGGGCTGGCCGCGGGATCGCGACAGCAAGATCGTCGCGGCACCCGAGTTCGGCAGCATCACGAGCCATCTATGGTCGATTCTTCGCGACGAATCGATCAAGGCGATCGAGGCGAATCCCGTCGCATGAAGCACGGGTTCGGGATCCGCGAGGCGACGCTCGTCCGGGCTGCGCTTCTCGCCGTGCTCGTCGCGGTGCTCGAGATCGCGTGCCGCACCGGGCTGATTCAGCGCTTCACGATGATCCCGCCTTCCGAAATGGTGGTGAGCCTCGTGCGCCTGTTTCAGAATCGCGACGTTCTCGCCGATGCAGGGCAGACGCTTCTTTCGGTCTTCATCGCCCTCGCGTGCGCGCTCGTCGCGGGTTTCGCCATGGGCGTCGCGCTCTACGCGTTTCCCCGCGCGAGGCGAATCGCCGATCCACTGCTGACGACGTATTACTCTGTGCCGGTGTTCGTGTTCTATCCGCTGCTGATCGTGCTGTTCGGCCTGAACGCCATTCCCAAGACCGTCATCGGATTTCTCTATGCCGTGGTCGTCATGGCCATCAACACGCTGAACGGCCTCGAACGCGTGCCGTTCGTGTACTGGAAAACCGCGCAGGTGCACCACCTGTCGCGCATGCAGACGGCGCTGCACCTGATCCTTCCATGCGCGGGACCGTATCTCTTCACCGGCGCGAAGTTCGCCATTGCGTACGCGTTCGTCGGCGTGATCGGCTCCGAATTCATCCTGTCCACCGGCGGGCTCGGTTACCGCGTTTCGTTCGCGTACAACAACTTCCAGAGCGACGTGATGTACGGCGTGATCCTGTTCGTGCTCGTCATCGTGGTCTGCATCAACATGGCGCTCTACGCATGGGAACGCGTGCTGATGGAGCGGCGGGGCGGGCGATGAAGATCGAGCGCGTTGCCGCGGTGTCGCCGCTGTCGCGTGCCGGAGAAGTCGCGATCCTCGTCGGATTCCTGATCGTCGCGTGGCAGCTCCTGCATTACCTCGCCGGCGACATCGCGATGACGACGCCGCTGCAGACGTTCCGCTACACGGCCCGGCTGCTGGTAACGCAGGACTTCTGGGTCAACGCGGCGGCGTCGGGCCAGGCGTTCGCGGGCGCGCTCGCCATCGGGCTCGTCGCCGGACCGGTGATCGGCATTCTCTTCGGCTTTCATCGGCTTTCGGGCGAAGTCGCCGAGCCGATCCTCGTCGCACTCTACTCGATTCCCAAGGTGATTCTCTATCCGATCATCCTGCTGGTGTTCGGATTGGGGCTTGCCGCGGAGGTCGCGTTCGGCACGCTGCACGGCATCGTTCCGGTAATGCTATTCACGATGAACGCCGTGCGCAACATCAAGCCGGTGCTCGTGCGCACGGGTCGCGCGCTCGGCTTGTCCACCTTCGCGATGATGCGCACGATCCTCCTGCCGGCGGCGCTTCCGGAGATTTTCACCGGCCTGCGGATCGGCTTTTCGGTCACGCTGCTCGGCACGATCATGAGCGAGATGTTCGGGTCCAAGCGCGGTCTCGGCTTTCTTCTGATGCAGGCGCTTGGCGTCAACGATGTGCAGATGATCATGGCGCTGACGCTGATGCTCGTCGCCTTCGCGTCGATCGCGAACGCGATCCTGATGTCGTTCGAGCGGCAGCTTTATCGGCGGACTTGAGGAGCCCTGCGATGCCGGAGAGAAGCATGAGCGAACCCGAGCCGACGTCAAGCCGCGACGCCGACTATCGCTCGGCCGGTTTCGCGGGAAAGCTCGGGTTCGGGAAGCGCCCGGCGGTCATCGTGATCGACATGGTGATGGCGTACTTCGATCGAACATCACCGATGTACGCCGGCGTCGAGGCGGTCGCGGAGAGCGCGAGGCGCGTCGTCGATGCAGCGCTTTCGAGCGGAGTCCCCGTATTCTTCACGCAGCAGTTCTTCGACGACGCGCTCGCCGGCGGCGTCTACGCCCGGAAGGTTCGCGCGTTGCAACTCCTGCGGCGGGACTCGGCGCTCGCCGAGTTGCATCCCTCGGTGCCCGTCGAGCGCGGCACGATCGTCGTCAAGCGGTTCCCGAGCGCCTTCCACGGCACCGGCCTCAACGCCCGGCTGCGCGCCCTTCAGGTCGACACGCTGATTGTTACGGGATTGACGACGAGCGGCTGCGTGCGCGCCACCGCGATGGACGCGCTCCTGCACGATTTCATCGGCGTCGTCGTGCGCGAGGCGGTCGGCGATCGCGATGCGCGTGCGCATGAAGCGAATCTGTTCGATATCCATGCGAAGCTTGCCGACGTGCAAAGCGAAGGCGACGTCATCGGGTGGCTATCGACGCTGCGAGCTGCGTAGCCACCCCACGCTCGAGTCTACCGCGACTTGCGCGATGCGTCGGTCAGGCACTGCTTGTCGCCGCACAACGGTCCCTTCGGCCCCTGAACCGCTTCGGTCCGCGGTAGATAAACGCCGCAATTGACGCAGCGAACCATCGCGGGATCCTTCTTTGCCGTGCGCGCCGAAGATCGACCGTTACGCGAACGCGCGCTTGCCATATTCATCACGCGCAGCACGAGGAGCGCGACGAAAAAGACGATCAGCCAGAAAATGATCTTGCCCATCGCGCCTCAGAGCACCTTGCCCGGGTTGAGAAGGCCCTTCGGGTCGAGCGCCGATTTCACGCGACGCATCAGCTCGAGCTCGATCGGACTCTTGTAGTGCGCGAGCTCCGCGCGCTTCAACTGTCCGATGCCATGCTCTGCGCTGATGCTGCCGCCTGCGGCGACGACGCGATCGTGGACGATCCGATTGATTGCGGACGTGTTGGCGAGAAACGCCTGTCCGCTTTCGCCCTCGGGCGCCGCGACGTTGTAGTGCAGATTGCCGTCGCCCAAATGACCGAACGCGACGACGCGCGCGCCGGGAAACGCCCGCACGATCCCGCGCTCCGCGTCAGCGGTGAATTGCGCGATCGCCGAGATCGGCAGCGAGATGTCGTGCTTGACGTTCTGGCCTTCGCGCCGCTGTCCTTCGCTGATGTTCTCGCGCAACGCCCACAGCCGATCGGCCTGCTCCTTCGATTGCGCGATCGTTGCGTCGAGGACGATGTCGCTCTCCGCCGCGTGAGCGAGCACGGTCTCCACGAGGCCGGCGAGCGGCGGATCGGTTGACGTATCGTCGACCTGCACGAGCGCATACCACGCATATCCGTGCAGCGGGTTCGCGGATCCAGGATGATGCTTGCGCGAAATCCGCAACGCGAAAGCGCTGATCAGCTCGAAGCCTGTCAGTCGATCGCCGAGCGCCTGCTTCATCGCGCGAAGCAGGGAAACGGCGTGTCCGACGTCGGCGACCGCGCAGAACGCGGTGACGCTCACGCGCGGCGCGGCGAAAAGCTTCAGCACGGCGGCGGTGATGATGCCTAGCGTGCCTTCGCTGCCGACGAAGAGTTGCGTGAGATCGTAGCCGGTGTTGTCCTTGCGCAGTCCGCGCAGGCCGTTCCAGATGTCACCGTTCGCGAGCACCACTTCGAGACCCAGCACGAGCTCGCGCGCGTTACCGTAGCGGAGCACCGCGGTGCCGCCGGCGTTGGTGGCGAGATTGCCGCCGATCGTGCAGCTTCCTTCGGATGCGAGCGAGAGCGGGAAGAGCAGATCGGCCTCGCGCGCCGCGTCCTGCACTGCGCTCAATGTCATGCCTGCTTCCACTGTGATCGTCGCATTGTCGGTGTCCAGCGCACGAATCGCGCGCATTCGCGCGAGCGAAATGACGATTTCCTCGCCGCTCGCGTCGGGCGTGGCCCCGCCGCACATGCCGGTGTTGCCGCCCTGCGGAACGATCGCCGTGCCCGTGTCCGCGCACGCGCGCACGACTTCGGCCACCTGCGCCGTGTTTACGGGTTGCACGACCGCGCGTGCCGCGCCGCGATAGCGCTGTCGCCAGTCGACGAGGTAAGGCTCGACGTCGCGGTCGTCCGTCAACACGTGCTCGCGTCCGACGATGCTCGCGAGCCGCTCGATCAACGTTGCGCCGCCCTGCATCATGGCGCACGATATTAGCGCACCGCGCACCGCGACTTGCGTTCGAATGGCAATGATGATCGGGAATCGAAATGACTGACGAACCGGAAGTCGGCAAGACCGTCGCGCCGGCGCTGACCGCGCAGGACGCGCTCGCCTTCATGCAGAAGATGTGGAATCCGTTCGCGATGCCGATGCCCGGTTCGACGAGCGGCGCGGTGGCGCCGACCGAGCCGCCGCCGAGCGCGTCGA
The DNA here is from genome assembly GCA_035308425.1 of Casimicrobiaceae bacterium. GTDB lineage: Bacteria > Pseudomonadota > Gammaproteobacteria > Burkholderiales > Casimicrobiaceae > VBCG01. Next base: position 20,671 of record DATGGP010000003.1, on the reverse strand, counting down.
CCCAGAGCGAGGCGTCTGACGCATTGGCCGCTGCCTTCCCCGGCATGCTCGCCTTTCCGAATCCAGCGGCGATGTTCGCCGCGCTCGATCCCGTGCAAGTCGAGCGCAAGATTGCCGAGCTGCGCGTGATCGAAGGCTGGCTCGCGATGAGCCTCGAGCTCATGCGAATGAGCATCAAGACGCTCGAGTTGCAGCGCGCGTCGCTCGAGGCGCTTCACGCCGGTGCGGCAATGGGGAAGCCCAAGCCCGGCGCCAAGCGCAAAAGCTGATCAACGCGTGCGCGCGACCCGTTCGCGCGCCCGCGCTTCGCGCTTTTCACGACGTTCCGCGGCCGCCTGATTTTTCGCGCCCGCGCTCGCCGCGTTCGTCGCGATCCCGGCATCGCGATAGAGCGCCTGGCAATCGGCGTTCGGCGCATTGCCCAAGTCGATCAGCGGCAAGAGCGCGAGCGGCGGCGCGAGGATGCCGAGACCCACGGCGGCGCCGACACGCGCGATCGCCTGCCCGAGCGAGGGCTTAATGACTGGAGATTTGAACGTGCCCGTGATATTGATCGGGCCGCGCAGCGCGACGAGGCTCGGCTTCTTCGAATCGGCCGACAGCGCGAGGTCGTATTTCTCGTGCGCGAAGTCGATGTTGCCGGAGCCGCGGATCAGCTCCTCGCTGCTGTCGATCACCATGATGTCGGGTGTGAGCACGCCGTGCGTCGCGTGCATCGCGGCGATCGCGCAATGCAGCGGCGCCTTCTCGTTGCCGCCGCGCATCAAAAGCGCCGCGGCGCGCGCGAGATCGAGGTTGGTCAGCACGAGCTTCAGCGTGCTCATCTCCCCGCCTCGCATCGCGAGCGCTGCTTCGCCCTGCCCCCCGGCGAGAAGTTCCGCCACGCTGTTGCCGCTGGTCGTGAACTGCGCACGGCCGCCGAAGCGTCCTGCCGAACCGCCCGGCGCCGCAAGCTGCGGGAAGATGCGCTTGAGCTCGACGCGTCGGACTTCGATCTGAGCCTTCGCCGTCGGCGCTCGTTTGGTGAGGTCGAGCGTCAGGTTCGTGACGACATGACCATCGGCGAGACCGAAGTCCAGCGGATCGAAGCGCAGCACGCCGTCCTTCAGCACCATGTGCGTCGTCAGATTATCGAGCGGCAGGCGACCCCATTGCGCGGCAGCCGCGCGAAACTGGAGGTCGACGTCGCGCTCGCGCAGCTTGCCAAGATCGAAGGATTTGCTGGGCAGCACGCGATCGCTCGCGGCGCGGTGCTGCGCTTCCTTCAGCTTCTCGGGCGTGTTCGTCTTCTGCGCCGCTTCGCCGGGGGGCAGGCCGATGAAACCGCCGAGGTCCTTGTAGTTGAGGCTTCGCGACGACAGGTTCGCGATCGTCGACGGCCGCGGCTTCGAGAGGTCGACGCTGAAATTGCCCGCGAGGTCGCTTTCGCCGACGGTTCCGTTGATTTGCCGGAACGTCCATTTGCCGTTCTCGTGCGTGAGATTGCCGGTCAGGTTGTAGGCGGGCGTCCAGGGCAGCGGTGCGGGGACGATCGGATAAAGCTTCGACAGGTCCGGGCCGCGCACATGGAGTGCGCCGCGCAGGTTCCGTGGCGACGACGGCACGACGGTGCCGTCGAAGATCAGTCCGGTCTTGCCGGCCTCGAGATCGAACGCGACCTGGTAGGGATCGTCGATGCGCCGAAGCTCGGAAAAGCCGTGGCCCTGGCCGCTGATCGTGAACGGTTCGCCGCGAAGCGTTCCACGCCCGTCGAAGCGCAGGGCCTGTGGCGAATTGGCTGCCTGGGTGCTCTGCAATGCGACGGTAATGTCGCCGCGCACCTGCGGATCGCGGTAGCGCAGCGTTCCCTTGTCGACGTCGAGATCGCCGAAGCGAAGCGGTGAGGCGGTTTCATCGTTGCCAAAATGCCAGTTCGCCTCACCGTCGGCATTGCGTTCGAGTACGAGCGTCGGCTGGGTCAGCCGAATCGTGTCCGGGGCCGCGTGCAGCAGCGATCGCCAACCGAAGGTGAGCGCCATGTGGGCCGTGTGCGCCATCGGCTGGAGGTTAGACCACGACACGTTGGCGACCGACACGTCGTCGACGTCGACGCGCACCGGCAGGCCGAGATGCACGCGAAGGTCGCCGGCGATCGTGACCTCGCGATGCAGCTTATCGGTGAAATATGAAGCAACAGGGCCGCGCAGCGTGTTCCACGGGAAGGAGAGGACGACGAGCGCGAGGACAATGAGGATGGACGCGGCGATCGCGCCGTACAGCAGTCCGCGCTGGCGAATGCGTGACATGGTGCGTCGGCGCGCGCGTGTCCCGCTCACGTCGCCGCGGTGGAATCGGAGGCTCCGAGGCTACGGAGCGCATGCACCGGTCGCAATCCGGCGCTCGCGCACTATCGCGTCGGAATGCGCTTACGCGCCGCCGAGCCACGCGCTTCGAAGTGCCACGGCACGCTCCTGCGCCTGCGTCGCCAATGTGAGATAGCACGTGTCGTGTGGAGCGGCGTCGAGCTCGACGTCGACACCCCGCAATTCGTCACGGCGAAACGCGTGCACCGCGATCGTGTCTCCGGATGTCCGGCGTGTCAGAAGCGACGCGAGCGTCTCCAGCGATGCGCGGACGCCGTCGACCGCGACGAGCACGTCTCCCGGTGCGAGGCCTGCGCGCTCCGCGGCCCCACCGTTATAGACATGCTGGAGCAGAAGGTCGCTCCCCACCTTCGCGCCAATGGACGATTTCGGCGATGGACCTTTCGCCGGCTTGCCGCCGCGATCGTTCGGTCCCTCGGAGGCGCGCAAATGCCACTCGATGCCGAATGCGGCGAACAGCGTGTCGAGCGGCGGATCCTCGGTGCCGCGCACGTAGCGCGCGAAGAATGCGTGCATCGCCTCGCCGGCTTCTTCGCATACGATCGACTCGATCGCATCCTCCGGAACGCCAATACCTGTCTTGCCGAACCGCTCCCACAGCGCGCGCATGACCGTGTCGAGCGAGCCATGCTCCGCCTCGCGAAGCGACAGGTCGAGCGCAAGCGCAACGAGCGCGCCTTTGCCGTAGTAGCTGATCGTCGCGTTCGGCGAATTGGCTTCGGGACGATAGAACTTGATCCATGCATCAAAGCTCGCCTCGGCGATGCTCTGGCGGAACCGACCCGGTGTGCGAAGGACGCCGGTGATTGCCTGACCGAGGACCTCCAGATAGCGCTTCGCGTCGATCAGCCCGCATCGCACAAGCGCGAGGTCGTCGTAGTACGACGTGATGCCCTCGAACGCCCACAGTTGTCGCGTGTAGCTTTCCCGCGAAAGATCGTGCGGCGTGAATGCCGCGGGCTTGATGCGCTTGACGTTCCATGAATGGAAGTATTCGTGGCTGGCAAGTCCGAGGAAGTGCAGATAGCCGTCGTCGATGTCGGTGTGCGCGCGCGTTGGCAACTCGTCGCGACGACAAAGAAGGCTCGTGCTCGATCGATGCTCGAGGCCGCCGTAATCTTCGCCAACGGCGTTGACCAGGAAGAGGTAGCGATCGAACGGCGCCTCGCCGTCGAAGAAGTCGATCTGCCATTGGCAAAGCCGTGCAAGGTCGCGCGCAAGTCGGTCGAGGTCCGCATCGTGCTTTCCGGTGATCGCGATTTCGTGCAGGACCCCGGCTGCTTCGAACGCGACGAGCGAGAAATCGCCCATCTCGACCGGATGGTCGATCAACTCTTCGTAGCTCTCCGCGCGGTAGCGGCCGAATCCGTGCGCGGGCGCGCCATCGCGCGCGAGCGTCGTCGCAACGCGCCAATGCGCGAACGCCTCGTGCTGCGACGGCAAAACTTCCAGTAAACAGCTTCGGCCCTCTAAACCTTCCGCCAACAGGAAAACGCTCGGCCCGTTGAAGTAGCCGCGCGCGTGGTCGAGATAAGCGGTCCGGACCGAAAGATCGAACGCATGAATCGTAGCAATGACGCTGAGCGGTCCGCCCGCGGGCGCCGCACGCCATGTGTCCTTGGCTTCCTTGGCGATCGCGACCGGGACGCCAGCCGCCTCGGCCCGCACGGCGATGAACTGACGCGCGAATTCGCGGATCAAATAACTGCCAGGTATCCAGGACGGCAGGCGGAAGCGCTGTCCGTCGGGGCTCGGATCGTCGATCGTGCAGCGCACCTCGAACAGATGCGCGTGCGGATCGCGGGGAGTGATCTGGTAGCGGACAGGGGACATGGGGACGAGAGGCGAGCGGCAGAATCGCGCGCCCAACCGATGTTCGGATTCGAGACTAACGGTTGAGGTGAGGTGGAATGAGGATTTCGGATTCCTTCGTGGACGTCTGGTCGGGTCGCATGCTCAGCATTCTTCGCATCATTGTCGCGTTTCTTTTCATGACGCACGGCATGGGAAAGCTCTTTGCGTTTCCGATACCGGCGCCCAACGGCTTGCATCTCGCGTCGCTCATCGGCGTCGCGGGGTTGCTCGAGTTCTTCGGCGGACTGCTACTGCTGATCGGCCTCTTCACGCGACCGGTCGCCTTCATTTTGTCCGGTGAAATGGCGTTCGCGTATTTTCTCGCGCACGCGCCGCACGGCTTCTGGCCGATCATCAATCGCGGCGAGCTTGCGGTCGTCTACTGTTTTGTCTTTCTTTACCTTGCCGTTGCCGGCGGAGGCGTCTACAGTCTCGACGCGCTATGGCGGAGGACTGCACGCAACGATGTGCGCGCGCCGTTCGGTGCGCGCGGGGTATAAGGGAAATCCAACGCGCGAGGATCACGTACTTTCGGAGAGTTGCGCCCCGGAGACGAATCGAACGTCCGACCTGCCCCTCGACCTGCCCCTCAGGAGTTGAGCACATAGGCGCTTAACGCGCCTCGCTTGTTCTCCTTGGAACTCTGATCTGGCAACAAAAACAGCTAGTTGTGGAACTAACTTCAATGTTAGCTCCGCAATCGCTAAGAGCCGGAATCATGTGCCAATGCGAACATGCGAACTGCTTCGAGTCTACGAGCAAAAGTAGAGGCCCGAATGAACCGGGCCTCTGCGATCGTTGCGGCGTTGCGTTCGGTCACATACCCATATCGCCCATGCCACCCATGCCGCTCATTCCACCACTGCCCATGCCGCCGCCGTGTCCCTTATCGTCCTGGGGCAATTCGGCAACCATCGCATCCGTCGTGAGCATCAGTCCGGCGACTGACGCCGCGTTCTGCAGCGCAAAGCGTGTCACCTTCGTCGGATCGATGACACCCATCTCCACGAGGTCGCCATACTCGCTGGTCTGGGCGTTGAAGCCAAAGTTACCCTTACCTTCGACGACTTTGTTAACAACGACTGACGGCTCCTCGCCAGCGTTGGCGACGATCTGGCGCATGGGCTCCTCCAGCGCACGCAGCACGATCTTGATCCCGGCATCCTGATCGGCGTTGTCGCCCTTCAGGTTCTTGAGGTTGGCGCGTGCCCGCAGATACGCAACACCGCCGCCGGCAACTATGCCTTCCTCTACGGCGGCACGGGTTGCATGCAATGCATCCTCGACGCGAGCTTTCTTTTCTTTCATTTCCATTTCTGTCGCCGCGCCGACCTTGACCAAGGCTACGCCGCCGGCGAGCTTGGCGACACGTTCCTGCAGCTTTTCCTTGTCGTAATCGGAAGTTGCATCCTCGACCTGCTTGCGGATGTTCTTGACCCGCGCCTCGATCGCCGCCTTCTCGCCGGCGCCGTCGATGATCGTCGTGTCTTCCTTGCCAATCTCAATTCGCTTCGCACGACCAAGGTCCTTCAGCGTCGCATTCTCGAGCTTGAGGCCGAGTTCTTCCGCGATAACCGTGCCGCCTGTCAATATCGCGATGTCCTCGAGCATCGCCTTGCGACGATCCCCGAAGCCGGGTGCCTTGACGGCGGTCGTCTTCAGAATCCCCCGGATATTGTTAACCACCAGCGTCGCGAGCGCTTCACTATCGACGTCCTCGGCGATAATCAGCATTGGCTTGCCGGACTTCGCTACTAGCTCAAGAAGTGGCAGCAGATCGCGGATGTTGCTGATCTTTTTGTCGTGCAGAAGGACGTATGGATCCTCGAGCAGCGACACCTGCTTGTCCGGGTTGTTGATGAAATACGGCGAGATGTACCCGCGGTCGAATTGCATGCCCTCGACCAACTCGAGCTCGTTCTCGAGACCCTTGCCGTCCTCGACGGTAATGACGCCTTCCTTGCCGACCTTGTCCATCGCCTCGGAGATCGTCTTGCCGATCGATTCGTCCGCATTTGCGGAAATTGCGCCGACCTGAGAAATTTCCTTGCTGTTCGTGCATGGCTTGCTGATCTTTTTCAGCTCCTCGACGACGGCGGTTACTGCCTTGTCGATGCCGCGCTTCAGATCCATCGGATTCATGCCGGCGGCGACATATTTCATGCCTTCCGAAATGATTGCCTGCGCGAGGACGGTGGCCGTCGTCGTGCCGTCACCGGCAACGTCCGACGTCTTGGATGCCACTTCCTTCACCATCTGCGCGCCCATGTTCTCGAACTTGTCTTTGAGCTCGATTTCCTTCGCGACAGACACACCATCCTTCGTGATCGTCGGCGCGCCGTAGCTGCGCTCGAGCACGACGTTGCGGCCCTTTGGGCCCAACGTGATCTTGACGGCATTGGATAGGATGTTGACGCCGTTGACCATCTTGTTGCGTACGTTCTCGCCGAAGCGGACGTCTTTGGCTGCCATGATTCGTTTCTCCTGATACTCTATTCGAGTGAGCGGTTAGCCGACGATGCCGATGATGTCGTCTTCACGCATGTGAAGCAGGTCCTGGCCTTCGAACTTGAATTCCTGTCCCGAGTATTTGCCGAAGAGGACCTTGTCGCCGGGCCTAACGCCCATTGCGATTAGCTTGCCGTTGTCGTCGCTCTTGCCGGGTCCCGCGTATACCACCTCACCCATCGACGGCTTCTCAGCCGCTGTATCGGGGATCACGATGCCGCCAGCGGTTTTGCGATCCTCCTCCAGCCGCTTGACGATGATTCGGTCGTGCAGAGGTCGCAGTTTCATAGTTGCACTCATTTCCATTTAGGTTGATCGATACAACACTCGAGCTCTGTCGCGGTGTCCGAGAGGACGCCCGAGCTCGATCACGGCATTAGTCGAAGAAAAGGTCTTGCGCCGCTTGAGGGGCTCTTGCCACTGCCCCCGAATATACGAGTCTGAATATGGTTCCATATGGCTATTAGTCAACTCATGGCGTCAGGTTTCATGTCGGTCATCTAAAAAACCGGACCTTCAGACGCAGAGACATCGCGTGTGGCCGCCTCGTCCGACTATCACGAGGCGGAACGGGCTTGATGCGACGTACTTCGCATGGAAGCACTCCGCAATAATCCGAGGGTGCGCTCGGCTTGAATGTTCACCGCCGTTTGGCGGAACCTTGAATTCGTCGAGCAGGGACGCAAGAGCGGTGCGAGCTTGACTCGGGAAGGCATCATCGAAACGCTTGGCGTCCGCGCGGATCATGCCGAGCAGTGCGTGCGCCTTCTTCGCTTTCGCCGCGGCCAGTGGCAGGATCGAGGTGTAGTTGGGCAAGGACACCGGGGACATTGAAACGGCAGTCGATCAGACACAACAAGGCGATGGTCACCTGACCCAAGGCGGTCAGGCCGGGACTGGACGCCGGGTAAGCTCTGGCTCGAGTACTCCCTTGCTTGCGAGCGCCAGCGCTAGAGTGGGCACGGAAGGGTTCAGGCTGTCTACCATCGAACTCGGCATCAGGATTGTGGCTCCGCGTTCCTTCGTGGTCTCGTAAATGATGTTCATCGCGCGAAGTTGCAGCGCCACCGGATGCCCTGCGTAAATATCGGCGGCTTCGACAAACCTTCCTGCGATCGCGGCCTCGGCCGATCCAAGGATCACGCGCGCCTGCTTCTCGCGCTCGGCCTGGGCCTGACGAGACATCGCATCCTGCAGCGCCTCGGGAATCGCGACGTCGCGGATCTCCACCGAGCTCACCGATATGCCCCATGGAGCGGTCTTCTCACCGATTTCAACCTTCAGTTGCTCGTCGGCCTCCTTGCGATCGGATAACAGTGCCGCCAACATCGAAGAGCCGATCATCTCGCGCAGCGAAGTCTGTGCTACCCGGTCAATGGCCTCACGATAATTGGTGATGGCCAACGCCGCTTTTTCGGCATCGTGCACGTGCCAAAAGATGATCGCATCGACGTTGACCGGGACCGTGTCCTTAGTAAGCGCCTGCTCGGCGTTGAAAGCTGTGGTCTGAATACGTTCGTCGATGACTGCTACCACATTGTCGAGGATCGGGATGATGGCGAACAGACCCGCCCCTTTGACGCTTTGCAGCTTGCCCATTCTCAGGATCACGAACTTCTGCCAGGCGTTGGCCATCTTGAGCGACATCGCGATGATGGCGGCGGCTCCGAAGAATACCAACGCGGCATAAGGATTGACCCAGTAGCCGATTGCGACGCCCGCGAGAGCCAGGGCAAGCACCAAGAATGACGTGATAGGGTTCATATCTGCACTTCCGTCGATCAGTTCGCAGTCTGTTGGAAGTTACACGCAAGTGCGCGCTTTGTCCGTGCGCTATCGCACAAAAGGAGGGCTTGCTCTGTGAACTTCCACTGGAGTCGCCGGCGACCAACTCAAATTTCTCGACCGCGCAGCGCAGTCGAAGAAGGGCTCGCCACCTGCGACACCGCTGTGCCGTCCGTCTTCGACGCGTACTGGTTGTCGATAGCTACGGGGCCCGCGCTTGTTCGCGCCACCCGCAGCTGTCGCCCGACACCCATTGAATAGCCATCCGCCGTGCGCGGCACCGCTGGGAATAGGCGCACGACTTCCGCATAACTCATTCGACGTTTTTTCAGGTTGACGCTGGCGGATGTCTCCAGAGCAATGCCATCAAGCCGACCTAGGAAAGAACCGGGGCGACGGCGTTGAATCATCGGCCCTTCTTGTGTGCGCTGGCGCACTGATGGAGTGCCCGGCGGATGTTACTGTGATCTTCAGCGCAAACCGGAATCGATCCCGACACGTTGACGTTGGGCTTCGCTCGGCGCTTCGCGACGTACAAGAGACCGAACCTGCTGCTGCACGACCTGGAGCGGCTGCTGCGCTTGTTGGGCAACGCAGAGCGCCCGGTGCAGCTCATCATTGCAGGCAAGGCCCATCCGGCGGACCGGGCAGGTCAGGCCTTGATTCAGGAATGGATCCACTTCATTCGCCGGCCCGAGACCCGCCCGCATGTCATCTTCCTCAGCGACTACGACGTGCTTCTGACGGAGCATCTGGTGCAGGGCGTGGACGTCTGGCTCAACACGCCGCGACGCCCCTGGGAAGGGTGTGGAACGAGCGGCATGAAGGTCCTGGTCAACGGCGGCATCAACCTGTCCGAATTGGACGGTTGGTGGGCGGAAGCCTATACACCTGAAGTCGGGTGGGCGTTGGGGGACGGCCGCGAGCACGGCGATGATCGCGCCTGGGACGCCATCGAAGCTGAAGCCCTCTATGAGCTGCTCGAACGTGAGGTGATCCCTGCGTTCTATGCGCGTGATGAACAAGGCATCCCCGGTGCCTGGGTCACCCGCCTGAGGGAAAGCATGGCGCGATTGACGCCGCGCTTTTTCCACCAACCGTGCGGTGTGCGTATACACCGAGCAACACTACCTCCCGGCGGCCTCGGCCGACCTCGAGCGGGCTGTCAGTAATGGGCAAATCGAAGTGGACATGGTCAATTGGGCGGCACGCGCTTGACCGGACATGGACCGCGCTCCGCTTCGGCGAAGTCAAGATCGAGACCGGCGGCGAGCAATACGCATTTGAAGCGCAGGTCTATCTCCATCGACCCCGAGTCGGTGCGGGTGGAGCTCTATGCCGACGGCGTCATGGGCGGCGTCCCGGTGCGCCAGGAGATGAAGCGTATTCGCCAACTGGACAGCGCCTCGGGCGGCTACGTTTACAGGGCGGCCGTGTTTGCGGCGCGCCCACCAGGGGACTATACGGCGCGAGTGATATCGCACCGCCCCGGCGCGGCGGTTCCACTTGAAGCCGCTCGAATCCTGTGGCAGCGGTAGCGATGGCCTGGGTCCCTACGTCGAAAATTGAATCATGACAACGAACACGCTCGCTGCGGAACTGCTCCGGAAAATCGACGCTTACTGGCGCGCCGCCAATTACCTGTCAGTTGGCCAGATCTATCTCTACGACAATCCGCTGCTGACGCGGCCGCTGGCGCTCGCGGATATAAAGCACATGCTGCTGGGACACTGGGGCACGACACCAGGGCAGAACTTCATCTATGTGCATCTGAACCGGGTCATAAAAAAATACGACCTCAACATGATCTACGTCTCGGGTCCCGGGCACGGCGGGCCGGCAGTGGTGGGCAATACGTATCTCGAGGGCACGTACAGCGAGATCTATCCCAACATCAGCCAGGACGAGGCCGGACTGCATAAGCTCTTCAAGCAGTTCTCGTTTCCCGGGGGTATTCCCAGTCACGCCTCGCCGGAATGTCCGGGCTCGATCCACGAGGGCGGAGAACTGGGCTATTCGCTCAGCCATTCGTTCGGGGCGGTGTTCGACAATGCCGACCTCGTCGTCGCCTGCGTCATCGGCGATGGCGAGGCGGAAACCGGGCCGCTCGCTACGGCGTGGCATTCGAACAAGTTCCTCGATCCGGTCACCGACGGCGCGGTGCTGCCCATCCTGCATCTCAACGGCTACAAGATTTCCAACCCGACCGTCCTCGCCCGCATCGAGCGCGAGGAATTGGAACAGTTGCTTCGTGGCTGCGGGTGGACGCCCTACTTCGTCGAGGGTCACGAGCCTGGGCCGATGCATGAGGCCATGGCCGCGACGCTCGACACGGCGGTGGAGCGAATCAAAAAAATCCAGCAGGACGCGCGCCTTCACGGCGACCTCACACGTCCGCGCTGGCCGATGATCGTCCTTGTATCACCCAAGGGCTGGACGGGACCGAAGGTGGTCGATGGTTTGCAGATCGAAGGCACGTTCCGTGCGCACCAGGTGCCGCTCTCCGACCCGGCTACCCATCCCGAACACCTCAAGCTGTTGGCAGATTGGCTGAGGAGCTACCGGCCGGAGGAACTCTTCGATGAGCAGGGCCGACTGAAACCGGAACTCGCCGAACTTGCGCCCACGGGAGAGCGACGCATGGGCGCGAATCCCCACGCCAACGGCGGCATGCTGCTGCGCGACCTGCGGATGCCGGATTTTCGCGACTACGCGGTCGACGTGCCCTCGCCGGGCGCGCCGGGGATCGGCGACACGCACGTGCTTGGGCGTTTCCTGCGTGACGTGGCGAAGCTGAACGGTGAGCAGCGAAATTTCCGCGTCTTCGGCCCTGACGAAACGCTCTCCAATGGCCTGGAAGCCGTCTTTGAAACGACCAACCGCCAATGGGACGCAGCGACCATTCCGAACGACGAATTTCTAGCACCCGCTGGGCGCGTGATGGAGATGCTCAGCGAGCACCAATGCGAGGGCTGGTTGGAGGGGTACCTGCTCACCGGGCGGCATGGACTGTTCAACTGCTACGAGGCATTCGTCCATATCGTCGATTCGATGTTCAACCAGCACGCCAAGTGGCTTAAGGTCACTTCGCACCTGCCGTGGCGGCGGAAGATCGCGTCGCTGAACTACTTACTCGCCTCGCATGTCTGGCGCCAGGATCACAACGGCTTTACACACCAGGATCCCGGCTTCATCGACCACGTCGTGAACAAGAAGGCCGAGGTGGTGCGCGTTTACCTTCCCCCGGATGCAAACTGCCTGCTGTCGGTGATGGACCACTGCCTGCGCAGTCGCCATTACGTCAACGTTGTGATCGCGGGCAAACACCCGGCGCCGCAGTGGCTGACGATGGATGCCGCCGTCAAGCATTGCACCGAGGGCATTGGCATCTGGCAGTGGGCCAGCAATGACCAGGCCGTTGCGCCCGATGTGGTCATGGCCTGCTGTGGCGACGTGCCCACCTTAGAGACGCTTGCCGCCGTGTCCATCATGCGCGAGCATCTGCCGGACCTGAAAATCCGGGTGGTCAACGTCGTCGACCTCATGAGGCTGCAGCCGCAAACCGAGCACCCGCACGGCCTGAGCGACATGGACTTCGACGAGCTATTCACCAAGGAGAAGCCGGTGATCTTCGCCTTCCATGCCTACCCGTGGCTGATCCACCGGCTGACCTACCGCCGCACCAACCACGACAACTTTCACGTACGCGGCTACAAGGAAGAGGGCACGATCACCACGCCCTTCGACATGACGGTGCTGAACGAGCTGGACCGCTTTCACCTCGTGATGGACACCATCGACCGCCTGCCGCAAACCGGCGACAAGGGCATCTACTTGAAGCAGCAGCTCAAGGACAAGCTGATCGGGCATAAGCAGTACATCGACCAGTACGGACAAGACCTGCCGGAGATTCGCAACTGGAAATGGAACGGGGCGTCCCGACCGCGATTGCCAGGCAGCCATGGACGATAGGCCGGCAGAGCGAATCTAGGCACAGTCGTCTCCGTGCGCGGAAGTGTGGTGGATATTCGGTTCGAGCAGCATTTGCCGCCGATCTATCTCCGGCTTTGAGGCGCTTGCAGGGCGCCGACAATGAATGAGACATCATAGGTGCTCCAAAGGCTCATCGATTTGGGGCGCTCACTGAGCCGGTTACCGGTGCTGTTCGCCATCCATGCAGCGATGTCTCCCTTTGTGGCGTAGGAAGCGGCACACGCGCAGTTGATCGACGCGGTTCTGATCAGCCGCCCGGTACCGGCCGCCGTCGAAGCGGGCGATGGAAGACGCCGTGCTGACAGAGCGGATTCGCAAATTCATGCCGCGTCCGATGGTAACTACGATGGTGTGGCCCGAACATCCACGCCGAGTTGCGCGATGGAGGCATGCGGGTCGGTCGGAAGCGGGAGGCGCGCCTCGACGTACAACGCGCCGCCATCTTATCCGCCCGCGTACTATCGTCAGTAAGTGTCAACGTCGGTTGAATTTTGACCCAGGGGGTCAGTATCACTCCGGCGCTAACAGGCACGCTCGGGGCGGCTCCCGGCGGGGTTTGTTCTTTGGGCCGCCGAGCCATTTATGTACGTTCCCGCACAGACAAACAATGCCGATTGGCGCGCAGTATGTGATTGTCGATCTGTGACGTCTATTGGTGACGTCTTATGGACAGGATTTTGGACGGTGACTATCATGAAACACACGTTACTGAGGGAAATCAATCAGGATATGGCGTTGCACCACTTACGTGGAAACCCGCATGCTCTGGATTCGGTACACGGTCCAGCACGTATCCAAGGCGGCAATTGGATTATGCAGGGATGCCGGCGTTCCGGGCACGTTCACGACGAGGCTGAGTGCCAGATGTCAATTGCTGAGTTCATGGCCGACACCCAGGAGCGCCAGGAAATCGTCGAATAACACTTCTACAAATGCTGATATCAGTAGCATTAGGAGGAGACAATGAGCAAGCGCAACAGGAAGTCCGCAATTGCCGAAGCGCGCAGCAACGATCAACCGATCGCGACGTCGGCGGTGGTATCGCCGGATTCATCGCACGAGAGTCAGGTCGAAAATCCGGGACGTCACGAACTACGCCCCTGGCCGATCGCGATCGCGCCTCCGGTCGCGTCCGGTCCCACGCAACCTGTCTCATCCCGGTGAAGGGATAGCGGCCCGCGAACGTGCGGGCTCCATTTTTTCTTTCGCACGACACACCCCGGCGCTTCACTTGGCGTGCGACGGTGAAAATTCGGGGAGCGGCTCGATCAATCGCCCGCAGTTTCCCACAGAACGCGTTCCTGGTAACCTTCGCACGCGGTTGTACCGAAGATACAAAGTATGACGTTCGAAGTTCAGCACCAAGCGCGACGTTCGAAGTACCCCGTCCCGAGCCACCAAGTACTCGGTTCTGAGAGCAACGTGCCAAGGCGCGAAGTACGACTTCTCACGCGGCGAGCCCATGATGTGCTTGCGTGACGTTCGAAGCGCCCAGTACGAAGCACCAGGTACTGAGTATGATGTTCCAAGAGTGATCTCGTCGGCCGAGCACGTTTGTACGTGGTCACATTTCGAGCGGTGGACGTGCGCCAATTTCCGCGATCTGGCCAACCCGGTTGTAGCGAATTGCGCTCTATAGCAGCCATTGATCGCTGCTGCCGCTGTCCACCGTGCGCCCCGCTACAGCGCGAAATGCAGCGGATCCCTCAGGTTCTGCAATTCCCGATAGTAGTAGAGCGGCGTTGGTCGCCTTCCCTTGACCTTCAACCGTTTCAGAAATTCGATTTCCTCCTGAGTCGCATTGCCGCTGAGTGCAGCATCTTCAAGAAATTCGGTGAGCCCTACGTCGCCCTCGTCGGGTTCCGTTTCCACAAACTCAAATCGCCTCGAATGCTCTGCCACCAATCTTCGGTTGAGCACAACTTGCATAGCGAAGTCCGACAGATCGATATCCCAGGACTCAATCAGCGGATCCAGGAAGGAAACGCAGTTCTCCAATGACACGTGAAAGACGTCAGTGTCGAGAAACTCGAGGATCACGACCCGCATCTGGTTATAGCTTCGGCCGCTGAGCTGAGCCACCGAGCGAAGCCACTTTTCACTTTTCAATTCCTCTCTGGCGACGCGCTTGATTAAGTCCAAAAGCTTCTGTGTGACGAGGCGTTCGAGTTCGCCAAAGGCCTGCTTCTCGAAGATCGCTCGTATCTCTTGCCGTCTTTCGGGCGCGCACTTCCGAAGTACCAATTCCCGAACCTCGTGAAACAAGGGCGCCGGCGGGTCCTCGAAATTTCTCTTCAATTCGTCCCTTCGCTGTAATTCGGCCAGCCTCGCCAGCTTGCCACTCGACAGCTTGAGAACCTTGCCCATTTTCTCGTAGATGTCTGTTCGATCGGGTGCGGGGGGCAATTTCTTCCGTGTCAGCAGCTGCGAGATATAGGACTCCGTGACTTCGGCCCCTGCCGCCAAGTCCTTCTGCTCCAAGCCTAATTGCTCCAGCCGATGCTTGATGACCAAGCAGACATCCATATAGACGCCCCGATTAACCGCCGTAACTTAAGCCAGGTTTGATATTCCAAGATAATGCTTGACAGGTCAAGCCACTTCACTTATTATAGTTAATGACTGAGGGAGTGCTCCAGCGCTGTTAACTGGTGATGGTTATCCGAAATACCCCTTGGCCATAACAACCAAGGAGATTCTTATGTATGCACGTCGCGTATCCATGAAGTTGAAGCCCAACAGCACGGTCGAATTTACTCAGCGGCTCGAAAAGGACGTCATTCCGATGCTTCGTAAGCAAGGCGGCTTTCGAGATGAGATCACGTTCGTTGCCCCAAGCGGAACCGAAGCCTTTGGTCTGAGCCTATGGGACAACAAGCAAAACGCCGACACCTATGACCGCGCGCACTACGCTGAAGTGACCAAGATCCTGGAAAAAGTCGTTGAAGGAACGCCGCGGGTTGAAACCTACGAGGTTGCCAACTCCACATTCCACAAGATCGCTGCTGCTGCGACGGCCTGAACACCTCGAAGCGCGAATTAACGGGGCGAAGCCACTTGCTTCTTCCGTTGGCAGTGGCCCGGCCCTCAACCGGGCCACTTTTTTTTCGCGAGAGCCGCGAAATGAATGGCTGGTACAGGTTCCTCGCGTTTTAGCGTCCAGTAGCTTTAGCGAGGTTGCGACCGCACGCGCACCGAGAGCGAAAGGCACTGACGTCGCTCTCGCCGGTCACAGCAATCGGCCGGTCCACAGCAAGCAGCTCGCGTTCCTCCGACGGCCACACGCTCGCCGGGACCACGGCAACCACGCCGCTGAATCGAAACATTTAGTCAGTTCCCGCGTCTGAAACGACGCGCTACTGCCGTCCTCTCAGAGCAAGATGGCGCCGAAAACGCGGAAGCAAGAGTGACCACCCGCCCGCGTGCTGCGTATCCGGTACCACGAGCTCAGATTGGCGGTGTCATACACGTGCTGCTGGTTCGACATCGCTGTAATGGAGTTGGTATGCCCCATTCGGCCATCCGCTGTGGCCGAGCCCCATTCAGGGCACGACGTTCGAGGTGCGGAGAACCAAGCACACCGCACGACGTAGTTTGTGCAAAAGGCGCGTTCCGACGGTGAGAGCTGCGCCACGCCTCGCTTCGTCCATCGTACTCAACACCGAGTGCGCTATACGCGGTGCGAGTCTCGAGCAACTGCAGCGAAGTTGCGACCGCACATCTTCGACGGAACCGAGGGCATCCTCTTTCCGGTCGCGCCGGACGCGAGCTCGTGGACGCGTATCCACGAGGCGTGGGAAATGTTCTCGCGCTACGTCACCGAGGCCCTAGCGCCACCGCTGACCGATCGCGATACGCGTGTCCGGGACGATCCGGAGTGGCTCGAGGCTGCGGCCAGGTACGTCGCAGTTCGGACGGCGTACGACGAACTCAGTGCCAAGTACGACGAGGCGAAGACACGGTTAATCGGACTCGCGGCCCACGCGAGGGAGCAGGGCGGCGGCGTTTCCGTCACCCGAACAGGGAAGCGTGGGAGCATCGACTACAAGCGCATTCCGAAGTTAGCCCGAGTGAATCTTGAACAGTATCGAGGCGCGTCGCGCGAAGAAGCGCGGGTCGTCATTCACCCGCTCGCCGAGTCGCAGTGCGAGACGCGTCTCACAGCCTGACGCTACACTTGTGGAGAGGTTTCAGGTAGACGCAAAGGTGGCACGAAAAGGGGCACTGCCCGGTCGTACGTAGATGGGTACCAAGCGTAAGGTATTGAAAGATGGCGCCCCGAAGACGAATCGAACGTCCGACCTGCCCCTTAGGAGGGGGCTGCTCTATCCACTGAGCTACCGGGGCGTTGCGCCGTGATCGTGCGTCGCCGCGCTCGCGTCGGTCGTGTCGATGATGTTCGCGAACGAGGCGAATCGAACTTCGCGAAGCCGTGCTCATTGTACCTTGCTCCCTTCGGCGCAACGGCGCGGGGCTGTCGCAATGTCGATGATCGCCTGGCTCGACGCAGATTCGTCGTTTCCCCCGCTCGACGCCGCGCTGCGCGAGCCGAACGGCTTGCTCGCCGCCGGCGCCGACCTCTCTCCAGACAGGCTCATCGATGCTTATCGGCGGGGCATCTATCCGTGGTACAGCGAAGGTCAGCCGATCCTCTGGTGGAGTCCGGATCCGCGGATGGTTCTTCGCGTCGACGAGTTCACGATGTCGCGATCGCTCGCGAAGCGGGTGCGCAGGCGGGACTTCGAGATTCGATGCGATACCGCGTTTTCCGCGGTAATCGAAGCTTGCGCCAATGCGCCGCGCGAAGGACAGCACGGAACGTGGATCACGCGCGCGATGATCGTCGCGTACACGCGATTGCACGAGCTCGGCTACGGCCATAGCATCGAGGCGTGGCGCAACGGTGAGCTCGTCGGCGGTCTCTACGGGATCGCGCTCGGCAAAGTGTTCTTCGGCGAATCGATGTTTACGCGCGAAACCGATGCTTCGAAGGTATGCCTGGCCGCGCTTGTTGCGGTCCTGCAACAGCATGGAACGACGCTGATCGATTGCCAGCAGGAGACCGGGCACCTCGCATCGATGGGCGCGGGCGCGATTCCCCGGTCGCGGTTCGCACGCTCGCTCGGCGAATTGATAAACTCGAATCGACCGCCCGCCGGCTGGCGAAGCGGGGCGATCCTGGAGCTCGGGTGAGCAATCTCAACGACCTGCCGCTCGCGACGTTGCAGTTCTACGCGACGGCGCCTTATCCCTGCAGCTATCTGCCAGGCCGTGCGGCCCGCTCGCAGGTCGCGACGCCGAGCCACCTGATCGATTCCCGCGTCTATGGCGAGCTCGTTCGCCTCGGGTTTCGGCGCAGCGGGGCCTTTACCTATCGACCCTATTGCGACCAGTGCCGCGCGTGCGTCCCCGTCCGCGTCCCCGTTCGCAGCTTCCGACCGAACCGCAGCCAGAAGCGGGCGATGCGGGTTGGCGCGCGGTTGGCGGTGACCAGACGCGAGTTGACGTACGATCCGGCCCATTACGCGCTTTATCTCCGCTATCAGAGGCTGCGCCATCCCGGCGGAGGAATGGACCAGGACAGCCGCGAGCAGTACCAGCACTTCCTGCTCCACAGCAACGTCTCGACCGACCTCTACGAGTTTCGGGAGGAGGGCGAGCTTCGGATCGTCAGCCTGGTGGATCGATTGGTCGACGGGCTGTCATCGGTATACACGTTCTTCGAGCCACAGCCGCCGTCGGCGAGCTACGGCACGTACAGCATTCTTTGGCAAATCGAGCGGTGCAGACAGCTTCAGTTGCCATACCTGTATCTCGGCTACTGGATCCGCGAGAGTCCGAAGATGGCGTACAAGGCGAGCTTCCGGCCCGTGGAAGGACTGATCGGCAGCCGGTGGAAGGTGCTGCTTGGGTAGGTTGTAGAGGACAACTTGTTGCATCTTTTTGTTCACGATCGCCAACCAAGACAGGCCGAACGCATTAGGACAACGTCATAAGCCGCTAATGATGTTGGCTTTTTTGCAACGTCACCCGTCCCGCTGCTTCGATTTTCAGCCAATCGTTGTAGGCACTCTCCTACACGTTCGTTTTCTGGTGTAGATTACACACCTGCCGTAGAGCGGCAGCACGTCTACAGGTTGGTCCCGGATTCGAGCACGCTTTGGAGGTTTCATGAACGCGGTCGTCGAGCTCCCTGCGAGCGCCGAAGTCAAGTTGTTCGGTCATCCTCGCGAATCACAGCTTCAAATAGAGATCGATAGGAATTTTGGCGCCTATTGGGCGTTCATGCTTCCTCGTCCGCGACCGTGCTTCAACATGCCGATTCTCGCCGAGTTGCGCAGATTCATAGAGCGCATCAAGGTGTCGACGAGCGCAGGCGAGGTTCGACCGGTTTATGGCGTGCTGGCTTCCGGCACTCCGAGCATTTTCAATCTGGGTGGCGATCTCGCGTTGTTTCGAACGCTCATTCAAATGCAGGACCGTGAAAGTCTCGTCAATTATGGAAAGCGTTGCGTCGAGTGCCTGCTCGAATGGCATCGCAACTGCGACGGATTGATCACTTCGATCGCGCTGGTGCAGGGTGAAGCGCTCGGCGGCGGATTCGAGGCAGCGCTTTCAGCATCGGTGTTGATTGCCGAGGAATCGAGTCGATTCGGCTTCCCCGAAATACTCTTCAATCTTTTTCCCGGAATGGGCGCGTTCAGTTTTCTGTCGAGGAAGATCGGACGCAGGCAAGCTGAAGAGTTGATCATCAGCGGGACCATTTATTCGGCGCGTCAACTCTACGACATGGGCGTGCTCGATGTGGTGACGCCCGATGGCACCGGTCGCGCGGCCGTCGAAGGATACATTCGCCGGCACTCCAAGAATCTCTGCGGACGACAAGGGTTCGAGCGTGCGCGCAACGAAGTTATGCCCATCACCGACGAAGAATTGATTCGCGTCGTCGAAATCTGGGCCGACACCGCGCTGAAGCTCGACGAACGCGATCTGCGCGTCATGGATCGATTGATTCGCGCTCAAGCGCGCGCCGCGGAGCAGTCGACGTCGGACAACGTCAAGAATATCGCGCCGATCGGGATGGCCGCGGGCGCTGCCTGAAGCGAAGCAATCCCGGCGACGCGGGCTTGACGCGCGTGATCAGGGCCTGTTAGCAGGCCCTCGTTCAATAGTCTCTAGTTCGGCCGCGACGCGGGCGAGCTTGTGGAGGTCGCGTTTTCAGCGACGTAGCGCTCCAGCGCTTCGTTCGTAAGCTGCGACGTCTTCAGCACTTCTTCGATCCATTGCGCTGCGCGAACTCGCAGAGCGTCGCCCGATGCGCTTTCCAGCTTGCGCGCGAGTTGCGATAGCTGGGAAGCGCCTACGCTCGCCGCGCCTCCCTTCAGCGCGTGCGCCGAGTCTCGAATCGCCTCGTACTTCCGGCTCGTGATCGACGATGTGATTTCCTTCACCAGGCGCTCGGTGTCTTCCTTGAATCCGGACAGCAGGCGCGAGACGAAAGTCGGATCGGACGATAGCGCGCAAAGGTCGCGAAGCACCTCGGTATCGATGAGGGGCGTCTCCACGACCGCGAGTTGCGGCTTGTCCTCGTTTCTGACGGGTGCGGGCGACGCATGTATCGCCTCGGACGCCAGGTGACGCTCGACTGCGTCGAGCAAATGAGACGCGCGTAGCGGCTTGGGCACGAACTCGGCTGCACCGGCACGCTCGCATTCGGCCATGACCTCCGGCGTGACATTCGCCGACAGGATCAGAATCGGGATGGGCTTCGTGGTGGTGAATCGATAGAGCTTCAGCGCCTGAAGGCCCGACACCACCGGCATCGACAAGTCGAAAAGCGCCAGATCGAACGTGCCGGACTCGAGCGCGTTGAGCGCTTCCTCGCCGTTCTCGACAAGCGTCACGTTGTGGCTGCCGCTTTCGAGAATGAGTTGCGCGACGCGTTGATTAGTCGGGTTGTCCTCCGCGACGAGAATGCGCGCACCTCGTATCCGCTGGACCTTGCCGGATTGAATCGCCGCAAGCGCTTGTGCCGTCGATGCGGATTTGTTCTTGACGAAAATCGCTTCGCCAACATCATCGCCTTGCGCGCTGCTCACCTTGAGCGGCAGTTCGACCCAGAAGACCGAGCCGACGCCCGGCGTGCTCTCGACGCCGATCGCTCCACC
>DATGGP010000002.1:0-43873 GCA_035308425.1 Casimicrobiaceae bacterium | reverse complement strand
AAGGAGCATCCCAGATGGCAAGAGTACCGGCATCGAAGCAGACGCGGAAGCGATTGGAAGAACTATTTGACGGACGCGGGCCCGCGGAGGGCGATCGCGGCGAGTTGGTGAAGCTGGCGGCGCGCTTGATCGTGGAAGAGGCACTCGAAGAGGAAGTCGAGGACGTGGTCGGTCGCGGCTATTACCAGCACGGCGACGGAGCGGGCGGACAGCGCAACGGCTATCGGCGCGGCAAGCTCGACAGTGCCGAGGGTCGCATCGAATACGCGGTGCCGCAGGTGCGTGGCACGGTAGAGCCGTTTCGTTCGGCGATCCGCGCGGCGCTGGGTAGCCGCACCGAGGAACTGGAGCGACTCGCCATTGAGATGTACGCGCGCGGGCTGTCGGTGCGCGACATCGAGGCCGCCTTCACCGATGTGAACGGCAAGAGCCTGCTCTCCAAGAGCGCGGTGAGCCAGATTACCGAACGCCTGTGGACGGACTACCAGAGCTTCGCGGGTCGCGAGCTCGGCGAGCATCGCCTGGTGTACCTGTTCATCGACGGCATCGCCGAGCGGTTGCACTTGGGGCAAGCCCGTGAAGCGGTGTTAGCCGCGTGGGGCATTACCGAGCACGGCGAGAAGTTGTTGCTCGGGCTGTGCCCGGGCACGAAGGAGGATACGGCGAGCGCTCGGGAGTTCTTGCGTGACCTGAAAACGCGCAATCTGCACGAGCCAATCCTAGTCGTCAGCGACGGCGCGCCGGGGCTGATCCGTGCGCTGGAAGAAGTGTTTCCTAAGAGCCTGCGCCAGCGGTGCCTGGCACATCGGGTGCGCAATCTGGAGGGCAAGGTGCCTGCCGAGCGCTGGCGGGAAGTGAAAGCCCAGGCGCTGGCGGCCTACACCGCCGCCTCGCCGATGCTCGCTCGTCTGGCCAAAGAAGAATTTGTCAAGCGCTTCGAGCGCGAGCTGCCGAGCGCGACGGCCTGTTTCCTCGATGACTTCGAAGCGTGCATTGCGCACTTGCGCCTGCCAATTGCACACCGTCGAGTCATTCGCACCACGAATTTGCTCGAGCGGCTGTTCGGTGAAGAGCGCCGGCGCACGAAAGTGATTCCGCATGCGTTCGGTGAGCGAGCGGTGCTCAAACTGATGTACGCGGCGTTGATCCGTGCCAGTCAGTCGTGGCGACGGGTTGTGATCAGCGAATTCGAGTTGAAGCAGATCGGCGAACTGCGCAACGAACTCGACAACGAGTTCAAAGAACGAATGACTGTCTCAAAAGTGCAACGCGCGTCCCACGAACGAATTTACAGCAAGCACGGGACTTGACCCTTCGTAGCTGTCGACTTGCCTCAGCCAATACTGCGACGCGTGCTACATGCGTCGGCGTAATCTTCGCGTGAACCAGGTGGGTAATCGTTCCTTTAGTACGCATACCGAGCATCACTCGTCGTTGGCCAAAGCAGCGGGAGAAAGTAGATCGACAGCAGTACAGCGGTCGTGTCCTACACGCGTTCCCGGGACCGTGACAAAAACGTGACAAACTCGGCGGCGATCTGCGTGCATCTATGGGGAAGGGCGGGCCAATACACGCTAAAAAACGCCTATAGTTGAAGCTCTTAATCCGTTGGTCGTAGGTTCGATCCCTACACGGCCTACCAACTAATCAACAGGTTGCGCGCTCGTCGTGGCAACCTGTTTTTCTTTCTGTACACCAAAACGTAGCAAGTCGGTCGGCTGCGCGTCGCAATTGCTCCGGCGCGAAGTGCGCGTAGCGCTTGACCATCGCTTCGGACTTCCACGCGCCGAGCTCCTGCAGCTCGCCCAGCGTCGTGCCGGCCATGACGTGCCAGGTGGCCCACACGTGCCGCAAGTCGTGCCAGCGGAAGTTCTCGATGCCGGCGCGTTTGAGTCCCTTCTTCAACGCTTTGGTGTTCACGCTTTTGAGCGGCCGACGATGAAACGTGAACACGCTCGTCGGATGCTTGCCGCGCTCCTCGCGTAGCACCGCCATCGCTTCGTCGTTGAGCGGCACGCCAATCGCCTCGCGCGCCTTCGCTTCGTCGGCGTGAATCCACGCCGTGCGACGTTCGAGATCGACCTGCGACCACTTGAGATGAAGCACGTTCGATTGGCGCAAGCCCGTCGCAAGCGCGAAGCGCATGAGCTGCCGTTGATGCGGAGCGAGCGCTGCGAGTAGTCGCGTCGCCTCCTCCCTCGTTAACCATCGCACTCGCCGCTTTGGCTCGCGATAGAGCGTAATTGCCGGCGCCTTCTCGATCCATTGCCACGGACCCGCGGCTCTGCGTAGCACGGCGCGAATGAGCGCGAGGAAGCGGTTGGCGGTCGCGCGAGAGCTGTGCTGCGCTTTCGCTTCGCCGATCGCCTGGACCTCGTCGCGCGTGATCGTGTGCAGCATACGACCGCGGAAATACTGGTCCAGCCATTGGAACTTGCGTCGATCTTCGGCCGCCGTGGCCTTGTGCGCCTTCTCCTCGCACCAGCGCACTACGGCTTGTTGCCAGGTGTAGCTTGGCCGTTCGCCGAGACGATGGACGCGCCAGAGTTCCGAGCGCAATCGATCGAGCCATTCCTGCGCTTCCTTCCGCTTCGCGGTGCCACTAGAGCGGCATACGCGGCTTCCGTCTGGGAGGCGGATCGCAGCCCACCAGATGCGGCTATCAGGACGTTTGTAGAGCGACATTGACTCTCCTTGTCGCTTACGGCGTCCGCGCAACCATAGTGTGCGCGGGCCCAGGTAATGAGGTCAATTTCGACGAAGCGCCAGACGCGACCGACCTTGAAAGCGGGGACGTCGCCGCTCGCGGCGAGGGCACGCATCGTAACGGGATGCAGACGCAGCAGCGTGGCGGCTTCGATCAGTGTGAGAAAGACAGCGGGCATTGCGAAGCTCGCGACGGTTACCGTCCGAGGTACACGCTCGTGACCTGCTCGCGACCGTGGCCCATCTCGTGGCTGATCTGAACTCGCGCCTCACGATCGATCGCTCTTTGCTTCGCAGTGAGCTGCTTCGCTTTCGGTCCGCCCTGCGCCGGACATTTCCACCCGGTGAGTTCCTCGTAACGGACCTGCGCGTAGCGATGCCGGTGCCCGTGGACACCGTGAATCCCGACGCGATCGCATTCGGCGCGGAAGTGCGAGAGGTAGTCACGGTACGTCGCGTAACCCGGCGCGACGAGGCTCTTCCCATTCGCCATCGCTTTCGCTTCGTCCACGAGCTCGCGCTGCTCGGGCGTGCGAATCGGGATCTCGCGCTGGCGGCCGCCCTTGGTCCACGAATCCTTGAGCACGAGCGACGTGCCTCGATCGGCCCACGACGGCACGATCTTGATCGACTCCTCGCGGCGCAATCCGAAGAGCGCCTGGAGCCGTAGCGAGATTCGGATGCACGCCGTGCGAACGTTGTCGAGCTGTTGCGCGACGAGGTCCTTGGCTTTGGAGACATTGGTGACGTAGACGCGGTCCGGAATGCGGTAGGCGGCGTTCGTGCGCGCGACGACGTTCTGCTTGCCGACTTTCTCGGCCCACCAGCGCAGCGCGGTCATGCGGTTCTTCACCGTGCCGGGCGAAAGCTTCTCGGCGAGCCAGCGCTCGACCAGTTTCTCGACGTGCTTGGGTTTCAGGCTGTGCGCGTCCATGTGGCGAAATCCCATCTCGTGCAGCTGATCGGCGATCTGGTCGAGCAGATGTCCGCGATCTGCCTGGGTGGCAAAGCTGCCGTCGCGGTTGCGCTGGCAGAGTTGCTTCAACGCGTAGTTCAGGTCGCGCATCGCCGTTTCCTTTTGGGCGGCCGTGCTGGCGCCGGCGCCCGCGCCTTCGGCAGCGCGTGCATCGCCGCGATCTCTTCCAAGACCGCAGCCAGCAACAGGAGCTCGACATCGGTCGCCACCGTGCCGCACTTCGCCACGTGGCGCCTTTCCTCTTCGATCCGTTTCCTCGCCATCGCCCAGCTCCAGTTCAGAACTCGTATAGAAGGCGCCAGGAGCGCCGATTCTTGTGCGTCGGTGTCAACCCAGTCGGGTAAGTGTTTCTGCTCTCCTGGTAGGCCTTGGCCGGTCAGGGGGAACATCGAGCACGGGACACCACTCCCGTTTCGTGCGGTTTCTCTGCTGCTCGCCGGCGCCGCACGGCGCCTCGTGGCGTCGCGATCGCGCTCTCCCGGGAGAGCGCCAATCGCGAGAGCCATTGACCCAGGGCTCGACGGGTGCCGGTAGGGCACGTCGGTGTTGCTCGATCCGTTTCGTGGACCACGCGGAGTCATTCACCCAAGACTCGCGGAGTGCCCGTCGGGCACGCGGTACTTCGGTAGTTCTGCGATCCGTGACGCGGATCATTCGCCGAGGTGCGTTGCACACCTCGGGGCAGAAGACGTGACGGCAGGGCCGTCACGTGGATTCCGAGGCCTCGTCATGCGAGGCAAGCCGTTGACAATCGCGCCGACGGTGGTAGGCGCGCGTACGTCACTAGCGGCGCCGCTAGTGGACGACGCGCGTGCGCGAATGCGCGTGCGTGCGCGCTACGGCCTGCCGCCGCGGCGCCCGGCGAGCTCGTTGGCTCGCCTTGCGCGCGCGACGTCAGACCTTGCGCACGACGCACCGCCATCAGCGGCGATCGGGACGGCTCGGATGAAGAGCGAGCCGACGGAGGCTCGCGTTGATTCCAGTGCAGCGCCGGCCGGTAACGCGGACCCGCGGCATCGGCTACGTTGCGTGCCGACACCTCGTGCCTCGCTACCGTGGCGATGCACCGCCCGCAGCGCTTCCGGGTCAGGCCCGGAATCGCCACGGTCTTAAGGACGCCGAAGCGTCCACGCCAGGCGACCAACGACATCGCCCGGCGCTTTGGAACGAACCCGGCGCCGGTGAAGGCGTGAGCGCCAGGCCACCCTTGGTGGGTGTCTACCGCCGATCGTCGCGGGGACGAGCGGCGCTTGCTTCAGCCGCACGGCGGCGATTTACTCTTCGGTCGCTTGGGCCACCGCCGGCGCGACCTCGCGGGGGCGATCCTCGACGAAACTGCGATCAACGTTTTGGAAAACGATCGTGTTGATGCAGCGAACTGCAGATTGGGCACGTAGCCTCACGTGCCGTCGGCGATCGGAACACACCTTTGCTCCGGCGCGTTGCGGACCTTGACGGCCCGCGCTTCAAGGCGGTTAACGCCCGCAACGCTCGGCGTTCATCCCCGAGATCTTGTCCGCGATGGACATGAACAGCAGCGATCAAAGTATTGATGCGGTCCTGACGTTCGTCAAGAGCGCAGGAGGGCTAACGTCGAAAGCCCCCCGATTTGCTGGCCATTTCGCCTGCAAGTCTTGCAGCGTCGCCAACAGGCGCCGTCGCGGGGCGGTGACAGATGCTCTGGCCGCTAGACGATCGCAGGCGATTGACGCTAGACGTACAGCGTCAGCGGGCGCTACGATTCGGCTCAATGGTCCAGAGCGATCGCGACGAGCGTTGCGCGAAATCGCGCAATGGCGAATTGCTTCGAGAGTTCGCCTGGCCCGACGACAAGAGTTCCCTCCAACGTCGAGATCGTTACCGCCATTGAAAGGATTTGACGATGGCCCGTAGACCGACCCATCCCGGCGAGATCCTCGCTGCAGAGCTTGAAGAGCTTGGCGTCAGTCCGACCGAACTTTCACGGCAAATTCGTGTGCCCGCAAATCGCATCAGCCAGATCATCAACGGCAAGCGTGCGATTACCGGCGACACTGCGCTGCGTCTGGCCCATTGGTTCGGCACGAATCCGCAGTTCTGGATGAACCTGCAGGCGCTCCACGAGGTGCGGCTGGCTGAACAGCAAGCGGGGACGGAAATCAAAAGACTTCCGACCAAACCCGCGAGATCCAAGACCGACCGCCCGCGTCCGGCGTAGGGCAGGACGATGGCAAAGGCGAACAAAGAGAGTAGAAACGGTGCGGGTGACATCGACTACGAGGCGCAGCTATGGCAGATGGCCGACGCGCTTCGTGGCAGCATGGACGCCGCGGAGTACAAGCACGTCGTCCTCGGGCTTATCTTCCTGAAGTACATCTCCGACGCGTTCGAGGAACGGCGCGACTATCTGCGGCGCGCAGTCGACGATCCGAAGGACGAGTATTACCTAGCGCCGTCGACACGCAGTCGCGAACACGCGATCAGCAGACTCCTCGAGGATCCGGACGAATATCGCGCCCAGAACATCTTCTGGGTGCCGCCAGAGGCGCGCTGGACCAGCCTGAAGGCGCAGGCTCGCCAGTCGACGATCGGTCAACTCGTGGACGACGCGATGGCCGGAGTCGAGCGCGACAACCCTGTACTGAAGGGCGTGTTGCCGAAGGAATACGCACGGCCAGCCCTCGACAAGACGCGGCTTGGTCAGCTCATCGATCTCGTTAGCAACATCTCGTTTGCTTCTCCTTCATCATCGACGGGAGAAAGTTCCGCTGGGAAGCAGCACGCGCATGACCTCCTCGGCCGCGTCTACGAATACTTCCTCTCGCAATTCGCGAGCGCGGAGGGTAAGAAAGGCGGCGAATTCTATACGCCACGCTGCGTGGTCAAGCTCCTGGTCGAGATGCTCGAGCCCTATCGCGGCCGCGTGTACGACCCATGCTGCGGCTCATCCGGCATGTTCGTGCAGTCGGTCGAGTTTATTCGAGCGCATGCCGGCGGAAACGGCAACGGCGGCAGGACGAAGAGTGACATCTCGATCTACGGGCAGGAGTCGAACTACACGACGTGGCGCCTCGCGCGCATGAACCTCGCGATCCGCGGCATCGACGGTCAGATCGCCCACGGCGACACCTTCCACAACGATCGGCACCCAGACCTCAGGGCCGACTTCATTCTCGCTAATCCGCCGTTCAACATCTCCGACTGGGGCGGCGAGCGCTTGCGCGACGACAAGCGCTGGAAGTACGGTGTGCCGCCGGCAGGCAACGCCAACTTCGCTTGGGTGCAACACATCGTCCATCACCTCGCGTCCGCGGGTGTCGCTGGCTTCGTGCTCGCCAACGGCTCGATGTCGTCCAATCAGTCGGGAGAAGGCGAGATCAGGAGGAGTCTGATCGAAGCTGATCTTGTCGATTGTATGGTCGCGCTTCCGGGTCAGCTCTTCTACTCAACGCAGATCCCGGCGTGCCTATGGTTCCTCGCACGCGACCGGAAGAACGGAAAGTTCCGCGATCGCCGTGGACAGGTGCTCTTCATCGATGCCCGCAATCTGGGACGCATGGCGGATCGAACACACCGCGAGCTTACTGACGGCGACATCGCGCGTATCGCCGGCATGTATCACTTATGGCGAGGAGAAGAGACGGTTCGCAACGGGCTAGTTGGAGAATACGAAGACGTCCCAGGTTTCTGCAAGAACGCAACGGTTGATGAGATACGTAAGCACAGCCATGTACTTACTCCTGGGCGTTATGTTGGCGCCGAGATCCAGGAGGACGACGGCGAGGCCTTCAATGAGAAGATGAAGCGGCTAGTGGACCAATTGCGCGAGCAGCAGGCCAAGGCCGCAGAACTCGATGTCGCCATTGCCGCCAATCTAAGGGAACTCGGGTATGGCGCCTAAATGGCCGATTAGGACAATCGGCGAGTGCGCGTCCTCGGAACCATACTCGACTCAGATCGGACCGTTTGGTAAAGCACTGATGGCCCATCAATACACCGATTCCGGTGTCCCTGTTCTCCGCGGCGTGAACGTCAATCGCGGTCGCTTTCACGATGATGACTTCGTCTTCATCGACGATGAAACGGCCGATCGCCTCGATAAATTTCAATCCTTTCCCGGCGATGTGCTTCTCGTGCACAAGGGCACGCTCGGTCAGATAGGGTTGATGCCCACGACGCGAAAGTATCCGCGTTACATCATGGGCAACAGCATGATGCGAGTGCGATGTGATCCGGCGATACTCGTACCTGAATATCTTTATTACTGGCTATCGTCCGCCGATGGTCAGCACTATCTATACAGCCGCGTCTCCCAGGTGGGCGTTCCGCAAATCCAAAGACCCCTTAGCACCCTCCGGCAAGCTGTGCTTCCAGTTCCCCCGGTCGCTGAGCAACGCGCCATCACGCATATCCTCGGCACGCTGGACGACAAGATCGAGCTGAATAGGCGAATGAACGAGACGCTGGAGTCGATGGCGCGTGCGCTCTTCAAGTCGTGGTTCGTCGACTTCGCCCCAGTGCGCGCCAAAGCCGAGGGCCGCGATCCTGGCCTCGCCAGGCCACTTGCCGATCTGTTCCCAGCCCGCCTCGTCGCCTCCGATCTCGGCGAGATTCCTAACGGGTGGGCGATGGCACCGCTCGGCGACTACTTCGATGCAGTGAAGGGTGTTAGCTATAAGGGGGACGGGCTCGCCGATTCCGGTATGCCGCTACACAACCTGAACTCGGTCTACGAAGGTGGCGGGTACAAGTACGAAGGTATCAAGTACTACACGGGTGAGTACCGCGATCGACACTTAGTGCGACCTGGTGACGTCATCGTGGCGAATACTGAGCAAGGGCACGATCGCTTGCTTATAGGGTACGCAGCGCTCGTACCAGCCTTGTTCGGCGATCGCGGCATCGCTAGCCATCATATCTATCGTTTGAGGGCAAAACCCGGCAGCGCTCTCACGGAAGCGTTCCTCTGCCACCTGCTCAACTCGCCGAGGATGCACGACTTCGTCAGCGGATACGCTAATGGCACGACGGTCAATATGCTTCCCATCGACGGAGTCCAGCAGCCACTTATCGCCTGCCCTCCATCCCCCTTGGTTGCGGCCTTTACGACATTGGCGCTCAACATGGAGCGGCGTCGCGAAGAGATGATCTCAGAGTCGCGCGCCCTTGCGGCTTTACGCGATGGACTGCTGCCTAGACTGATTTCGGGTAAGGTCCGCGTGAACGTCGCAAGAGACATCGTGGAAAGAGCGCCCGTTTAGCCCTCAGAGTCATGGCTTGGAACGACGGTCTCGACGGCGTAGCGCTGACCATCGCCGGAATTGACGCAAGTTCGCTCCGCGTCATGGCTGGCCCCGGAACAGGGAAGTCATTTGCGATGAAGCGGCGCGTCGCGAGGCTCCTCGAAGCAGGCGCAGATCCGACGCGTATTCTTGCCGTTACATTCACGCGGAATGCGGCGCACAGTCTGGTGAAGGACCTTGGAGATCTCGGCCTCGATGGCTGCGATGAAATCAAGACGGGAACGCTCCACGCTTTTTGCTTTTGGCTGCTCCGTCAGCAGCACGTTTTCGATTACTTGGGTCGCGTAGCCCGACCACTGATAACGTTCACGTCAGCGGGCGTCTTGCAGTACGAAGGCAACTTCCTCCTCGAAGATCTCATCGCCGGAGGTAGTTTTGGCCATAAGCGCGATTGCACCAAGCGGATTCGAGCGTTCGAGGCTGCTTGGGCGCGACTGCAATCTCAGGTTCCCGGTTGGCCGCCCGACGCTGTCGACAAAGCGTTTCACAGCGAACTGCTTCGATGGCTGCGATTTCACCGCGCTATGCTTATCGGTGAAGTCGTACCGGAGGCGCTGCGCTTCTTGCGCAACAACCCGGCGTCGTGGGTGTTACGCGCGTTCGATCACGTTATCGTCGATGAGTATCAGGATCTCAATCGCGCCGAACAGGAGCTAATCGATCTACTTGCTGCGCATGGGGCGACTGCCATAGTTGGCGACGTCGATCAGTCGATATATCGCTTTCGGCATGCCAATCCGGAG
Organism: Casimicrobiaceae bacterium; assembly: GCA_035308425.1. GTDB lineage: Bacteria > Pseudomonadota > Gammaproteobacteria > Burkholderiales > Casimicrobiaceae > VBCG01. The sequence goes on along the minus strand of DATGGP010000002.1, from coordinate 34,166 downwards.
GGCATCGAAGAGTATTCACAGACGCATGCAAATACGCATGATGAAAGCCTAACCGAATGCCGACGCTGCCCTCTCGCAGTGGTGCAGATCGCAGACCATCTCATTCGTCACAACCATCATCCAGCGGCCCCGGCACGCTTGATTCCGAAACCTGGCAATCCGGCCGGCAGCGTTCGCATAGTGCAGTGGGCGTCTGTCGAGGAAGAGGCTCAAGGACTATCGGACTGCATTGCGTGGCTTGTTCGGCAGCAAGGCTACCAACCAGGCGAGATTCTGGTTCTGACCCCGCGTCGCCTGCTCGGTTATCTGATCCGAGACGGGCTGCAGGCGCGCAACGTCCCGGTACATAGCTTCTATCACGAGGAGGCGCTAGACAGCGACGCCGCGCAGCGAGCCCTGGCGGTCTTAACGCTGTTGGTCGATAGAGAAGATCGGGTGGCATTGAGGTGGTGGCTGGGGCATGGTAGCCCCAGCGCGCGCAAGGACGCATATCGCAAAGTAAGAACCCATTGTGAAGAACACGGCCTTTCGCCATGGAACGCCCTAGTTGAGATGAGGGGAGGAGCGCTCGTTTTGCCGCAGACCTCGGCGCTAGTCGAGAGATTCAGCGAATTGGAAACTTTGATTCAATCAGTGACGAGCCTCGATCTTGCTCAGTTGGTCGATGTGCTCCTTCCTGCGGATGCAGGATGCGACGCATTGCGTGAGGCCGCGGTGTTAGCGATCGCCGAAGTGGAAACGGTGGAGGAACTGGTGGAGGCGCTTAAGACGGTCGTCAGCCAGCCGGAGATGCCCGAGGAAGGCGATTACGTGCGAGTGATGAGTCTGCACAAGTCAAAGGGGCTCACGAGCAGGGCGACGGTAGTGGCGGGCTGCGTGCATGGCCTGATCCCGTTTGAAGATGAGAGGCAGTCAGCGAACGAACAGGAGGCCGCGCTAAACGAGCAGCGGCGCCTCTTTTATGTGGCCATTACCCGTTGCACGGAACGGCTCGTGCTCTCATCGTTTACCATGATTCCTAAGAACGTCGCGTATAGGATCGGCGCTCGCGTGGTAAGAGGCCGAGCTCAGATCGGTAGGACGATTGCCAGCCAGTTTTGGGCGGAGTTGGGCCCTGATGCGCCGGCTCGCCAATCGGGAAACGATTGGCGTCAGAGTGATTTTGCTTAGGAGGTCGACTTTATAGGCGCCGCGATTAGGTCGATGGCCGCGCGCTCCGAGCGGCGCCGGCTGAGCTGTGGCAAACCGTTGACACATATTCATAAAAGTCTACAATTCGCCACATGCCCGCCGCCACCGACCGCGATAGGACGCTTAAGCTCGCCCGCCGCCGGGGTGGCGTAGCGGCACGCGAGCTCTCCGAGGCAGGTATCCATCGGCAGGTCCTGAGCCGGCTCGTCGACTCAGGCGAGCTGGAACGTGTCGCGCGCGGGCTTTACCGTGTACCCGACCGACCGGTGACCGAGCACCACGGGCTCGCTGTGGCGAGTGCTGCCGTCCCGCACGGCGTCATCTGTCTGCTTTCGGCGCTGGCCTTTCACGGCATCGGCACCCAGCTTCCTCACGAGGTGTGGATAGCGATCGAGCGGCGCGCGCGGCGGCCGACGTTGCGTCATCCACCGTTGCGCATTGTGCGTCCTAGCGGCGATGCGTTCAGCACAGGCGTCGAGAATCACCGCGTCGAAGGCGAGACGCTGCGTGTCTATGGCGTCGCGAAGACCTTGGCGGACTGCTTCAAGTACCGCAATAAGATCGGCCTCGATGTAGCGCTGGAGGCGCTGCGCGAGGCCTGGCGCGCGCGGCGTTTCGCGATGGACGACCTGGAGCGCTACGCAGCCATCTGTCGCGTCCAGCGCGTGATGCGTCCCTACCTTGAAGCGCTCGTCGGATAATGAGCGCGCGCGACGGGCTGGCTCGCTCCGTGCAAGTCCGGCTCGCTCGACACGCCAAGACCATCGGGGTCGATCCGAATCTGGTCCTCACGCGCTACGCGGTCGAGCGATTCCTGTATCGCCTTTCGCGCTCGGCGCACAGCGACAAGTTCGTCCTCAAAGGCGCGCTTCTCCTGTTGGTTTGGCTGGACGAGACGATCCGGCCGACGCGCGACGCAGATGTGCTCGGCTTCGGCGATCTCTCCGACGACGCCTTGCTGCGCATCTTCCGCGAGGTATGCGAAGTCGAGGTTGAACCGGACGCAATGCGGTATGTACCGGAGACGGCGCGGGTAGAGCCGATTCGCCCCGAGGATGCATACGGCGGCCGACGCGTCACGCTGCAGGCTGAGCTCGGTGCCGCGCATCTGCGCGTGCAAATCGATGTCGGCATTGGCGACGTTGTAACGCCCGCGCCCGTCTGGATCGACTATCCGGGGTTACTTGATCTGCCACGGCCGCGGCTTCGCATATACACGCCGGAGTCCGTGATCGCGGAGAAGCTTCATGCGATGGTCGTGCTCGGTTCGAGGAACAGCCGCTTACGCGATTTTTTCGACGTCGATGCGCTTGCCCGGCGCACACCGTTCGATGGAGCGGTGTTGGCATCAGCAGTGCGTGCAACGTTCGAGCGACGCCGCACCACGATCCCGGCATCCACGCCGATCGCCCTGACGGCTACGTTTCACGCGGCTCCGGACAAGCAGGCGCAGTGGCGAGCGTTCGTCGCCAAGAGCGGGGCAAGGGCCGCTCCCGAAACGCTCCAGGAGGTCGTCGAGCACTTGGCGTTGTTTCTCGAGCCGGTGCTTGATGCGTGCCGAAGCGGAGCGCCGTTCGCGTCGAAGTGGCCTGCCGGCGGCCCCTGGATGCCGCAATGACGACCTTTACCGAATCCGTCGTCGAACAGGCCGCCCTCGATTGGCTAGGCAGCATCGGCTGGGCCGTGAAAAGCGGTCCGGACATCGCGCCGGACATGATTGGCGCGGAACGGCGCGACTACGGCGAAGTGGTGCTCGGCGCTAGGCTCCGTGATGCGCTCGCTCGGTTCAATCCCACGCTGCCTACCGATGCGTTGGAGGAGGCATTCCGTAAGCTGACGCGACCCGAGGGCGCAGAGGTAGTCGCGCGCAACCGCGCTATGCATCGTTTGCTCGTGGATGGCGTGACGGTCGAGTATCGCACCGCTGAGGGCGAGATCCGGGGCGCACAGGCGCGCGTGCTCGATTTCGACGATCCTGCGAACAACGATTGGCTCGCGGTCAACCAGTTCAGCGTCGTCGAGAACAAACATAGTCGCCGGCCGGACGTCGTGCTGTTCATCAATGGCCTGCCGCTCGCGATCGTCGAGCTCAAGAACGCGGCGGACGAGAACGCAACCGTCTGGACAGCGTTCCAGCAGCTCCAAACGTACAAGCAGGACATCGGGTCGCTGTTCGCGACCAATGTCGTGCTTGTTGTTTCCGATGGCGTCGAAGCACGCGTTGGCACGCTAACCGCCGGCCGCGAATGGTTCAAGCCGTGGCGCACCGTTCACGGAGAGGCCTTAGCAGCTCCAACGACGGCCGAGCTACAAGTAGTAATCGAGGGCCTTCTCGATCGAAAACGGTTGCTGGACTTGATCCGCGACTTCATCGTCTTCGATGACGACGGCGGTCGTGCCGTCAAGAAGATGGCCGGGTACCACCAGTTCCATGCGGTGCAAGTGGCGGTCGGCGAGACGCTGCGTGCGGCGCAGCTTCAGTATGGCGCGTTCGGTGCGCACGGCGAAACAGGACGCTACGAGTCAGGCAAGCAGCCGGGTGGCGCACCTGGTGATCGTCGCGTCGGCGTCGTTTGGCACACGCAGGGCTCGGGCAAGAGCCTCACGATGGCGTTCTACGCGGGTCGCATCATCCGTGAGCCGTCGATGGAGAACCCGACGATCGTCGTGCTCACCGACCGCAACGATCTCGACGATCAGCTCTTCGGCACGTTCGCCAGGTGCAAGGAGTTGTTGCGACAGGCGCCGGTGCAGGCGGCCGACCGTGCAGATCTACGCGCGAAGCTCGCGGTCGCTTCGGGCGGGGTCGTCTTCACCACGATCCAGAAGTTCTTCCCTGAGGAAAAGGGCGACCGCCACCCGGTGCTCTCAAATCGTCGCAACATCGTCGTGATCGCCGACGAGGCGCATCGGAGTCAATACGACTTCATCGACGGCTTCGCGCGTCACATGCGCGACGCGCTGCCGAACGCCTCGTTCATCGGCTTCACGGGAACGCCGATCGAGCTTGCGGACGCAAACACACGGGCGGTGTTCGGCGACTACATCAGCATCTACGACATCGAGCGCGCGGTGAAGGACCAGGCGACGGTTCCGATCTTCTACGAGAGCCGTCTTGCGAAGCTCGCGCTCGACGAATCGGAGCGCCCGAAGATCGACCCGGAGTTCGAGGAGGCGACCGAAGGCGAGGAGGTCGACCGCAAGGAGCGGCTCAAGAGCAAATGGGCGCAACTCGAAGCGGTCGTGGGCGCCGAGAAACGCGTCAAGCTCATCACGCAGGACCTCGTCCAGCATTTCGAGAAGCGCCTCGACGCCATGGACGGGAAGGGGATGGTCGTGTGCATGAGCCGGCGCATTTGCGTCGAGCTCTATCGCGAGATCGTCCGCTTGAGGCCGCAGTGGCACGACGACGATGACGCCAAGGGCGAGATCAAGATCGTGATGACGGGCTCCGCATCCGATCCGCTCGACTGGCAGCCGCATATCCGCAACAAGCCCAGGCGCGAGGCGCTCGCGAACCGCTTCCGCCATCCGGGCGATCGCTTCAAGCTCGTCATCGTCCGCGACATGTGGCTCACCGGCTTCGACGCTCCGTCGCTGCACACCATGTACCTGGACAAGCCCATGCGGGGTCACGGGCTCATGCAGGCGATCGCGCGCGTCAACCGGGTCTTCCGGGACAAGCCTGGCGGCCTGGTCGTCGACTACCTCGGCTTGGCGCCCGAACTGAAGGCCGCGCTCGCCACGTATACCGAAAGCGGCGGTACTGGTAAGACCGCGATTGATCAGCAGGAAGCGGTCGCCGTCATGCTGGAGAAGTACGAAGTCTGTTCCGGAATGATGCACGGCTTCAATTGGTCGAAGTGGCTGACAGGGACGGCGGGCGAGCGGCTGACATTAGTTCCGGGCGCGTTGGAGCACGTGCTGGCTCAGCACGAAGGCAAAGAGCGGTGGCTCGCGGCAGTGCACGAGCTATCGCTCGCCTTCGCACTGGCCGTTCCGCACGAGGAAGCCTTGCGCATTCGCGACGATGTCGGCTTTTTCCAAGCGGTGCGCGCGGCTCTCGCCAAGCGCGCACCGGGCGACGCGCGTACGGACGAAGAGCTGGACCACGCAGTCCGGCAGATCATCTCCAGGGCGGTCAGTTCGGAGGGTGTGATCGACATTTTCGCGGTGGCAGGCTTGAAGAAACCGGATATCTCGATTCTGTCCGACGATTTCCTGGCCGAGGTTCGTCAGATGCCTCAGCGCAACCTCGCGGTGGAGCTGCTGCAGAAGCTCCTCCACGGCGAGATTCGCAAGCGCGGCCGCAAGAACGTCGTCCAGGCGCGCTCGTTCGCTGACCTGTTGGAGAAATCGATCCGGCAGTATCAGAACCGCTCGATCGAGACGGCGCAGGTCATCGAGGAGCTGATCGGTCTCGCCAAAGAAATGCGCGAGGCGCGAGACCGGGGCAAAGTACTCGGCCTGACCGAGGACGAGGTCGCGTTCTATGACGCACTCGAAGTGAACGACAGCGCCGTGAAGGTGCTTGGCGATGAGAACCTACGGATGATCGCGCGCGAGCTCGTCAAAGCGGTGCGAGCGAACGTGACCATCGACTGGGCGGTGCGCGAGAACGTCCGCGCCAATCTGCGTTCGATCGTAAAGCGCATCCTGCGGCGCTACGGATACCCGCCGGACAAGCAGGAGAAGGCGACGCAGACGGTACTGGAGCAGGCCGAGGCGCTGTGCGAAACATGGGCGATGGTATAGCCACCGTACTTGCGAAGCACAATGACCATCCGCATAACGGTTGCACCGGTGCAGTTGATGCACGAGGCGAACCCTGTGCACCGTGATCCGAGCCGTCGTCAGCACCACACTCAGTGGAGCGCGAACATACCCGATGGCGAAGAGTTTGAAATATTCCAAGTAGCAGTCTTCAAAGCCTGGGGCGATCCGGAGACTTCATATTGGGGAATTCGTGTTGAAGACAATTCGGAGCTCGAAACGCTCAACGACATAAGCCTCCATAACGGCCGTATTGCGAAGTGGTGCCGTTTCGTCGGAAACACCACACCGAAGATTTGGCATGGGTATCCCACGTGGCCCGATCCGCACAGGGAGTGTCCGCCTCAGGCCGTACTTATGGCGTGGTCACGGCATCGGCCACTCACGACGGCCAAGGTCGCGAAGATACTGCGAGGACGGAAATGCAACTTCTAAGGGGCACAGTACCAGGACAATACCTCGATGGCTTCCTCTATCGTGGACACCTATATCTTCTGCGTCGCGATTCGTCCTTAGAGTTGGTGAATTGGGACGAACTTGTATCGACGCGCTTTCCGGGGCCGGACAACGAGATTGATCCACTAGCCGAGCTTGTATTCGTTAACAATTCGCTCGCGCATATGGATGCGCGAATGCTTCGCTGGTCCGGGTATCCTGAACTGCGGCAGTTCTTTGAGAAGAGACTGCAAGCTTACCGAGACGTTGACTTCTCGATAGATGATCGCGCGGTCCGAGTGGATCTAGGGGGTCGTGCAGTGCACTCGCTCGAGCTCTACTTTTCCCATTTGTGGCTTGCCGGTGAGTCTGGTGTCGCGGTTTGTCAGTGTGGTCCTGGCTTCAAAGGCAGGAAACCGCGCTCGGAACTATCTCAAGTGATCTCGGGGCACGCTTTTTCGGCAACTCCAGAGAGACGCTTTGTATGGGTGGCGCAACGCGGCGCCACTGTAGGTCTTCCAGTCGAAGAGATCGCAAGCAACAGGGTAGGCGTCCGCTTTGGAAGCGCTTGGGAACTACCGTTTTCGGCGTTGTCGGTCGGTTGGCATTGGAGCGATCCCACCTTTGCCTCACGCGATGATCTTTCTTCCCGCGCATTTGTTCGAGCGTCCTGGCTTGAGCCGAACGAGGAAACCGAATCGAGGTTTCGTCGAGATGAGGAGGTGACGCAGCACCGAAGGGCGGCAGTAAGACCAGACGCGGGCGATGCAATCTTCGTCAACGGCAGGCGGGCCTATCTTGAAATTGAACTTGGTGATCTTGCCGAGAGCAGGCTCTTCTGCAGCCGAGAGCGGGCGGTCGCCCAAGATTCAGCGGGATTGACTGCACTGGATTGGCAATACGATTTCTCGCGATCCGACCTAGGCGTGCCAGAGATTAGGGGTCAGCATGGGATTCCAGAGCGCGTTCTCATTGGGACCTTTGGATGGGTCGTCGAAGGCGACGCTGGAGTTTCCGCCTATACTCGCTTCGGTTGCATCCCACTCGCGCAAGGGGAGGTGGTTCAGGTACGGACCTTCCCGTCGTCGTTGCGATATGAAAACATAGTGCTTATCGTGTTGGAGGATCGAATTGAGATCGTCTCCACACTCGATTACGACTTCTTGTTGCCTCCGGCACAGCGAATCCCAAGCATTGGCCGCAGGTCGGAGTTTTATTCATCACGACCGGATGATCGCTCGGCTTGAAACGTGCACGCTGATGCCGCGCGGATGCATCTTCAAGACATGATCAGATATGGCGAGTCAATCGGCTTCACGTTGCATGAGCTAGAGGAATTCCGGCGCATCGGCCTTGGCGATGAGCGGTCTATCGGTTAGCGGCGTCCTTTCTCCTGTTACGCTGCCTTGCGGCCTTACCCTTGCGCGCCTCGCGCGGCAGGCTCACGCACTCCGCTGCGCGATCAGGGCCGATCAGTTCCACGACGCCCGCGATGTGATGCGGCAGCACCCGCATACGAGCGCCGGCTAGGGCGTTGAAGATCGCGTCTGCAAGCGCACTTGATCCCAGCGTGCTGATCACAGCTGGATGGGCCAGCAAATCGACCGTGCTTGCAAGACGCAGGGACGGAAAGCGCGTCGCGCCAAGACGAAGCGCCTTGCGCTCGTCGATCAGGGCGACTGCGCCTGCTTCCGCAGCGAAGGCAATGGTTGCTGCCTCGCCGTCGTCAAGCGTCTCGCTTGCCGATCCGATCACAAGTCCTTCGAAATGAAGCAGGCCGTCGCTGCCGAGGCTCACCACCTCGATCAGCCCGTCGCCGACGAGTGCCTCAAATCTGGCCGCATCGCTGCGACCTTTAGACCGACCGCTCTCAAGCTCTTCGCGAACAACATCGACAGCGGTGACGCGGCACGGCAGCGCCTTGAGGATGTCTTCAGAGTAGCGGGTCGCGTTCAGATTGATGATCGTGCTGGTGTCGGCGACCAGGACGCGATCGCCGTCAGACAAGGAGGTTCGGAGCCCCATCGGCTTCTTCCTCCTGCGATCCCAGATCGTTCAGCATGTCGCGCAGCTCGATCCGGTCAAGCCGCAGCAGGCGCGCAAGCTGCCCTTCGCTCAGCAGCTCCCGGTGATAAGCCTCAGCAGCAAGCAAGTTCAGTTTCAGGGTCGTCGGGCGGTCGGCCTCGGCCTTGTATTGATCCGGCCGACGGAGATCGCCAAGCACCTGCCGAACTTGCTCATCCGTGATGCCGCCGTTCGCCGCGAACCAGTCCCACGTGCCTTTCTTCGTCAGGCCCAGCTCTTCGAGGCGGCGGACCAGGGCCTCGCGCGATACGTCGAAGTAGTGCGCCAGCACGATCACGTGACGGCGCGTCAGATGCGTCGATCCCGCCGTCACTTCCTGGAACTTCTGCCGGACACCTCCGGCAGGAGTCAGGAAAGAGCGGGCAAACGCCGTCGCGTACCGCTCCTCGCGCGTCGTCTCGGGCTCGTTTGCGTGAAGGACTTCCGGCTCGCGCCGTACGGAAACAAGGTGGCCGAGTTCATGGCCGCCAGACTGGTTGCGCCGCTCGCGCGGATGATTCGCGTTGAGCAGGATGCACGCGCCCAGAGCGTCGTCGTAGGCGAAAACTCCCGAGATGCTGCGGTCGACGCGCCGCACGTAAACGCGCACGCCCATTTCCATCTCAAGCAGCGTCACGATGTCATGCACGGGCGCGAACCCAAGCCCGAGCCGCTGGCGCAGCTCGATCGCGTCCTGCTCGGCTTGCGCCCAAACATCGCCGGGCAGAATCGGGCGCTCGGGCGGGTAGTTGCGCGTGCGCTTGATGCCGAGCAGGTTCTCAAGTTCGACTTCAGCTCGCGCAAGATCCGTGAGAAGCTCGGTCGCCTGAACGGCTGCAAGATCGTGGCGGCCGATCAGCTTACGAAAGCGTGGGGCAAGGTCCACATGGACGGCCTCGCGACGCAGGATCGCATTCACCGAAGTCTTGTAGAGCTTCGCTAGTTGCTGAATCTCGTCCATCCGCACGCGCCGTTGCCCTTGCTCGATGGCGACCAGCGTCGTGCGTGCGACGGAGATTGCCTCGGCAGCGTCCTTCTGGGTAAAGCCTGCGTTCTCGCGCGCAATGCGCAGGCGCTCCCCGAGTTCCGGCAGCGCGATATGGCTAAGCGGGGTCTCGGTCATCGTTGTTCTACCCATTGAGCCACGAAGGATTGCGGGCCGAGCGACTTGAGGAACCGCCTCCACTCTGTCTCGTGCACTGACAGCAGACGATCCAGCCGACCGCGAGCGTCCGCCTCGCCGATGCCCCGCGAGCGCGCGAGTTGCAAGGCTGCGAGCGCAACCGTGCCCTGATTTGCTTTCCTGTGCCGCAGGGACGCGAGGTGATCCAGATGCAGCGTACCGGCGATGGCATACTCGCGCAGCGCCCTCGTGATTCGCTTGAACTCCTTCGCTGCGCCATCCTGGAATGACGCAGCCGTAAGGTCTTCCCAGACGTAGGTCTCCGGGCTCTCCGTCAGGCCCGCCTCGTGAACGCTCAAGCGCCGCAGCATGCAGGCGGCACAGACGCCGCATTGGCGCTTGCGCCCCTCGACCGAGACTTGACGGTTCTGCTGCCAGCAAGACCACGTATCCACCCAGCTATGCCCGTCGGCGCACGCGGCGACGAACTCTGCAAGAGTCTCGCCTTTCGTGTGCCAAAGGCGCGGGAATTCGAACCGGATGGTCCGGCCATGGAGCGCGGCGAGCAGCGTCTCCATCTTGTCGGTGAACAACGGGTGATTGCGGTAGTCCTCGTAGGTCTGTCCGACTGGCACGAGCGCGGGACCAAGCGAACCCTGGCCGCTCTCGGTGACAATGATCGTTCCGGCCTTGACAAGATATGCGGCAAGGCCGCTCACCATTGCGAACTTGAAACCGCGCGACCGCGCGCTTGATTCGAGGGCGCCCCCGACGTTAAGCCTGACCTTATACGGAATCGACGTGAAAGGCTGCTTTGCGCTCGATCCCACCGGCTCGAAGGCTTTCGTTCCAAGACGAACACGGATGAGCTGATCGCCCAACTTCTTGTGCATCAGACCCGCGACCGCGCGCGAATCGAGCCCTTCGCTGAAGGGAATGACTGCCGCGATGTCGCTTGGGAGGGCAAATGCAAACTGCTTCGGGCTCGCAAAGGCTTTCTTGCGCGCTGCGAACGAAACGCTCCATCGATCGCCCGTTACGAAGCCGAGCGCCGCATGAAGCGCGTCGCTGACCGGTTTGGCGTTCCAGCGATCGGGGTCATGCACCGGCACGCGAAGCTCGATGCGGCGTTCCCACTGGTGAACGGGACGACGGCGCATGCGGTCGCAATACTCGACGCCCGCACAGAGGACAAGCGCGTCGTAGACGACGGGGTCCCACGGCGCGAGGCAGTAGCTTTCTAGATGCTCTGTGGAGAACCTGAGATCGCGATCAATCTCGCAGGCGATGCGCCCAGCGCGGGCCTTCGCGCCAGCGTCCACCACATCGACGAAGACATGCGGCGTCCCGTCGGTGTTGTCGTGGTGCCGGAGCGCCATCACAGCGGCACTCCATCATCGATGTCCTTGCGCTTGAGCGGGGAGTGCCTCGCAACTCCGGGCTCAAGACCGCAGAGCTGCCGCGCGAGGGTCCGCTTGTCGGCGCTGTCGAGAGCCTGCTCGACACGGCTGACAACTCGCTGCGTCAGGGGACTGGCCCCTTGACGCACGTAATGCTCTTCGATCTGACGAGTGTGGCTTGCGCCGACAGCCGTAAGCATGCGTTCGGCAGCCTTGGTCAACCCGCTTTCGCCTTCGCCTCCCTCATTCAGAACGCACGTCGCGTGATCGAGAAGCAGCTTGCCGATCCCGCGTCCGGCGGCAAGCGGCCTCAGCGCGTCGACGGATTCGACGCGCTGGTCAGAAAACAGCCGCGCCTGCTGTTCAACGAAGGCGCTACGCAAGCCTTCCGTCAGTTCCGCGGGCAATGCCGACCGACAGGTCCGCTTCAGTGCTTCGACGGCGGCTGCACATATGTCAGCATTCCCGAAGTTCTCGTTCTCAGAAAACTCGGCGAGCCGCTTCCAGCAGCGGGACATCGGAAGACTGCGATAAGGACCGTCGCTCATGGGGAAGTCTCCAATGTCAGAATTATGATTAGAATATACTGACAATGTCAAGTCCGCTCGGCACTACGTCGAGTTGTGGCGCCTTTGCAAGGGCGCCTACGTTCTCTACTTCGGTGAGCGCGTGGAATGGGGCAACGCTTCGACTGCGATGCCAACATGCATTCCAACGGGGTCTGTCTCAACCACGCCTCGATGAGCGCAAACCGCGAAGGCAAAGCGTCGCGCATGCTCGCACTTGGTTCTGGCGTACTAAGAACCAGGAGGAAAGGACCGTCTGATGCTGAGATGCGGAGCTGTAATCAGATTTTCGGCACGTGAGGTGCGGGAGTTTCGAGAAATTGGTCTCGACATGAGTACGGCGAGGAATGCGTGCGACGTCGAGCGCCAACTCGTCAGATGGACAAAGATCCTTGCAGCCGAGCGGCCCGATTTGCTTGAGAAGATCGCGGTGGCGATGGCGCGCGCCCAAGGCGTGCGCCTTCCAACTAAGCTGAGCGCCGTACGGGCGAAGGACAGCTGAGATGCCGAAGACCCGGTCGGGTCGCGTTGCTACTGTAGACCAAAACGTAGCAGCGCCGCTTTGCATGCCCCTGTGTTGCACTGCGATCGACTGCTACGCTTGACGTTGCGCGGACGCCGTAAACAGTTGATGAAGCAGCTGAAACTTCGATTTGCTTTCTGCGACTCTTAATCCGTTGGTCGTAGGTTCGATCCCTACACGGCCTACCAACATCTTCAGGATCTATTCCGGTCACATAGCTATAGGAAGGAGAACGAGGTCTCAGTGAGAATCGCTGGGCCTTCTCTGCGCCGCGCATCGGCTCGTTGTGGGACGCGGGCATACCGGCATCGCGTGGATGCGCGAGTCCCCGATGAGCAACGTCGGCCGAGGACGACACGAACCCCTGGCGCCGGCGAGAAGCAAAAGACGCCGGCGCGAACCGACCTTTGCCGCAAAGAATTCGGCGCGATCGGTTGCCGCGATATCGATCAGACGCGGGCGCCCGCGATCGTCCGCGGCGATATGCTGAAAGGCGCTCCCCTCACGAAGGATGAATTCGGGACGCAACCGGGAAACGTAAGCGGCTCGTGATAACGGACACCCCGCCTGCCGATTGACCCGCGACCCACCGCGCAATTAGTTCGCGTTACCATGCGCCAAGATGGATCACCGGACTGTACCGTGACCACAACGAGAGCCCCCGATCCCTACGCTGACATCCTCGGAGTGGATCTTCCAGCTTCACGCGTGAAAGAGAACGTCGAGGCGTTTGCACGCATCGCCGCGGAGATTCGCAAGCTCCGAAGCCTCGATCTGACGGCCGTCCATCCGCCGATCGTATTCGACGCCACGCTCGTCTACCGGCGGCCAAAGGCGCAGGACCCATGAGCGATCCGCTCTGGGCACGCTCCATCGACACGCTCGCGCCGGACATTCGCGACGGCAAGCTTTCCGCGGTCCGCGTGATCGAGACGGCACTCGAACGTATCGATGCGCTCGATGGCCGCATCAACGCATTCATCTGCCGCGCGCCCGACCCGCTCGGCGCGGCACGCGCCGCGGACCGCGACATTAGCGCCGGAAAGTGGCGTGGGCCGCTGCATGGCCTGCCGGTTGCCATAAAGGACAACTATTTCACCGCCGACATGCCGACGACCGCCGGCACCAGCGCAGCAGGCATCGAGTTTCCCAAACGCGACTCGGCGTGCGTCGCAAAGCTGCGAGCAGCCGGCGCGATACCGATCGGGAAGACCCGCACGCATGAATTTGCCTGGGGGAACGTCACGCCTCCGACGCGCAACCCGTGGGACCTCGATCGCGTCCCCTCGGGCTCGAGCGGCGGATCGGGCGCCGCGGTCGCTGCGCGATTGTGCGTAGCCGGAACCGGTTCGGACACCGGCGGCTCCATCCGCATGCCGGCCGCCGTGTGCGGAACCGTCGGTTTCAAGCCGACCTTCGGGCGGGTGAGCCGCGAGGGCATCGTACCGCATACATGGTCTCTGGATCATGCCGGACCGCTGACCCGTTGCGTGGCCGACGCCGCGCACATGCTCAACGTGCTCGCCGGCTACGACGCCGCGGATCCGGGCTCTCGCGATGAGCCGGTGCCGGACTACACGCAAGCGCTAAGCCAGTCCGTGAAGGACGTTCGAATCGGCATCTGCCGCCGTCATTTCTTCGAGGGCAATCAGGAGGACGTGGAGCATGCGGTCGAGCGCGCCGTCGACGATCTCGCCGCGCAAGGTGCCCGCATCGTCGAATTCGACATGCCCCTGCTCGAGTATGGCCTCGGAGCCGTCTTCGCGATCGAGCTCGCGTCGTCCACGGCGTACCACGACGTCTCGCTGCGTGAACATCGCACACAGGAATTCCAGCCCGACGTCCGCTCGCTGGTGGAAATCGGGCGCTTCGTCACCGGTGCCGACTACCTGAAGGCGGAGCAGTATCGATGGCTGCTGATGGAGGCTTTCCGTGATGTGTTCGCCAGCGTCGACATCGTGCTCACGCCGACCATGCCGCTTACGGCGTGGAAAGTCGGCGAATGGACGGTGCCGGTCGGCGGGCGCGAGGAAAGCGTTCTTTCCGCGTCGTGGCGCTTTACCTACCCGTTCAACCTCACCGGGCTTCCAGCAATCTCGGTGCCGTGCGGATTCGATCGTGGGCACCTGCCTATCGGACTCCAGCTCGCGGGCAAGCCTTTCGACGAATTGACGGTCCTGCGAGTCGCGCATGCTTACGAGCGCGAACATGACTGGCACCTGCGCGTGCCCGCTGTAGCCTCAGCCGAAAGTAGCGCCAGGAGCGCATGACCGGGAACAAGCCCGAGAGCGAGATTCGCGTCGCCTGCTTGCAGATGGAGCCTCACGTCGGCGACAAGGCGGGCAACGTCGCGTGCAGCCTGCAGCTGATCCAGCGCGCGGCAGAGGCGGGCGCGCGCCTGGCCGTGCTCCCCGAACTTGCCAACTCAGGCTACGTCTTTGCCACGCGTGAGGAGGCGTTTTCGCTTGCCGAGCCGGTGCCGGGCGGACCGACGACGGATGCATGGATTGATGCAGCCGGCCGGCACCGTATCGTCATTGTCGCCGGCATCTGCGAGCGCGATGGCGAGGCGATGTACAACGCCGCGGTCGTCGTGGGGCCCGATGGGTTCATCGGGAAGTACCGCAAGAATCACCTGTGGGCTGCGGAGAATCTGTTCTTCGAGCCGGGCAATCTGGGTATTCCGGTCTTTCGCATCGGCGCAGGCCGCATCGCCTGCGCCATCTGCTATGACATCTGGTTCCCGGAAACCTTCAGGCTCGCGGCATTGCAGGGCGCGGACATGTTGTGCGTTCCGACCAATTGGGTCCCCATGCCGGCGCAGCCCGCCAATCTGCCGGTGATGGCGAACATCCTCTCGATGAGCGGCGCGCATTCGAACTCGATGTTCGTCGCCGCCGCAGACCGCGTAGGCGTCGAGCGCGCTCAGCCTTTCCTCGGCAACAGTCTCATTGTCAGCCATACCGGCTGGCCCCTCGCCGGCCCGGCGAGCGCCGACGCCGAGGCGATGCTGATCGCCGACGTCAATCTCGCGGATGCACGACGCCGGCGCACGCTGAACGACTTCAACCAGCTGCTGCGTGACCGGCGGACCGACCTCTACGACGAGATGCTGGGCACCGACGCCAAGCGCGGCTGGTACTGAGCAAGCAAGTTCCTTTCACCGCGCGCTTCCGCCGCCCCCGGGACGCTGCGGTGGAGGCAGCGCGAGCATCTTCGTCACTGCATCGGGCGGTGCAACCGCAGCCTGTCCCTTCCTTGGCATGCCACGCACGAACGGCAGGAGCTGCGCCCTTGCGATTTCGTAAACACGCCGTAATTCCGATACCGGACGTTCGTGCTCGTCGACGCGCAAATCGACAAGCGCATAGTCCTCGCGCTCGTGGACAAGCAGTGCCGCGGACTGCCTGCCGCGCTTGTCTCCGCCGGCCACGTCGCCTGCTTCGAGCGCGAGCATGAGTCGCTCCGCAAGATCGAAGGTTTCGGATGTGCGCATCGCGGCAACCATCGACTCGAGAACGCGCGCACCCGTCAGCATATTTCCCTGAACGGCGAAATTCTCGGCGACCCGATGACCGGACCAGGAGGTGCATTGCTTGCCGGACCAGGCGGCCGATTCGCCGCGATGATCGATGATGCCGATCTGACGCAGATCTTTCTCGTCATCGCTGGCGAGGACGACAGCGAGCGACTGCTGCGCGGAATTGCCCGCCTCGATCAGGCGCAGCGCCTCCAGGGCGAGATAGGGGTTGACCCACGACTGCGTCGAAACCGCGCCCACGCCCGACTTGACGAATGGACAGATGCTGCCTACCGCGGGCACGGCTGAGCTCACCGCGACACCGAGCTGTTCGGTGCGCGCGCGCAGCGCGCGACCACGGAGAACGTGTTCACCTCGATGCATCTGCGGCTCATCGCGTTCGTCTCGCTTCGGATTTACACGCTCAGCTGGGCTGCGATCCTGGTCTCGACGCCGGCGGCCCCGACTGCACCGCTGTCGGCGATTTCTCCGAGCTTTAAAATGGCGTACCGGTCGGCGACCGCAAGGGCGAACTTCACATGCTGCTCGACCACCAGCATCGCCGTCCCCGCGCGCTCGCGCTCGTCGCGCAGTGCACCAATCAGCCGATCGATCACGGAAGGCTGCAGGCCCTCCGTGATCTCGTCGATCAGCATCAGCCTCGGGCGCGAGATCAGTGCGCGAGCCACGAGCAGCATTTTCTGCTCGCCGCCGGAAAGCGTGCCGGCGTGCTGCCTCAGCCGTTCCGGGATGAAGGGGAAGATCGCGCCGACGCGTGCGATGCCATCGTCCAGCTGGCGGTCGTCGCGCAGCCCCAGACGCAGGTTCTCCCGCACCGTTAGATCCTGGAACAGCGCCTGCTCCTGCGGCGTATACGCAATGGCGCGGCGGGCGATGCGGTGAGGCGCCAATGCGTCGACGCGCTCGCCGAACAGCGCAATCTCGCCGCTACCCAGCGGCACCAAACCCATCACCGTCTTGAGCAGCGTGCTCTTGCCCATCCCGTTCTTCCCGAGCAGCGCGACAATTTCGCCGCAGCCCACATCGAGATCGACGCCGCTCACCACGACGGCCTCGCCGTAGCCGCTGCGTACGTCGCGCAAGCGCAGCGCCAGTACGTCGGCGCAACTTCGCGAGCCTCCGGCAGCGTTGACGCCGCTTGGGGGCCGCTGTGGTGACGACGATGGACTCAATGCCGCACCTCCGCCGCGTGGTGCGCCCCGCCCGAGTAAATCGTCTTCACCAGCTCCGAGCCAACCACTTCATCCACCGTCCCGTCGAGCAGGATCCGTCCCTGGTGCAGCACCACGACGCGCGAGCTGATCCCACGCACGAAATCGAGGTCGTGCTCGACCAGGATGATGCACATCTGGTGGCGACGCGCCAGCTCCGTCAGGATCGTGCCGATCGTCTGCCGCTCGCCCTTGGTCAGGCCCGCGGTCGGCTCATCGAGCAGCACGACCGAAGGCTCCAGCGCGAGCACCATCGCCAGATCGAGTGCCTGCTTCATCCCATGTGGCAAATGCCGGGCGGCAACATCCATGACCCCATCGAGCCCGGTCGCCTCGATCACCTGCAGCGCCGCGTGCGGCAACGCAAGGACCGGCGCCCTGCTCCACGGCGAAGGACTGGCAATCCGCGTCCTTGCTACGCGGAGGCACTGCGCCACCGTGAGCGACTCGAAGGTGCTCGCCGTCTGGAATTTGCGGCCGATCCCATACGCAACGCACGCGTACGGCGGTCGACGGCCGATGTCGTGATCATTGATCATCACCGTGCCACCGGAGCGCTCCTTGCCGTCCCCGATGCAGCGCATGAGGGTCGTCTTGCCGGCACCGTTCGGTCCGACGACGCTCAGCAATTCGCCATGTTGGGCGCGCAGTGCGATGCCTTGCAGCACCTGCAGACTGCCGAAGTGCTTCCTGACGTCGCGCGCATCGAGGGCGAGCGCCGCGTCCGAGGCCGTGTGCGGCAAATGCGATTCGTGCGCGGCGACGATCTTCACAGGCGCCTGAGGGCGGCTCTTCCGGCGCGTGACGCGCCGGAAGAGCCGCATGGCGGGTGGGGCGAAGCCCTGCGGCAGCGCCACGATCACGACGACAAACGCAAGACCGATGACGAGCTTCCAAATGAACGGCAACTCGCCGGAAAGATAGGCGCTCGCGAGGTCGATCACGACGCTGGCGACGACGGGTCCGATCAGCGTTGCGCGCCCGCCCAATGCGACCCAGATCACAAGTTCGGTGCCGAAGACGAAACCGGTGAACTCGGGCGCCACGACCATGGAATAGCCGGCGTAGGCGTAACCGGCGAGCGCGGCGACGATCGCCGAGATGATCAGCAGCGTCGTCTTGACCCGCGCGACATTGATGCCGAGATATGCACAGCGCGCCTCGTTGTCGCGGATCGCGACGAGCACGCGGCCGAAATCGCTCCTGACGAATCGCCAAGCGAGCGCGGTGAGCAGCACCAGAAAGGCGCCCGAGATCCAGAACCAGGCTTCGACCGGGATCTCGAAACTCGGAAAGCCGGAAAGACCGCTGCTCGATCCGGTAAAGGTGCCGCCCGAGAACACGAGCTGGGTCACCACGATGGGGAGGACGAGGGACACCACGGACGCGTAGAGAGGGGATGCGCCGTAGTAGAACGACAGCCAGCCGACCAGCGCCGCGACCAGCGCCGCGGCTATCAGTCCGGCGCCAAGGGCGAGCAGCGCGTTGGTGGTGTCGAAGCCGACGTGCGTGAACATGAGGCCAGCGGCGTAGGCGCCGATGCCGAAAAACGCGGATTGACCGAACGTCAGGATGCCCGTGAACCCCCACAGGATGTCGACGGTGAGCGCGACCGCGGCGTACAGGAACGAACGCACGAGGATGTTGACCGTGTAATCGGGAAGCACCCAGGGACCGATCGCAACCGAGGCCAGCGCGACGACGACGAGGACCGCGAACCATCTGCCGCGCGAGGTTGCTGGCGGCTGTGCACCGTGCGCGCCGGCATCCGGCGTGCCCGCAGCACTAGCCACGTGCAAAGCCCTGGGAGCGGATGCGGAGGATGACGGCGGAAAGCACGACGATCGTGAGCCCGCCGAGAACGGGGCTGACGAAGGTGCTGACGAGGACTTGCGCAGCTCCGAGCACCAGGCTGGCGAGCGCGAGGCTCACGAGCGATACGCCGGACACGAGCACCAGCATGAACGCGTTGACGAGCCACGGAACGCCCATGTTGGGGTCGACGCTGGACAGCGGTGTGATCAATGCGCCGGCCAGCCCCGCGAGCGCAGCGCCGAACGAGAAGGTGAGAAAGCGAACGAGTGCACTGTTGATGCCCAGCGCACGGGCCAGGTTCTCGTTCATGATCACCGCACGTGTGGCGAGCCCGAGTCGAGTGCCATGCATGACCGCAGCGAGGATGGCGGCGAGCAGGAACGCGGCCAGCACGAGCAGCAAGCGATATTCCGAATACGACTGGCCGAAGGCGTCGACGGCGCCGGTGATCGGGCTTTGAACGAACTGCACCTCGCGGCCAAAGGCGAGTGTGATGAGCTGCCCGATGATGATCCCGAGGCCCCAGGTCGCGAGGATGGCATCGAGCGGCCGCGCGTAGAGCGGGCGCATGACCAGGCGCTCGATGACGCTGCCACACACGAAGCCGACGGCGAAGGCGACGCCGAGCGACGCCCATGGATTCCAGCCCAGCTTGGTGACAGCCAGGGCCGCGTAGCCGCCAATCGTCAGAAAACCTCCATGCGCGAAGTTGATGATCTTCATCACGCCGAACACGATCAGCAATCCGGCGGACACGGCAAAGAGGATCGCGGCGGTGGTGACGATGTCGAGCAGCGTAGCGCTCATGCTGAAGCCGCTCCGATCAAACCCGGTGCGCGAGCATGGCGTGGTCCACCGCCCCCCCGCCGCGGGCGAGCGCGGTGGACCGTTTGCCTAGGTTAGAGCTTTGGACACTGGGCGCCCGGATCCACGTCCTTGAAGGTGTCGAGAATCTTCACCGACCCATCCTTCTGCACCTGGCCGAGATACATCGTCAGCGGCGCATGGTGTTGCTTGTTCATGCGGATGGTGCCGCGCGGTCCGTCGAACGAAACCTCAGCTAGCGCCTTGACCACGGCGTCAGCCTTGGTGGTCTTCGCCTTCTCCACCGCGGCCTTGTAGAGGTAGACGCCTTCGTACTCCGGCACGGAAAGATCGTTCGGCGTCTTGAGATTCGACCCGAATTTCTTCTCCATGGCAGCGAGGAAGGCCTTGTTCTTCGGGTTGTCGATGTTGGTGAAATACGACGCGGAAATGTAGATGCCGTCGGCGTCCGGCCCCATGCTCTTCGCGGTTCCCTCGTCAACCGCCAGATTCCCGTACGGAATCTTGACACCCGCGGCGCGCAACTGCTTCGTAAGTGTGACGTTGGGCGCGCCGCCGGCCGTCGATGTGACGATCGCGTCGGGATTGGCGGCCTTCAGCTTGCTGATGATGGCAGTCCAGTCGGATCCGTCCATCGGCAGGTATTCCTCCCCGACCACCTTGCCGCCTTTCTTTTGGATGTAGCCGCGCGTGAAATCGAGCATACCTCGGCCGAACGCGTAGTCGCTGCCGATGAGGAAAAACGTCTTCGCATTGTCCTTCTTCATGAAGTAATCGACGATCGGCGCCACCTGCTGGTCCGGTACCCACGCGTCCACGTACATGTAGCGGTTGCAGGAGCGCCCCTCGTAGAACGACGTATAGATGAACGGCGTCTTGCCGCGGGTGACGATCGGCAGTCCCCCGTTTCGTGCCGCGCTCGTTTCCATCGTAATCAGCGCATCGACTTTTTTCTGAAAGATCAGCGAGTCGAACGCCTTCTGCGCGCCCGCGGCGCCACTACCGTCGTCCGCGACCTCGAGGACGACTTTCTTACCAAGGATTCCGCCCTTTGCGTTGATCTCCTCGACGGCGAGTTCGGCCGATTGCACGACCGACGGCGCGACGACGCTGTTTGCGCCGCTGAGGCCGACGGGAATTCCGATCTTGATCACGTCCTCGGCTCGCGCGGCCTCGCCGCCCATGACGAATGCACACGCTGCTAGAGCACAAACCAGTCGAACGGACGCCAACATTTGAACTCCTCCCGACGGATGAGGTTTTATGACTGTCTCCCGGCCTTGGTCGCCTTGCGACCGGCCTCGGCGTCCTAGTGTACGCGCGGATGAGATCTGGAGCAGAACGAGCTCCGCGAAAGCACTCGGTCGGCAAGTACGATCGCCCCCCGATTGACGCGCGAATCGCCAACGGCTTTGCGATCCGCATGCGAGTGCAGATGCGATCTTTGACATTGCCTCATCTGGCGAAGAAAAGAGTTGTCGGATATGAAGACGCCGGTCAAGGCGCCGATGCTGCGGCGGTACGGGCGCCGCGACTCGGCGTAGAGCTCGGCCGGATAACGCATGTCGAGCGCCTGGTGCGGACGTTCGTGGTTGTAGCAGTCGATGAAGTCGTCGAAGCGCTCCCGGTGCTGGAGCAGGTTCTGCGCGACCGGCTTGGTGGCTTCTTGCTTCAGGGTTGGATGCATCCGCTCGTGGCGGCCATTCTGCTGCGGACGCCCGGCCTTGATGCGCTCGATGGCGATGCCCAGGCGCAGCCACCATACCGCGAGCTTGTTCAAGCCGAACAGGGCTTGCGCACTGGCGAGCGGCACGCCGTCATCGGTGCGGATCGCCTTGGGCAGGCGGAACTCGTGGAAGACGCGCTGGGACACGGTGAACGCGTAAGTTTCTTGCGTGCTGGCCAGCGGCTGAGCGCTCGCGACGTGGGTTGCTCGACGCCCTAAAAAGACCACGGCGTCGAGCGGGGCTACAACATGCCTGAAAGGCGGCGCGATGGGCTCAGCCCGTGAAAACGCGCTTTTTCAGCGCCGCATGCACGCCCCAGTTCCCATCGACCACCTGCGTCACCGCAAAGTCGACCGCGACGGACATCAGCGATATCGCCTCGTCCTCCGATAGCTTCTGCGTCGACATCAGGAAGTCGCGCATCTTCCGGTAGGCGTCGCGCATTGCCAGGTCCACGGACGAATGCTCGAACACGCCGAGCTGCTTGTCCGGTTGCGGACCGAACTCCCTGAGGTAGTTCGGATAACTGAAGCCGTGTATCACCCACTCGTCCTTGGTCTCGAGCAGCGGCCACTTGAGGTTCTCGACCGATGACCCGGGGAGACTCGCGCGCTTGTGCAGGATGAACTGGAACACGCCGGTCATCGAGCATTCGATCGCGGTGCCGGAACACTCGGAATCCCCCTGCGCCGCATGGGAGTCGCCTACCGAGAAATAGGCGCCCTCCACCGACACCGGGAAATAGATCGTCGAGCCCTTGCCGGCACGCCAATCGTCCATATTGCCGCCGGTGTAGCTCGGGGGGATGGAATTGACGAGCTCGGCTTCCGCGGGAGCGAGGCCGATGACGCCGAAATGCGGGCGAATCGGCACGCGCACGTTCTTCAGGATCCCGTGATTTTCACGCACCTTGCTGTGGTCCGTGATCATGCCCGGGTAGTCGTAGATGTCGTGATGGACACCGGATGGATCGGTCATCGGCAGCCAGCGGAAGTTGTAGATCGGGCGCGCGAAATCCTGCCCGTTGCTGGCGTCGAGCTCGTAGATGGTGACGACCTCACGCGGCTTGGGCTCCTCGATCAGGTCGTGGTACTGGTAGCCCCACCAAGCGGCCAGGTTCGTGCCGTATGCCTTGCCGGCGTACTTCGGATTGGCGCACGGCCGTGGATACACGTCGAGGATGCGCACCTCCAGGACGTCGCCGGGCTCCGCACCCCGGACATAGATCGGCCCGGTGCAGATGTGTACGCCCCAGCCCGCTCCGGCACCCACTTTGGCATCCATCGGGCCTGCGCCACGACGATCGACGTTCTTCCGCTGCGGCGTCCACAAGTACACGCTTTCCGCGCCCGGGTCGCCTTCGACCATCCGCTCGTAATCGTCACCCGCCTGATGCGTCAACACCTCGATGGTCGCGAAATCACCGGAGTCGATGGCAAACAGCGGCTTGAGCGACTTGCTGAAATAGCCCCAGTGCACGGTGTTGACCGCCGCAGGGACGTAGTAATGGTTGGCAGCCGCAGGCGCATTGCGCAGCCCTGGGGCAGGGATCTTCCGTGGCTGCAGCTCATCCTGCTGTGCGGCTGCAAGCGCCGAATAGCCGAGCGCTGCCGCGCCGCCCGTGACGGCCGCGCCTTTCAGGAATTCCCGGCGCGATTCGAGCGCCGGCTGATCGGCCCCCTCCTCATGTCGCTCGTCAGGCGCACGGTCCCCGTTCATCGTTGCCTCCTTCGTTCGCGTCAGCTTGGCGATCGATTCTGCATCGGGATTGCAAGCTCCGCGCAGCAGTGCGCAAAGGCTAGTCCGATCCAGCGCGGTGCGTCAAGCGCACCACGACAACGCACGTGAGTGCGGTGTGCCATGCACCGACGGCGCAACGCTTGCGCTCCCAATCGCAGCGCTTCATGGCAACGATGTAGACGATCAATTTCGCAAATCGAGCCGAACCGGCCGGTGAGATGCGCCTGCCCCGATAGATTGCTGATGACGCAGCGAGCCTCAATCGTGACTTGAAGGTCTCAGCTCGGCCAACTCGTGCAGCGCGCGCTTCAGGACCGCGTAGGTGTGTGCGCCCAGGCGGCGGCGGTATTCGCGTTCGATGTGCGCGAATAACTCGCAGCTCCGTTGCATCAGCGATCGTCCTCGCGGCGTGAACCGGACGCGTATCGTTCGGCCGTCCGACGGCGCTTGCGACGTTGACAGATAGCCGAGCGCGACGAGCTCACTGACGAGCTTGCTGGCCGCCTGCTTGCTGACATTACTTCGCTCGGCCAGATCGACGATGCTGCTGCCACTGAGGTCGATGTGCGCGAGACAGAATACCTGGCTGTTCTTCAGATCCTTGAATCCAGCGGCGCGCAGGGCGATCGTCACGTCTTGATTGATTACACGCGAGGCCCGCAGCAGTAGCCGGCGGAGGTTGCTTCCTCGCGTGCCAGCGAGCTGATGCGGTTCGAATGGGTTCGATGGGTCGCGACGACTTCGTCGCTCAGACACCGTCGAATGACCCCATGGCGCCCAGTCGGACGGTCAGAATCTGGACGTCGGTCACGGCGACATGGGGCCGCCGTGAACATCACCGTGCCGTGAAACCAAAAACACCATCCCAGTCCGCACCCGGCGGGCTCGCGCGGAACCGGGCGATGCGCTCGCGGTAGAGTCGGTAGAGTTTCACTTCAGGCGCCGCGGCGGCGAGCTCCTCGAGCAGCGCTTCGGCTTCGTCCCAGCGCCGCTCGCGGAAGTGCGCGAGCGCCTGGTGGAAACGGGCGATCTCCAAAAGCGTGTCGCCGCGGACCTCGCCTTGGGCGCCGATGGGCTCGAAAATCGCGATACCCTCGCGCTTGCCCTTCACCCTTACCTTGTCCACTTCTCGATACACGAAGTCCCGCACGGCGCGAACGATGTTGTCGGAAACGAGGACGCCCACGCCGTATTCCTTGGTGAGATCCTGGAGACGGGAGGCGAGGTTCACCGCGTCGCCCATGACCGTGTAGGACCGGCGGAAGTGCGAGCCCATGTCGCCGACGCTCATCGTGCCGCAATTGAGACCCACGCCGATGCGCAGCGCGGGCCAACGCTTCTTCGCGAACACGGAGTCCAGTTCGCGCAAGGCCTTCTGCATCGCGAGGCCGCATTCGAGCGCGTGCCGGGCATGCTCGGCATCGCGCACGGGCGCTCCCCAGAAGGCCATGATCGCGTCGCCGATGTACTTGTCGACGATGCCGCGCTTGTCCTGGATGCAGATGGTCATCCTAGTGAAGAAAGTGTTGATCAGGTCCTTCAGGTCTTGCGGCGTGCGGGTTTCTGCGATCGACGTGAAGTCGCGAATGTCGGCGAAAAGCACGGTCATATCGAGGCTCTGGCCGTGCATCGAGTACTCATCGGGATGCTCCGCCATCTCGGCGACGATTTCCTTCGGGACGTAGGTTCCGAACAGGTCGGTCAGGAGCCGCCGGTGACGGGTTTCGGCGAAGTAGCCCCACACGACGTCGAGAAAGTAGAGGCCGGCCAGCATGAGCAGCGGGCCGGCCAGCGGGAGCACCAGATTGCGCGCCTGCCACGCCCACGCATTCACGCCCAACAAGACGGCAAGCACGCCCGCTACGGCGAGCGTCGCGGCCAGGGCCGACAGCCTCCGCAGAAGTACCGCGAACGGAATGCCGACGAGCAGGATGGTAAGCATGGCAATGGCGAGCGTCTCCGTGGGCCGGGATTTCACGGTGTTGTCGAGTGCACCGGAGATGAGACTCGCGTGGATCTCGACACCCGGGAGGTCCTCCTGCGTCGGCGTGGCGCGGACGTCGACGAGCCCCCGTGCCGAGGTGCCGACGAGGACGATCCGGCCCTTCAGCTCGTCGGCGCCGAGCGTGCCCCGGATCACGTCCGTCGCCGAGACGTAGCGATAGCTACCCGGGCTGCGGAACGGGATGAGCGCCGCCATTCTCTCGTTGAGCGGAATGCGCACATCGTCGCCGATCTGCACGGAGCGCATCCACCCCACCTTCCTTCCGCCGGACACGACGATGGTCCTCTCGAGCTTGATCGGCGCGTTGCCGAGGTAGACGCGAAGGACGGCGAGCGACATCGCTTCGAAGAAGTCGTCTCCCACCTGCATGAACATCGGCACGCTGCGCGTGACGCCGTCCGGGTCGAGCGCCGCGTATAGATGACCTGCGGCGGTCGCGGCCGCCTGCAGCGGGGCGATGTTGCCGCTGTAGCCGGGGGCGCTGAAATAGCTGTACTGCGCGTCGGCGAGAGCGCTCGCCGGGAACGCCGGTGGCGGCAAGACGGCCGATTGCTCTGCCTGCCCGCTCACCAGAAACCCGAGGACGACGGGATGCTTCTGGATCTCTTCGGCGAAGAGCCGGTCGTAATCGAGCGAGGGGCGCATTCGCTCGAAAAAAGCTTGAAACGCCGCGTCGTCGCGCAATTCGCCACTGGCAGCCGCTTCGAGAACCGGCAGGCCGGCGTTCGGATCCGTCTCGGGAAATGCGGTATCGAAGCCGACGACGCGGACCCGATAGCGCACGAAGAGCTGATGCACCAGCAGTGCGACCTTGTCGCGACTCCAGGGCCAGTATCCCTCGGCCTTGAGGCTTCTTTCGTCGACGTCCACGATCACGACGCGTGGGTCGCGCGTTCGCGGCAGGAACAGATGGACCCTCGCGTCGTAGACCCAACGTTCGAGCTGGGTGAGTCCAGGGATCTCTATCCAGCCCGCGGCGTCGGTCAGCAGACAAGCCAGCAGCGCCAGTTCGATCGCAACCCGAACAAGGCCACCCAGCGAGAACTTCGGCATCCAGCGGACGATGGTTCACCAGACGATGTGCTGCCAGAGCGTGAAGCATAGGCGATGCTCCGCCACGTGCGGAAGCGGCCGGAAACGCGAGGCCGAGGTGGGTGCGCCTGAGGGTGTGGCGCAAGCACACCGCGCGGGCAGCTGCCGTGAATTTTCCGCACCGTGCTACGGTATCTCTCCGCTTTGACCGGGACCGGCAACCGGCCGAGAATGGGAACATCGAGTCTCATGCGACTCCAACGATGACGTGGAATAAAAATAGTGAGGAGTCGCAGCGCCGCCTTCTGATCGAGGCGCTTGCGGCGGCGCTTTTCTCGACCGCTATCGGAAGCCGCACGGTCGCCGCGCAAGTACTCGGCAGCAGGCCGGCACGGCTGCCGCAGGGGAAGTCGATCTACCGGATCGAAGGGCAGGTGCTGGTCGACGGGCAACCGGCTACGCTCGACACCCGGATCGCTGCAAACTCCACCGTCGCGACCGGCAAGGATGGCGAAGTGATCTACGCCGTTGGCGCGACCGCGCACCTTCAGCGCAGCGAGAGCCAGGTGACGATGGAAACGAAGGAAGCCCATTCGATGGTCGTATCGGGCCTTCGGGTGCTGACCGGGAAGATCCTATCGGTGTTTCCGACCGGCAGAGCCGTCCGCATGACGACGAGAAACGCGTCCAT
Source organism: Casimicrobiaceae bacterium (assembly GCA_035308425.1). Lineage (GTDB taxonomy): Bacteria > Pseudomonadota > Gammaproteobacteria > Burkholderiales > Casimicrobiaceae > VBCG01. Next base: position 7,504 of record DATGGP010000002.1, on the reverse strand, counting down.
CGGCATCCGCGGAACCGGTATCTACATGGAGTCGGATCCGGAGCAGACGTACTTCTGCACGTGTTACGGAACCGCCGACATCGCCTCGACGAGCGACCCGACGAGTCGCGAGACGGTCGTGTCGCGCCACCACAATCGGCCGCTGTACATTCTGACCGGCGAGCAGCCCGGCAGAAATATCCGCCTCGCACCGTTCATCAACCACACCGACCAGGAGCTGATGCTGATCGAGGCGCTGGTGGGGCGCACGCCGCCCTTCGTGTTTCCGAGGGACGACTACAAGCAACCGCGGCGGCGCACGTACTGATCCTGCAGCGGCGCGCTATTGCGGCGCGCCGTTGAGGATCCAGTTTTGGAAGAGATCGTATTTCGCGCGCCCCGGTTGCCCGGGCGCCAGACTCGTGTCGAAGCCTTTACCGACACCGCCGAAGTGATGGTGCCCCGAGGGCTTCTGCAGAAGCGGGCTCGCGGCGATCTCCGTGAAATTGATCCGGCTCCTCACCTCGGCGTAGAACCAGGCGTCGTCCGCCGGCGTGATCGCGCCATCGCCATCGCGGTCATAATTGGTGTAAGCAATCGGCGGGTGCAGCGCGCTGGCGGGAGCGTGGCAGCCCTGGCACTCCTGGCCGTCCTGCAGGGCCGCCTTGATGTCGGAGAAGCGGATGGCGCTCGGGTCCGGCGTCAACGCGTTCTGCACCACGAGCGACAGCAATTTCGGCTCGCCTCGAGCGGAGGCGGTGTTGGCGACGAGGCTCAGCACGTAGGTCCCATCGGTCGTTGCATTGAACGTAGGTTGCGCGGTGTTGGCGTTCGTGAGCATTGCGCCCTTGGGCGGGACAGCGCCATCCGGGCCGGAGACGATCGACCAGGCATAGGTATCGGCAAATAAACTGTTGCTGGCCGATAGCGGCGTCGCGCCCTGACGTACGACCCGGTCCGGCCCCGGATCCGCGATCGGACGCCCGGGCCGCAGGACGGCGCCGCTTGTATCGCGCGCCGGCAAACCCTGGCCGACAAGGAAATCCGCCAGCGCCGCTTCACCGGAGGATGCGTGGAACGTGTCGTACACGAGCTTTGCGAGCGGCATGTCGCCGCGATCGACGACGGTCGCGAAGATCCGGCTCGCGTATGACTGGAATTTCGCGTACGTCGTGAAATCGATGTCCGACTGCCTCCCCGTTCCGCGCAACTGGTGGCAGACGCGGCACGCCGGTACGACCACCGTCTCATAGAGCGAAGTCTGTCCCGCCGACACCCACGAAGCGGGCGCAGCGGGTTCGGCGTAGGCGGCGTTCGGCAAACCATCTCCCCCGTAGGCCGCCTTGATGAGTGCCGCGGCCGTGCCTTGCCACTCGCCTGAGCTCGCCGCGCGTCGGCAGGCATCTTCCGGAAACGTCGACGGCGCAGGCAGCGGGTACGAGCACAGGACCCACTTGTTCATTGTTTTCAGCATGGGCTCCTGCTCGGTGCGGGTGTACCCCGGCTTGTCCGAGAACTGGAAGCTGCTCACCTCGAACAGGGGCAATTGTCCCAGGACGTCGCCGCGCGCGCCCGAGACCGCATTCAGGAGCAGGTTGAAGCGCACGTTGCCCGACGCGTCAGGTGGTGTCAGCGCGTCGGCCCGGCCGCCGTGACAAACGATGCATGGTCCCGGCATTGCCTTGTCGCCACGGCCATCGATGTCCGCCATGTTCTCGCGCGCGCCGGTCGCGACGTTGAAGTTGAAGTATTTCGCGAAGCTCACTCCAGCCGCCGGTCCCGGGCTGAATTCGATGCCGGCCACGTACACCAACGCGTTCGGGTCGCGCACGATCGCGGCGTCGAGGTTGATCGGGGAAAAGGCATACGCGCCACCCGTCTTGACGAGGTAGTTCTCGGTGTAGAAGGCAAGTGTGCCGTCGACGTTTTGCCGCCCGGTGATGCGCCGCCCGAAACCTAGGTCGCGCACGTCGCCGAAGACGACCGTGACCTGCGTGCCCGTTCCGCTGTCGAAGCCGTTGGCGGCCTTCCACTTGGCGAGGGTGTCCTTCGCGTTGTTCGGATCGATGGCGGCGTAGTAAGCCTGCGCGTAGGCGGCCGACGTGGTCTGCAGGGAACCGTCCGGCTGCACCTGTGGATTGGGAAACACCAGGAAAGCGTTCGGCTCGCCTGGCACGATCACCGGATCGGTTCCCGGGTGAACGTCACCGGGACTGCCTCCGCCGCCGCACGCGGCCAGCACCAATGCCGCCGCCGCCGCGCAAATCCATCCGATACGCGTGAGCGCCATGATTGAATCGCCTAGAACTGCTTCAGCAAAACGATGGAGTACTGATTGCCGACGTAGCGTAGCGACCCCTGGACATCGAAGTTCAGGTTCGCGGTCGGTGTCGACTGTACGCGCCGCCACGAAATGTCGAGCGATGCCTGGTGACCCAACGGCAGGTTGTACCCGACGGTGCTGATCCAGGTACGAGCCTCGGAACGGTAGGCGAACCATTGCTGGTTCGGGAACGCGTCATCGAGCACGAAGACCTTCGCCAGGCTCACGTTGACCAGCGTGGCATGGCCGTCCGACACCACGTCGCCGCGCCGGTACTGGCCGGTCAGATACAACGTTCCGCGGTCGCCCAGCGAATAATCGAGGTTGAGGAGCGCGGACTGGTCGATCACGTCCCAAACTTCGCTCTGGGCGCGGCGCTCGTTGTATGCCAGTTCTCCGAAGAGCCCGATGCGATCGGTCACGGCGCCACGGGCGCTCACGCCGACCGAGTAATGGCTGCCGTCGCGCAGGTGTGACGCGTAGTTGTCGAGCCAGCCCCGCGCGAAGGCCGCGTACGTTATCGCGTCGAAAGCGCCGGACTGCCGGTACTGTAGCTCCGCTTCGACGCCGCCCGAAAGATTCGAAAGGCCGTTGTACCTGTCGAACTTCTGGCCGCTCAAGAGACCGGTCACGACCAGCCGTAGATTGTCGCTGATGCGCACGTCGCGGGTTGCGCTTGCGTCGAGCGCGAGCGACTGGTCCCACAGGATATCGTCGCGGGTACGGCCCAGCGTGACGTTGTCGTCGTAGGTGTAGCCCAGGTCGACGTTCACGCTATCGAGGAAGGGCTGGTTCGAGCCGGACTGGGGAAGTTGGTCCTGGCCGCCGGACACGGGACCCGGGACCACCGCTCCTGTGCCTTGCGCCGCCGACGCTGTCGGTGTCGCCAGACTAAGGAGCGCCGCTACGATGACGATAGCGCCCCGGCAGAGAGAGCGCATGCGCGGAAACGAGCGATGCGGCAGGTCGCTCGGGGAACGTCGAAAGACCATGTCCCGGAAATTCAGGAGCACGCCTAGCGATCATTGACGGACGCTGCCGATATTACGCTACGGCAGCGCGGCGAAGTCGGCGAATCAGTCCAGCGACCATTCAAAACCACGGCCGGCGCAGAAGGTCGCTGCTAGTCTCGTTTGTCCCCTTGCGGCTCATCGTCTGCATCGAGAGCTGCCCGGCTCCCAAGGAGTCGTGACGGCGCGACGACGTCGGTCGCACTGTCGATTTCAGTGAGTGCCTGGTTACACATCGATAATGCGCGACCGGCATGGCCGCCCACCACTTCGTCACGGATCGCGACAATGTAAGCGCGGAGGCTTTGCGCGAAGAGCTCCGCTTCTTCGAGCTCCCGGGTAAGTCGATCGATCTGCTCTTGCTTGTTCTCCGCGTCGGCCATGATCCGCTCCTTCCTTTCGCGAATGGACTATTACTGTATCGCCTCGTCTCGACCGTATGCCGTGTTCGAGCGACGACCCGCCTGGGCGCTCGTCTGGTCCTTGACGTCCCCAAAACGTCGCGGCTCGCGGGTCGATCGACGCTTGTGAGATGGTGTGCTTCGGCGACTCTTGCGCTTCTTCACATCCGGTCGGGGATGCCGGCACACCTGCAGATCGCTCTCGCCGCGTCATAATGTCGGCGACTCGTTTGCCGCACGCCTCCAGGTAGCACACGAATCGCGCCGGTGGCTGCGGCGCGGCGTCATGTACGTCGCGAAACAGACGTCCGATGCGACGGCCCCGTCACGCGCGACTTCCGCGACTACAGCGGTAGGCGGTGACGCCGTCGCGGTCGCATGAGAAGACGACTCGTCCATCACCTGCTATGCCCACGGCCATGACCGCCGATCATGACCGACTCCTGGCCGCGATCGCCGCGCTCGAAGCACAGCGTGCCGTGCTTGGCGACGCGGTCGCCGAGACGGCCCTCGCGCCTTTGAGCGAGAGGCTCGCTGCGCTTACTGCAACCGATGCGGTTCCGGCCGAGACGCTGAAGCAGGTGACGATCCTGTTCCTCGATGTCGTCGGCTCGACTGCGCTCGCGGGCAAGCTCGATCCCGAGGATACGCAAGCCATCATGGACGGAGCACTCGCGCGCTTCACCCAGGCCGTGCGTCACTACGATGGCAAGGTCATGAACTACGCCGGCGATTCGATGCTCGCGGTGTTCGGCGCCGAGCAGGCGCGCGAAGACGACGCCGAGCGCGCCGTGCGCTGCGGGCTTGCGCTGCTTGACGCCGCTCGGGACTTCTCCAGAAGGCTCCAGAGCGGCCACGAATTCGACGTGCGGGTCGGCGCGCACACCGGCGACGTCATGCTCGGCGGAGGCATGGATGGCGAACGCAACATTCGTGGCAACGCCGTGAACGTCGCCGCGCGCATGGAGCAGTCGGCACCGCCTGGACGCCTGCGCATCAGCCAGGACGCGTTCGCGCACGTGCGTGGACTGTTCGATGTCGAGGAGCAGCGACCGCTCCTCGTAAAAGGCGTCGACGAGCCGCTCACAACCTATCTCGTCACGCGCGCCAGGCCGCATGCACGCCACGCGCGGGGTCTGCGACGCGGGATCGAGGGTGCGGCGGCGGCGATGGTTGGACGCGCCAATGAAATCGCAGAACTGCACGCGCTTGCGAAGGCCGCTTTCGCGCGCGAGGGCTTGCGGACGGCCACGGTGCTCGGCGAGGGCGGCCTCGGCAAGAGCCGACTGCTCGCCGAGTTTCACGACAGCCTTCTTGCAAACACGCCCGCCGATGGCCTTTGGCTCGCGGGCGCTCATCCCCAGGCTCGGCATCAGCCTGGCGCGTTGTTGCGCGAGCTTCTGCTCGGACACTTCGGCGTTGCGGACAGCGACTCGCAGCAGCAGGCACAGGAGCGCTTCACGGCGGCGCTGAGGCCGATGCTGCCGACCCAGGCCGACGAGCACATCGCCCTGCTCGGTCACATGATGGGACTCGACTTCAGTCGCGACGCGCACGTCGCCGGCATCTTGCAGGATGCCCAACAGCTTCGGGCGCGCGGCCTGCACGCCTTCGTCGAGGTCATGCGACGATTCTCGGCGCAACAGCCGCTCGTGCTGCTGGTGGACGACGTGCACTGGGCCGACGACGAGTCCCTCGATGCGCTGGACCACCTCGTGCGCACGGGCGGCGCGCTTTCGATTGCGCTGGTGTTCGGCGCAAGGCCCGAGCTGTTGCAGCGCCGGCCCTCGTGGGGCTCCGAATGGCCGGGGCACCGGCGCATCGACCTCGCTCCGCTGGCGGGCGACATGACCCAATCGCTGGCCCGCGCACTCATGGCGCGCATCGATCCGGCATCGCCACGACTCGAGGCGCTGCTCGCGACGCAGGCGGCGGGGAACCCCTATTACATGGAAGCCCTGCTGCAGATGCTCATCGACACGCAAGTGATCCGCGTCGAGGGTGAGCGCTGGCAAGTGCGCGACGAGCGCCTGCAATCCCTGCGAGTGCCATCGACGCTGGTCGGCGTGCTGCAGGCCACGCTCGACGCGCTCGCGGCGGGAGAGCGCCGAAGCCTGCAGCAGGCGAGCATCGTCGGACCGCAGTTCTGGGACGAGGCGCTTGCCGCGATCGACACGCGTGCACTCGACGCGCTGCCGGTCCTCGCGTCGCGCAACCTCGCACTGCCGCAGTCGCAAAGCGCGTTCGAAGGCGCATGCGAGTACGCATTCCGCCATCACCTGCTGCACCAGGTCACCTACGGCACAGTGTTGAAGCGCAACAAGCGCGAAGGGCATGGCCGCGCTGCACGCTGGTTGGAAACGCGCAGCGCCGGCCGCGAAGGCGAGGTTGCGAGCCAGATCGCCGAGCACTACGAGCGCGCGGGCGACCGCGCCGAGGCGCTGCGCTTCTGGATGCGCGCGGCGGAGGATGCGTCACGCCGCGAAGCCGATTCCGCAACGCTGGCAGCCGTCGAGCACGTCCTAGCGCTCGATGACGGCAGCGATCTGCGCCGCTCGTTCGCGTTGCAGCGAATGCGCGGGGATGTGTTCAGGCGGCAGGGCCTGGTGCAACATGAGCTCGAGTGCATCACGGCGCTCGAATCGCTCGCCGAGCGACTGGATGACGACGGCCTTCGCCTGCACGCGGCCAGCGATCGTGTCTTCAACCTGTCGAATTCGGGGAATCAGATCGACGCTGTCGCGCTCGGCGAGGCCGCTCTCGCGCGTGCCATCCGTTCGCCACTCGGCGAACAGGCCGACGTTCACAGCATGCTGTTCATCGCACTGAGCCGGCTCGGACGCAGGGACGAAGCGCTGGCGCACGGCAAAGCCGCGCTCGAGAAGGCGAGGCTCGCCGGCAACCGGCACGTGGAAGCGACGATCCTGAACAACATGGGTGTAAACCACCAGGTCGCCGACCGCCTGGGAGTCGCGCAAGACCATTTTCAGGAGGCGCTCCGAATCATGGACGAACTGGGCAGCCGATACGCCGCGGTGGGAGTGCGGCTGAACATTGCGCTCGTGGTTGACGACCTGGGCCGCCTGGACGAATCGCGCGACACGCTCCTCGGCGTGCTGCAGCAATCGCGCGAGACCGGATATCGCAGGGCGGAGGCCCGCGCGCACGCCAACCTGGCCCATGTGTTATGCGAGCTCGGCGATTTCGAGTCGGCGCGGGAGTCGGCAAGACACGGCATTCGTGAAGGACGCGCCGTCGCCGACCGGAGCGTGGAGACACACGCGCACGGCGCCGCGTGCAAGGCCGCCGCCGCACTCGGAGCGATCGCCGAGGCACGCGAGCATGCGCGGGAAGCGGTCGGCGGCTACCTCGACCTCGACCTGCCACGGGGAGCGTGGGAGTGTCGCGCGGCCGTTGCGGCCGCACTGTCGTCGCTGGGCGAACCGGAGCAGGCAAGCGCGGAAGTGGACGCATTGCTGGCCGAGGCGCCGTCGCATGCCGAGTGGAACAACGCGACCGATGTCCAGGCGTTGCTGTATCGAACGCTTGCACGCCTCGACGATCCGCGTGCTCACGAGCTGCTCGTCACGGCTTACGGTGCGCTGAGCCGCTTGGCCGACATGTATGCGGAACTGGTGCCGCGCGCCGTTTTCATGCGCGGAACGGTGTTACGCCGCGAGCTGTGCGCCGCGTGGGAAGCTGCCTCGGTCACGACTGGATCCTGAAGCCGTCCGCCCCCGGCCGGTCACGGATTGCGCCTGGTCTGCTACGCGATTGCGTTCGTGACCGCA
>DATGGP010000001.1:0-3080 GCA_035308425.1 Casimicrobiaceae bacterium | reverse complement strand
GTGGTCTTGCACGCGGCAACCGCGGCTTCGGCTTCGGACAGCTTCGAACGTACGACGTAATCCTGATAAGCCGGCAAGGCAATGGCAGCCAGGATGCCGACGATGGCTACGACGATCATCAGTTCGATGAGCGTGAAGCCTTGTTGAACACGTTTCATGGACTTCTCCCAGAGTGAATGAAAACAACAAACCACATCGGCATCCAGCGATGCGGGGGGAAGTCAGCAATGGCTATGCCAAACGATCGAGTGTCCGTCCTGCCATTCGTCTTGGCGATAAGCCATTGATTACGCGGGCCTCATGAAAACGACTTGGTAATGCTTGCCGATTTCGACTGCGGCGCAGGACAAGTTGCTGGAGTCGTCAACGCCGCATGTGACGACCTGCGGCCCGGTTAACGTGACGCTGTGCGTCACCTTGCAGTGTGCTGACGAATGAAAACACGCGCCGAATGGCGATTGTCGATTACAACGGCGTGCGCCGCCCGAATCGCAGTTTGACGCCGGCTACTTCGATCGAATCGCCAAACTCGAGCAGCACGCCGCAATCCGGAACGGGCTCTTCGTTGACGAGCGACATCGCCTCGATATCGATCGGCACGAGCGAGAAGCGATTCTCGTCGCGCCGGATCTCGGCGACCGTCGCGCCTGCCTTGCCAAGGACGAAGCGGCGTCTCGTCATCGGCACGATCTGTCCGGCATTGGGACCGTTCAATACCTCGACGTACACGCCACGAGCGATATCGTCCTCAATCGCCTCCGTGCGACTGGTGGCTGGAACTGCGGAGACCGCGGGCGGAATTTCGACGGCGACCATGGCGCCCAGATTCGTTTCCATCAGATCGGAAAGCAGATTGTCGACGACGCGCGTGTGCGGTACCGCGCCCGCTGCTGCTGCATCCTCGTCGCTCTCGTCGATCAGGACGTAGTCGCGATTTCCGAAACCCTCGGTATCCTGTTGGCCGACGATCTCGTCACCGTCTTCCGCTTCGACATCGTTGGCGCTGCCCCCTCTAATATCAGGCGCCAATGATGCCTCGCTGCCCTTCGCCTCCTCCTCCGCCGCGGCGATCGTTTCGCTCTCGTTGACGACATAGACGAGTTGAACCCGCCCGACGTCGATCGTGTCGCGATCGCGCAAAAAATGCTTGACCACCCTCTTGCCGTTCACGAGCGTGCCGTTCGTGCTCTGCAGGTCTTCGAGAAATGAATCGTCCAGCACGGTCACGATGGCCGCGTGCTCCGCGGAAACGGCGGGGTAAGGCAGGCAGACATCGTTGTCGGCGCGCCGTCCGATCGTGAGGCGACCGAGGTCCAGCTTGATGTCGCGTGTCCCTCCGCCGGGAATGTGAAGAACGAGCTTGGCCATGCCCGTCAGGTCGGCCTGCGTCGCTTCGCCAGGTAGCCTTCGGCCCAGTTGGCATCAGGCAGAAACGACGAAGGCACGTGCGTGAGGATCACGGATATGTTGTCGCGACCGCCGTTCTGGTTCGCGAGCTCGATGAGTTGAGTAGCCGCGACTTCGAGCTTGCCGCGCTCTTCGTCGACGATTCCATGGACGACGTCGGCATCGACCATGTCGGTGAGCCCGTCCGAGCACAACAGGTAGATGTCGTCCGCCTCGACCCGGTACTCGGATATGTCGGCCGGAACGATCGCTTCGATCCCGAGCGCACGCGTGACCAGGTTCTTGTTCAGCGAGAATTTCGCCTGGTCGGCCGTGATCTGGCCACTGTCGATCTGCTCCTGCAGCAGGGAGTGATCGCGCGTCAATTGCTCGAAGCGGTCGCCGCGCAACCTGTAGCAGCGCGAATCGCCTATGTGCGCGATGGAGACCCGGTCGCCATGGAATACAGCGGCGACAACGGTCGTCCCCATGCCGGCACATTCGGGACGGCTTTGGGCTGCCTCGTAGATTCCCTTGTTGGCCGCCGCAATCTGCCGCTGCAATAGCAATGCAGCGTGGGTCAAGCCCGTATGTACGTCGACCTTGGAAAGATCGCGCCCGGAGATCAGCTCGGGCAACAATCCCTCCTTGATGACGTCGACCGCTATGTTGCTCGCGACCTCGCCTGCGTTATAGCCGCCCATGCCATCGGCGAGAATCGCCAACCCCGTGCCATCGACGAAGACGGCGTCTTCGTTGTGCGCGCGCACCATGCCCGGGTGCGAGCGGTTGGCTACATCGAGCGCGCTATTGGTTATCGCGGACAAGGCCCTGCCGATCCCTCAATCGGGGGATATACAGTTTAGCCTCAGTATCAGCGCGAAGCGACGATCGAGCCGGCGAGCGGCTGGCACACGCGCTCGAGCGTCGCAAAAAAGCAGCGCGCCGGCGTCCAGGCGGGCGATTACCGCGGTCAGGGGCATCTCGCCGCGGCGGCGATGCCGAGCACGGTTTGATGCTATCGACGGCCGCCTTACGCCACGCGTCGCGGCGATACTTCTTGTTCGATTCTCGCGGCCGCCTCGTTCTGCGCAGTGCGCAAATCGTATGCTGCCTGGAGATTGAGCCAGCACTCCGGCGAGTTGCCGAAGTAGCGCCCGAGCCGCAAAGCGGTATCCGCCGTAATATCCCGCTTGGCATTCACGATGTCATTGACGCGTGTCGCCGGCACACGAATCACCTGCGACAGCGCATGTGCCGTCATTCCCAGCGGCACCAGAAACTCCTCACGCAAGATCTCGCCGGGATGGATCGGCCGCATTCGATTCCTGATCATGCTTCCGTCCTAATGGTAGGTCGACGATTTCGACGTCCCACGGGCCATCGTATCGCCAACGAAGGCAGATTCTCCATTGGTCATTGATTCGGATGCTGTACTGCCCACTCCGGTCGCCGCATAGCTTCTCCAATCGGCTGCCTGGCATCACCTTATGCCTGCCGCCTGCGCCGGTCGAGCCACTTTCCGGGACCGACCACAAGCGCCACGCCGGCGATCGGCGCTCCCCACCGCAGCCACCGTGCGTGTGAATGCACCCAGTCGGCAATGGCCGCGTCCTCAACGATGAGCTGGCCGGCGACAAATCCCAGAAGGCCACCGCCGGCAACAATGAGGACGGGAAAGCGCTCGATCACCC